>PVWP01000014.1 GCA_003003925.1 Aphanothece cf. minutissima CCALA 015
TTCTGCCCCTGCGAGGGGGCGATGAGGAAAAGCCACCCGAGGAGGGTGGCTTTTCTGTTGGCCACCACATCGGACAGCCCAAGGCAGCGGGCGGCTGAGGGGGCCGGCGGCAACGGCCAGGCCAGGCTCCTGAACAGGCACAGCGCTGGGCAGGCCAGGATGCGGGAATGCTGCAGCTCCCACCCTTGATGATCGGTCTGTTGTGAAATGGCGTCGTCGCCTCCGTCCGTTCTGGAAGGCCTATCTGTTGTGGCTGCGGGCGGACTGCGTTGATCTGAGCGCCGCTTTCGCGTACCACACACTGCAGTCGTTCTTCCCCGCCCTGCTGATCGCGCTGTCGGTGGCCTCGCGGCTTCTCGGCCGGGACGTGGAGCGTTTCGATCGGCTGATCGTGCTGGTGGGCCAGGTGCTGCCCGCGTCCGCCCTGCCGGGCTTCGAAGCCACCCTGCGGCGGTTCACCAACCAGGGATTCGGCGCCGGCATCCTCGGCCTGGTGCTTCTGGCCCTCAGCGCCAGCAACATCTATCTCACACTCCAGCGCGGGGCCGATCGGCTCTGGTGGAATCGGCCCTTCGGGTTCGACCACCTGCGCTGGCAGGAGCATGTGCGCCGGTTTTTGGCCCTGCGGTTGAAGGCCCTGGTGCTGCTGCTGTTCGTCGGCCTGCTCATCGTTGTCGACCAGCTCTTCAGCACGGTGCGCCTGTTCGGCTCCAGGGGCTTCCATGACCAGCTCCAGGCCTTCCTGCCCGGACCCCTGCTGCGGCTCAGCTCCCTGTCCTTCGGGCTGGATCTGCTCGTCTCCCTGCTGATCGGCTTCGGCGCCACCCTGCTGTTCCTCTGGATGCTGCCGTCGCGCCGGATCCCCTTCCGCCCGCTGATCCCCGGCGCCCTGCTGGTGAGCGGCAGCCTCACCCTCTCCAACCTGCTGCTGGGCAGGAGTCTGCTCGCCCTCGGGTTCCGCTTCCAGGCCTACGGGGTGGTGGGGGGCGTGTTGCTGCTGACGCTCTGGGTCTGGCTGGTGGGTGCCGTGCTGTACTTCGGCCAGTGCTTCAGTGTGGTGCTATCCGGCGGGGCAGCTGGGGGGCCATCGACACCTCTGCCCCGCTGAGGATCGGCCCGTTTCGGGTCAGGATGGAAGGGTCTGATTGGATGGACCCTTGGCCAAGCCTGCCCTCCGGATCCCCCCTCTGCCGGCCAGCCTGGCGCTGGTCTCGATGGCGGTGGGCGCGGTCGTGCTGATCGGTCTCACCACCCTGGCGTTGATTCCGCTGCTCGTGGGTCTGGGCCTGCTGGCGGCCTGGGTCGTGGCGGCCCTGCTGCTGGGCTGGGCTGGCCTCGAGGGCCTGGCGGCTCTGGAGCGCTGGATCGAGAACGATCCACGCTTCCAGCGCTGATGGAACGGCGCATCCCCTGGCTGTGGATCGGCGTGGCGGCGGCGCTGCTGTTGATCCCCACCTCCGCCGGCCGCCTGCTGCTTGACGTCATCGGCGGACTCACCCTCACCCTGCTGCTCCTGCCCCTGCTGGCGGGAGGAGTCGCCCTGATCGGCTGGCAGCTGCTTCGGCGCCGCCTGCGCACCTGTCCCAGCTGCGGCTTCGCCAGCCTCGGCACCGACGTCTGCCCGGCCTGCGGCAGTCCCTTCGCCGCTGGCGATACCCCTGCATCGGCGCCGGGGGAACCGTCCGGTTTCATCTTCTGGGGACCCCGCTCCCCTGCCGAGATCGATGCCCGCGACGTGACCATCAATGTCGACGCGGTCGATGTGGAGACCACGTCCAGCGGCGATACGGGTGGTCGCCAGGGTGATGGGTTCTGAGCCCTAACCAGCCGACTCCGGCACGGCCGGGCTGAGGCGAGCCAGCTCCAGCAGCCGACGTTCGCGCAGATGGAGGAACAGGGGCGCCCCGAACGCGAAGGCGATCGTCACGCAGCTCAGCAGGACCCAGCCCAGCCCCCGCATGCCGAGGCGGCGGCTCTCGCGCACCATCCAGATCGTGACGGCCGTTGCCCCGATCGCCAGATCGCTGGAGAGGGAGCGGGCGGCTGGATTGGCGTTGGCCTGGCGGATGAACAATCCCAGATCGAAGGCCGAGCCTGCGCTGCGGATGAACTCCAGATTGGCCAGCCAGGGGAGCACCCCACCGGCGACGGCCAGCAGCAGATAGATCCAGGCGATCCAGCTGAGGCCGCCGGGGCCGCTCCGGGTGGACGTGGCGTCGTCACTCATGGGGTGTAGGGCGTGGGGGCCAGATCTGGCTGGCCGGGATCCCATTGCATCACCTGCTGCTCCACCCGGGCCAGCACCGCCTCGCAGCGTTCGGCATAGGCCAGGGCCCGGCGGTAGAGACCGGCCATCGCCTCCACATCCAGATCCTGGTCCTGCAGCTGGGCCAGGCAGAGCTCGAGAGCCGTCTGGGCTTCCCGGAAGCTCAGCCCCTGGGCCACGTCGCTCCCATCGTCTTCCTCGTCCGCCCCGTGTCCTTGGGTTCCACCGGTCCGAGCGCCATCGGCGTCCAGGCCGGAGAGCTGGACCTTGGCCTTGGCGGAAGCGCCGGCTCGGGGGGAGGGTTTGGCCATGGGAGTGGGCAAGGACGGAAACGGTGGGAGCCAGCCGGAACGACGGGCCGATGGGAGAAAAGGACGCTGGGGCGCTGTCCCGGGCCCGGTCTCAGGGACCTGGCCCGTCCGGCTCGATGGCCTGCACCTGCAGGTTCACCCGACCATCCGCCAGCTCGGCGGTGATACCTGCCCCTGGCCGCACCTGGCTCACCGAGCGCAGCAGGCGACCATCGCCATCCCGAAGCAGGCTGAAGCCCCTGGCCAGGAGATGCCGCGGCGAGAGCGCCTGCAGCAGCTGCCGTCGCTGGTCCAGCCACTGGCGCCGCTGGTTCAGCAGACCGGCGGGGTGCAGCAGGTGCAGCTGCTCCTGCCGTGCGCTCAGCCGTTGACGGGCCGAGGCGACGCGGAGTGCCAGGGTCCGTTGCAAGTGGCCGCGCTCCTGCTCCAGGGCCCGGATCACCTGGCTGCGATCCGGCAGCAGGGCCACCAGGGCGGCCGTGGGCGTGGCCGCCCGGTAGTCGGCCACCAGATCGGCAATGGTCACGTCATCTTCATGGCCGATGCCGCAGATGACGGGCCAGCGACAGGCCGCCAGGCAGCGGGCCAGGGACTCCCCGTCGAAGACGGCCAGATCCTCCCGGCTGCCTCCGCCGCGGGCCAGCACCAGGGCCTCGATGCCGAGGTGGTCGGCCTGGGCGCCCAGGCTCTCGATGGCGGCCACGATCTGGGCTTCCACGTTCCCCTGCACGGGGATCGGCACCACCAGCAGGTCGGTGGCGGGCCAGCGCTCACGGGCGGTGCGCAGCATGTCGGCCAGGGCGGCGCTGGGCACGCTGGTGAGCAGGGCGATGCGCCGGGGCCAGCGGGGCAGCGGTCGCTTCCGTTCCGGGTCGAGGAGCCCCTCCGGCTCCAGCCGGCTGCGCACCTGCTCGAACTGGCGCAGGACGGTGGTCAGGCTGGGGCGCACATCCAGCACCTGCACCGTGAGGCTGGCCCGAGCGGCCCAGAAGTTGAGCTTGCCGACCACCACCACCCCATCCCCCTCCTGGGGCACGAAGCTGAGCTTCTGCAGCTGGGACGACCAGATCACCCCCTGGATGCTGGCCTGGCCGTCGACGAGGGTCAGCCAGAGATGGCCCTTCTTCTGCTGGGGGCGCCCCACGGTGGCCTCCAGCAGGAAGCGGGGGGCGAAGCCCCGCTCCAGCAGGGCACCGATGGCCTGGTTGAGCTCGGCGACCGTGTAGCGGGGGATGCCGTCGTGCTGGCGGGGGGACGCACTGCTGCCAGGGACCGTGAGCATGGATTCAGTGCTTAAGCTGGCGGTAGCAGAGCCACCAGTAGAGGCTGAGCAGGCCAGCCACCAGGGCCACGGCCCGGCCCATGGGATGGTCGATGCGCACGAGCCCGGCGCCGGCGATCACAAGGGCGCTACTGAGCAGCCTGGCGCCGTCGCGACGGTTTCCCACATAGAAGCGGGGAGCGGTGGCGGAAGGGGCCATCGGAGGGCGCTGCCTGGCGAAGAGTTCAACCTAGGACCGCCCGGCGCAGCCTCCTGGCCCACGAAAAAGCCGCCGGTGGGCCGGCGGCCTGCCCCTTGGACGGGTCCCAGGGGCGATGGTGCTGGAGGAGACAGCCGGGCCTCAGCCGAGGCCGACCTGGGCCAGAATGCCCTGGCCGGTGAGAATTTCGGTCGCCAGCCCGATCACGAAGCCCATCATGGCCAGGCGGCCGTTCCAGGTTTCGGCGAAGTTGACGAAGCCGAAGCGGGGCTGGGAAGCGTCAGACATGGAAGGATCCCTCGGAGGAGCCCTGACTGTAACGAAACATGGAGCGGACTTGACAGTGGCAGGGGCTACAACGGCGGGTGTGGGTTGCACGGTTGACAGTCGGGCCTGGCCATGGCAATGAGGCCTCTGCCGGGGCAGGCCTCGGGCGCGGATGCCGGCCCCGGCACCGTCTGGGGGCCCGGGCTGGAGGAGCGCCGGCGGGCGCCCCGGACCCGCCTCCAGGGCCATCTCGCCGCCCCCCTGCCCAGGCAGAGCGAACTCGTGCTGGTCACCGACCTCGATGGCACCCTGCTGGAGGGGACCGTCCCCACCCGCCGCCGGCTCTACCGATGGCTGGCCTCCCAGCGCCACCGGGTGCTGCAGGTGTTCAGCACCGGCCGGGACCTGCGCTCCGTCGCCCGGCTGCTGGCTTCGGAGGCCGCCCTGGGACTCCATCCCCCCCACGTGGTGATCGGCGATGTGGGCTGCACCGTGGCCTGTGGTGCCAGCCTCACCCCCCTGCCCCTGGCCCTGGAGCCGATCGAGGCCCTCTGGCGGGGCCGGGCGGAGAAGGTGCTGCCCCTGCTGGCGCTGCTGCCGGGGCTGTCACCCGAGCCCCTCAGCACCGACCGGCGCCTGGCCTATGGCATCGACCCCCTGCGGCTGGACACCAGTCGGCTGGCGGCCATTGAGGCCCACGGGGTGGATTGCCTGGTGTCCGGCGACAAGTACCTCGACGTGCTGCCGGCCGGCGTCAACAAGGGCAGCACCCTGCTGGGCCTGCTGGAGTGGCTGGAGCTGGAGCCCGCCCGGGTGGTCACCGCCGGGGATTCCCTCAATGATCTGGCCATGTTCGAGACCGGCCTGCAGAGCGTCATGGTGGGCAATGCCGAGCCCGGCCTGGTGCGGGCCCTGCCGGGGCTGGCCCGCACCTACCGCGCCCGCGCCCATGGCTGCCTGGGCATCCTGGAAGGACTGCGCCACTTTGGCTTCGGCCATCTGCTTGACGGTCTGCCCTAGGGAGGGCCCCCTCAGCGACGCTCCCCGCGCGCTTCCCGCGCCAGGCCCGCCTTGGTGCGGGCGCTGGCAACGCCCTGGCGGGGATCCTCGGGCCAGGGGTGGCGGGGGTAGCGGCCGCGCAGCTCGCGGCGCACCTCGGCGTAGCCCTGGCTCCAGAAGCCGGCCAGGTCGCTGGTGACCGCCGCCGGGCGTCCCGCCGGTGACAGCAGCTCCACCCGCACCGCCAGCCGGCCGTCCAGCACCGTCGGCCCTTCAACACAGCCGAACATCTCCTGCAGCTTCACGGCCAGCACCGGCGTGCCGCTGCCGTAGTCCAGCGGCACCCGGCGGCCGGAGGGCACTGGCTGGCTGAGGGGCAGCAGCCGATCCAGCTCCCGGCGCAGGGACCAATCCAGATCCCCCCAGAGGATCTCCGCCAGGTCGAGCTGCTGCAGATCCTGGAGACTGCGCAGGCCGCCGAGGTGGGGCCCCAGCCAGGCCCCCGGGTCCTGCCCGAGCCGTTCCGGTGAACGGTCTGGCCAGGGCGCCCCCAGGTGCCGGTGGGCCAGCATCAGGCGCTGCTGCAGCTGGCGGCTGGTGCGGCACCAGGGGAGCACCTCCAGTCCGACCCGTTCAAGGCCCTCCAGCAGGGCCCGCTCCACCAGCTCGCCGCTGGCATCCGGCCAGGGGCGGCGCTCCAGCACCAGCGCCCCGCTGCGCCGCAGCCGCTCGCAGCGCACCCGCTGGTCGGTGCCATCCCAGCGGGCTTCGGTCACCTCCTCGATCTCCTCCGCCACCAGCTCCTCCAGGCCGCTGCGGGAGAGGGCCACCGCCAGCCGCACCCGGGCCTCCTGCCCCTGGCCGTCGACGCTGGCGATCGCCAGGGCTTCGGCGGCGGCAAGGGGATCCCCCGGGGGGAGCACGGCGCCGCGACCGCCGCGCATCAGGAAGCGCCCATCGCCCCGGCCCCGGCCCAGGGCCAGCCGTTCCGGGTAGGCCCAGGCCAGCAGCTGGGCGGCACGAACGTCGTCAGACCCGTCCGGGGGATCGTCGCGGCCGCCGCCGCAGGAGCCACCGCGGGATGTGCCGCCGTCGACCACCGCCGGCTTCGACGCGGCCGACCCCTGGCGGAGCTGGCGCAGCAGCTGGGCCTGGAGGCTGCTCCAGGGGCCCCGGCCCGCCGACGGCCCGCTCCCCTCCGGCCCGGGGCGGCGCAGCAGCCAGTCGAGGCGCCGCATCAGATCGCTGCCGGCCTCGCGGCGATCGAGGGGATCGCGCTCGCTGAGCAGCACGGCCACCGCCGTGGCGAGCGACTCCCAGCCCCTGTCGGCGGCCCGCAGCAGCATGTGGGCCAGGCGCGGATGCAGGCCGAGACGGGCCATGGCCCGCCCGTGCGGGCTGATGCGCCCCTGGCCATCGACGGCCCCGAGCTGCCGCAGCAGGCCCTGGGCCTCTTCGAGGGGCCGGCGGGGGGGCGCGGTGAGCCAGGGCAGGCCGTCGTCCTCCGCGGCACCCCATTCCGCCAGCTGCAGGGCGATCGGCAGGGGATCCACCTCGAGCAGCTCCGGTGGATCGAAGGTGGGCCGTCGCTGCTGCTCCGCCGGCGACCAGAGCCGTACACATCGCCCGGGGCCCAGCCGGCCGGCCCGACCCCGTCGTTGCTCGGCACTGGCCTGGCTCGCGGGCTGGGTGACCAGCCCATCCATACCCGTGGCCGGGTCGAAGCGGCTGCGTCGGCTCAGACCGCCGTCGATGACCAGGGTCACCGCCGCGATCGTGAGCGAGCTTTCCGCCACCGACGTGGCCAGCACCACCTTCCCCATCCCCCCCCGGGGGGCCGCGATCGCCTGGCCCTGGGCCGCCAGCGGCAGCTGGCCGTGCAGGAGGGCCACCTCCAGCCCCTCGCCCCAAGGGGTGGTCTCGATGGCCCGCCGTGCCGTCTCCAGCTCCCCCAGGCCGGGCAGGAACACCAGCGCGGTGCCCCTGGGCTCGGGTTCGACCAGCCAGTGGCCTTCCAGCGCTCGCAGCACCTGGCGCTCCAGCCGCTCGTCCGGCCGCGGCGGCTGGTAGGCCACCGCCACCGGATGACTGCGGCCTTCGCAGCTGATCACGCTGGCCCCATCCAGCTGGGCGGCCAGGGGCGCCAGATCGAGGGTGGCGGACATCACCAGCAGCCTCAGCTCGGGACGCAGCAGGCTGCGGGCCTGACGCACCATGGCCAGGGCCAGATCCGCCTCGGCCTGGCGCTCATGGAATTCGTCGAAGATGACGCAGGCCACCCCGTCGAGGGCGGGATCGGCCTGGAGCCGGCGCAGAAACAGCCCCGCAGTGACCACCTCCAGCCGGGTGGCCGCCGAGGTACGCGACTCCAGTCGCACGCTGTAGCCCACACGCCCGCCGACGTTTTCACCGAGGCTGGCGGCGAGGCGCTGGGCGGCATTCCGGGCCGCCAGCCGCCGCGGCTCCAGCAGCAGCAGGCGGCCCTCCGGGCCGAGGCTCTCCAGCAGGGCGAGGGGAACCCGGGTGGTCTTGCCGGCGCCGGGTTCGGCCTGGAGCAGGAGGGTGGCCCCGGGCCCGAGGGCCGCGGTGATGGCCGCGAGGCGACCGTCGATGGGCAGGGGCGGGTTCAGCGCACGTGGCGGATGCCATCCACCGGGTGGTAGGCCTCTCCGGTGGTTTCTTCGTAGACGATCGCCGGCAGGCCCGTCTCGAACATGGTCTGGAGGGCCTCCTTCAGGTACGGGTTCCAGCCGCCCGTGGTGACCTTGCCGTGGCGCACCGTCCAGTCCCAGGTGCCCTGGAGATCACGGGGAATGCGACCCTCCCGGTCGCGCCGGGCCACCAGGTCCTGGGATTCGACGATGCCGACCAGGATCGGATCCTTTCCGTAGGACGGCGTCAGGCTGAGCTCGAGCCGGATGGGGTCGTCCTTCACCATCTTGAGTCGAAACCGTGGCGGCAGCTTCAGTGCCCCGAGCACAGCCGCCACGATTCGCGTTCTCTGATCCACCATCGATCTCCGCCGGTTGGCGCATTCACCTCAGGGAGCCTATTCAGCGGCCGGCCGGCTGCGCTCAGTTGGGATCGGTGGGGAAAGCGGGCTGTTCGTTGTCGCCGCTGAAACGCACCGTCAGCAGGTCCTCCTGGGTGAGCTGGCCGTCCGCGTCCAGGAGTTCCGGGTGGATGGTGAGGCGACCGGTGCGATCACCGACCGGGCCACCGCGCTCCGTGGAGGCGGCTCCCGCATCGCCGGGACGGGGAATGGCGCGGAACCCCTGCCCCATGACCCGGAACGCCTGCCACAGCAGCACGAGGAAACAGGCCCCGTAGACGATCGGGAAGATCTGCGAGAGGAGGGAGGTCATGGCGCGATGGGAACCCCGCAGTCCGCGGACTTCCCCCCATCATCACCCGTCTGACGGAGCGGTGGTGGTGGCCAGCATCCAGGCCCAGAGGGAGGTGCAGGCGGCTCCGAAGGCGAGAAAGGCCAGCAGCAGGCGGCTTGTGTCCATGACCCGATAAAAAACTTTACAAATCATAGCCGGTCAGGCCGGTTTGCCTCCCCTTTCTCGTTCCCGGGGACTTGCCTACGGTTTTTCCATCTGAGCTTCTTCACGATGCGTTCCTCCCGCGTTCTTGCCGCGGCCGCCGCCGGGCTGGCCACGGTCACGGCGGCGGCCACCGCCACGGTCACGGCCACCACGGCCCTCGTCAGCCCGACCCTCACCTCCCCCGGACTGGCCCAGCCCGCCGCGGCCGTGCTCGGGCGGCAATCCTTCGTGGCGGCGGCGATCCGTCGGGCGGGCCCGGCGGTGGTCACCATCGACACCGAACGCACCGTGCAGTCGGCCGCCACCGGCGGCCTGCCCCGGGGCCTGCTGAACGACCCCCTGTTCCGTCAGTTCTTCGGCATTCCCCAGCAGGGGGCCCCCTCCCGGCGCACCGAACGGGGTCAGGGCAGCGGGGTGATCCTGCAGTCCGACGGGCTGGTGCTCACCAACGCCCACGTGGTGGACCAGATCGACCGGGTGACCGTGGGTCTCGAGAACGGCCGGCGCTACGAGGGGCGGGTCGTGGGTCTCGACAAGCTCACCGACCTGGCGGTGGTGCGGCTGGTGGGGGCGGGGCCCTGGCCGGTGGCCCCCCTGGGCAACTCCGATGCCCTTCAGGTGGGCGACTGGGCGATCGCGGTGGGGAACCCCTTCGGCCTCGACAACACCGTCACCCTGGGGATCATCAGCAGCCTCAACCGCAACGCCAGCAAGCTCGGCATCACCGACAAGCGGCTGGATCTGATCCAGACCGACGCTGCCATCAACCCGGGCAACTCCGGTGGGCCGCTGCTGAACGCCGACGGCGAGGTGGTGGGCATCAACACCCTGGTGCGCTCGGGGCCGGGGGCCGGCCTGGGCTTCGCCATTCCGATCAACCGTGCCCGCGGCATCGTCAATCAACTGGTGGCCACCGGCCGGGCCACCCACCCCATGATCGGCGTGGGGCTCGATGAGGTGCGGGCGGGAAGCGGCTCCGGCGTTTCCCAGGGAGCGGTGGTGGTTTCCGTTCAGCCCAATGGACCGGCGGATCGGGGCGGTCTGAGGACCGGTGATGTGATCGTCGCGGCCCAGGGAGCCGCGGTGAGGGACCCGTCCCAGGTGATCAATGCCGTCGAGCGGGCCGGGGTGGGGGGAACGCTCAATCTGACGGTGAACCGTCAGGGGGCGACGGTCAACCTGCGGCTCATCCCTGGCGACATGGCCCTGCTGCGTCAGGGATGAGGAAGAGGCCCGGGCTCGCCCTCAACAGGAGGCGCGAGCTCGGCTCTCACAGGACATCCATGCCCCCCTTGCTGCTGTCGGGACGGAGCGCGTCAAGCAGGCCGGCGTCCATCGTGAGCTCGGCGCCGAATCGGGCGGGAGACCCCAGCTGCTGGCGCATGACCCACTGGGTGGCCGCCTTCTGGCTCTGCCAGGCCTGCAGCAGCTGTTTGGCCAGACCCCGCAGAACCTGGGGGTCGCCCGTGGCGTCGATGGCCCGGGTCATGCGCTCCAGCTCGAATTTCTGACCGAGGCTGAGGGCGAGGGGTTCGGACATGGTGGGCTGTGCGATGGGGCGTTTCTGACCGGCCCAAAGCTACGAACTGTTTCAAGATGCCACGTAGCGGCTGTTACAGGGCCTGCGCCATGGTCAGGAAATCCGCTCAACCCCCGCTTCTGGCCCGGTCCCTCTGGCGCAGGGCCGGGAAGGGCGCTACGGAGGACGCCCATCCTGGCCCCGACCTGTGGCGGCCCTGCCCTGAGAAGCCCTGCTCTCGGAGGCCCTGCCCCGGAGGCCCAGTTGCGTCAGTGGCGCTCGCGCAGCTCTTCCACGCAGCGGGTGACGCATTCACCGTCCTCCAGGGAGCAGGTGGTGATGCACTCGAAGTACACCTCCATGGCATCGCTGGTGCCGGAGGTCTCTTCGCGCTCCGCAGTCCAACCGTCGGTGACGACGTTCTGGATGGTCATCGCTGCTCCTGGATGGGTGACCCTGTCAGCCTATGCACACAGAAACGCCCACACCAGAGAAATGAGTCTTCCTGCCTAGGCAACCATGAAGTTGTATTTTGCGCCGCGCCGATGACGGCACCGCGTCAGCGGCCGGTCTTCCCTGCCGCTTTCCCCCCGGACGCTCCGCCGGCCTTGCCGGCGGCCTTGGCCTTCTGCTTCTGCCGCTGTTCCTCCCGTCTGGCGGCGAGGCGGCGCTCCTCCTCCAGCCGCTCGTTCTCCAGCGCCTCTTCCCGTTTCTTCTCCTGGTAGTAGGCGTAGTCACCGCGGTAGAGCACCAGTTCGCCGTCGCGCACCTCGACGATCCGGTTGGCCACCCGGCCGATGAAGAAGCGGTCGTGGGAGACCAGCAGAGCCGCGCCCTCGTAGGCCATCAACGCCTCTTCGAGCATCTGCTTGGCGGGAATGTCGAGGTGGTTGGTGGGCTCATCGAGCACCAGCAGGTTGCAGGGGGTGAGCAGCATCAGGGCCAGGGCCAGTCGCGCCTTCTCCCCGCCGCTCAGCTTCTCCACCGGCTTGAACACCGTGTCGTTGCTGAAGCCGAAGCTGCCCAGAAGGGAGCGCACCTGGGTCTGGGTCCAGTCGGGCACGGCCTCGAAGAGGGTGTCGATCACCGTCTTGGCCAGGTCCAGGGCTTCCGCCTGGTTCTGCTCGAAGTAACCGGCCACCACGTGGTGTTCCCCCAGGCCGGCCTGGCCCTCGAGGGGCATCTCGTAGCCCATCACCAGCCGCAGCAGGGTGGACTTGCCGGCGCCGTTCGGGCCGACGAAGGCGATCCGGTCGCCCCGCTCCACCTCCAGGTTCGCCCCCAGGAAGAGGATCTGGTCGTCGTAGCCGTGGGTGAGGTTCTCGATCGAGGCCACCACCCGGCCGGAGCGCGGGGCGGGGGGGAAGGCGAAACGCGGCCCGCCCACCGATTCCAGCGGCGCCTCGATCCGCTCCACCTTCTCCAGCAGCTTCTCGCGGCTCTTGGCCTGGGTGCTGCGGGTGGCGCTGGCCCGGAAGCGGTCGATGTAGGCCTGCTGGCTGCTCAGTTCCTTCTGCTGGCGCTCGTAGGCCGCCTGGCCGGCCTCCCGCTCCAGGGCCTTCTGCTCGAGGTGCTGGCTGTAGTTGCCCAGGTAGGTGCGGGAGACGCCCCGCTCCGTCTCGACGATCTGGTTGCAGACCCGGTCGAGGAAGGCCCGGTCGTGGCTGATCACCACCAGGGGAACCGTCTGATCCACCAGGTAGGTCTCCAGCCACTGGATCGTTTCGACGTCGAGGTGGTTGGTCGGTTCGTCGAGAAGCAGCAGATCCGGCTCCTGCAGCAGGATCTTGCCCAGGGCGATGCGCATCTGCCAGCCCCCCGAGTAGTCGCCCACCGCCCGCTCGGCCGACTCCGGCGTGAAGCCGATGCTGGGCAGCAGCTTGTCGATGCGGGCATCGAGTTCGTAGCCGTGCAGCGCCTCGAAGCGGCTCTGCAGCTGGCCGAGTTCGTCGATCAGGCGATCGAGCAGGGCCGGATCGGCGGCGGCCTCCTCGCTGGCCATCGCGTCCTCCACCTGGCGCTGGCGGTTGAGCACCTGGGCCGCCTCCCCGAAGGCCTGGAACAGTTCCTGGCGGACGCTGCGGGCGGGGTCGACGTCGAACTCCTGCTGCAGATAGGCGATGCGGGGATCCCCCTGGCGGACCACCTGGCCGCTGGTCGGCTCCTCCAGCCCGGCGATGATGCGCATCTGGGTGGATTTGCCGGCCCCGTTGACCCCCACCAGGCCGATCCGGTCCCCGGCCTTCACCTCCCAGGTGATGTCCTTGAGCACCTCACCGGTGGGATAGATCTTGCCGATGCGTTCGAGGCGCAGCACGGAGCGGAAGGCGGTCGCGGTGAGCGCATCATCCCCTGTCGGGGCGTCCTGCAGACTGTCCAACGGGTCCGGTCGCGTCGTCAGGATGATCAAGCGCCTTGAGCAGATCGCCGCCCTGGTGGTGGCGGCGGGCCTGGCGCTGACGAGCTACTGGCTGTTCTTCAGCTGGGCCCAGGGCGGTGGATCCCAGCGTCGGGAACAACCCCGCCGCCCCCCGCAGGAGGGCCTCCGCTCCCCGGCCTCAGAGTCCGCCCCGGGCCTTGATCAGCCACTGCTTGGTGGCGCCGTCATCGAGGCCGGCCAGATGGGCCTTCACCTCCTCCGGGCTGACCGGCAGGCCCTCCTGCTCGCCGAGGGCGACGATCCTGCGCAGGGCACCGCTGGGGTCCTGAAGGGCCTGGCGGAACAGTGACTGTGTGAGCTCCACGTCGTTGCTGATGCGTCCGTAGAGCTCCGCTGCGTTGCCAGTGGTGTTGCCAGTGGCGTGGTCGGTGGCGTTGCTGGTCATCCTGGCCGGGATTCTTCCCTGACCTTATGGGCACGGGGCCGTGGGCGCAGCCCCTCACGGGGGGTTCGTGAGGGACGGTGCGCGGCGGATCAGGCGGCGCGCGGACTGGTGTCCTCCTCGGCTCCGCTGGCGGAGGCGTCCTCCATGCTGCGGGCATCGAGGCAGAGCACCTTGCGCAGCTGGGCGTAGTTGGCGGCCAGGGACTGGCGCCCCTCCTGCTGGGCACCGAACTCGGCCCGCTGCAGCACATGGTGCAGGTGGGTGAGCAGGTAGGTGCTGATCACGGCCGACACCAGCACATCGCTGCGTTCCGCCGTGCTGCGCCGCCGGCTCTGGCGGGTCTTGGGCTGCAGGGGTGTCTCGGAACCGGTCGGACGGGACTGGGTGGAGCGGGCCATGGCGGAAGCGGCCGGTGGGCCGTCGGAGGGGACGGGGTGGGGGCGGGAGCGTGGAACTGGTGGGCCTGGGTCTGGGTGAGGGGCCTGGCTGAAGGGGATCCCGTGGGGGCGGGAAGGTCCACAACCCTACTTTTGGATACTACCCATGACGGTCACTGTACACTTTTTCCTATCCCGCCGGATCCCAGCGGCACCCTCTCTTCGGCCCCCACCCAGAGGCACCGTGCCCACCCGTCAGACCTCCTCCAGCGGCAAGCCCAAGTCGCCGCGGATCCAGGTCGTCCTGCCGGAGGAGCTCTGCGCCCGGCTGGCCGCCCTGGCGGAGAGCGAGTCGCGCACGGTCAGCAACATGGCCAAGGTGCTGATCCAGCAGGGGGTGGAACGGCTGGAGCGGCAGCGGCCTCCCGAACCGGCCGCGGCCCCCTATCCGCTCGGGCCCGCCGTCGCCGCCGATCGCTTCCGCCGCGAACTCGAGCAACAGGAGCAGGCCGGCACCCGGCGGCTGCGGGGGGCACCGCGCCGACTGCGCCTGCGCCAGCCCCCCTCATCCCCCTGACGGGGGCGGCAGGGCCATCACCCCCAGCACGGCGGGCCGCCGGGCTCCGGTGACCGAGGGCAGGGACCCCGGATGGCCGCGGTGCCGCCACCAGGCCAGCAGGGCGAAGGCCAGGGCCTCCCGCTGGTCGTCGGCGATGCCCTGGGTGGCCAGGGGCAGCACCGCGGTGCCGTGGCAACGCTGGCGCAGCTGCTCCATCAGGAAGCCGTTGCGGGTGCCTCCGCCGGCCACCAGCAGTTCCAGGGGCCGGGGTCGGGGGGGGCGGGCCAGATCCTGGGCCACCACCGCCGCACTGAAGGCCGTCAGGGTGGCCAGGGCATCGGCCGGATCCATCCCGTCGCCGAGCTCGTCCAGGCGCCGCTCCAGGTCGGCGGCCCCGAACAGCTCCCGGCCGGTGGACTTGGGCGGCGCGGCCTGAACGTAGGGCTCCCTGAGCCACTGCTGCAGCCGCCACTCGTCGATGCGGCCCCGCCGCGCCCAGGCCCCATTGGCATCGAAGCCCAGGCGACCGCCGCTGAAGCGGGCCACCGCCAGATCCAGGAGCGTGTTGGCCGGGCCGCAGTCCCAGCCCAGCACCGGCGCCTGCCGATCAGGACCGGTGGTGGGAGGCAGCAGGGTGAGGTTGGCGATGCCCCCCAGGTTGAGCAGGGCCCGCCAGCCGCCGATCCTGCCCAGCAGGGCGGCGTCGGTGGCCGGCACCAGGGGGGCGCCATGGCCGCCCAGAGCCAGATCGATGCTGCGGAAGTCGAACACCACCGGCGTCCCCAGCAGCTCCGCCAGCAGCGGCCCCTGCAGCAGCTGCCAGCTGGCCCCGCGGCGCTCCGTTTCCGGCGGGCGGTGCCAGAGGGTCTGGCCGTGGCAACCCACCAGCTCGGCCCGGCCCTCCGGATCGCAGGCGCGGGCGGCCAGGGCCTGGTGCTCGGTGAGCTCCTCGGCCAGGTCCAGCAGGGCGGCGGCGTTCTGGGGAACCCCCTGACCCACGGCCACGAGCCGCTGGCGCAGTCCGGCTGGGTAGGGGGTGTGGGCACTGGCGAGGATGCGCCAGCGCGGCCGGGCCGGGCGACCCTTCAGGCTCACCAGCACCGCATCGATGCCGTCGGCGCTGGTGCCGCTCATCAGCCCCAGCACCCGCATGGCTGTGCTTCGCAAGGCAATCAGTGGGAAGGCAGGGCCTCGAGGGCCTCGCTGCTGCCCATCACCACCAGCAGCTCAGAGGCGTTGAGCACATGGGAGGCGGGCGGGTTGACCGTGAGCTGGTTGGCGGGGCCCGCCGCCAGCACGCTGACGTTGTAGTTCTTGCGCAGGTTCAGATCCCGCAGCGACTGGCCGACGAAGGAGCCGGGCACCTTGATCTCCTCGATGCTGTTGCGGTCGTCGAGCCGCAGCCGCTCCAGCAGGTTGGGCCGGACCAGCTCCATGCCCAGGCGGGTCCCCTGCATCTTCGAGGGGAAGACCACCTTGTCGGCGCCGACGCGGCGCAGCATCTTCTCGTGCAGATCGCTGGTGGCCCGTGCGATCACCTGCCGGACCCGGCTGCCTTCGCCGTCCTTGACGATCAGGGTGGCCGTGATGCTGGCGCCGATCGGTTCGCTGATCGCCACCACCACCGTGCCCACGTCCAGGGCGCCGGCGGCCCTCAGGGCCTCCTCATCGGTGCAGTCCACCACGCGGGCCTCCATGGCCGGATCCATCTGGCGGAGCTCATCGATGGCCCGCTGGCTGTTGTCGATCGCCAGCACCTCGGCCCCGTGGCGCAGGAGCTCCTTGCACACGGCACTGCCGAAACGGCCGACGCCGATCACGGCGTAGCTGTTGGAGGTGTCGGTCTCGCTCCCCTGCCACTGCCACCACTGATTCATGAGGACGACGGTTTCATGGGGATGAGGTTGTCAGGGCATGGGCCGCGGATCGATGGAGCCCGGGCTCAGATGTAGAGCTCCTCGCGGGGGAAACCCACCCGATTCTGGGGCCGGCTGCCGTAGACGGCGGAGAGCATCAGGAGAATACCGATCCGGCCCACGAACATGCCCACCATCAGCACCAGCTGACCCCAGCGGTTGAGCTGGCTGGTCACGCCGACATCGAGGCCCACGGTGCCGAAGGCGGAGACGCAGGTGAACAGCTTCTCCAGGAAGGTGAAGGCCTCGCTCCCGGGGGTGCCGGCAGTGGTGTTGCCGAGCCCCAGCAACAGGGCCATCAGCAGGATGAACAGGCCTGAGCCCAGGGTGACGCCCACCGCCTTGAGGATCACCTTGAGGGGGATCTCCCTGTTGCGGACCACCACCACGTCGTGGCCGCGAAGGGTGGAGCGGGTGGCGGCGATCAGGGCCGCGAAGGTGGTGGTCTTGATGCCGCCGCCGGTGCCGCCGGGGCTGGCGCCGATGAACATCAGCATGATCATCAGCAGCAGTCCCGAATCGGAGATCGTCTCCAGGGACAGCGGCACGGTGTTGAAGCCGGCGGTGCGGGTGGTGATGGACTGGAAGATCGTCACCTGGAGCTTGTCCCAGAGACCCAGCTGCTCCACCATCCCCTCGGTGGCGAAGTGCTCGGTGAACAGCAGGCCCACCGCCCCCAGCACGATCAGCACGATCGTGGTGCGGATGACGAGGCGTGTGTGCAGGCTGAGGCGGCGGATGCGGGCCAGCCGGAAGCGGTTGACCCAGATGTCGTTGGTGACCCGCCAGCCGATGCCGCCCATCACGATCAGCAGGCCGATCACCCCATTGACGATCGGCTGGCTGCGGTAACCGACCAGGTTGTCGCGCCACAAGCCGAAGCCGGCGTTGTTGTAGGCGCTGATGCAGTGGAACAGGGAGGCCCAGAGTCGCTGGCCCTTGTCAGGAATATCAGTGAAGCCGAAGTTGTACAGCGTCAGTGTGCCGATGCCGATGACGATCCCGGCGATCAGGAGAATCTGGTTGAGGGTGGGGCCGATGCCGCCCACACCGAAATCGTCCAGGGCACGGCCTTTGTCGAGACGCTGGCGCAGGCCGGAACGCCCCTGGACGAAGCCCTGGAGAAAGGTGGTGATCGCCATCAGGCCCAGACCCCCGGTGAGGATCAGCCCGGCCAGAGCCACCTGGCCGGCAAAGGTGAGTTCGGCCCCCACGTCGATGATCGACAGGCCGGTGACGGTGATCGCCGAGGTGACGGTGAAGAGGGCCTCCCAGAGGCCCACCTCATCGCTGGAGCAGAGCGGACTGGCCAGCAGCAGAGTGCCGAAGGTGATCACCAGCACGCCGGTCACCACCGTGAACTGCGGCACCGTCAGCCTGTGCCGCCAACCCTGCCGTCGAATCATTTGTTCGGCTGGGGGGTCATCCGCAGATAGGGACGGATCTCGGTGACGCCCTTGGGAAACTTCGCCCGGGCCTCGTCGGTGGGGATCGAGGGCACCACGACGCAGTCGTCACCCTCTTTCCAGTTCACCGGTGTCGCCACCTGGTGGTGGTCGGTGAGCTGCAGGGAATCGATCACCCGCAGGATCTCATCGAAGTTGCGGCCCGTGCTGGCGGGGTAGGTGATCTGCAGACGCAGCTTCTTGCTGGGGTCGATGATGAACACCGAGCGCACCGTGAGGTTGCTGAGGGAGTTGGAGTGAATCATGCCGTAGAGGCTGCTCACCTTCTTGTCGCTGTCGGCGAGAATCGGATAATCGACCGTGGTGTTCTGGGTTTCGTTGATGTCGCCGATCCAGCCCTTGTGGCTCTCGGCGGAATCGACGCTCAGGGCGATCGTCTTGACATTCCGCTT
Organism: Aphanothece cf. minutissima CCALA 015; assembly: GCA_003003925.1. Taxonomy (GTDB): domain Bacteria; phylum Cyanobacteriota; class Cyanobacteriia; order PCC-6307; family Cyanobiaceae; genus Cyanobium; species Cyanobium minutissimum. The sequence continues at coordinate 17,930 of PVWP01000014.1, forward strand.
CTCCCATTCGGCCCGCAGCCGCGAGACCTCACCCAGTTCGGTGGTGCAGACGGGGGTGTAGTCGGCGGGATGGGAGAAGAGCACCACCCAGCTGTCGCCGGCGAAGTCGTAGAGGTTGATCGGGCCGAGCTGGGACTCCTGAGTGAAATCGGGAACGGTGTCGCCCAGTTGCAGGGTCATGGGAGAGAAATTGGCGCCGGCCGATGCTGGCACAGCAGCGGGGCCGTCGGTCGTGGCCGCGGCGGTCCAGGACTGGAGCTCCTGGCGCAGGTGCTGCAGCCCCAGGTCGGCCGTGGCCGACACGAACAGCATGCCCGGCTCCAGGGCCCTGGCCCGCTCTAGCTCGCCGCTGGCGCAGCGGTCGATCTGGTTGCCGATCACCCGTCGGGGCATGGTGGCCTTCAGGGAATCGAGGATGGTGCGGACGGTGGCGAGCTGCTCGGGCCAGGCCGGATCCGCCAGGTCCACCACGATCAGCAGACCATCGGCGTCGAGGGCCTCCTCGAAGGTGGAGCGGAACGCCTCCATCAGCTGGGGCGGCAGCTCCCGGATGAAGCCCACCGTGTCGGTGACCAGCAGCGGCGGGCCGCCCCCGGCCGCCCCCCGTCCGATCCGGCGGGTGGTGGGATCGAGGGTGGCGAAGAGCTTGTCCTCGGCCAGCACCGCCTGGTCTCCGCTGGCGCCGGTGAGGGCGTTGAGCAGGGAGCTCTTGCCCGCATTGGTGTAACCCACCAGGGCCACCCTGGGCAGATCGCGCCGGCCCTGGCGCAGCCGGGCCCGGTGGTCCCCCAGCCGCCGCACCTCCCGCTGCAGCCGTTCGATGCGGCGGGCGATGGCACGCCGGTCCTTCTCCAGCTGGGTCTCGCCCGGGCCCCGGGTGCCGATGCCGCCCCCCTGCCGCGACAGGCTCAGGCCCCGGCCGGTGAGCCGCGGCAGGCGGTAGCGCAGCTGGGCCAGCTCCACCTGCAGCCGTCCGGCGCCGCTGGCGGCCCGCTGGGCAAAGATGTCGAGAATCAGCTCACTGCGGTCACTCACCGGCAGGTCGAGCAGGCTCTCCATGTCCCGGGCCTGGGCCGGCGTCAGTTCCCGGTCGGCCACCACCAGGCTGGCGCCGACGCGGCGGGCCTCCAGGGCCGCCTCCCGCAGCTTGCCCTCCCCCCAGGGGTTCCGGGTGACCGGCCCCTGGCGGCGCTGCTCCACCCGCCCCACCGGCACGGCACCGGCGCTGCGCACCAGCCCCTCCAGTTCGGCGATGCGCCGGTCGCTCAGGGCCCGGTCGCCGCTGGTCTGCACCAGCAGCAGCACCCGTTCGGGGCCCTCCGGGGCCGGAGCGGGTGCTGCCGCGGCCGGCGCCTCCTCGCCGACGAGGGTGGCGGGATCGTGGCCGCACAGGTCGGCCAGGTCCCCCTCCAGAACGCCCTGCCAGGCGCGGTCGCCGCTGGCGGCCGGGATGTGGATGGCCGCCGGCCAGCGTCCGCCGGCCTCCGGTTGCGGGCCGAAGCGCAGCCACAGCTCCGGGGCCAGGTCCATCCCCACCACCGCCTCCTGGGCGGTGGGCTGCAGCTGGGCCTGGCGGCCGGCGCCGGCGCAGGTGAGCAGGCGCAGGTTGTGGCCCTGGCGCCGGGAGGGGCCGGGCAGCTTCTCCAGCAGGCGAGCGGCGTGCTCCAGCTCCCCCACCCACAGCAGCCTGCAGAGGCCGCGCCCGTCCACCACCAGGGTGAGGGGCAGCTCCAGGCCCCGGCCCTCGGCCGCCAGGCGCTGCAGGGTGAGCAGGTCGGCCACCGCATCGGCGGGGTGGCGGCGGTGACAGATCTGCTCCAGACGCCGGCGCTCGGCGGGCCGCAGACCCGCCGTCCTGCCGGCCAGCACCCCCTGCCTCAAGGACGCCGCACCAGCAAGCAGCGAACCCCGGCGGCCCGGGCCCCGGCCCCATCCTCCGGGCTGTCGCCCACGTGCCAGACCTGGGATGCCTCCAGGGCGAGGGACTCCAGGGCGATCCGGAAGGGCCGGGGTGACGGCTTGGCGGCCCCGGCGCTGCTGGAGACCACCACCGTGTCGAACAGATCGGCCAGTCCCAGGCCCTCCAGCAGCGGCTGCAGGCGACGGTCGAAGTTGCTGACCACGGCCAGGCGCAGCCCCGCCCCGTGCCAGCGGCGCAGCACCGCCGGCACATCGGGGTAGACGCGCCACAGGGAGGGGTCGGCGAAGCGATCGAACAGGGCGTGGTGCAAGGCCCTCGGGGCGGCGGTGCCCAGCACCGCATCGATGCGCTCGCCCCACCAGCGGCGTTCGGCCTCCAGCAGGCGATCGCCGTCCAGGCCGGGGAAGGCCAGGGGCGGGGCCTGCCGCAGCACGCCCGGAAAGGCCCGGTCGATGGCCGCCGGGGCGGCGTCGATGCCGTGCTCGGCGGCCACGGCGGCATAGGTGGCCCCGACCGAGGTCCGCAGGCCGATCAGGGTGCCCATGGCATCGAGCAGCAGGCCGCGGGGCCGGGGCCAGGGTGGCGCCGGGGCGGAGGCCGTTGTCATGGTTTCCAGTCGGCCAGCCAGCCGGCGGCCACCCGCCACTGATGGGACCGGCCCGGCAAGCGGGTGAGGTAGGCGAGGCGACGCAGCTGGTAGGCGGCCGGCCCGGCCAGGGTGACGCCCGCGGCGGTGAGGCTGGCTTCGCCGACCCCGAGGCTCATCATCTCGCCCAGATCGTTCCACTGGAAGGGTTCCAGGGGTTCGCCCGCCAGGGAGCGGATCAGGTTGGCGGCCAGCACCGGGGCCTGCTGGAAGGCCACCTGGGCTGTGGCGGGAGGGGCGGGACCGGGGCCCTCGCCGGCCGTGTCCTGCGGGTCCACCGGGGCGGCCAGATCGCCGGCCACGAAGAGATCGGCGTGATCCCGCAGGCGCAGATCGGGTCCGCAGAGCAGGCGGCCACGGCTGTCGCAGGCGGGAGCGGGGTCGATCCGGGGGGGGCGGAAGCTCAGTCCGGCGGTCCAGACGACCGCCCGGACGGCCAGGGTCTCGGCGTGGGCAGGGCTGTCCCCGTCCGGATGGCAGCGCAGCGTGATCGCCCCGGCCTCCACCGCCTCCACCTGGGTGCGGGCGCGCAGCCGCACATCGCGGCGCTGCAGGGCCAGGGCGGCCTGCTCCCGGTTGAAGGCCCTGGCCTGGGGCAGCAGCTGGGGGCCCTGCTCGATCAGTTCGATCACGGCGCTGCCCTGGACCATGTCGGCGAGCTTGCAGGCCAGCTCCACCCCGGTGGGCCCGGCGCCCACCACGGCGATGCGCTGCAGGGGTCTGGGCTGTTGTCTGAGGTCGGCCACGAGGCGCTGGAGCCGCTCCACATCGGCCAGGCTGCGGAAGCCCAGGCTGTGGCGGTCGGCCCCCGGCACCGCGAAGGTGTTGCTCTCGGCGCCTGTGGCAAGCACGAGGCGGCCGTAGGCAATGGTGCGGCCGCCAGCGGTGTGGAGCCGATGGCCGCCTGTGTCGATCCGCTCCACCCGGTCCTGGAGCCAGGCAAGGCCACGGCCGGCCAGCAGGCCGTCGTAGCGGGGGGCGATCTCCCAGCCGCGCAGTTCGCCGCTGAGGAGCTCGTAGAGGAGGGGCAGGAACAGGAAGCGGTCGTTCGGCTCGATGAGCAGGACGGGGGGGTGGTGCTTCCGCTGGGCCAGGGCCAGGGCGGTGTACAGGCCGCCGAAGCCCCCCCCGACGATGACAACGTTGTTCTGCACGTTGTTCGGGACCGGGTTGTGGGCCGGATTCGGGTGCCCTTGCATGGCGTCACCCTAACCACATCGACCGGACCGCCGAAGGGCGATGATGGGTACATGGTGTCCTTCCCTCTCACGGCGTCCACCAGCCCCGCGGGGGGTGCGGCAGACCGGACTGCGGCTCTCCAGGCACTGCCCCGCGATCGCCATGGCGCCGCCATCGATCTCGACGCCGCCCGGGCCGGCCTGGAGCCCCTCGATGCGATCGGGCGGATGCGCTGGGCCCAGGAGGCGTTCGCCGGCCACTTCGCCGTCACCACCAGCTTCGGCATCCAGTCGGCGGTGATGCTGCACATGGTCAGCGCCCTCGACGGCTCCGGGGCCTGGCCGGCGATCCCGGTGCTCTGGGTCGACACCGGCTACCTCCCACCCGAGACCTACCGCTACGCCGACGAACTCTGCGATCGCCTCAAGCTGGATCTGCATGTGCTGCAGGCTGACCTGAGCCCGGCCCGGATGGAGGCCCTGCACGGCCGGCTCTGGGAGACGGGGACGCCGGAAGACATGCGCGCCTACAACCGCATCCGCAAGGTCGAACCCCTCGACCGGGGCCTGGAGCAGCTGCAGGTGCACTGCTGGGCCAGCGGGGTGCGGGCTGGCCAGACCGACCACCGCGGCGCCATGCACTGCCTGGATCCGGTCCGCCAGCGCTGGTCGCTGCGGCCCCTGCTCGCCTGGAGCCGCCGCGATGTCTTCTATTACATGCAGGAGCACGAGCTGCCCCAGCATCCGCTGTTCGAGAAGGGCTATTCCACCGTGGGCGACTGGCACACCAGCGCCCCCGACGACGGCACCACGAACGGCCGGGCCACCCGCTTCGGCGGCCTGCAGCAGGAGTGCGGCATCCACCTCCCCGGCCTGATGGGCGAGGGCATCTGAGGTGGCGGGGCGTCAGCCCCGCTGGCTGCTGATCGGCAACAGCCGCTGGCACTGGGCTGTGGCCGACGGGGATAGCGGCGGCGGGTCTTCCGGGGCGGGCCTCCGGTTCGTCCACCTGCCGTCGCCGGCCTCGGCGGTGGAGCCGCCCCTGGCCTGGGCGGCGGTGGGCCCGGTGCCCCCGGAGGCCGCTCTGAGCGACGCATCGCGTCTGAAGCTTGAGGATGTGCCCCTGGCCGGATCCCCCCCCTGGCTCGGCATCGACCGGGCCCTGGCGGGCTGGTGGGCGCACCGGCTGGTGGGCGGCCCGGTGCTGGTGGCCGATGCCGGCACGGTGCTGAGCCTCACCCGGGTGGACGGGCAGGGCCGCTTCGCCGGTGGCCGGTTGATGGCGGGGGCCGCCCTGCAGCTGACGGCCATGGGGTCGGGTACCGCGGCACTGCCCAGCCTCGAAGGGGTCTTGGAGGCCGGCGGGGACGACTGGCCGCTGGCCACGGCGGCGGCCATGCGTCGGGGGGTGCTGGAGGGTCTGGCCGCGGCGGTGCGGGAGGCGGGCCGTCAGGCCCGGATGGGGGCGCCCGACTGCCCGATCGTGCTCACTGGCGGTGACGGGCCGACCCTGCTGCCGCTGCTGCGCCGCTGGCCGGAGCTGGGGGGGGACGCACTGAGGCCCCACCCCGAGCTCTGTCTGGAGGCCCTGGTGGCCCTGTGTCCGGCTGGGCCAGAGGGCGCGCCTCAGGCCAGGCCCAGATCCGAGAGGATCTGATCAGCCATCTCCTCGGCCTTCACCTTGAGATAGATGCGCTCCAGCTTGCCGTCGGCGTCGACGACGAAGGTGTGCCGCATCATTCCCATGTACTCCTTGCCCATGAACTTCTTCAGTCCATAGCTTCCGTAGGCCTCGGCCACGGGACAGGGCTCGGCGTCGGTCAGCAGGGTGAAGGGCAGGTCGTACTTGGCGACGAACTTGCCGTGGCTGGCCGCCCCGTCCTTGCTGATCCCCAGCACCCGAATGCCGTGGGTTTCGAAGGCGCTCCAGCGGTCCCGGAAGTTGCAGGCCTCCTTGGTGCAGCCTGGGGTGTCGTCCTTCGGATAGAAGTAGATCACCACCCGCTGGCCCCGCAGCGCGGCGAGGGACACGGCTTCACCGCTCTGGTCGGGGAGGGTGAAGTCGGGGGCTGGATCTCCCACCTGCAGGGCCATGGGTCGAACCTTGGGTCGAATGACAACCATTTCACCCTAGGGGCAAGTTCCTGGATGGGGCCTCCCGTCGGGTCCCACCGCAGGCCCCGGGTCCCACACGCCCGGGCCTCGGCCGAGGGTGCCGCTTTCCGTTCTGTGTGGAGAGGCAAAGAAACTGCACACGAGATGTAGGCAGAATCACCTCCAATGCTTAGGTTGATAGCGAAGTCAACATCGCCTCCCGTGTTCAAGAGAATTCTCGCCGGTCTCTTTGTGGGAACGGCCGTCACGGCCTCCGTGCTTCCCGCCTCCGCGGCCGTGGACAACGATCTGCCTGTCCGCTGGAACACCGGTGGTGCCGTGTGGTCCACCCACCAGTCCGCCTTTGACACCTTCCTTGACTCCGGCGACATCACCGACCGCGGTCTGGAAGGTGGTCTGGCCCGCTCCGGCTGGACGTCCGACGAAGTCAAGTCGGGCATGACCAAGACCTACGCCGTCAATCTGGTGGGGGTGTCCCGCTTCCTGTACTCCGATGCGGGCGTGAAGTTCCTGAAGAACGCCACCAACAGCTACTTCCCGTACTACAGCATGAACACCTATGCGGTTCAGGCTCTGCGGTCGGCGATCATCTCCGATGCCAAGGACGGTTCGATCTCCTCGGCCGGCATCATGAAGGCCCTCCCCACCGACTTCCGTCTGGCTGATTTCTGCAACACCTACACCGGTGCGCAGAACATCTGTGCCGAAGGTCGTTGCGCACCCGGTACCGCCCAGTGCACCTCGCTGCTCTCCTGGTACGTCTTCCTGCCCGCCTGCATCCAGGCCAACCAGATGGCCGATCCCGTCGCCATGGTCCGCGAGACCCCCGCTGCTCCCGCTCCGATGATGCAGGAGCCCGTCCGCGGCCTCTGGTGAGCCACCGGGGGAGACGTTCTCCCCCATCCCAACGGACGCCCCGGCCTTGTGCCGGGGCTTTTTTCATGGCGCCCTCTTCACGGCCCCGGTTTCACGGCCCCGTGTTCATGGTTCCGGGCCGCGTCGGGCCACCAGCAGGGTGTGCCCCAGGGGCTGGGGCAGGGCGGCCCCGCGCCGCTGCCGGAACAGGGCTTCCAGGCGCCGCAGACCAGTGGCCGGCAGCACGGCGGCCAGATGCCCGCGGTAGCTGGCCTGGCGGCCGAACCAGCGCTCCAGCACGGCGTCTCCCAGGGGAAGGTCGAGCGCCTCCTCCCAGAAGCGGCGCTGCACGCTCCATCCCATGGCTTCAAGGCCCTCCTGCACCTTCTCGGCCAGCTCCCCCTCCCCCGCCCGCCACTCCTGTTCCCGGGAGGCTGCGGTCTCGAGGGCGTCCCGGGCGTCGCCGGCATCGCTGCCGCTGAGATGGGCGCGCAGGCTGCCCGCCGGCCCCAGCAGGGGACGGGTGAACAGCAGGCGGAGCCCGGCGCCGGGGGCCGCCAGTGCCGTGAGCAGCTCCAGCCAGGCCCGCCGCTGCTCGGCCGTGCAGCTCCGCCAGGGCTGGCGGGCCGCGATCCATTCGAAGCGCCCCTCCCCCCGGGGCCATGGCTCCAGCTGGGCCTGCAGCGGCTCGGGCGTCTCCGGCGCCGCGGCCAGCAGGCGGGGGCGCCGCAGCTGATCCAGCAGCTGCAGCTGGGCCTGGAGGCGATCGTGCACCGCCGCCGATGGCGTGGCCAGCACCACCTCACCCTCGCTGGTCGCTTCGAGCGGATCAAGGGCCCAGAGCAGGGAGTGGGCCTCCAGCACCAGCACCCGGTCGAGGCGGCCGATGGCGGCGTCTTCCCAGAACCGGCGGCGCAGCCGGTCGAGCCGTTCGCCCTCCGCCCCCGCCTGGCGCTGCAGCCAGCGGTTGAGCAGGGGGTCGTCCGGGCTGCTGCTGAGCAGGTCGCCGCGGTCGTCGGCGGCCGTTTCGGCCGCGGCGGCCAGCTGGGCGGCCCGCCGCTGCTGCAGCCGTTGGCGCAGCCCCCCTTCCCAGCCCAGGGCCCCCGGCTGCCAGAACACCTCCCCCTGCAGGGCCCGGGGCAGGTACTGCTGGGCCACCCAGTGGTCGGCATAGGCGTGGGGATAGCGGTAGCCCACCCCGTCACCGAAGGCCTGGCCGTCCCGGTTGGCGTCGCGCAGATGGGCGGGCACCTGCTGGCGCCGGGCCTCGCGCACCGCCTTGACGGCATCGAAGAAGCCGAGGCTGCTGTTGCTCTTCTCGGTGCCGGCCAGGTAGAGGGTGGCGTGGGCCAGGGGGTAGAGCCCCTCCGGCAACCCCACCCGGTCGAAGGCCGCGGCGCAGGCCTCCACCACCACCATGGCCTGGGGATCGGCCAGGCCGATGTCCTCGCCGGCGGAGATCAGCAGGCGCCGCAGGATGAAACGCGGGTTCTCGCCGGCCTCCACCATCCGCGCCAGCCAGAACAGGGCCGCATCGGGGTCGGAGCCCCGGATCGACTTGATGAAGGCGCTGATGGTGTCGAAGTGGGCATCGCCCTGCTTGTCGTAGAGCACCGCCCGCTGCTGGATCGATTCCTCGGCGATGGCCAGGTCGATGCGGATCACCCCGTCGGCGTCGGCTTCGGTGGTCTCCACCGCCAGTTCGAGGGCGTTGAGCAGGCTGCGGGCATCGCCCCCCGCCACGTCCAGCAGATGGGCGGCCGCCTCCTCGGCCAGTGCGACGCTGCGCTGGCCGTAGCCGTGCTCGGGATCGGCCAGGGCCCGCTCCAGCAGCAGGCGCAGGTCCTCCGGCTCCAGGGGCTGGAGGCGGAACAGGCGGGAGCGGCTGACCAGGGCCTTGTTGACTTCGAAGTAGGGGTTTTCGGTGGTGGCGCCGATCAGGGTGACGGTGCCGTTCTCCACCCAGGGCAGCAGGGCGTCCTGCTGGGCGCTGTTGAAGCGGTGCACCTCATCGATGAACAGGATCGTGCGCAGGCCGTGGTGCTCCAGCCGCTGCCTGGCGGCGTCCACCTCGGCGCGCAGGTCCTTCACGCCGGCCAGCACGGCGTTGAGGCTGCTGAAGTGGGCCCGGGTGCTGCCGGCGATGATCCGCGCCAGCGTCGTCTTGCCGGTGCCGGGGGGGCCGTGCAGGATCAGGTTGCCGACGCGGTCGGCGGCGATGGCGCGACGCAGCAGCCGCCCCGGGCCCAGGATCGCCGCCTGGCCCACGAAGTCGTCGAGGCTGCGCGGCCGCAATCGATCCGCCAGCGGGGCGATCCTGCGCCTGGCCTGCTCGCCCTGATGCCAGAACAGATCACTCACCGCCCCATCATCTCGCCGGGAGAGCCTCCGGAGCGGTACGGTCTGGCGGAAGCCTTGTCCGTCGCTGAACCCGTGAACGGCCATCCGAGCAGGCCGCCTCTTCCCGGGGCACCCACTGGACGCCTGCGACGCTCCGGCACCACCCTTCCGGCGGCCGCGGCCGCCCTGCTTGGCGCCACCCTGCTGGGGGCCTGTCAGGCGGAGGCCCCCCCCGGACGGCCGCCACTCGCGGTGCGCGCCGAGCCGGCCACCCTGGCCCCCTTCACCGACAACGTCGACACGGTCAGCACCCTCGAGGCCATCGAGGAGGTGCGCCTGGCGGCCCAGGCCGGCGGACGGATCGAGCGGCTGCTCGTGGGCCAGGGCGACAAGGTGGCCGCCGGCCAGATCCTGCTGGTGCTCGACCAGGCCCAGGCCCGCGCCGATGTGGCCCGTCTGGAGGCGGAGGTCCAGACCAACAAGCTCAACTACGAGCGCTACGAATATCTGGTGCGGCAGGGGGCCGCCAGCGCCTTCCAGCGGGATGAGTTCCGCCAGCGGTACCTCTCCTCCCGGCAGGACCTGGTGGCCCGGCGGGCCGATCTGGCGTTCCGCGACCTCAAGGCGCCCATCGCCGGCACCGTCGGCGACGTGCAGGTGAAGCTGGGGGATGTGATCGCCGCCGGTGACCCCTTCACCACGATCATCCGCAACGACCGGCTGATGGCCCGGGTGGATGTGCCGGCGGTGTTCTCCAACCGCCTGCGGGTGGGACAGGCGGTGATCCTCATGGATCCGGCCACCAACAAGCCGATGGCCCAGGGGGTGGTGGGTTCCCTCGATCCGGGCGTGGTGGCCGGCACCCAGTCCCTGCTGGCCAAGGCTGAATTCGCCAATCCCGGCGGGGTGCTGCGCACCGGATTGCGCACCCGCACCCGGCTGGTGCTCGACAGCCGCCAGGAGCTGTCGGTTCCCTTTGCGGCCGTCACCCAGATCTCCGGCCAGAGCTTCGTCTACGAGGTGGGCAGCCTGGCCGATCTGGAGCGGCGCCCCGGCCGCGCCGACCTGGCGGTGGCCCGCAAGCTCCCCGCCGGCACCAGCTTCGCCCTGCAGACCCCCGTGCAGCTGGGCCCCCTGCAGAACAACCGCTATCCGGTGCTCAAGGGCCTCCAGCCCGGCACCCGGGTGATCACCACCAACCTGATCAATCTCCGCAACGGCGCGCCCGTCAAGGTGAACTGAGCCCCGCCTGATGTCCCCTTCGAACACGTTCATCCTCAGGCCGGTGCTCACCACGGTGTGCAGCCTGCTGATCGTGATCGCCGGCCTGATCGCGATCCCCCTGCTGCCGATCGAGAGCCTGCCGGACATCGCCCCGCCCACGGTGCGGGTCACCTCCCGCTACGTGGGTGCCGATGCGGTCAGCGTCGAGCAGGGCGTCACCAGCGTGCTCGAGCAGCAGATCAACGGGGTGCAGGACATGGAGTTCATCACCTCCACCAGTGCGGCCGATGGCTCCAGCTCCATTTCCGTCACCTTCGCCAGCGGCAGCGACGGTGACATCAACCAGGTGAACGTCCAGAACCGGGTGTCCCTGGCCCAGCCGAGCCTGCCGGAGGAGGTGCGTCAGTCCGGCATCACGGTGAACAAGGCCTCCAACTCGATCCTGCTCGTCTACAACTTCACCAGCGAGGATCCGAAGAACCAGTTCAGCCTGGAGACGATCAGCGGCCTGCTGGATCAGAACCTCACCGATGCGGTCCGCCGTGTGCCCGGTGTCGGTGAACTCACCTATTTCGGCAACCGGCAGCTGGCCTTCCGACTCTGGCTGGATCCGAATCGCCTGGCGGCCAACAAGCTCACCGCCGCCGATGTGGTCGCCGCCCTGCGCAGCCAGAATCGGCTGGTGCCAGTGGGCCGCATCGGCGGTGCCCCCTCCCCCGAGGGCCAGCAGTTCACCCTCACCGTGCAGCTGCAGGGGCGGCTGCGCAACACCGAGGAGTTCGGCTCGATGATCCTGCGCTCCACGGCCGACGGCGGCCTTGTGCGGCTGCGGGACGTGGGCCGGGTGACGCTCGGGGGCGAATCCTTCGACATCGAGGCCACGGACCTGCGCGGTGTTCCCTCCGTGGGCATGGCCATTTACCAGCTCACGGGCAGCAATGCCCTCGATGTCTCCAGTGGTGTGGAGGAGGTGATCAAGGAGTTCGCAGGCACCATGCCGGTCGGCATGACGATCCAGAAGATCTACGACAACACCGAATTCGTCGAAGCCTCGATTGACGAGGTCACCACCGCCCTGCGGGAGGCGGTGGTGCTGGTGGTGCTGATCCTGTTCCTGTTCCTGCAGAACTGGAAGGCCACCCTGGTGCCGGCCATCGCCATTCCGGTCGCCCTGGTGGGCACCTTCCTGTTCGTGAAGGCCTTCGGTTTCACCCTCAACCAGCTCACCCTGTTCGGCCTGGTGCTGGCCACGGGTCTGGTGGTGGATGACGCCATCACCGTGATCGAGGACACCTCCACCAAGAAGGGCTCCGGTCTCACTGCCCTGGAGAGCGCCAAGTCCACCATGGACGAGCTGTTCGGGGCGGTGATCGCCACCTCCCTCGTGCTGTTCGCGGTGTTCGTGCCGGTGCTGTTCTTCCCCGGGGCCACCGGGACGATCTACAAGCAGTTCGCCGCGACGATCATCTTCTCGATCCTGATCTCCACCTTCAACGCCCTCACCTTCTCGCCGATGCTCTCGGCCCTGCTGCTGGCCCGGGACGGCGAGCCCCCCAGTCGGCGGACCTATGCGATCTCCGGTGTCTTCATCGGCTTCGTCTACGGACTGCTGGCCAGCGGCGGCGGCATCCTGGTGGCCCTCGGCGTGCTGGCCCTGGCCGCGGCGATCGGCTACGGCCTGCACCTGCTCACCGGCCTGCCGCTGCGGCTGCCCTTTGCCATCGGCGGTGCCGTCGCCGCCGTGATGCTCGGGAAACTGAACAGCCCGCTGGAGGTGCTGATCTACACGCTGATCGGCGGGCTGCTCGGCTGGGGCGCCCCGTTCATCTTCCGCCGCTTCAACGTCCTCTATGGCGGCGTCGAACGGCGGTACCACGCCGGGTTGGCCTGGGTGCTGGGCAAGCGCCGACTGATCATGGTTCTGCTGGCCGGTGGCATCGTGCTCACCGGTTTCGCCTTCACCTCGATCCCGACAGGTTTCGTTCCGGTGGAAGACCAGGGCTATGCCATCGGCATCGTCCAGGCCCCCGACGGCGCCTCCCTGGAAACGACGCGCCGCATCAACCAGCGGGTGGCCGAGATCCTGCGCAGCGAGAAGGACATCACCACGGCGGCGGTGTTCAGCGGTGCCAGCCTCGATGGCAACGCCCCCAACCGGGGCCTGTTCTTCTTCGGCACCCGCAACTGGAGCGATCGAACCAACGATGAGCAGTCGGTGGCGGCCATCACCCAGCGGCTGAACCGCAAGCTCTCGGTGATCCAGGAGGCCCGGATCATCGTGGTCGAACCCCCCGCCATCCCCGGCTACGGCACCGGCGCGGGCTTCGAGATGCAGATGCTCAACCGCAGTGGTGGTGCGCTGTCCTCGGCCGATTTCTTCGCCGCGGCCACCCAGCTGGTCAGCCAGGCCAACCAGAGCGGCCTGTTCGATCGGGTGTTCACCCAGTTCTCCCCCGAGGCCCCCCAGCTCCAGATCCTCGTCGACCGTGACCGGATGGCGGCCCTCGGGGTCGACTACGGCACGGCGATGCAGACCTTCAGCTTCAACATCGGCTCCTTCTATGTCAATGACACCTTCGATGCCGGCCGGGTGCGCCGCATCTTCGTGCAGGCCGATGAACGTTACCGCGCCGATCCGGAGCAGCTGAAGTCGCTCTATGTGCCCAATGCCAGCGGCGACCAGATTCCCCTGTCGGAGTTCATCACGATCGAACCGACCACAGGACCGTCGGTGATTCCCCGCTTCAACCTGTTCCGCTCGATCAAGGTGGAGGGCTCCGCCCTGCCGGGCCGCAGCTCCGGCCAGGCGATCAAGGACATCCAGGACATCTTCGACAACCTCTCCACCACCGGTGTCGGCTACGACTGGACCGGCATCTCGCGGGAGGAGGTGAAGGCCGGCGCGCTGGCGATCGTGATCTTCGCCCTCGGCATCCTCACGGTGTACCTGGTGCTCTCGGCCCAGTACGAGAGCTACAGCGACCCCCTGATCATCCTGATGACCGTGCCGACGGCCATGCTCGGCGCCCTGGCCTTTCTGGCCCTGCGGGGTGAGGTGCTCAACATCTACGCCCAGGTGGGTCTGGTGATGCTGATCGGCCTGGCGGCCAAGAACGGCATCCTCATCGTCGATCTCGCCAACCAGCGCATGCAGGAGGGCGCCTCCGCGCTCGAGGCGGCGCGGGCGTCGGCCCAGTCCCGCTTCCGGCCGATCCTGATGACCGCCATCTCCTCCCTGTTCGGCTTCCTGCCCCTCGTTTTCGCCAGCGGCGCCGGTGCCCGCAGCCAGGCATCCCTGGGTACGGTGGTGTTCGGGGGCCTGGCCGTGGCCACGGTGCTGTCCCTGTTCGTGGTGCCCGTGTTCTACGTCGTCATGAAGCAGCTCACCGCCGGATCGCCACCCGTCGAGGCCGAAGCCACCCCGGGCCTGGGGTCCTGATGCCGACCCCCTGCCCACCGCTGAGCGGCCGCCGGGTGCTCTGCGCCGGCATGCTCACCGGTCTGGTGGGTCTGGCCATCGCCCAGTTCCTGCGCTCCATCGTGGCCCACACCCCCCTGCGGGTCACGCCCCAGGCCCTGTTCTGGAGCACGGTGGTGCTCGGCGGCTTCGGTGTGGTGGCCGGCATGGCGGTGGAGGCGGTGCGCCAGCTGCAGGAATCCAACCCGGAGCCGGACTACCACCGGCACCACGGCCGGGGCGGCAAGCCCGGCCCACGCCCCTGAGGGTCCGCATGGCGCTCCGGACCAGTGGGGCGGACGGGCCTTTTCCGGTACCTTGCGGAGGTATGAACCCGGTCCGGTGCGCTGGCAGGCTCTTCCCTCTCTCCTTCCCCTGACGTGGCTGCTGGCCGCCTGCGGTTCCGCCGCCCCTGAGGCCAGGCCGCCCCTGGTGGTCCAGACGGTGACGGTGGGGGAGTTCCGCTTCACGCCGGGCATCGAGACCATCAGCACCATCGAGTCCACCTCCAACGTGGTGATGCGGCCCCAGTCCGATGGCCGGGTTGTGCGGATCCTGGCCAGTGAGGGCCAGCAGGTGAAGGCGGGCCAGCCGATCCTGGTGCTCGACAACGTGCAGGAATCGGCCACCCTCGATTCCGACCGGGCTGAGGCGATCAAGGATCGTGTCAACGCCGAGCGCTACGTCTTCCTCAACGAGCAGGGGGCCGTCTCGACCAAGGACCGGGATTTCTACATCACCCAGGCGATCCAGAGCCGCGACCAGGCCCGCTCCAGCGCCGCCACCCTCGGGTACAAGTTCGTCACCGCCCCCATCGACGGCCAGATCGGCAACCTCGACTCGGTCAAGCTGGGGGATTACGTGCGCCAGGGCCAGGCGATCACGGGCATCGTCAACAACGCCTCCCTCTGGACCCTGATGGATGTGCCGGCCACCCAGTCCAGCCAGGTGAAGATCGGCCAGCCGGTGGAGGTGGAGAGCCAGGGCAATCCGCCGGTGCGGGGCGTGGGCCGGGTGGTGTTCGTCTCCCCCTACTTCGCCAATGCCACCCAGTCTTCGGGCCAGCCCAACACGGTGCTGGTGAAGGCGGAGTTCCCCAATCTCACGGGGGTGCTGAAGACCGGCCAGTACGTGCGCAACCGCATCATCACCGGCAGCAGCGACCAGCTGGCGGTGCCGGTGGAGGCGGTGATGATGCAGGCCCAGCAGCCCTTCGTGTACCGGGTGCTGCCCCTCTCCACGGTCCTGCCCCAGATCAAGGCCTCGGATCAGCTGCTGCCCGCCCAGAAGCAGAAGCTGGAGAAGCTTCCGGGCACCACGCCGGTGGTGGTCCAGACGGCGGTGAAGCTGGGCAAGCTACAGAACAACGCCTACCCGGTGCTCTCCGGACTGACCAAAGGCGATGAGGTGGTGGTGAGCAACACGGCCCTGCTGCGCTCCGGCATGCCGGTGCGGCGGGCCCCGGCCCCGGCCGCAGCCCCGGCGGCGAGCTGAACTCCGATGTCGTTCTCCGATAACTTCATCAAGCGGCCGGTTCTGACCACCGTCTGCAGCATCCTGATCGTGCTGGTGGGCCTGATCGCCATCCCCACGCTGTCGATCGAGAACCTCCCCAATATCGCTCCACCCCTGATCCAGGTGACCTCCAATTATGGAGGGGCCAATTCCCTCGTTACCGAGCAGGCGGTGACCAACCCGATCGAGCAGCAGATCAACGGCGTTCCGGGTGCGAATTATATTTCCTCCACCAGCAATATGTCGGGGACGAGCACGATTCAGGTCTTTTTCAACGAAGGCACCGATATCAACATCGACCAGGTGAACGTGCAGAACCGCGTTTCCCTGGCGATGCCCCAGCTGCCGCAGCAGGTGCAGGCCACCGGGGTTTCGGTGATGCAGAGCACCCCGTCGATCCTGCTGGCCTATCAGGTCACCTCAACGGAAGGCCAGTTCGATGCCTCCTATCTCAACGGCTTGATTTATCAGAATCTGTACTTCCAGTTGGAGCGGGTGCCCGGGGTGGCCACCGTCAACCTGCTGGGTGGCAGCAATCCGGCCTTCTGGCTGTTTGTCGATGCCAACAAACTCTCCGCCAACAACCTCACCGCCGACCAGGTGGTCAATGCGGTGGCCAGCCAGAACAGCGTCGCCATCGGTGGCCTGGTGGGCGGTCCGCCGGCGGCGGGTAACCAGAAGTTCGCCTACCCGATCCTGGTGGAGAACAACGGCAACCTGGTGTCCGTCGAAGAACTCAACAACCTGATCGTCGGCCGCACCTCCACCGGCAACCTGCTGCGGCTCAAGGATGTGGGCGAAGCCACCTACGGCACCAACACCTTCGCCCAGCAGGCGGTGAGCATCGAAGGCCACCCCTCGATCACCGTCGCCGTCTTCCAGACCCCCGAGAGCAACGCCCTCGATGTCTCGAACCAGGTGGTGCAGGTGATGAACCAGTTCACCCAGGGCGTCCCCCCGGGCGTCAAGGTGTTCGAGATCTACAACATCGGCCAGTTCATCGAGTCGGCCGTGGAGGGGGTGGTGGACGCCCTCGGCCTGGCCATCGTGCTGGTGCTGATGATCCTGTTCCTGTTCCTGCAGGACTGGCGGGCCACCGTGGTGCCCAGCCTGGCGATTCCGATCTCCCTGGTCGGTACCTTCGCCTTCGTGAAGATCTTCGGTTTCTCGATCAACCAGCTCACCCTTCTGGGCCTGGTGCTGGCCACCGGCCTGGTGGTGGATGACGCCATCGTGGTGATCGAGGCGGTGGAGAAGAACCTGGAGAAGGGGATGCGCCCCCGCCAGGCCGCCATGGCGTGCATGGGGGAGCTGTTCGGCGCCCTGGTGGCCACCGCCCTGGTGCTGATGGCGGTGTTCGTGCCCGTGGCCTTCTATCCCGGCGGCATCGGCATCATCTATCGCCAGTTCGCTCTCACCATCGCCTTCTCGATCGCGATCTCCGCCTTCAACGCCCTCACCTTCTCCCCCATGCTCTCGGCCCTGCTGCTGCGGAGCCAGAAATCAGCGCCCCCCGGACGGGTGGTGGGCATCATCGGCGGGGTGGTGGTGGGCCTGGCCTTCGGTCGCTTCAGTGCCGCCTCCTTCGGCAGCATCACCTACGTGATCGGCGTGGTCGGGGGTGTGCTGGCCGGCGCCAATCTGGTCTGGATCTTCAACCGTTTCAACGCCTTCTTCACGCGGCTCGAGCGTGGCTATGCCGCTCTGGTGGAGGCCCTGATCGGCTGGCGCCGCTGGATCCTGGTGGGACTGGGCGCCGGCATCGCCCTCACCCTGTTCGCCTTCACCGCCCTTCCCTCCGCCTTCATCCCCGAGGAGGACCAGGGTTACGGCCTGGGCATCTTCCAACTCCAGAACGGTGCCTCCCTCAGCCAGACCCAGGGCACCGCCCTGGAGGTGGCCAAGGTCCTGAATGCCGAAGAGGAGATCATTGCCGGTTCGGTGGTGAGCGGCTATGGCTTCAACGGCGCCAGTCCCGACCAGGGGGTGTTCTTCTTCGGCTTCAAACCGCTTGAGGAGCGCAGCCGGGCCGACCAGAAGGCGCCGGCGATCGTGAGCCGGCTCAACGCCAAGCTCAGCCAGATCAGCTCCGGCATGGCGGTGGCGGCCCAGCCTCCGGCGATTCCGGGGTTCTCGGCCCAGGGGGGCTTCTACTTCCAGTTCAACGACCTCAGCAACGGGGCCTTCACCTTCAACCAGCTCGATGACCAGGCCAAGCAGCTGATCCAGGCCGGCACGGCCAGCGGCGGCTTCTCCACCCTTTACACCCAGTTCATCCCCAGTGCGCCGGCCTTCGGGCTGAAGATCGACCGCTCGATCGTGGGCGCTCTCAACATCGACTTCCAGCAGGCGATGCAGACCATCGCCGTGCTGGCGGGCAGCAATTACTCGGGACTCACCTACGAGAGCGGCCAGGTGAGGAACATCTACGTACAGGCGGCAGCAGAGAACCGCAAATCCCTGGAGGACGTGCTCAGTTTCTACGTGCGCAGCAGGGACGACAAGCTGGTGCAGGTGTCGGAGTTCGCCACGGCGGAGCTCACCAGCGCACCGCCGGTGATCAGCCACTTCAACCTCTACCGCACGATCCTGATCCAGGGGGCCGAGGCGGTCGGCAAGAGTTCCGGGCAGGCCCTGACGCTGATCCAGGATCTGTTCCGTGCCCAGGACTTCAACAACATCGGCTATGCCTTCACCGGTCTGGCCGCCCTGCAGCTGTCGGCGGGCAACGCCAGTGTGCTGGTGTTCGGCCTCGGGATCCTGGTGGTCTACCTGGTGCTCTCGGCCCAGTACGAGAGCTACGTGACGCCGGTGATCATCCTGATGACCGTGCCCCTGGCCATGCTCGGCGCCCTGGTGTTCCTGGCGCTGCGCTCGATCGACCTCAACATCTATGCCCAGGTGGGTCTGGTGACCCTGATCGGGCTGGCGGCCAAGAACGGCATCCTCATCGTTGAGGTGGCCGAGCAGCACATGAAGGAGGGCATGACCGCCGCCGAGGCCGCCATCGCTTCGGCGGAGTCCAGGCTGCGGCCGATCCTGATGACGGCCATCGCGGCCCTGGCCGGCTTCCTGCCCCTGGTGGTGGCCACCACGGCGGGGGCCAACAGCCAGCAGTCCCTGGGCACGGTGATCTTCGGCGGTCTGCTGGTGGCCACCGTGCTGTCGCTGGGGGTGGTGCCCCCCTTCTATGTGGTGGTGAAGGCGCTGGAGGCCCGCTGGTTCGGCGAATCCGACCCTGAGGAGGCCGACCTGGCCCCCGCAGGCGACCAGCCCAGCGG
Source organism: Aphanothece cf. minutissima CCALA 015 (assembly GCA_003003925.1). Lineage (GTDB taxonomy): Bacteria > Cyanobacteriota > Cyanobacteriia > PCC-6307 > Cyanobiaceae > Cyanobium > Cyanobium minutissimum. The sequence goes on from PVWP01000014.1 coordinate 36,462, forward strand.
CTCGATGTAACGAAACGTGGAGCGCTCCGCCGGCTCCATTGCGGTGGCCCGGCGAGGCCGTGAGGATCGTTACAGGAGATTGAGGAACCCTTCCATGCTGCCCACGCTTGCCGAACGGCTACGGGAGCAGCACGCCAAAACTCGAGGGCGGCACCCCTCGCGCCTGCCCTGGCCGGTGCCCGCCGAGCCGCCCACGGCCCTGCTGTTTCAGGCATGTCCAGATCTGGAGATCGTGGCCTTGCCGATTGGGCCGGCTGTGTCCGCAGCCGCCGCGATGGCCGACCCCGACCCGCTGCCCCCGGTGAACGCGGTCGTCGTCACGGAGATCGCCAGGCTTGAGCCCCTGAAGTCGGAGGTCATGGAGCCTCAGAGGGGGTTGCCGGAGCACAGGGAGCCTGAGCTGGCGGTCACGCTGCCCCCGGAGCCTGCCGTGTCTGTGACAGCCCCCACGGTCCCGGAGCGGACAGCCTTGGTGGAGCTGCTGCTGCTGCTGGTCTGGGCCGTGCTGGTGCTGATCGATGGTGCCCTGGCCCTGGTCACCCTGACCAATGGCGCCGCGGGCCGGCAAAGGCGCCCGCCGGGGAGCGCCGCCACCGACCACCCGTCGCCGTCGTCGGCGCCCCCCTTCCTGATGGCTGCTGCGGCGCCCTGAATGCCTGCGGCTGATGTGCCGTCGATCAGCGGGACGTCGTCGAGCGTTTCTATCCCTGTCTGATGAAATGTTGCGACGTTGCTTTCAACGGTCGGGGCCATGATCGGCAGGGTCTGGAATGTGCTGATTCTGTGATGGTGGCCGCTTCTGGTAGCTTTCTTCTGCAGGAAGTGAGGGAATCATGGGTCGACAGGCATCGGCGACCGGGGCTGTTCTTGCCGCCCTTTTTCTCTCCTTCAGCGGGCTCGGCTTCAGCCCGGTGGCCTTGAGCCAGGGGACCCCTCCCGCCCGCAGTGTGAAGGTCGTCCAGGGCGACACGCTGGAGGCCATTGCCGCCCGTTATGGGGTGAGCGTGCAGGAGTTGATGCGGCTGAACAGGATCACCAAGCCGGAGGAGCTGCAGATCGGTCAGCAGCTGAAACTGCCGCCATCGAAGGGGCTCGTGCAGGTGCGCGCCGGAGACACCCTGGCGCTCCTCGCAACCCGCCATCGGACCACTGTGGCGGATCTGCAAAAGGCCAACCCCGGGCTCAAGCCCGACCAACTCAAGGTGGGTGCCTGGCTGAAGCTCCCTCCGGCATCCGCCGCCAAGCCCACGGCGAAGCCAGCGGCCACGGCCAAGCCCGCCGCCAAGCCAGCGGCTACCGCGAAGCCAGCGGCCACCGCCAAGCCAGCTGCCGCCGCCAAACCGGCACCCACCGAGAAGCCGGCACCCCCTGCCACGCCGCCGGCCACCGCCTCCCCGGCCCAGGCACCGACCACCCCTCCGGCCGTGACGCCTCCGGCGCCCACCGCCCCCCCAGCACCGGGGGCTCAGAGGCCGGGCGAGGCGGTGCGCTGGCGCTTCTACGGCAACACCCTCGTCGACTGGGGCGGCTGGAAGCTCCATCCCGGCGGGGTGCGGGTCACCCTGGTGCAACCCACCCAGGCGGACGTGGGTCCGACCCGGGCCCAGGCGACGGCGGTGGCGGTGCACTGCAGCAGCCTCCGCCAGGCCTGGCTGGTGAACGGGGCCTGGGAGCCCTGGTCGGTGCCGCTGGGGCGGTCACTGGGTCAGCAGATCGTCCTCGATCTCTGCGCCAACGTCAGCGACCCCACCGCCCCATCCACGGCACCTCCCGCAGCACCCTGAGGGCCGGTTCCACCAGGGGGCTGGAACGCGGTGATCCCGGTCACTTCCGGGCCGTTGATTTCCTGACCGTGGGCTAGTCTCACGACAGGTTTTTTGCTGCCGAACGGAGTGACGTACTGCATCGGTTACTGGCTGGAGAAGGGCCTGGTGATGGTCTCCGACTCCCGCACGAATGCAGGAGTTGATTATATTTCAAGCTACAGCAAGATGTATGTCTTCCAGCCGGCCTCCGACCGGCTGTTCGTCTTGCTCGCTGCCGGCAATCTGGCCACCACCCAGGCCGTGGTCAACTGGATCCAGCGGGATCTCGATCGACCCGACGAGGACTCCAGCTCGAACGGCAAGACGCTGCGCACCTGTGATTACCTGTTCGAGGCAGCCGCCTACATCGGCCGGGTGAGTGTGGCGGTGCAGCAGGAGAACGGCCCTGCGCTGCAGCAGGCCGGCGCCAGTGCCGGGGCCTCCTTCCTCCTGGGTGGCCAGATCGCCGGGGAGGCCCATGGGCTGTATCTGGTCTATGCCGAGGGCAACGCCATCAAGGCCACCCGGGAAACGCCGTACCTGCAGATCGGGGAGACGAAGTATGGAAAGCCTCCGCTCGACAACGTGGGCCATACCAACCTCTCCCTGGAGGATGCGGCCCGGCTGTGCCTGATCTCGGAAGTGCTCACCCAGCGCTCCAATCTCACCGTGGGCCCCCCGTTCGAGCTGGCCATCCTTCCCGCCGACGCCCTGGCGGTGGCCCACCGCGTGACGTTCGACTCCGAGGCGCCTGAGCTGGCCGCGATGGTCGAGACCTGGAGCGATGCCCAGCGGGAAGCGCTGCATCGCCTGCCCAGCTTCCCCTGGGAGCGGACGTCGCCGCACTGATCACGCAATCCCCGGCCCCTCCGCGGAACCTTTCACCCTCCACCCCGTCTCCCACCATGTGGTCCGTGTCCGAATGGGTGTCCAACGGTCACCTGCCCACCGCGGAGGTGGTGCAGGAGCTGGTGGAGGAGGCCCATCGCCGCTTCGCGCCGGTCGGCGAGGGCCAGGTGGCCGACTACATCCCGGCGCTGGCATCGGCGGATCCGGCCCACTTCGGTCTGTGCGTGTCCAGCTGCGGCGGAGCGTTGTTCGAGGCGGGGGAGGCCCGGGTGGCCTTCAGCATCCAGAGCATCTCCAAACCGTTCCTGTTCGCCCTGATCTGCCAGGCCATCGGCGAGGAGGAGGCGCGGGAGAAGCTCGGCGTCAACAGCACCGGCCTGCCCTTCAATTCCGTGCTGGCGGTGGAGCGCAGCGGCGACGGCCTCTCCAATCCGATGGTGAACGCCGGGGCGATCGCCGCCACCAGCCTGGCGCCCGGCGCCAGCAGCGAGGCGAAGTGGTCCTTCATCCAGGACGGCTTCTCCCGCTTCGCCGGCCGGCGGCTGGAGATCGATGCCGAGGTTTTCGCGTCGGAGCTGGCCACCAATCGCCGCAACGCCGGTCTGGCGACGCTCCTCAGTGACCATGACCGCATCTGGTGGGATCCGGACGAGGCCACCGAGCTGTACACCCGCCAGTGTTCCCTGAGCGTCACCGCCGCCGACCTGGCGGTGATGGCCGCCACCCTGGCCAACGGCGGGCGCCAGCCGGTCACCGGGGAGCAGGTGATCGATGCCATCCACTGCCAGCACGTGCTGGCGGTGATGGTCACGGCGGGGCTGTACGAGACCTCCGGCGACTGGCTCTACGCCACTGGCCTGCCGGGCAAGAGCGGCGTGGCCGGCGGCATGATCACCGTGGCGCCCGGAAAGGGGGGGCTGGCCACCTATGCGCCGCCCCTCGATGAGGCGGGCAACAGTGTGCGCGGCCAGCTCACGGCCCGTTTCCTCTCCGAGCGGCTGGGCCTCAATCTGTTCGCCTCCCGGCCGGAGACCAGCCACTGACCAGCCACTGACGGCTGGCGGCGCCGATCGTCGCCGGAAGCGCGACGCGTAGCATCCAGCCACCAGCGGGGGCCTGCCTGCAGATGTTCCAAACCCCCCAGCTGGTGCGCTACCTGCTCCTGGTGGCCTGCATCGGGGTCACGGTGGTGATCTTCAATTACTTCTCGGGCACGATTGCGGTCTTCACCGTGGCGGCCATCGTCGCGGCGCTGCTCAATGTGCCCGTGGGCTGGCTCAGCCGGGTGCTGCCGCGGGGCTGGGCGATCGCCGCCGTCTGCCTGGTCGCCCTGATGCTCCTGGTGGGCCTGATCACCGGAATCGGACTGCAGGTGCTCAACCAGGGCCAGGGCCTGCTGCTGGATCTCCAGGGCACTCTCCGGCAGCAGGACCTCACGCCGTTACAGGCCTATCTGGAGCGCTATGGACTGGAACGGGTGACCAGCCTCCTGCAGCAGGGGCTGGTGACGGGACTGGGACTGCTGCAGAACGTCTTTTCCGGGGTGTTCACGACGATCTTCGGAGCGGTGATCAGTCTTTACATGCTGATCGATGGAGAGAAGCTCTGGCGGGGGTTTCTGAACCTGATTCCGGAGGTTCATCGTGAACGCTTTGCCTTGATCTTTCGTCAGAGTGTTGTCGGCTTCATCCGCGGCCAGTTGCTGCTGATGGTGTTTCTCATGGTCTCGATCGCTGTTGTGTTCCCTTTCCTTGGGGTGAAATACAGTCTGATACTGGCGGTGGCCATGGGCATTCTTGATGTCATCCCAGGGATCGGAGCCACCCTGGGCATCATCCTGATCTCGGTGATGGTGCTGGCTTCCCAGGGAGGGGAAATCGCGCTGCGGGCGTTCATCGCGGCCCTGCTCTTCGGCCAGATTCAGGACAACATCGTCCGACCCAGGGTGATGGGCCGGGCGATGGAGCTCAATCCCGTGATCCTTTTCCTGTCACTGTTCATTGGTCAGCGGGTCGCTGGCCTGCTGGGGATTTTTCTCTCGATTCCCATCGCCGGGATGGTGGCCCTCTGGATCCAGTCGGAACGCCAGCAGCCGGTGGCCCCGGATCGGCTCGCCGGCAGTGACGACCGGGGCTGAAGCGGTCCCGCCCCTGCCGGTGCCAGGGGCCGGCTGTCATGATGCTGGGCCTGGCCTGGTCTGAACGCTCCATGACGGCGATTCGCGCGATCACCCCCGTTCTGCTCACCGCCCTGACCATGGCCGCGACCGGGGTGCCCGCCGCCCAGGCCAGCTGCCGCTTCCTGATGCCGCTCGGCGGTGGCGGCAATCCGGTCGTGTCGAAGCGGATCGGGCCGGACCGGCTCGTGGGCCGCACCAACTGGAACACCGACTTCGTCGTCGATCGCGATTTCCGCAGTTATCGCTTCTTCTTCACATCGGCCTCCACGGAGCGCGCCAGTTTCCCGGTGTCCGGTTTCATGGTCTTCACCGACGGCAGCAGCCTGCAGGTGATCAATGAGACTCCCACGTTTGAGCCCGGCACGGGCCGGATGTTCGGGCCCTTCCAGGCCGTTCCCGGCAAGCGCACCCGGTTGATGAACTTCCGGGTGGGTTCCTCCACCACACCGGCGGCCCTCGGGTTCAGCTATCGGATCTCCGTTCAGGGCTGCACCTGAAGCCTTCCCCCTGAGTCCCGCAACCCATGCAGTTCGAGAGCTTTGCGACGTTCAACATCGCCATCGTGGTGCTGGCGATCGGTCGCTGGCTGAACCGCAAGGTGGGTTTCCTGCGGGAATTCAACATTCCCGAGCCGGTCACCAGCGGCCTGCTTGTCTGTCTGCTGCTGGCCCTGATCCATGCCATCAATGGCACGGAGATCGGCTTCAATCTGCAGACGCGGGATTTCCTGCTGCTCTATTTCTTTGCGGCCATCGGCCTCAATGCCGACATCAAGACCCTGCTCTCCGGGGGCTGGCCCCTGCTGATCCTGGTGGGCACCACCGTGGCTTACATGGTGCTGCAGAACCTCACCGGGATCGGCATGGCGGCGCTGCTGGGGCTCAATCCCCTGGTGGGCCTGCTGGGCGGGTCGGTGTCCCTGCTGGGGGGGCATGGCACCGCGATCGCCTGGGCGCCGCGATTTGCCGAGAGCCACGGCATCAGCAATGCCCTCGAAATCGGCATCGCCTGCGCCACCTTCGGGCTGGTGCTGGCTTCGCTGATGGGCGGACCGATCGCCCGGATCCTGATCCGCCGCCATCGGCTCAAGACGCCGCAGGCCCGGGGCGCAGGCCCTGACACCGCCTCCGCCTCCCTGGAGGGCGGCACCCCGGACGGGCCCGGGGAGCCGGTGACCTACTTCAGCCTGCTGGGCACCCTCTTCTGGCTCAACGTGAGCCTGGGCCTGGGGGAGCTGCTGCATGAGGCCCTGCGGGCGGCCGGCAGCAACCTGCCCCTGTTCGTCTGCTGCCTGTTCGCGGCCATCTTCCTCACCAACACCGTGCCGCGGCTGCTGCCGATCCGCTGCCTGGCCGCCCCCCGCTCGCTGGCCATCGTCTCGGAGATCTCCCTGGGCATCTTCCTGACGATGTCGCTGATGAGCCTGCAGCTCTGGACCATCGCCTCCCTGGCGGGTCCGATTCTGGCCATCCTGGCCGCCCAGTTCGTGGTGTCCTTCCTGTTCGCCCTGTTCGTGGTGTTCAAGGTGATGGGACGGGATTACGAGGCCGCCGTCATCTGCGCCGGCTTCGGGGGCATCTCCCTGGGGGCCACCCCCACGGCGATGGCCAACATGTCGGCGGTGGCCCAGACCTACGGCCCCGCCCACCGGGCCTTCATCATCGTGCCGCTGGTCTCGGGTTTCTTCGTGGACATCAGCAACGCCGTGGTGATCCAGCGCTTCCTCAACTGGTTCGGCTGATCCCGCCGCGGCCGGACGGGGCCGGGCTCGCACCTGAAGGTCTCAGAAGCGCAGCGTCGTGCGGACCAGGGCGGCCCACACGCTCAGGCTGGCCTCCCCCGAGGCGGCGGGAAAGAGCAGGGCCTCGGAGAGCGTGGCGCTGCCGGTGAGGGCCCCGCGCGGCCGGCTCAGCCAGAACACCGCCGGCGTCACCGAGAGATCGTCACTGATCTGGATCCGGTAGAAGAGCTCCATGGCCAGGCCCCGGTCGTCGAGGTTGCCCCGGGCTGGGGTCTGGATCGCGCTGACGTGGGCAGGGGAGCCGACGGCGAAGCCCAGGCTGTTGCCCACCCCCAGCACATCGCTCCAGATCAGCCCGGTGTACCAGGAGCGGCTGCGCACCCCCGACAGGCCTGCCACCGGGAAGGAGCCGAAACGGAACGTGTCCTGCCCCCAGCCGGCGCTGATCGAAGGCAGCCATCCGGAGGTGCGGGGCTGCCAGTAGCCCGCCAGCGACCAGGATCCCAGGCTGCCCTCGCCGGCGCCCGCCGCCAGCTGGCTGGCCAGGGGCGTCCCCCGGAGCCGCACCTGGGGCCCGCTGAGGGTCCAGGCACCGGTGATGTTCCACTGCGGCCTGGTCAGGGCCAGCTGCAGGGTGCTGGTCTGGGAGGAGGCCCCGCCGAACAGGCCGCCCCCCTGGGGCGTCCCCCCGGCCCGGCCGGCGACGTAGGCATAGCCCAGGCTCAGCCCCCGCAGGTCGCCGCGGGGCTGCCACCAGATCCCGAAGCCGCCCCCGAGCCGCTTGCTGTAGGTGCCCGGTGATCCGGCGTACTGGAACAGATCGAGGATGGGGGACGGGTTGTAGACGCTCGGCCAGACCGGCAGCATGTCGAGCTGCATGACCCGCGGCCCAACGCTGAGGCGGATCTCCGGGCCCAGGGGCAGCTGCAGGTAGGCCCGGTTGATGCTCACCAGCCGGCCGGGGCAGCCCTCCTCCCCGGCGCCGCAGGCCGGTTCCTGGAAGGCCACATCCAGGCGGCTCAGGGGGGCGGGCGGGTTGGAGAAGAAGCCGGAGGGGGCGAAATCGCCTGTGCGCAGGCGGACTCGGAACAGGTCCTGGCCCGTGAAGCTGGTGTCGATGGTGAGGCGGGCCTCGTGGCTGAGGCTGACCCCGTTCAGCAGCGGCGCCCCATCAGCGCTGTTGCTGGCGCTGTCCACCGCACTGCCGGTGGTCTGCAGCGCGCCCAGAACGGCGTTGATCTGCAGGTCGACTCTGGTGGTGGGGGCGAAGCGGGTGGCCTCCAGCGCTTCGACGCTGGCCTGGGGCCGCTCCGGCAGCCCCTCGGCCCGCAGCAGAGCGGGTGAGCAGCCGATCGTGGCGGCCGCCAGGCAGACAGCGGCGGCGCCGGGGGGCTTCACCGGGCCCGGCCGCTCAGGTGATCACGGTGGGGCGATCCATGCCGGTGCGCACCCGGATCTCGGCCAGGGCGTCGATGGCGTCGATCAGATCCTTGAGGGCCTGCTGGGGGTCGAGGTCGAGGGCACCGCTGGGGGGCACGTAGCTCTCCAGGTACACCCGCAGGGTGGCGCCCTTGGTGCCGGTGCCCGAGAGCCGCAGCACCACCCGGCTGCCGTCGTCGAGCAGCACCCGCAGGCCCTGGCCCTTGCTGACCGAGCCGTCCACCGGGTCGGTGTAGCCGAAGTCGTCGGCGGCGCGGATCGTGCGGCCGGCGAAACCCTGGCCCGGCAGGGCAGTGAGCATCCCGGAGACCCGGTCGTAGAGGCCGTGGGCGGCGTCGCTGGCGACGGCCTCGTAGTCGTGGCGGGAGTAGTAGTGGCGGCCGAAGCGGCTCCAGTGGCCCGCCATCACCTCGGCCACCGAGCAGCCGCGCACCGCCAGGATCTGCAGCCAGAACAGCACGGCCCAGAGGCCGTCCTTCTCGCGGATGTGGTTGCTGCCGGTGCCGAAGCTCTCCTCGCCGCAGAGGGTGATCCGGCCGGCATCGAGCAGGTTGCCGAAGAACTTCCAGCCCGTGGGGGTCTCGAAGCAGGGGATGCCCAGCTCGGCGGCCACCACGTCGGCGGCGGCGCTGGTGGGCATCGAGCGGGCCACGCCGGCCAGGCCGTCCGCGTAGCCGGGGGCCAGGGTGGCGTTGGCGGTGAGCACGGCCAGGCTGTCGCTGGGATTCACGAAGCAGTGCCGCCCCAGGATCATGTTGCGGTCGCCGTCGCCGTCGCAGGCGGCACCGAAGTCGTAGGCGTTGCCGGCCAGCAGCAGGTCGGCCAGCTCGTGGGCATAGGTGAGGTTGGGGTCGGGGTGGCCGCCGCCGAAGTCGGCCAGGGGAACACCGTTGCGCACCGTGCCGGCCGGTGCACCAAGAAGCCCCTCGAACAGGCGGCTGGCGTAGGGGCCGGTGACCGCATGCATGGCATCGAAGGCGACGCGGAAGTCGCCCCGCAGCAGGGCGGCGATGCGGTCGAAGTCGAACAGCTTCTGCATCAACGCCACGTAGTCGTCGACGCCGTCGATCACCTCCACCGCCATGGAGCCAATGGTGGCCGTTCCGGGGACCTCCAGGTTCAGGGGGTCGGCGTCGAGGATGCGGTAGCCGTCCAGGTTGAGGGTGGCGGCATGGATGGCATCGGTGACCGATTCCGGGGCCGGACCGCCGTTGGCGCCGTTGATCTTGACGCCGAAGTCGCCGTCGAGGCCGCCAGGGTTGTGGCTGGCCGAGAGGATGATCCCGGCCACGGCGCCGTGGCTGCGGATCAGGTGGGAGGCGGCCGGGGTGGAGAGGATCCCGCCGGTGGTAGTGATCAGGCGGCTGACGCCATGGGCCGCGGCCATGCGGGCGATGACGCTGATCGCTGCGAGGTTGCCGTAGCGGCCGTCGCCGCCGACCACCAGGGTGCCGCCGGCGATGCCGGGCACCACCCGCAGGGAGGCCTCGATGAAGCTCTCCAGGTAGTGGGGGGTCTGGAACTGACGGGTGCTCTTGCGCAGGCCGGAGGTGCCGGGCTTCTGGTCGTCGAAGGGTCGCTCCAGCGCCACCTGACGCAGCTCGGTCGTCATCGCCATGGCCGGCGTCCTGGTGCTCGGGGGAGCCCCAAGCTACCTCCGCCGATTCGGGCGACCCTGGCCTGGTGGGTGCTCCGGCGCCTGATGGTCGCTGCGACGGGTCTGGCTAGCCTGGGGCCACCTTGCCGGCCACCCCATGGCGCTTCGGTCGCTTCCCTCCGCCCTGCGCCTGGCCGCTGGCGCCGCCTGCGTCGCCGCCGCCGCCGGGGCGGTGGTGTTCGGCCAGACCTCGGTGCGTGGCGCGGTGATGGGGGCCCCGAAGGCCCTTCCCTATGCCGAAGCGGTGAGTCGCACCCACACCGCCGCCGAGGCGGTGCTGGCCGGGGCGGGTGCGGAAACCTGCCTGCGGGGCAAGCTCACCAATGCCCTGCTGGGCCTCTCCAGCAGCTGTGAGGCCCAGGGGGAGCGCAACCCCCTCTGCCAGCTTGCCGACAAGGCCGCCGTCGTCACCCCCATGAGCCTGGCCTTCATGCGGGACACGGCGACCCAGCTGCTGGCGCTGATCGATGGCGGCGCCACCCGGGCGGCTGTCTCAGGGAGCCCAGAGCCGGCTCTGACCCAGCCCTGACCCGAGCCACCATGGAAGTTCAGCACCCCTTGGATGACGGCCCCCTTACTCCTGAGCAGGCCCAGCTGCTGGAGCAGTTCCGCCAGCGCGTGGACGCGAGGATCAGCAGCCACGGCCTCACCAGCGACGATGTGGCGGCTCTGGTCAAGGAGCTCCGCGACCATCCCCAGGTGAGCCGGCAGCTGATGGCCGAGCTGGCCCACGAGCTGCAGCGGCTGCTGCCCGGTCAGCGCTTCAGTTTTGATTGGGATTGATCAGGTTCAGGCCCCCCTGCCTTGGGGCGGCATTCTCCGCCGGCTTGGCCACCGGCAACTGCAGGCGGCAGACGGCCGTGAGGCTGCGGGCGGCGCGGTCGATCGGTTCGCGCCGCTCGAAGCTGTTGCTGGCCGCCACCACCGAACGCTGACGGATCGTCCAGAGCACGTCCTTGCAGCTGGCGGGCAGGCGCGGATGGTCGAGCAGGGGGTTGGCCAGGCTGCGGGCCTGGTCGCAGGGTTCGGCGGTGTTCTCGCGGCTGCAGGCCAGGGTGATCAGCTGCAGGGAGCGGAACTCGGAGGAGGGGGGAAAGGGGGGCGGCTCCGGCGCGGCCCGCAGCGGTGACGCCACCCCCAGGGGCAGGCTCGCCAGCAGGGCCAGGTGCGGCAGGGCCGCTGCGAGGCGTCGGGGGGCCTGGGAGGTGGCGCGAGGGGACCGGTCCATGGCGGGCGGGGAGGTCACCCAATCATGGCCGCCGCCCCGGGATCCCTGGTGATGGCCGCGGAGCCGTCGCGCAGCAGCCGCTGGGAGGCCTGCCAGCGGCGGGCCAGCAGCGGGCCGCTCCAGCGGGCGGTGCGGGCCAGCACTCCCCGCAGGCGGTGCCGGCGCCGCAGCAGATCGGCCCGGCGGGCCTCCTGTTCCTGCAGCGCCTGGATCCGCCGGATCTCCGGTTGCCGTTCGGCGACGACCGCCGCGGCAGCCGTGTCAATGGCCCCGGGCTCGCCGTCGCGCAGGGCGGGCCCCAGGTGCCGGGCGGCCACCAGGGCATCCCGCAGGGCCATGTTGATCCCCTGGGCCCGCAGCGGGCTCATCGGGTGGGCGGCATCCCCGAGCAACAGCAGTCCGGGCCGCTGCCAGTGCGGGCAGAGCCCCACCCGCACCGGCAACCGCACCGGCCCCTGGACGGCCGCCGCTGGCAGCTCCCGCAGCCGCTTGGCCAGGGCCTCCGGGGCGTCAGTGGCCCAGAGCTCCGCCCAGCCTGCGGGGCCGGCCGGGGTGGGCGCCGGCGGCGGCTCCGGCGCGATCGCCCAGCCCAGCTGGACGCCGCCGCGGGCTGAGGGGAACAGGGCATAGCTGCCCGAGGCGCCCACCACCGTCACGAAACGGCCGGCCAGCCACTCCAGCACTGCGTCGGCCCCCGGGCCCTCCAGCCGGAACCAGAGCACGTCGAGGGGGCTGGGGGCGCTCTCCAGCGCCAGGCCGCCCCTGCGGCGCAGCAGCGAATCGCGGCCGTCGCAGGCCACCACCAGCGCCGCCTCCAGGGCGGTGCCATCCGTCAGGCGCACGCCGGCGACGCGGCCGTCCCGCAGCAGCAGATCACTGGCGGCCTGGCCCGGGTGGAAGCGGAAGCCCGGCAGCCGGCCCGCCTGCTCGAGCAGTTCGGCGATCAGGGAGTCCTGGTCGATCAGGGTGCAGGGGACGCTGCTGCCCATGGGCTCGGCCGCCTCGAACAGGGCCTGGCCATCGAGGAAGAAGCTCCAGGCCGTGAGGGGGCGCCGCCGCACCGCCGCCGGCAGCGGCTCGAGGCCCATGGCGTCCAGGGCCGCCAGGCCGCTCGGCATCAGCCCCTCGCCGCGGAATGGCCGGCCGCCGCGGCCTGCCGCCGATGCATCGATCAGGTCGACCGGGAGACCCCGGCGGGCCAGGAGCAGGGCCAGGCTGGCCCCGGCGGGGCCGGCCCCCACCACCAGCACCCGTGCGGTGGGGGCTGCGGAGGTGCTCAGGTGAAGGAGTTGTAGTTGAGGCCCTCGTCGGGGCTGGCATTCTCCGCCCCCTGCAGGGAGTGCTTCTTGCTGAGCAGGTAGTCGACCAGCTCCTGCTGCAGGGTCAGCAGCTCGCTGGTGCAGCCCCGGAAGGCGGCCCGGTGGCGGATCTCGTCGTGGCGGGTGTGCAGGTCCCGCAGCATCAGGTTGATGGCGTCCAGGCGCGGGGTGACTTCGCGGGAGCTGGAGACGGAGCTGGGGGTGGAGACGGAGCTGGACGCCGGGTCCATGAATCGTGTGCTAAGCGTTACCGAATCGTAGACGGCGCTGCCATCACCGCCCTGCCGGCGACAGAGGGGCGCTGCCGGCCGCTGCCGCAGCTGCGCCGCCCCTGCTCCAGGCGGCGGGCGAGCCGGCGGCCGATGCCCAGTTCGGCTCCGCGCCAGAGGCGGTCGATCTCCGCTTCGAAGTGGCGGGCCAGCAGGGGGGAGCGGATCAGCAGCAGGGTCTCGTCGTTCTGGAAGGCGGCCGAAGGGCTCCAGTTGAAGCTGCCGGTGATCACATCCCGGCGGTCGATGACCGCGAACTTGTGGTGCAGCTTGTCGCCGGCCGCCAGCCGGGGCGTGCCCACCCCTTCCAGGGCCGTGCTCCAGGCCCGGTTGTCCGCTTCGATGTGGCAGTCCTGGTCGGGCAGGGTCACCCCGAGCAGGTCGAGGGTTTCGCTGAAGGCCCGGTTGGCGAAGCCCGGATCCGCCAGCAGCCGCATCGTCACGCCGCGGCCATGCAGCTCCTGGAGGCGGTCGGCCAGGTTCTGTCCCGAGAAGACGAACAGGGCCAGGTCGAGGCGCCGGCCGGCACCGGCCAGCCGGGTCTCCAGCCAGGCCAGGCCGTGGTTGGGGTCGCGGCGGCGGTGGGGCGCGAACAGCACCTCCACCGGCGTGCCGGCCACATCGACCACCTGGGCCGGTCCGCCCTCCTTGGCGATGCCGAAGCGGCTGTCGGGCCGGCCGCCGGGGCCATCACCCCAGAGCCGGGCGAATTCGGCGGCGAACACCCCGGCCAGGGCGGGGCTGTCGAAGCGCAGCAGGTGGTTGACGTTGCCGCGGGTGGCCGGTGCGCCGGCATCGCCGTGGACGCAGGAGGGGCTGAAGTTGGCCGAGCCGGTCACCACCACCCGGCCGTCGACCACCAGGAACTTGTGGTGCATCAGGCCGCTGCCGCGGCTGCCGTCGGCGGTGTCATCGAGCAGGGGCACCCCCGCCCGCTGCAGCACGGCGACGGCGTCCCCCTGGCCCAGGGCGGCCAGCTGCTGCTGGCGCTGGCGCTGGTGGGGCGGCAGATCCACCGGATGCTGCTGGCTCCAGGGGGCGCTGTAGAGGTTCTCCAGCACCACCCGCACCCGGACTCCGCGGCGGTGGCGCTCCGCCAGGGCCTCCGCCACCGCCGGCAGGGAAAGCTCCTGCACCGCCACCAGGATCTCGAGGCGGGCCTCGCGGATGCTCTCGAGCAGCAGGGCTTCGAGGTCATCCCCCTGGCGCCACTGGCCGCTGACCGGGCTGCGGTAGCGGCTGTCGCCGCGGTGGTTGAAGGCCACCCGGATGCCCGGCGGCAGGGGCAGGGCCCGGGGGCCGCCGCCGCTCAGGGCCGCCGGTGCGGGGCCGCAGCCCCCAAGCAGGCTGGCCACGGCCAGGGCGATCAGGGGCCGCTGGGCGGGCCGGAGCAGGCGAAGGAGCGCGAGAGGGTCCACGGGCTGGAGGGGGCGGCGGATTCCGCTCCTTCAGCCTTCCCGGCGGGGGACAGGGCTCTTTCGGCTCTCCAGGGGCGCTCCGCCTGCTTGCCGGGACCTCAGTGGTGGCCTGGCATCTCCGAGGTGCGCAGCATGGCGGCGAACCAGAGGGTGCCGATCAGCACCGCGGCGATCACCCCGGCCGAGATGCTGACCCGCAGCATCAGGATCGGCACCACCAGCGGAAACAGGATCGAGCCGGCCACGGGGGTGAGGGCGACCACCGCCTTGAGCAGGCCGCGGTTGGAGCCGGTGGCGGTGTTCTCCATCAGAACCACTCGGCCACCGCCTGGCTGGCGGGGTTGCTGTTGTCTTCCGGCGTGGAACGGCGGAACTCCATGGTGATGCTGCGCTTCTGCTCGCCATCGGCCGCCAGGGCCTCGATCGGGTAGAGCTGCTGGCCGTCGCGGAAGGGTACCTGCACCCGGAAGGTGCCGTCGGCCGAGAGGGGCACCTCCTCACCGCCGATGCTGAGGCGGGCCGCCGGATCGGT
>PVWP01000015.1 GCA_003003925.1 Aphanothece cf. minutissima CCALA 015
CTCGCGCCTCTCGATCCCGTAAGCCTGCTCCCCGCTCGAGCTCTCGCTCTCTGGGGCGCAGTCCAAAATCATATCACGTGCTTCGTGGGCTCCTGGCTCTCCAGGGCCTCCGCCCACGGCATGAACCGTTCCAGCGTCTCCTGCCGGTTGGCCACCAGCACCGGGAAGTCCGTCAATGCCAGGTCCTGGCCCGGCTGCAGCCCCAGGGGGCTCGCCCCCAGCCAGCGCAGGGGACAGCCCAGCTCCTCGAGCACCAGCCAGGCGGCCGCCAGGTCCCAGATCTTCGGGGTGGCCTCCAGGGCGGCCATCGTCTGGCCCATGGCCACCGACACCAGATTGAGGCTGGCGACGCCCAGCAGCCGGATCTTGCCGGGGAACGGGCGGTGGGGCAGCTTCTGGAGCACCCGGATCGAGCGGCTGCAGAGCGACGCGCAACCGGCGTTGTGGAGCTGCAGGGCAGGCGGCGGAATGGGCTTGCCATTGCGCCAGGCCCCTTGCCCCCGGATGGCGACGATCCGCTGACGCAGGGGCGGCACATCGAGGATCGCCAGAACCGGCACACCGGCCTCGAAGCGGGCCATGGAAATCGCCCAGTAGGGGATGCCGGCGGCGAAGTTGGTGGTGCCATCGAGGGGATCCACCACCCAGTAGGCCGGCGTGGCGGGCACCTGCTGGCGGCCCTCCTCGCTGAGGACCCCCTCGCCGGGGAACAGCTCGGCCAGTCCCTCCACCAAGGTGGCGTCGCTCCAGCGATCACAGGCCGTGATGAAGGACCCATCCGCCTTCAGATCCGGCTGGCTGTGGCCGAAGTCGGCCCGCTGGCGCTCGGCGACCCGGTCGAGCAGGGATTCCAGACGGGAATCGAGGGGGTGCGGGGTGGGGACCTTCATCCCATTTCCATCTCCAGAACCTGGCTGAGACTGCGGGAGGTGTCCTCCCGGAACTGGCGCACGTTGACATAACCGAGGAGCAGCAGGGCCGCCAGGGCCACCAGCAGCTCGACGCCCAGCACAAGGGCGAAGGGTCCGTAGGGCCCATCCCCGAGCGGCAGGGAACGGCCGATGTCGTACAGGCCGCCGCCGAGGAGCTTGCCGATCGCCCGCGAGAGGGCCTGGGCCAGACCCCAGACGCCGACGAAGGTGCCCGCGGCCTGGGGAAGGGTGAGGTCGAGCATCAGGCAGAGGGCGCTGTTGGTGCCGATGCCGGCCGCCAGCCCGAACAGCACCATCACGGCCTGCAGGAAGGGGATCCGGGCCGTCAGGCCCGCCACCAGCAGCAGCAGCAGGGACAGGGCGATCAGCTGGCAGCCGAGGCGGGCGGTGGCCATCTTCCCGAGCCGGGGTACCACCCAGAGTCCTGCAACCAGCAGGCCCACCAGGGTGCCGACCCCCCAGAAGGCGTTGAGCTGGGCGGTGGCGGCGATCGGCATGGCGAACACCTGGGCGCCGTAGCTCTCGAGCACCGGATCCTGCAGGAACAGGGCCAGGGTGAACAGGATCAGGAAGGAGAAGAAGATCAGCACCTGGCGGCTGGAGGTGATCAGGGTCCAGGACTGGCGCAGGCCGATGGCATCCTCCCGCGGCACCACCGTCCCGTCGCTGCGTTCCCGCAGGGGGGATTCCATGCCCCAGGTGGCGACCACCGTGAGCAGCATCACCACACCGGCCACGGACGCCATGAAGCGGGAGAGGGTCGCCTCGAGCACCACCGGATCGCTGACCCCGTCCAGGGAGCGCAGGCTCACGCCGATGGCCACGGCGCCGATGACGATGCCGACCGTGAGCATGCACCAGATGATGCTCACCGCCCGGGGCCGCTCCTGTTCGCTGGTGCGGTCGATCACCAGGGCCAGGTAGGGGGTGGTGGCCAGGGAGACCGCCAGGCCGTAAAGGGCGAACAGGCCGCAGAGGGCGGCGATGCCGAGGGCGAGGCCGGGCTGGCTGCCGTCCTGCAGCAGGCGCCCCACCTGGAAGATCAGCGGCACCGACAGCACGGCCAGCAGACAGAAGGCCGCCGTGCCGAGCAGCACGTAGGGGACCCGGTGGCGGGAGGCCAGGGGGTGAGCATCGGAGATCTGGCCGAACAGCACCCGGGAGGGGGCCACGAACTGCTCGAAAGCCAGGGCCCCGCCCACCAGAAGTCCGGGGAAGCCCAGCTCACTGAGCATGATCCGGTTGAGCAGACCCGAAAAGATCACGGCCAGGCAGCCCAGGCAACCCTGGAAAAGACCCAGGCGCACCGTGGCGGGAAGGGTCAGGCCGGGGCGGAGGGGTGATGACAACGGGCGTCAGGACCCCGGCGGCATCGCCTCGGATCCGGTGGGGCTGCCGGCCCGGCAGGCCGGGATCAGGGGCTGGGGCTCCACGGGGATCTCGGAGGTGCCGGCCGCCCTCGGGTTGGTGGCCGGCAGGGCCTGGCGCTGGCAGAGGCCGACCTGGTCGAGGCCGGTGAAGCGCCGCAGCCGGGCCAGGGCCTTGTTGTAGTCGGAGATGGCCGTCGACCAGCGCACCTCGGCCTGGGTGAGGTCGCGCTGGGTGTCGACCACCTCCCGCTGGGTGGTGACGCCGGCCTGGAAGCGCAGGCGGGCCAGCCGCAGGGATTCCCTTGTGGAGATCACCTCGCGGGAGGTGGTGGTGATGTTGCGGTTGTTCTTCTCCAGTTCGTAGAAGTTCGTTTCCACCTGCTGGCGGATCGCGTCCCGCTGCTGGGCGAACTGGAAGGAGTTCTCCTGGGCCACCTGCTTCTGGCGGCGGTAGTTGGCCCGGGCGGCACCGCCGTCGAAGAGGGTCCAGCTGAGGTTCAGGCCCACCGTGTTCTCCACCGACCAGCCCTCGTTGCCGAAGTTGACCCCCGGGGTGCTGCGGTTGGCGAACTGCACGCCCCTGGTGCGACCGCCGGTGAGGCTGTAGGCGATGTTCAGGAAGGGCTGGGCCGCGCCCAGGGCCGCATTGGCCTCGCTGTTGGCGATCGAGATGTTGAGCAGGACGTTGTCGAGTTCCTCGCGGAAGGCGTAGGCGGCGATGATGCTCTCCTGCAGCGACGGCAGCCAGGAACCCACCACCCGCGAGGGCTCCTTCGAGGTGGGGGTGACGTCCTGGGGCAGGTCGAGCAGGGCGGCGAGGGCACGGCGGGCGATGGCCTGGTCGGACAGACCCTGGGTGAGCACCTGCTGGTCGCGGGCCAGCTGGGTTTCGGCCTCCAGCACCTCCAGCTTGGTGGCGACGCCGGCCTGGAATCGGGCCTTGGCATCCCGCAGGCTCACCAGGGAGGAGCGCACCGACTCCTGGCCGATGCGGACAGTTTCGTCGGAGACCTGGAGATCGAAGAAGGCTTCGGCCGCCTCCAGGCGCCGCGCCCGCAGGCCGATCAGGTACTGGTTCTTGGCCTGCTCGAAGCGGTCGCGGGCGGCGGCGATCTGCGGCGTGCGGGTGGGGTTGATGAGGGCCCAGCTGGCCTGGAGCACCGCCGACATCCGCCAGATGCTGGTGATCGTGTTGCCGGGCTGCTGGCCGGTGCCGGTGAAGGCGCTGCTGAACTGCTCGCCGCCGGTGTAGGTGGGCAGGCTGTTGGCGTTGAGCTGGATCGTGGGGTACCAGAGGGCGATCTGGGCCCGCAGGGCCGACTGGGCCTGCTCCACCTGGCTGGCGATCGCCTTGAGCTCGGGGTTGTTGACCTCGACCAGGGTTTCCACATCAGCCAGGCCGAGGGGGCGCAGCTCGCGGATGCGCACCTGGGACGGCTTGACCGGCAGGGCCAGCGGGTTGGGGGCCACCAGATCCTGCAGACCCGGGGGCAGTTCCTTGGCGGCCGGCGCCAGCACGGTGGGGTTGGACTTGGGCCTGGGACCCTTGACCTCAGGGGCCAGCGGCAGGGCCGGGGGGGCCGGAAGGCTCGGGGCGGCGGGGGCTGGGGCGGACTCGGCCCGCACCGGCGGCGCCTGGAGGCCGAACGACGGGAGCACCACCAGTGCCGCAAGCAGGAGTGGTTGGCGCCTCACGTTGGACCGTTCGCTTCAGCCAGAGCTTAAGCATCTCCCCGTGGGGTGCCGAGGCAGGCGGCCACCAGATCGTCCGCACCCCCCAGCAAGCGAACCGGCACAGGCAGTTGTCGGCGCAGGTCGGCGAGGGTGGTGTCGTCGAGAAACACCTCCTCCCCCTCCCGCAGCATCACCCGCGGCAGCAGCAGTTCCTGGCCCAGGTCCCGGCCGCGGAGGCCCTCGATCAGGTCGGAACCGGTGAGCAGCCCCGTGACCACCTGCTCCTGGCCCCAATAGGGGCTGGGCAGGCCATGGAGGATCAGCTCCAGCCCCTCGACGCGGTTGAGGCGCTCCACCACCGGCTGCAGGGCCTCGGCGACGAGGCGACCCACCACCCAGCTGCAGCGGCGCGGGGTGGCGATCCGGGCGGGGAGGTGCCGGGTGGCCCCCTCCAGATCCTCCAGGAAGGCGCGGATGCTGCCGACCCCGTTCTCCTGCTGGGGCAGATCCTCGTAGCTGGCCCGCGGCGGCAGGGGCAGGCTGGCGATCAGGAACCACTCATCGGAGAGCCAGGCGAAGCGGCTGCCGGTGCTGGCCTGGAAGGTGGGCTGGAGGCGCTCAACCCGGGCGATCACCTCGCAGGCCCCCTCCCGGTCGACGGGCCGGAGGGCATCGCCGGCCGGGCGGAAGCGCGTCAGACCCACCGGCACCACGGCGGTGGAAAGAACGGCGGGCCAGGGTCCGGTGGCGAACCGGGCCAGGTCGGTGAGGGTGCGCTCCAGGGCCTCGCCGTCGTTCAGCCCCGGACAGACCACCACCTGGGCGTGGATCTGGAGGCGCCGCTCGGCGAACCAGGCCAGCTGCTCCAGCAGCAGGGCGGCCCGGGGGTTGACCAGCAGACGGCTGCGCAGCTCCGGATCGGTGGCATGGACCGAGACGAACAGGGGCGAGAGGCGCTGCTCCTCGATCCGGCTCCAGTCGGCGGCCGTGAGGTTGGTGAGGGTGAGGTAGGAGCCGTAGAGGAAGCTGAGCCGGTAGTCGTCGTCCTTGAGGTAGAGGCTGTCGCGACGCCCCGGTGGCTGCTGGTCGATGAAGCAGAAGGGGCAGTGGTTGTTGCACTGGCGTAGCCCGTCGAACAGGGCCTCGCTGAAGCCCAGCCCCAGCCCCTCGTCCAGGTCCTTCTCCAGCTCCACCACGTGCAGGGTGCCGTCCGGGTCCTCCACCTCGAGCACCAGCTCCTCCTCCCCCTGCAGCACCTGGACGTCGATCAGGTCCCGCGGGCGGATGCCGTTGATGCTGCGCAGGCGGTCACCCGGCTGGAAGCCCAGCTCCTCGGCGATCGAACCCGGCTCCACCGTGGCCACCACGGCAGGGCGGGGCTGGGTGACGGGCCCGGCGAGAACGGTGGGCCCGGCGAGGGCAGAGGAGGGCTCCTTCCACACGGGAGGTGACGGCGGGGCGAGGGGGACGTTGGCCCCAGTGTGACGGCCCCCGCCCCTTCAGGGGGTGGCCCCCTCCAGCCCCCGGAACCCCAGCAGGATGACCAGGCCGAACAGCAGCCGGTAGGCCACGAAGATCCAGGTGCTGTTCTGCTGCAGGAAGCGCAGCAGCCAGGCGATCGCCAGCCAGGAGACCACCGCCGCGGCGGCGATGCCCACCAGCATCGGAATCACGCCACCGGTCTCGACCGAGCCGAAGGCCGCCCTGAGCTCCACCAGCCCGGCCAGGGTGATGGCGGGGATACCCAGCAGGAACGAGAAGCGCGCCGCGTCGGCGCGCTGCCAGCCATCGAACAGCGACGCCGTCAGGGTGCTGCCCGAGCGGGAGACGCCGGGGATCAGGGCCAGGGCCTGGGCCAGCCCCACCAGCAGGCCGTCGCGGGGGCTGACGGCCTCCAGCTGCCGGCGGCGGCGACCCACCAGCTCGGCCAGCGCCAGCAGCAGGGCCATCACGATCGAGACGATGGCGATCGACGTCAGGCTGCGCAGCGGGGAGGTCTCGTAGCCGGGCAGCAGCACCTTGATCGCGAGGCCCGCCAGCAGGATCGGCACGGTGCCCAGCACGATCGCCACCCCCAGGCGGGCCGGCGGGTCGTTCCACTGGCCATGGCGGAAGGCCCGGGCCACCCCGGCGCTCACCTCGGCCAGATCCTTGCGGAAGTAGCCGAGCACGGCGGCGATGCTGCCGAGCTGGATCACGGCCGTGAAGGCCACCCCGGGATCGCCCCAGCCCAGCAGGACCGGCACCACCTTGAGATGGGCCGTGCTGCTGATCGGCAGGAACTCCGTCAGCCCCTGGACGACCCCCAGAACGAAGGCGTGCCAGCAGGCCTCGGCCAGGGGCAGGGCGGCGGCCGTGGCGACCAGCGGCATGGGGGAAGCCGATACTGCGGGTGACCCTATGGCCGGACGGGTCACGGGAGCACCCCTCCACCCCCTTAAGGTTGCACAACTTTCTTCACAACCAGGTGCTCGGGGTTCCGCCCACCCTTACCTCCCGTTCCGAGGTCACGCCGGGCCTGCGGCTCGGTGCCGTCCCGGCCGCCTGGGTCCTGCCCCTGGCGGCTGCCCTGCTGGTCACCGTGCCCGTGTTCCTGCAGGCCCCCTGGGTGCGCGCCGCACCGACGGCCGCGACCCTGTTCACGCTCCCGTTGATGGGCCTCGCCCTGCTGCTGGAGCGCCGGGGCCAGGGGCTGTGGCAGCCGCTGGG
The DNA here is from genome assembly GCA_003003925.1 of Aphanothece cf. minutissima CCALA 015. Lineage (GTDB taxonomy): Bacteria > Cyanobacteriota > Cyanobacteriia > PCC-6307 > Cyanobiaceae > Cyanobium > Cyanobium minutissimum. The sequence continues at coordinate 6,686 of PVWP01000015.1, forward strand.
GGTGGTCCTGGTGGGCTTCAGCGGCAGCTGGCTGGGGGGCTGCCTGTTCTGGGGCTGGTTCCGGCTCCACCCGGTGATGCATCTGCCGCTCGAGGCCTTCGCCCTGCCCCTGGCGGTGGCGGGCCTCGGTGGCCGCTGGCGCCTGGCGGGTGCGTTCTACCTGGGCTCGCTGCTTGGCACCGCCAGCACCGATGGGGTGATGGCGGCCGCCGGCCTCATGGACCTCTGGCCCCGGGTGCTGCAAGCGCCCCTGAGCGAGGCCCCGGTTCTGCTCCAGGGCGCCGCCCTGCAGGTGCTGCAGCCCTGGCCCCTGTCCCTGGTCGGCCTGGCGGCGGGCCTGCTGGTGCTCCTCTGCCGTCGCCTCTGGTCGCTGGGTGGGCCCTGGCGGGTGGCCGCCGCGGCCGTGGGCACCACCCTCGCCGTCGATGCCCTCTTCCTCGGGGCGGCCCTGCTGGCCCCCCACCTCAGCGGCCTGATCTGAAGAACTGCAAAAGCGGAGCCGCCGGCGCCGGGAGACCTGGGGGCTTTCTGTAACGTTGCACGGGTGGTCTGCGGATCACCGCCCTGGCCCTGCCAGGGTCCCCTGGTTCTATCCCCCTAAGGAGTGTCGTGATGAAGCGGCTGCTTGCCTGGTTGATGAGTGGTGTGGTCCTGGCCGGTCTGCTCGTGACCCTGCTTCTGCCCGGTGCCGCCTTCGCCGCGGAGCGCCGCAACGAGATCGACGACAAGCTCGCCGAGAGCGTCGGCAAGGTGGATCTCAACAACGCTTCGGTGCGCCGGTTCCAGCAGTACCCCGGCATGTACCCGACCCTGGCCGGCAAGATCGTCCTCGGCGGCCCCTACGACAGCGTCGACGACGTGCTGGACCTCGATCTGACCGACCGTCAGCGGGAGCTGTTCAACAAGTACAAGGACAACTTCACCGTGACGCCCCCGGCGATCGCCCTCAACGAAGGTTTCGATCGCATCAACGACGGCGTGTATCGCTGAGCGCCCGGCGGTCCTTTCCCAACCCCTCCGCAACCGCCGTTCCCACGGCGGTTTTTTTGTGGCCGCCGGCCCGCCGCCGTCCGTCCCATAGGCTCGGCTGCAGAAGGCACGGTGCGAAGGGGTGAACCAGCCGCTTGGATGAGCCGGATCCGCCCATGGCACCCCACTGGGACGTGGTGGTGGTCGGCAGTGGCGCCGCGGGCCTGATGACCTGCCTGGAGCTGCCCCCCCAGCTGCGGGTGCTGCTGCTGAGCAAATCCAGCTCCCCCCCCTCCGCCAGCCGCTGGGCCCAGGGTGGCATCGCCGCGGTGACCGGAGCCGACGACAGCTTCGCCAGCCATATCGCCGACACCCTCAAGGCCGGCGCCGGTCTCTGCGATCCGGCCGCCGTCGAGGTGCTGGTGCGGGAGGCGCCGGCCTGCGTCGAGCGTCTCGTGCAGCTGGGCATGGACTTCGATCGCACCCCCCAGGGCCTCAGCACCACCCTGGAGGCGGCCCACAGCCACCGCCGCGTGCTGCATGCCCAGGACCGCACCGGCGGCGCGCTGGTGGACGCCCTGGAGCGGGAGGTGCGGCGCCGGCCAGGCCTCGAGCAACGCAAGGGCATCCCCGCCCTGCAGCTGTGGGTGGAGAACGGCCAGTGCCTGGGCCTGCAGGTGCTCGAAGGCCAGCGGCTGCGCTGGCTGCGGGCTGGAGCCGTGGTGCTGGCCAGCGGCGGCGGCGGCCATCTGTTCGCGCACACCACCAACCCGACCCAGGCCAGCGGCGACGGCGTCGCCATGGCCTGGAGCGCTGGTGCCCTGGTGCGGGACCTGGAGTTCGTGCAGTTCCACCCCACGGCGCTGATGCTGCCGGACGCCCCCCACTTCCTGATCAGCGAGGCGGTGCGCGGCGAGGGGGCCCGGCTGTTCGACGACGCCGGCCGCTCCCCGGTGGCCCGGCTGGAGGGGGGCGATCTGGCGCCGCGGGACCAGGTGAGCCGCGCCCTGGCCCGCTGCATGGCGGAGCATGGGGTCACCCACCTGTGGCTCGACCTCCGGCCGGTGGGACGCGAACGGCTGGAACGCCAGTTCCCCACCATCCTGCGCCGCTGCCGGGAGCTGGGGCTGGCCCCCGGCGAGGCCCCGATTCCGGTGGCCCCGGCCGCCCACTACTGGATGGGCGGCATCGGCACCGACCTGGAGGCCGCCACCAGCCTGAGGGGTCTCTACGCCGTGGGGGAGGTGGCCAGTACCGGGGTGCACGGGGCCAACCGGCTGGCCAGCAACTCGCTGATGGAATGCCTCGTCTTCGCCCGCCGGCTGCGCCATCTGCAGCCCCAGCCCCTTCCCCCAGCGCCCCTTGACGCCCCCCGCGACGCCCCGGCCCTGAGCGAGGCCGAAGCGCGCTCAGGGCCCGATGAAGCCACCCTGATCAGGGCCATCGCCGACCTGCGCCATCTCTGCTGGCAGGTGGCCGGCGTTGAGCGCCGCGGTGTCGACCTCATCACCGCCCTGCGGCGGGTGCGCAGCGAGCGATCGGGCCATGAACGCTCCCCCCTGCTGCGGCGGGTCCACGACCTGCCCCACGACCAGGAACTGGCGCTGACGCCGGAGCAGAGCCGCCGCCTGCTGCTGCTGCAGGACCTGCGCCAGCGGCTGGTGCTGGCGGAGCTGCTGATGGAGGCCGCCGCCTTCCGGGTCGAGAGCCGCGGCGGCCATCACCGCACCGATGCCCCGGCACCCCAACCGTTCTGGCGGCGCCACACGGTGCAGCAGCGGGGACACTCCCCCTTCACCACCCCGGTGGGGCAGGCCTGAGGCAGGGGCCAGGAGTGAGGGCGCGGCTCAGTTGGCGATCGAGCCCTTGTAGCCGCTCAGGGCGGCAAGCTGGGCAAGGGTCTTCTGGCCGGAATCCAGCTGGCCCTTGATCTCCCAGGTGGGGAAGCCCTGGATGTTCTTGCTGGCGCAGAGGGCGGCCTGGCTGTTGCGGCCGTCGGGAGCGCACTCGATGATCTTGAGCTTGGCGGCGGCCTCCTTGCCGAAGAGCTGCTTCTGGTCGTGGCAGTGGGGGCACCAGTAGGCCGAATACATGACCGCGCCGGTGGCGGTGAGGTGATCGGCGAGGGCGACCGTGGCCGGCGTGCTGGCGGAGGTGACCGGGATCGGCATCCCCGGGCCCGTGGCCGACTCGGGCCGGTTGAGGGAGGTGGCCCAGCCGAGGCCGATCAGGCCGACGGCCAGCACCGTGAGCACGCCCCGGAAGAGCAGGGCACCGGTGTCCTCCCATTCCCCGCCGATCAGGCTGAGCACGAACAGCGTCAGGCTGATGGCGGCGGACATCAGGCAGAAGGTGCAGAAGGCCTTGATCTGGAAGGCCATCACCCCCACCAGCACCAGGCTGAAGATCGCCATGCCGGCGCTGAGCAGGAACAGGCCCCACCAGCTGAGCCCGTTCAAGGAGGTGCGGGCCTCCCCCTTGAGCACCAGCGGCAGCACCGCCATCACCAGCACCGCGCCGTAGGCCAGGAAGCCGAACAGGGAGAGGGGCTGGCCGAAGACACTCCCCCAGGGGCTGTTGAGGACCTTGTCGCAGCCGTCGGCACCGCCGGGGCAGCTGAGGTCGCCGATCACGCCCCAGCGGTTGAGGGTGATCGAGGCGGTGTCGATCACGCCGATGGTGGCCAGAACGGCCATCACCACCCGCGCCCAGCGGCGACCCGGCTCGGGGCGGCGGCGACTCGTGAGGCGACTGGCGAGGCGAGTGGAAGTCACGGGGACCGGCGGATCTCGGTGCGATTCTCGCAGCCGCGGGGACTTGCATAGGGTGGACATCGGCGTTTGCCCCCCGGCCCGGCCCCAGCGGGCCGCAGGCCCGTCCCCCCTTCCTCCCGCAGCACCATGCCCCCCCAGCCCGGCCGAGAACGGCCCACCGTGGCCTTCACCCATCTGGGTTGCGAGAAGAACCGGGTGGACACCGAGCACATGCTCGGCCTGCTGGCCGAGGCGGGCTATGGGGTCAGCGCCGATGAGAGCGACGCCAAGGTGGTGGTGGTCAACACCTGCAGCTTCATCCAGGACGCCCGCGCCGAATCGGTCCGCACCCTGGTGGAGCTGGCGGAGCAGGGCAAGGAACTGATCATCGCCGGCTGTCTGGCCCAGCACTTCCAGCAGGAACTGCTCGATTCGCTGCCGGAGGCGCGGGCGATCGTCGGCACCGGCGACTACCAGCACATCGTCGAGGTGCTGGAGCGGGTGGAAGCCGGGGAGCGGGTCAACCGCGTGAGTGCGGTGCCCACCTTCGTGGGTGACGAGCACCTGCCCCGCTACCGCACCACCTCCGAGGCGGTGGCCTACCTGAAGGTGGCCGAGGGCTGCGACTACCGCTGCGCCTTCTGCATCATCCCGAAACTGCGGGGCGACCAGCGCTCCCGCCCGATCGAATCGATCGTGGCGGAGGCCCGCCAGCTGGCCGAGCAAGGGGTGAAGGAGCTGATCCTGATCAGCCAGATCACCACCAACTACGGGCTGGACCTCTACGGCAGACCCCGCCTCGACGACCTGCTGCGGGCCCTGGGGGAGGTGGAGATCCCCTGGATCCGGGTCCACTACGCGTACCCCACCGGCCTCACCGAGCCCGTCCTGGCCGCCTACCGGGACGTCCCCAATTTGCTGCCCTACCTGGATCTCCCCCTGCAGCACAGCCACCCGGAGGTGCTGCGGGCCATGAACCGCCCCTGGCAGACCGGGGTCAACGGCGCCCTGCTGCAGCGCATCCGCGACCAGCTGCCCGACGCGGTGCTGCGCACCACCTTCATCGTCGGCTTCCCCGGGGAAACGGAGGAGCACTTCGAGCATCTGCTGGCGTTCGTGGCCGAGCAGCGCTTCGACCATGTGGGCGTCTTCACCTTCTCCCCCGAGGACGGCACCGCCGCCGCCGACCTGCCGGATCCGGTGCCCGCCGAGGTCGCCAGCGAGCGGCGGGACCGGCTGATGGCTCTGCAGCAGCCCATCGCCGCCGAGCGCAACGGCGCCTGGGTGGGCCGGATCGTGGACGTCTTGATCGAGCAGGACAACCCCACCAGCGGCGCGATGCTGGGCCGCTGTGCCCGCTTCGCCCCCGACGTGGACGGGGAGGTGCACGTGAGCCCCGGCGAGGGCGGCCTGTGCGCCGCTCCCGGCACGATGGTGCCGGTGCGGATCACCGCCGCCGACACCTATGACCTGCGCGGCGAGGTGGTGGGGGCCGGCGCCATGGTGAGCGACGCCCTGGCGGCGACGCGGAGCCGGGCTTGAGCCCCGGCGACGGAGGCGGCTGGCTGCAGCGGCACCAGCGCCCCCTGTTCCTGCTCGCCTCCGGCCTGAGCACCACCGGTTCCTTCGCCGGGCTGACGGCCAAGGGCTGGATCCTGATGGCCGGCACCGGCAATCCGCTGCTGCTCGCCCTGCACTTCGCCGCCCTGGCCCTGCCGAGCCTGGTGGTCAGCGGCCGGGCGGGGGTGCTCACGGATCGGCTGGGCTGCGAGCGGGTGCTGATCCGCTCCCAGTGGGGCCTGTTCGCCGGGGCGGCCCTGGGGGCCCTGGCCATTCCCCTGCTCCAGGGGGTGGCCCAGGTGGTGCTGCTGTTGCTGAGCACCCTGGTGGTGGGTGTCTCCAGTTCCTTCGAGCTGACGGCCCGCAGCAAGTACTGCTCGCTGCTGGTGGAACGGCCGGAGCAGGTGGCCCCCTACCTGGCCAGCTTCTCTGTGGTGTTCAACGTCGGCAAGCTGGTGGGCCCTCCCCTGGGGGGCTGGCTGGTGGCGCTCTCCGGGCCCGCCATGGCCCTGGCGATCGATGCGGCCTCCTACCTGCTGCCGATCGCCACCGTGATCTGGCTGCTGCGGCCCCACCGGGAGCTGGAGCAGCGCAGCGCCGGGGGCGCCGGCGCCAGCCTCGGAGCCGCCTGGCGGGGCTGCGGGCCCACCCTGCGCCATGTGCTGCGGTTCACCACCGTGGCCTGTCTGGTCGGCTTCTTCCATCCGGGCCTGGCGCCCCTGATCGCCGCCGAGGTGATCGGGCCATCCCCGCAGGCCCTAGGCCTGTTCACCAGCGTGCTGGCCGCCGGCAGCATCGTCGGCGGGGTGGTACTGCAACGCAACAGTCGCGCCCTGAGCGAACGGCCGGCGCTGCTGCTGGGGGGCTGCGCTGTGGCGGTGGCCCTGGCCCAGCTGGGGATGGCCGCAGCTTCGGGGGGGCCGGCTGCCCTGGCGATGGCGTTGCTGCTGGGCGCCGGCACCGCCGGCCTGCTGGCCGGGTCGAACCTGATCCTGCAGGTGGGGGCGCCGATGGAGCTGCGCGGCCGCATGGCCGGTCTGGGGCAGATCGCCTTTCTCGGCGGCGGCGGCGTGAGCGGGCTGGTGGCCGCCGCCCTGGCGATGACCGTGGGGCTGACGACCACCTTCGCCCTGCTCGGCGGCGTCGGGCTGATGGTGGGGATGCTGGAGCTGGGGCGGAAAGGAGCCCTGCGGCTCAGATCAGCCTGACGCCCTTGAGCACCACGGTGGCCAGGAAGGCGGCGGTCAGCCCGCCACCCACGAGCGCCAGATAGATCACCACACCCACGGACGCTGCTGCGAAGAACGCCATCATTACAGCAGAGGATCCGCCCCCTTCCGGCCCCAGGCCAGGGGAGAAGGGGGTAAAACCATGGGACATCTACCGAAACCGCCTAGGGTTGCGGCGCAGCGGAACCAGCCCGAGCCCCTGCCGCAGCCGCGCAAACGCCCACGGACGATCCAAACCGGACCATCCACCCCGGACCATCCACCAAGCCCCTGCAGCATGCGCACCCTCTTCATCTATCCCGAGTTCCCGAAGACGTTCTGGAGCTACGAAAAGATCCTCGAGCTGGTCAACCGCAAGGTTCTCCTTCCCCCGCTCGGCATGGTCACCGTGGCGGCCCTGCTGCCCCAGACCTGGGAGATGAAGCTGGTCGACCGCAATGTCCGCGAGGTGACGGAGGCCGAGTGGAACTGGGCGGAACTGGTGGTGATCTCCGGGATGATCGTCCAGAAGGCCGATATGGCGGCCCAGATCGCCAAGGCCAAGCAGCGGGGCCTGCCGGTGGCGGTGGGCGGCCCCTTCGCCAGCTCCACCCCCGACGCCCCTGAGCTGCAGCTGGCCGATTTCAAGGTGCTCGACGAAGGGGAGATCACCCTGCCGATGTTCATCGAGGCGATCGAGCGCGGCGAGCGCCAGGGGCGGTTCAGCGCCGAAGGGGAGAAGCCCGACGTCACCGGCACCCCCATTCCCCGCTTCGACCTGCTTGAGCTGGACGCCTACGACTCGATGTCGGTCCAGTTCTCGCGCGGCTGCCCGTTCCAGTGCGAGTTCTGCGACATCATCGTGCTCTACGGGCGCAAACCGCGCACCAAGACCCCTGACCAGCTGGTGGCGGAGCTCCAGTACCTCTACGACCTCGGTTGGCGCCGCTCGATCTTCCTGGTCGACGACAACTTCATCGGCAACAAGCGCAACGCCAAGTTGCTGCTGCCGGAGATCAAGCGCTGGCAGATCGACCACGGCTACCCCTTCAGCTTCGCCACCGAGGCCTCCGTGGACCTCGCCTCCGATGAGGAGATGATGCTGATGATGGCCGAGGCCCGCTTCGACAGCGTCTTCCTCGGCATCGAGACCCCCGACGAGGCCAGTCTCGAGACGGCCCGCAAGCTGCAGAACACGCGCAGCTCCCTGGAGGAATCGGTCGACCGGATCACCTCCTACGGGATCCGGGTGATGGCGGGCTTCATCATCGGCTTCGACGGCGAGAAGCCCGGGGCCGGCGACCGCATCGTCGAGTTCGTCAGCCGCACCGGCATCCCCGCCGCGATGATGGGGATGCTGCAGGCCCTGCCCAACACCGGGCTCTGGCACCGCCTCGAGAAGGAAGGCCGGCTGGTCCAGGAGAAAACCGACGCCAAGGGCGTCAACCAGACCAACCTGCTCAACTTCGTGCCCACCCGGCCGATCCGGCAGATCGCCAACGAGTACGTCGACGCCTTCTGCCGCCTCTACGAGCCCAACGCCTACATCGACCGGGTCACGCACTACTACCTGAAGATGGGCCAGCCCCGCTGGCAGCAGTACGTGAAGGCTGCGGCCTTCGGCAAGGCCAGCCTGCCCAGCTGGACCGATGTGCGCGCCCTGCTGATCGTGATCTGGCGTCAGGGACTGAAGCGCGACACCCGCGGACGCTTCTGGCGCTCCCTGTTCACCATCGCCCGCCGCAACCCCAACAACCTGGAGCAGTTCCTGGTCACCCTCGCCCACAACGAGCACTTCCAGGAGTACCGGGGCGTGGTGACCCGCGAGATCCAGGATCAGCTGGCCGCCCTGCCCCCGGAACCGCCCGAAGGTTCGCGCGAAACCACCCGGGAGCTCCAGCCCGCGTAGGTAGGGGGCGCCGGGAGTACGGTCCATGCACTGCATCCATGACGCTCTGATGCAGCGGGGCAGCGATGCAGAAGACCGCCGAAGCGAAGGGCCGGTTCACCCGTGCCTCGGTTCTGGCCATCGTCGCCGGATGCGGCCTGCTGGGCCTGGCCCTGAGCCGCTGGGACCCCCTGGGCCCCCAGTCGATGATCTGCCGCCACCGGGATGACCCCACCGGGCAGATCGACTTCCGCGTCGACGTGGGGCGGGGGGAGGACCGGGTGCGCTTCGCCGACGGCCAGATCCTGCCGGTGAAAAGCTCCCGCGACCGGATCACCTTTCTGGAGAAGGAATCCAACAACTTCCACCTCTCCGACAACGACGGCGATGAGGTGGCCCTGGGCCATGCGCCCACCAGCCAGCCGCTTCCGGGACTCGCGGCCCTGAAGCCCCCGATGGTGCTGCATCCGGATCAGCACCACGACGTGGAGCACCACACCACGATCGACCGTCGCAGCCTCACCTTTCAGGAAAACGCCATGCTGAAAGGGGGCGGGCGCGGGGCCTTGATGATGGACGGCCGCTGCCGTCTCGTCGCCGCCGGCTGAATCGGACCCCGGCGGGCCTGGGCTAGTCCTGCACGTAGGGCAGACCCGCCACGAGGCACTGCTCCGCCTTCTGGAGCTCCCGGCCCAGGTAGAGGGCGTGGTCGAGCCGCGAGAGGGGATGGGGACCGTCTCCCTCGGTCAGGGCGATGCCGAGTTCCTTGGCACTGCGGCCCCGGTACACGGCCCGGGGCGCCCGCGGGTCGCCGCCCCGGCAGCTGAGCACCTCACCGGTGTCGGGGTCGGTGGCCAGGCCCCGTTCATCGATGCCGTTGGCAAAGTGCTCGGCCACCAGCTCCCCGGCGGCGGCATCCACCTTGATCAGGAAGTAGCCCGCCGCGTCGAGGTGGATGAAGCGCTGCGAGAGAGCCTCATCCAGGCTCTGGCGGGGGGTCGGGTCGGGGTGCATGGGGGGGATCGTAGGAAGCGGTGAAGGGGAGCTCCGCGTTCATCGCCGTGATCGCCGCGTGCATCTCCCGGTTGGCGCCCGGCAGCCAGTCCCGCAGGATGGCGTCGAAGCGGGGGTCGTACCAGCGGTGCAGGCTGGCCCTGGGCTGGGCCACGAAGCCCCGGCGCCGCTTGTGGCTGCCGCCTGCGCCGGGATCGAAGCTCTCCAGGCCCCGCTCGATCGCCCAGGCGATCGGGGCGTAGTAGCAGACCTCGAAGTGCAGGTTGTCGAGCTCGATGTCGCTGCCCCAGTAGCGGCCCCAGAGGCCGGTGGCATCGTGCACGCAGAGCGACATGGCCAGGGGCTGCATCGGATCGCCCCGGTGGGCGCTGAACAGCACCAGGTGCTGGCGCAGGTCGGTGGCGGCCGCCTGGAAGAAGGATTCGGTGAGGTACTTGCTGCCCCAGGGCCCCCAGCGGCTGCAATGCTGCTCGTAGAAACGGTGCATGCGCTCCAGCAGGCGCGGCGGGATCGCCTCCCCCGCCAGGGGCGTGACGGTCAGGCCCGCCTCGGCCACGGAACGGCGTTCGCGGCGGATGTTGCGGCGCTGGTTGGCATTGAAGCTGGCCAGATAGGCCTCGAAGTCGGCATGGCCCGGGTTGCGCCATTCGCTCTGCTGGTTGATCCACAACGCGCAGCCGGCGGCCTCCGCCAGGGGCTGCCAGGCCGGATCCACATAGAGGAAGTTGCAGCTGAGGATCCCCTGGCGCCGGCAGAAGCCGTCGATCTCGGCCAGCATCCGCTGGGTGAGGGCCGCCCCATCCTCGCCAGGGGCCACATGGAACCGGTAGCCCTGCACCGGGCTCACCGGGCTCATGCCGACGAGCTTGGGGTAGTAGCGCAGCCCGAGCTGGCCGGCGAGCTGGGCGAAGGACTGGTCGAAGACGAATTCTCCGTAGCTGTGGCCCTTCAGGTACAGGGGCGCCAGGGCCACCAGCCGCTCGCCGCGCCAGAGGCCCAGATGGCAGGCCTGCCAGCCCTGGCGGGGCACGATGCTGCCGCTGGCCTCCAGATGGTGCAGCCAGCGCCAGCCGTAGAAGGGACGGTCGATCGCCGTGGTCGTGGCCTCCCCGGCACCACCCACCAGGGCCTGCCACTGGTCTTCCGGGATCTCGCGCGTTGCCTGGTGCCAGCGGACTTGCAGCTCGGCCATGGCCGCTGGCAACGCAGGGGGGACGGGGCAGGCGCAAAACTAACGGTTGATTCCCTGCGACCGAGCGTCCTTCCCCCGCCATGGCCAAGTCCCTGCGGATCCTGATGCTCCTGACGGCCGCCGCGGCGCTGGTGGTGCCTCCAGCCCCCGCCCGGGCCGGACTGCTGCGGCCAGTGCTGATGCTGCTGCGTCCCCAGCTGGAGAACCAGCTGACCAGGGTCTGCGTGGAGACGGTCTCGGCTGGCCGGGCCGACCTGGAGAAGAGCCTGCAGGATCCCTGTCGCAAGCTGGCGGTGCCCACTAGCAAGTGCCTGATCGAGGAGACCGACAACAGTGGCCGCAGCCTGGGGGTGCTCACCGAGATGGTGAGCGGCCGCTTCGGCGATGACAGCGAAGAGGTGGTCAAGCGCTGCCTGGCCAGAATGTTCGGCCTGCCCACCGACAGCCTGCGGGACATGCCGCTGCGGGAGCTGGGCCGGCGTTTCGGCAGCTACGGCCTTCAGGAGGTCACGCCCTGAGCCCCGGGCCGCCGCCAGCGCAGCAGCAGCTCCTCCCCCGGCAGCGCCCGGTGCTCCACCAGCTGCCAGCCCGTGCGGATCCCCGGAGCCACGCAGGCGTCGGCCGGCAGCCAGCCATGGGGCCCGCCCAGCAGGCGGGGGCAGATGGTGAGCTGGAGCTCATCGAGCAGGTCCTCGGCCGCCAGGGCCGCCGCCAGCTGGGCCCCGCCGAGCACGGCAATGCGCCGCTGACCGAGGGCCGCCAGGGCCGCCAGGGCCCGGGGCCAGCCGTCCAGGGGCAGGTGACGCTCGAAGCCCTCGGCGGGGGCGTCGGGGGGCAGCGGGGCGGCCTGCAGCAGCCAGCGCTCCAGGGGCTGGCGAAAGAAGGGCAAAGCGGCAGGCAGCCGGCCGCTGCGGCTCACCGCGATGGCGATCGGCTGGGCACTGCGGCCCTCTGAGCGGCGGGCCGCAAGCAGCCCTGGGCTGTGGATCAGGCAGGTGCTGCCGTGGCGCCGCAGGGTCTCGGCGCCCACCAGGACCGCATCGGCCCAGGCCAGGGCCTGCTCCAGCACCTGCCGGTCGGCGGCACCCCCCAGCTGGGCCGCCCCCCCTTCGGCGGGTGCCAGGCGGCCGTCGAGGCTCACCGCCAGAACAAGCCGCAGCTCCGGCGTTGCCGCCGGACTCAAACGGCCGCGAGGGCTTCGAGGGCGGCGGGGACCATCTCCAGCTGGGGGGTCTCGGCGAAGACCTCGGCGGCGTTGTTGGGGCTCTCCTGCAGGCGCACCTTGTGCAGGCGGGCGCCGGTGGCGGCGATGGGGGCGCTGAGCAGGTCGGCGATGTGGAGGGCGATGTTCTCGGCGGTGGGAACGCAGCCGGCGAAGTGCTCCACGTCCTTGTTCAGGAAGGTGTGGTCGAAGGGCTCCACCACCAGGTCGTCCACCAGGCGCTGCAGCTCGGCCAGGTCGCAGACCATGCCGGTGCGGGCATCGATCGGACCCCGCACCGTGACATCGAGCAGGTAGTTGTGGCCGTGGCCGTGGGGGCGAGCGCACTTGCCGTAGATCGCCTCGTTCTCGCTCTGGCTGAGCTCGGGGCGGGCCAGGCGATGGGCCGCGGCGAAGTGGGTGCGGATCGAGAGGAAGGCTTCCATGGGATCGATGGTGGGACCGCAGAGCACGTCGGCCCAGAGGTTGGGGTGTTCGTGGAGGCGCAGGGCCACCAGGGGCAGATGGGGGGCCAGGCGCTGGCGGATCGCCTGCAGCAGGGCCTCGGTGGTGGGCAGCCGGCCCTCGGGGCGGGAGAGGTCGAACTCGGGCCAGACCTCGTTGAGGAAACGGAAGTCGAGCGGCTCGGTCACCTCCCGCCGGATGGCGTGCTTGACGTCGGAGAGGTTGAGCACCATGCCGTCGGCGTCGAGCGGGCCGCCCATCGCCACGGTGAGTTCATAGTTGTGGCCGTGGCCCGGAGCGAGGCTGCAGCGGCCGAAGCGGCGGGTGTTCTCAGCGTCGTCGAGTTCCGGCAGCCGGTAGAGGTGGCTGGCGCTGAAGGTCGCCCGGCGGGTGATCACGCAGGGGCGGCCACGCCCGTGGGCGGCGCGGGTGGGGGAGGGTGCCGCCGGAGGGGCGGTCAACCGGGTTGCGGTCATCGCCGAGGCCCAGGGGACGCCCATCCTAGAAACGGGGTCCGGACCGCCGCCGACCGCACACCCATGGCCCCAGACGATGACGCCCTGCCCCGCCCCTCGCACCGGGACCTGGCCCGCCGTCTCGATGGCCTCAACATCTACCTGGTGGGGATGATGGGGGCCGGCAAGAGCGCCGTGGGACGCCCCCTGGCCGAGGCCCTCGGCTATCGCTTCATCGATGCCGACACCGCCCTGACGGAGGTGGCCGGCCGGCCGATCGCCGAGATCTTCGCCAGCGAAGGGGAGGACGCCTTCCGCGCCCTGGAGACCGCCGTGCTCAACGGCATCGCCAGCTGGCATTCCCTGGTGGTGGCCACCGGCGGCGGGGCGGTGACCCGGCCCGAGAACTGGGGTCACATGCGCCAGGGTCTGGTGGTGTGGCTCGACGCCCCGGCGGAGGAGCTGCTTCGCCGTCTGGCGGCCGACCCCACGCCCAGGCCCCTGCTGGACGCTGCCGATCCCGCCGCCCGGCTGGAGGCGCTGCTGCACGACCGCCGGCCCCTCTACGCCCAGGCCGACCTGACGGTGGCCCAGCAGGGGGGTCTCCCGGCGGCGGTGGCCCTGCAGGTGCTGGAGGCCCTGCCCTCGGTGCTGCGCGACCCCACCCCGGCTCCCGCCGAGCCCGTCCGGCTGCAGGACGCGGACGGGCAGGCCCGCCCCTCGCTCAACTGAGCGGCAGGCAGGCGCTCAGGCCGGCGGTTCCAGCCGCACGGCGAACCACTGGATCGCGCAGCCCGGCGCCAGCTCCAGTTCGCAGGCGGTGTCCAGCAGCCGGCCGGCCCGGGCCCCAGGATCGGCCAGGTCGGCGAGATCGGCCGGGGGCTCGGCCAGGGCCGCCAGGTGGCCGGCCAGCCAGTCCAGGGTCTCGGCGGCGCTGAGGATGCTTTCGCCCTTACCGGGCTCCAGCACCACGTAATGGTCGAGCTCCCGCAGCAGCGGATCGGACACGGCCAGAACAACGGCGGCCCCCATCCTGGCGGGTGGTGGTCCGACTCCGGCGGGGATCCTCAGCCCCGACCCACGGCGGCATGCACCCGGTCGCGCCAGGCGAACAGGGGCTCCAGCACGGGGTTGTCGGCGATGCCCTCCACCCCGCGACCCGCCAGGGGGGCGCCGGCGCAGGCAGGGAACTTCAGCAGATAGAGCTGGGCCGCCACGGCGATGTCGGCCAGGGTGAGGCCATCCCCCTCCAGAAAGGGGCGTTCGCTGACCAGCAGGGCGAGCTGCTCGAGGCTGCGGTGCAGCTGCCGCACCTCACAGGGCCCGAGCAGGTCGCGCATCGCCTCGGTGGCAGAGCCGATCAGGCCGCCGGGCAGGGCCCCCACCAGATCCCGCAGGGGCGCCGGGGTGGCCTCGGGAAGCAGGGCGGCGCGCAGCACCGGATCGGTGGCGGCGGCCTGGAGCAGGGCCAGACGGGCGCCGCGGGCCAGGGCGGTGTCGGCCCAGTCCTCCAGCAGCAGCACCCGGGCGCGGGCGACCGGATCGGCCGGCAGCAAGGGCGGCTCCGGATGGCTGGCCTCCAGATGCAGGGCGATGGCCGTGGAATCGGCGATCACCTCGCCCCCATCCACCAGCACCGGCACCTGCCGCTGCCCGGAGAGACGGAACAACTCCAGCTGCCCCAGGCCGGGGGTCACCTCGATGATGGTGGCCTCGAGTCCCTTGCGGGCCAGGAGCAACCGCACCTTCTCGCAGAAGGCGGAATGTCTGAACTGATGCAGCTCCATGGACCCTCCGGGCCGGCTGGGCGTGGCCCCGGGCGGCAGAGTAGCCAGCATCCGTCCAGGACCGTCGCCGAGGCCATGAAGGACTTCTTCGTCAATGTGACGCGCTATCCGCGCTATCTGATCGCCTTCAGCCTGGGGGTGTTCAACTCGGTGTTCGAGCCCCTGGCCCGGCGCCGCAGCAACCCGGTCACGGCGGTGGCGCTGGTGGGCGCCCTGATCAGCGGACTGGTCAGCCTCACCCTGGTGCTGCGTGCCATGGTGCAGTCGGCACCGCTGTCGTAGTCATGGCCCAGAGCCGACGGGTGGAACGGGTGGCGGCCCTGATCCGCCGCGAGGTGAGCGAGCTGCTGATGAGCGGCATCAAGGACGAGCGGGTCCACCACGGCATGGTCAGCGTCACCAACGTGGAGGTGGCCGGCGACCTGCAGCACTGCCGGATCTTCGTGAGCATCTTCGGCAGCGCCGAGGATCGCGAGGTGGCCATGGCGGGGCTGCAGGCGGCCTCCGCCTACGTGAAGGGGGAGCTGGGCCGGCGCCTCAAGATGCGCCGCACCCCGGAGGTGGTGTTCGTCCTCGACCGGGGTCTGGAGAAGGGCAACACGGTGCTCGGACTGCTGCAGCGCCTGGAGACGGAGCGGCGCGGGCGGGAGGAGCCGCTGGCGGAGGCGGGCGAGGCGGATCCGGCGCCTGACACCGGCAGCGACGCCGACAGCTGATCCCGCCCATGGCTGACCTCCCCGATCCACCCCAGGCCCCCATCACGCCCCAGGCCCTGGATCGGCTGGCCGCCGAGCTGCTGGTGGTGCGCTGCAGCGGCCATCCCGCCGATGGCCAGCGGCGCTACCCCCGCTGGGAGCTGGACAACGCCGACCTGCGACGCCTGCTGGAGCGGGGCGTGGGCGGGGTGATCCTGCTGGGGGGCAGCGCCGCCGAACTGCGGCTGCGCACCCGCCAGCTGGAGGCCTGGGCCGGCGCACCGCTGCTGCTCTGCGCCGATGTGGAGGAGGGGGTGGGCCAGCGTTTCGAGGGGGCCAGCTGGCTGGTGCCGCCCCTGGCCCTGGCCCGGATCCATGCCGAAGATCCTTCCCAGGCAGTCGATCTGGCCCGGCGTTACGGCGCCTGCACGGGCCGGGAGGCCCGCCAGCTGGGGCTCAACTGGGTGCTCGCCCCGGTCTGCGATGTCAACAACAACCCGGCCAACCCGGTGATCAACGTGCGGGCGTGGGGCGAGGACCCGGCCACCGCCGGGGCCCTGGCGGCCGCCTTCTGCCGCGGGGTCCAGGCCGAAGGCGTGCTGGCCTGCGCCAAGCACTTCCCCGGCCACGGCGACACCGCCAGCGACTCCCACCTGGAGCTGCCCCTGATCCCCCATGGCCGCGGGCGCCTGGAGGCGGTGGAGCTGCCGCCCTTCCGGCAGGCCATCGCGGCGGAGGTGGCCGCGGTGATGACCGGCCACCTGCTGCTGCCGGCCTTCGACCCCGACCATCCGGCCACCCTGTCGCGGGCGGTGCTCACCGGGCTGCTGCGCCAGGAGCTCGGTTTCGAGGGGCTGGTCGTCACCGACGCCCTGGTGATGGAGGCGATCGCCGGCCGCTACGGCGCCTCGGAGGCCGCGGTGCTGGCCCTGGAAGCGGGGGCCGACCTGGTGCTGATGCCGGGGGACGCCGAGGGGGCGATCGACGCCATCGTGGCGGCGGTGGCCAGCGGCCGGCTGAGCCTGGAGCAACTGCAGGCCAGCCAGCGGCGGCGCCGCCGGGCCCTGGGGCGCTGCCTCGCCGAGCCCGACGCCGACCCCTTGGCCCCCCTGGGCGGCCTCAGCAACGGCCCCGCCCCCGCCGACCGGGCGCTGGCCCTGGAGCTGGTGCGGCGCAGCCTGGTGTCGCGGGGGCGGGGCCCGGTGCCCGGCGGCCCCGGGGTGAACCTGATCCGCCTCGACAACAGCCTGGCCTGCCCCTTCCTGACGGCGGGCGCCCCGGCCCTGGCCCTGCCGGCGGCCGCCGGATGGCGAACCTGCCTGATCGACGGCCAGGGCCCCTCCCCCTGGAGCGGGGACGGGGAGGCCCCCCTGGCCCTGGAGCGGCTGGGCGAGGGGCCGGTGCTGCTGCAACTGTTCGTCCGCGGCAACCCGTTCCGCGGCCGGGCCGACGGCCCGGATCCCTGGCCGGCGGTGATCCGCCAGCTCCAGGCCGCCGGCCGGCTGGCGGGCCTGGCCGTCTACGGCAGCCCCTATGCCTGGGAGTCCCTGGCCTCCCTTCTGGATCCGGCGGTGCCGGCCGCCTGGTCGCCGGGGCAGATGGCCCTGGCCCAGGGCGAACTCCTGGGCCGCCTCGGCTTCGGACCGCAGGGGGGGACCGCCGCCGCCCCTGCCCCCGGGGCCGCCGCTGCGGTGGACTTCACCGACTGAGCCCCCACCGACACCTAGCCTCCTGGCACGACCGTCCTGCCCCGCAGCGTCCGATGCTGAGCCTGTCGATGATCGTGCGCAACGAGGCCGAGCGACTGGAGCGCTGCCTGGCTTCGGTGGCGGGCTTCGTCGACGAGATGGTGGTGGTGGACACCGGCTCAGACGACGGCACCCCTGAGATCGCCGCCGCCTGCGGCGCCAGCGTCCACCACCTGGACTGGCCGGGGGACTTCGCGCCCGCCCGCAACCACGCCCTGGATCTGGTGACGGGCGACTGGGTGCTGGTGCTGGATGCGGATGAATGGCTGCGGCCCGAAGCCCGCTCACCCCTGCGCGACCTGATGGGGCAGCCCAGGGTGCTGGTGGTCAACCTGCTGCGCCAGGAGCTGGGGGCCGCCCAGTCGCCCTATTCCAGCGTCAGCCGCCTGTTCCGCCGCCATCCGGCGATCCGCTGGAGCCGTCGCTACCACGCCATGGTCGACGACAGCGTGGAAATGCTGCTGGGGCAGGAGCCCGACTGGCAGGTGGTGACCTGCCTGGAGCCGGCCCTGGTGCACGAGGGGTACCGCCCCGAGCTGGTGGCCCAGCGCGACAAGG
Organism: Aphanothece cf. minutissima CCALA 015; assembly: GCA_003003925.1. Taxonomy (GTDB): domain Bacteria; phylum Cyanobacteriota; class Cyanobacteriia; order PCC-6307; family Cyanobiaceae; genus Cyanobium; species Cyanobium minutissimum. The sequence continues at coordinate 24,179 of PVWP01000015.1, forward strand.
CCGCCCGCCTGCGCGCAGCCATGGAGGCGGAGCTGGCCGCCCGGCCGGGGGATCCCTACGCCAGCGCCAAGCTGGGGGCCCTGGAGGTGAGCCAGGGCCAGCGCCGCCGGGGCCTTGCCCTGCTGGAGGAGGGCCTGGCCCGTGTCGGAGCCGACGACCACGCCGAGCGCTACGAACTGCTGCTCCACCTCGCCATCGCCCGCGGCCCGGACGAACCGGCCGCCGCCGCCGCCCTCTACCGTCAGGCCCTGGCCCTGCCCGTGGATGGACGGCTCAGCGTGGGAGCCCGGCTCAACCTCGGGGCCCTGCTGCTGCGCCAGGGGGAGCTGGAGGAGGCGGCAGCCCTGACGGCAACGGTCACCGACCTCTGCCCGGAGCTGCCCCTGGCCTGGTTCAACCTGGGGCTGATCGAACGCCAGCGGGGCCGTCTGGTGGAGGCCATCGAGGCCTACCGCCGGGCCCTGGGTCTGGCCCCGGAGCACGCCGATGCCCAGCGCAACCTGGCGGCGGCCCTGCTGCTGGCCGGCGACATTCCCGGCGCCCGGGACGGCTTCCGCCGGGCGATCGCCCTGCTGGAGGCCCAGGGGGAACCGCAGCAGGCCCGGGAGCTGGCCCACCGGGCCGGCGCCCTTGTGCGCCTGGACGCCTGATGGACAAGACGTTGCCGCTGGCGGGCCGCACGGTCGCCGTGACCCGGGCCGAAACCCAGCTGGGTGCCGCCCGCCAGCTGTTCGAGCAGGCCGGGGCGAGCGTCATCGACCTGCCGGCCCTGGTGATCGGCCCCCCCGATCTCTGGGGGCCCCTCGACGATGCCCTGGCGGAACTGGATCAGTTCCACTGGATCCTCTTCTCGAGCGCCAACGGGGTGGACGCCGTGGAGCAGCGGCTGGTCCGCCGGGGGAGCAGCCTGGCCGGACGGCCCCGGGGGGTGCGGCTGGCGGCGGTGGGACGCAAGACCGCCGAGGCCCTGGAGGCCCTGGGGGCCCCCGCCGATTTCGTGCCCCCGGCCTTCGTGGCCGACAGCCTGATCGAGCACTTTCCGGTATCGGGCTGGGGGCAGCGGCTGCTGCTGCCGCGGGTGCAGAGCGGCGGGCGCACGGTGCTCGCGGAGGCCTTTGCCGCGGCCGGCGCCCGGGTGGTGGAGGTGGCCGCCTACGAGACCCGCTGTCCGGACGGACTCCCCAGTGGGGCCCTGCAGGCCCTGGAGCGGCGCGGGCTGGATGCCATCACCTTCAGCAGCGGCAAGACGGTGGACCACACCGCCCGGCTGCTGGCCGGCAGCTTCGGCGAGACCTGGCTCGAGCGGCTGGAGGGGGTGCAGGTGGTCTCCATCGGCCCGCAGACCAGCCGCCGCTGCCGGGAGCGGCTCGGCCGGGTGGACGAGGAGGCGGGCCCCCACGACCTGGAGGGCCTGGTGGAGGCCTGCAGCCGGGCCCTCAGAGCTCGACCTTGACCCGGCGACTGCCGCTCTGCAGCACCACGCGTCCGTTGGGTACATCCACGGAGGCCACACTCCAGCCGGAGGGCAGCAGGTCGGTGTTGCGGCCACCCCGGTCGCCGGGGCGCAGGCTGCCGCTGAGCTGCTTGTAGGTCACCACCGCTTCGCTCTGGCCGCCGCTGTCGATCACGCCGGTGACGCGAAAATCCTTCAGGAAGGCCGGTGGGGTGGCGGCAGCTGCCGCACTGACAGCGGTCGCCGCCCCGGGAACCAGCTCCGGCACCAGCGATCCGAAGGGATCCTGCCGACCCATGCGGAAGGCATTCACCACCTGCTGGGAGGTGGGCAGGGGGGTGAGGCCCTCGGGGACGGCGCCGGAGGACGCCGTGGGGGCGGCCGGGCGGGGGGGCGCCGGCGCCGGCGGCGCTTCCGCCGTTGGGGACGCACCGCATCCGGTCAGCATCAGCCCGGTGAGGGCACCGAGCGCGAGGCGCCCGTTGAGCGGTCCGTCAGCCCTTCTCCACCAGGTCGCGAAATCGATCAAGGTTGGCCTGCAGTTCTTTGGTGACAATGCCTCCCATGATGGTGGGTTCCATCAGGGGTGCAAGCGCACCGGGCAGTTCATAGCTGACGGTGAGCTTCACCGCCGTGAGGTCGGGCCCGAGGGGATAGAAGCGGACGGCGCCCCTGGTGGGCAGGCCACCCACCGATTCCCAGTGCAGCCTCTGGCAGTCGACCCGTTCGGTGATCCGGGCCTTCCAGTGGAAACGGAACCCCTGGGCCGCCAGGGTCCAGTCCGTCAGATCCGGATCGTCGAGGGTGACGACCGACTCGATCCAGCGCATCCAGCGGGGCATGGCCTCCAGATCGCTCCACACCTCCCAGACCCGGGCCACCGGGGCCTGGATCTCGGTGGTGACACTGTGCTCGAGCCATTTCCCCATGGTTGTGCTCCTAGGCCACCGCGGCGCAGGTGGCCAGCGCCACCGGCTGATCCAGGATGGCGGCAGCCGCCAGCCGTCCGCTCATGGTGGCCCCCTCCATCGAGTCGATGTAGTCCTGGCGGGTGTAGCTCCCGGCCAGGAAGAAGTTGGCCACGGGGGTGCGCTGGGAGGGGCGGAACGGCTCCATCCCGGGCGCTTCCCGGTAGAGGGACTGGGCCAGTTTCACCACGTTGCTCCAGACGAGCTGCAGGCCGGCGGCGGAGGGGAACAGCTCGCGCACCTGGCGGTCGGTGTGGGCGACGATCTCCTCCGTCTTCTTGGGGATCCAGGGATCACCGGGGGTGAGCACGCACTGCAGCAGGGAACCCAGGCCCTCGCGCCGGTAGTCGGCCGGGCTGGTCAGGGCCAGGTCGGCGAAACAGCTGAAGTCGGCATCGGCCGTGTACAGAAGGTTGTCGAGGCCCGCCGGGCGACCCAGGTCGGCCCGGCGGGCCTCGGTGACGGCGCCGTCACCGAGTTCGGTCACCCAGCCGTCGTAGCGCAGCTGGACGGTGGCCACCGGCACCGTCTCGAGCCGGTCGATGGCGGCGAACTCGGGGAACCGGCGCCAGGCCTGGGGCAACAGCCGCTGGGCTCCCGGCACATCGCAGGCGGCCAGGTAGGCATCGGCCTCCACCCGCTTCTCGCCGTCGGGAGTGCCCAGCACCAGGGAGGTGACGACGGTCTGGCCGTTGCGCTCCTCATGGCGCACCTCACTGACCCGGTGGCGCAGGTGCAGGCGGCCGCCACGGGCCTGGATGTAGTCGAGGATCGGGCCGGTCAGCCAGCGGTGGGGGGATCCCTTGAGCAGGTTGAGCTTGGAGGCCTCCGTCCTGGAGGCGAACATCATGAAAATGGTGAGCATGCAGCGGGCCGAGATGGCCTCGCAGTCGATGAAGCCGAGCGCGTAGGCGATCGGGTTCCACATCCTCTGAATGCTGCGGGGGCTGCCGCCATGGCTGAGGAACCACTGCTGGAAGCTGATGGCATCGAGGGAGCGGATCACCTTCATCGCCCCCTCGTAATCCACCAGCCCCCGGACGATCGGGCTCGTCCCCAGGGCGAGGGCATTGCGCAGCTTGTCGATCCAGTCGAGCTGGGGGGTGGTGAAGAAGGCCTTGAGGCCGTTGAAGGGGGCCCCGACGGGAAAACGGAAGTCCAGGGCCCGCAGGTCGCCGCCGCGGTTGACGAACAGGTGCCAGTGCTCCTTGGGCAGGAGATTGTCGATGGCCCCCACCTTGCGCATCAGGGCGAAGAGGTTGGCGTAGTTGAAGAAGAAGACGTGCAGCCCCATCTCGATGTGGTTGCCGTCCGGGTCCTCCCAGCTGCCCACCTTGCCTCCCATGAAGGGGCGGGATTCATACAGATCGACCGTGTGACCGGCGTCGACCAGATCGACGGCCGCGCTCAGACCGGCCAGACCCGCACCCACGATGGCGACCCGCACCCTTGGATTCCCGTGAAGGTTCTGACTCTATGGACCGGAGCCTACCCACGGGGGAGGGATCTCCATAGAGTGGTCGTTCACCGCGTCGTCCGGCGGCCCGATTCCCCCCATCCGACCCCCCAGCGCACGATGAGCAGCTCCACCCAGACCCCCGCCTCCAGCCCGGCAGCCACCGCGACCGCCACCATGGCAGCCGAAGCGGCCGTCACCCACACCGGTGTCGATGGCAAGGGCATCCTGATCACCGAGCCGGCCATGCGTCAGCTGGGCACCCTGATGGCGTCCCAGGGGGGCGAGAAGGTGCTGCGGGTGGGTGTGCGCTCCGGCGGCTGCAGCGGCATGAGCTACACGATGGATTTCATCGACGGAGCGGAGATCCTTCCCGACGACGAGACCTACACCTACGAACCCGCAGGCGCCCCCAGCTTCCGGGTGGTGTGCGACCCCAAGAGCCTGCTGTACATCTACGGCATGCAGCTGGATTTCTCCTCGGCCCTGATCGGCGGCGGTTTCAACTTCACCAACCCCAACGCCTCCCAGACCTGCGGCTGCGGCAGCTCCTTCGCCGTCTGAGCCCTGGCCGGTCATGGCGGGCCGGTCCCGTGGCATGGGAGTCTGACGATCCCCATCCCACCCCCCCCCCCGCCGCCATGACGGCCCCGCAGGAGTCCCGCTTCGACCAGGCCATCGCCCGCTACCAGCAGGGGGCCGCGCCCGAGGAGCTGATCGACGAGTTCCTGCAGATCACGGCCCAAGAGCCGCGCCAGTCGGCGGGCTGGACCTGTCTGGCCTGGCTGCAGCTGCTGCTCGACCAGCCCCAGGCGGCCCTGCCCTCAGCCCGCAACGCGGTGAAGCTCAACCCCCAGGATCCCCAGGCGCGCATCAACCTGAGCGTGGCGATGCTGGAAACCGGCGCCAAGGGGGTGCGGGAGCACATCGAGATGGTCAAGCGGGTGATGCTGATGGCCCCGGAACTGGCCGAGGAACTGCAGGGCTCGATCGCCGACGGCCTGCAGCGGCGCCCGGGCTGGCAGGCCCTGGAGAAGGTGAAGGCCTGGCTCAGCTGAGTTCCGGCCGCCCCTGGGTCAGGGCCTCGATCACGGTCTCGGCGATGCGCCGGGAGCCCCCCGGCGGGCCCACCCGCTCCAGGGCGGCCTGGGCGCAGCGCCGGGGCAGGTCGGGGTCGGCCAGCAGGCGCTGGATCAGGCCGGCGGCCTCCCGCAGATCGCCGGTGTCGGCCGGTCGCCGCCCCACGGTGTGGACCGTGGGACCCAGCAGCCGCATCTGGGATTCGGCGAAGGCATAGCTGAACTGGGGGCCCCGGCCCACCAGCTGCACCACCGGCAGGCCGAAGCCCACCGCCTGCTCCACGGCGGTGCCGGCCATGCCCACCACCAGGTCACTGGCGGCCAGGATCGAGGGCAGGGCCCCCGGCAGCAGCCGCACCTCGAGGTCACCGCCGGCGGAGCGCAGCACGCCGCCGTCCATTTGCCAGCCGACCGCCGCCGCCAGGGGTCCCAGGTCCCGCCAGTGGGGGCTCTCCACCACCGCCACCAGGAAGCGCCAGGGACCCTCCCCGGCCCGTTCGCCCAGCTGGCCGCAGAGCCGCAGCATCAGCACCAGGTTGTGGAGGGCCTCCGGGAAGCGGCTGCCGGGGACCAGGGCCAGGGTGCGGGTGCCCGGCAGCCGGGCCACCTGGCCGGGGTCCGGTGGCGGCAGATCCATGATCGGGTAGCCGCGGAACAGGGCCTTGGCCTGGCCCTGGGCCTGGAGGTCGGTGGCGGTGAAGGCATCGCGCGTGAGCACCACCCGTACCCGCCGCCGCCGGCAGCACCAGCGGGTGAGGGCGGACAGCCGCAGCCGGCCCTCGTAGTAGCTGGAGGTGGAGACCAGGAACACCACCGTCGGCCGTCCGGTGAGCAGGGCGAAGATCAGCGGCACGTGGTCGCCGATGCTGACCACCAGGTCGAAGCGGCGGCCCTGGCGCCAGGCGGTCCAGAGCTGGGCCAGGCTCTGCTGCAGCCAGCCCGCCGCCAGGTCCTTCCAGAGGTTCAGGCCCTGGTACACCATGCCCCCGGACGGCAGGGTGCGGCCCGCGTAGAGGAGGGGAATGCCGCGGCGCCCGTAGGCCGTTCCGGCACCCACGATCGGCAGGGCCGCCAGTTCCAGTCCCGGATCGCACTGGCGCAGGCCATCGGCGATCAATCCCCCATTGAGATCCTCCCCATGGCCGTTGCTGATCAGCAGGATCCTGGGAGCAGGGGAAAGGGGCACACGGGACACCAAGCACGGTCGAGTTTAGGTTTGGGCTCACCGGGGATTTCCCCCTCCCGGCTCACCCCTCCGGCATGAGCACTCCCCCCACCGGCCCCGTCGCGCAGGTGCGCCGCGTTCTCGATGTCGTGCTGGTGGCCGACGTCTTCCTGGTGCTGGCCGGGGCCCTGTTCTTCGCCGTGGCGGTGGTGCTGCACGGCCAGCGGCTGGATGGGCCCCTGGAGCTCTTCCAGCGGCTGTGGCAGCCCCTGTTCACGCCGGCCATCGGCCTGCTGATGGCGGCGGCCCTGCTCAGCGGCGGGCTGGGCTGGTGGCAGCGGCGAGGGCAGAGCTGAGGTCCGGGTACTGGAAGTGGAAGCCCTGGGCCAGCAGCCGCTCGGGGCGGACCTGCTGGCCTTCGAGCACCACGGCGGCACCATCGCCGAGCAGCAGTTGCAGCAGGGGGCCGGGCACCGGCAACAGGCTGGGCCGGCCGAGGGCACGGCCGAGGCCGGAGGCGAAGATCCCCATGCGGGTGGGCTCCGGGGCCACGGCGTTGTAGGGGCCGGCGTAGGCGTCGTCCTCCAGAGCGGTGACGATCAGCCGGCAGAGGTCGTGGCGGTGGATCCAGCTCATCCACTGCTGGCCGCTGCCCACCGGGCCGCCGAAACCGGCCCGGAACACGGGCAGCATCTTGCCGAGGGCGCCCCCGTCGGGGCCGAGCACGATGCCCACGCGCAGCACCACGAGGCGGCAGGCCTCGGGGGCGACCTGGGTGGCGGCTTCCCAGCGGGCACAGAGGCGGGCCAGGAAATCGTCGCCGGGGGGGCTGGCCTCCGTGAAGGCGGCCTCGAGGCTGGTGCCGTAGTACCCCACAGCCGAGCCGTTCACCAGCACCCGGGGCGGTGTGGCCAGGGCCGTCATCGCCCGCACCAGCTGGGTGGTGGTGCCGATGCGGCTGTCAAGCAGGCGCTGGCGGTGGGCCGGGGTCCAGCGCTGATCGGCGATCGGCTCCCCCGCCAGGTTGACGACCCCATCGGCCGCTTCCAGGGCCTCCAGCAGCGCCGGCTGGTTCCAGCTGGCCGGGTCGGACGGATCGAAGCAGAGGGTGATGAGCCGGGGGTCGGCCGCCTCGCTGTCGGGCCGGGGACGACGGCTGACCAGGGTGAGCTGGTGGCCGAGGTTGAGCAGGAACGGCACCAGCTCCCGGCCGACGAATCCGGTGCATCCGAGCAGAAGCAGTCGCATGCCCACCGTTCCAGCGAAAACCAGTGCCGAGGTTAGGTTCCGGCGGCCCTAACCTGGGCTGATCCCACCTCCCGACGATGGCTGAGTCCGCGCCTGCCGCTCCCCCGAGCCTGAAAAAGGGTGCCCTGGTCAGGGTGAACCGAATCGCCTACACCAACAGCCTGGAGGCCGGCGCGAGCGACCCGGTGCCCCCCGGCTACCTGTTCGAGGGGCCCGGAGAGATCCTGGCGATCCAGGGGGAGCACGCCCAGCTGCGCTGGCGCCTGCCGGTCCCCGACGTGTGGCTGCGGCTCGACCAGCTCGAGGCCATGCCCGCCGGTTAGGGCTCCCTCGCCGCCTAGAGCTCCACCCGGCGCCGTTCCTCCTTCAGCCGGCTGCGGCGCAGCCTGGCCTCCCGCAGCATCTCCTTGCCGTCATGGAGGTAGCTGTCGACATAGCCCATCGTGTAGCGCTCCAGCTCCACCAGGGCATCCTGCACCTGGCTGAGGCAGTGGTAGAGGCTGAGGCCGAACCCCTTCGCCGCCGCTGGGCAGGCCCGGGAGCGGTAGAGGGCTTCCACCTTCTCCATGCGCTGGCGGCTCTGGTCGAGGAAGGCGCAGAACGCCTCCATCAGCGCGTCGTCGTAGGGGTCGGCGGCCAGGGAGCGCAGCTGGGCCGGGAAGGGATTGATCACCTGCCCGATCAGCCGGTCGATCGGCACGTACACCTGCTGGAGCCAGCCCAGCAGCTCCTCGTCACTGGCGGCCCCGACGCCGCGATGGCGAGCCGCCGCTGGCCCCCTGGCCGTCGCGGCACCGCCAGCGGCGGTGTGCGCCGGCACGCCGACGCCGGCGCCATGGTCGTAATGGCGGCGCCGGTCCCCGTCGCCCAGCACCTCCCAGGCCGCATTCAGGGCCAGGATTGTGCGCGGGTCACCGCCGGCGTCCGGGTGATGGCGTTTGACGAGGGCCCGGTAGGCCGCCTTGATTTCGGCGGTGGTGGCCCCAGGCGTGACCCCGAGGATGGCGTAATGGTCGGCGGAGGTCCTGGCCATGCGCTGACGGCGCCATCTGGCTCCAGCATCGCCGATGGGTAAGCCCGGACGGGACCCGCCGGCACCCAGCCATGAAAAAGCCCCCCTGGAGAGGGGGGCGCGGGGTTGTGAGGAACGGTGAGGAGAAAGGAGCGCCGATCTGGCGGGACCGATGGGGACCCCGGCGAATCAGAACCGGAACTGGGTCTGGACCAGGCCGCCGAGCACGCTGCTCGACTGGCCCGCGGTGGTGAACTGGCCGTTGGGGCGGCTCAGGTAGAAGAGCGCCGGGGTCACGCTGATGTTGTCGGTGACCTGGAACCGATACCACCATTCCCAGACGAAGTTGCCGTCCTGGGGCGTCTGGCCGTTGCGCAGGGAGGTGGCGAACACCGGCTGACCCACGGCCATGCCGAGGGCATTGCCCTTGACGAACGCATCGGCCCACTGCAGGCCGACACTCCAGGACTGGCTGGCGCCCCGGTTGGCCGACTGGTTGAAGGTCGGCACCGTGTCGAAGGTCGGCACCCGCACCGACGTGGCCCCGACGCGCAGCAGGGCGGTCTGGGGGTTCAGCTGAGGTTGGGTGAGGGCGTTGTAGCCCCAGCCCAGGTTGATCGAGGGGATCCAGCCGCTCTTCTTGGGCTGCCACGCGAAGGTGGTGGCGAAGTTGTTGGAGTAGGAGGCGTTGGTGCCGAAGTTCTCCGAACCCAGGAAGTTGTTGTTGATGTTGGGGCAGTCGACCGCCGGCTGGGCGAAGGAGGTGCCGCGGCGGAAGTTCTGGCCGCACTGGACGTAGCTCCAGGCGAAGGCGAAGCGCCAGTTCTTGCCGGCGAAACCGGCCTGGGTCGTCCAGGTGCCGCGGCTGCGCTCGTTCAGCAGGCCCCCCTGGTTGGGGTTGCCGTTGTCGCCGTTGGGGGCGACGTAGGCCGTGGAGATCGCGAAGAAGGGCTTGCCCTTCTTGACGTTCTGCTTCCACATCAGGCCGAAGGTGGAGCCGGTGGCCTTGTTGTAGGCGCCGGGAGCCCCGTGCAGCGTGAAGACATCAAGGATGCCACCGTTGTAGAACCAGGGTGTGATCGCCAGGAACTCGGTGTTCCGGGCCCGGGCGCCGACCAGGGCGGTGAAGTCGCGGCCGATCGGGAAGCGGTAGTAGAGACGGTCGATGTTGACGACGTCAGCTCCACCGACCGGGGAGAAGGCGCGATCCAGCGCCATCAGGTTGTACGGCTGGCCGCCGAAGGGACTGTTGTTGAAGTTGCCGCTGCGCAGACGGGTGTACAGCAGGTCCTTGCCGGTGAAGCTGGTGAGGAAGTTGAGGCGGATGTCGTAGTTGAACACCGTGGCGCCCCAGTTGCGCCGGTTGTTGGCGGGGAAGGCGTTGGCCGCAGCGGCCGGTACACCGACGGCGGGGTTCGGCAGGCCCTGGTTGCCACCGAAGCTGTTGGAGCCGATCACGAAGACCGCATCACCCTGGAGCTTGGTGGTGGTGGAGAACTGGGTGGCTTCGAGCTCGCCCACCTTGGCCTCCAGGCCATCCACCCGGCCGCGCAGCACGGCGAGTTCCTTCTCGAACTCCTCCATCAGACGCTTCAGCTCGTCGGTCACCTCGGTGATCCGGTCGAGGCAGGCGTTCAGCAGGGCCGCCGCTTCATAGCGGGTCATGGCCTGGCCGCCCTTGTAGGTGCCGTTCGGGTAGCCGGCGACGCAGCCGTAGCGCTCGATCAGGTTCGAGAGCGCCTGGTAGGCCCAGTCGGTGGGCTTGACGTCGGAGAACTGGTTGATGCTGGTGACCTGGTTCTGGGCTTCCCAGGCCTTGAAGCTGTCAATGTTCTGCTGCTCCATATAGGTGGAGATCTCCGCCCGCTGGGACGGGGAGATCTCGCCGGCCGAAGCGGCAAGCGGCGACAGCAGCCCAAGGGCCACCGGCGCCAGCAGGAATTGCTGGAAGGGTTTCATTGGTCCTCACACCAAAAAGAGGAATCCCCCGGAGGGGACGGCGCAAAGGTATAGGAATCCGCCTGCCCGGAAGAAAGGCCGGATTACACCGGCTGGTATTGCAGCTGACATGGAAACCTCGATGATCCTTGCTGCCGGAAGAAGGAAAGGACCGGGCAAGGTCCTGACAGGGCGGCCGTGGTGAGCAACCGGGAGAGGGAAAGCCCCCCGTGGAGGGGGGCCGGAGCGCTGTGAGGTGGGAAGTCGAAGGATCAGAACCGGAACTGGGTCTGGACCAGGCCGCCGAGCACGCTGCTCGACTGGCCGGCGGTGGTGAACTGGCCGTTGGGGCGGCTCAGATAGAACAGGGCCGGGGTCACGCTGATGTTGTCGGTGACCTGGAACTTGTACCACCACTCCCAGACGAAGTTGCCGTCCTGGGGGGTCTCGCCGTTTCGCAGCGAGGTGGTGAACACCGGCTGGCCCACCGCCATGCCGGCCTCGTTGCCCTTGGCGAACACGTCGGTCCACTGCAGGCCCACGCTCCAGGACTGGCTGGCGCCCCGGTTGGCCGACTGGTTGAAGGTCGGCACGGTGTCGCGCACTGGCACATTGATGCCGTTGATCCGGGCCAGGACAGGGTTCAGCGCCGGCTGGGTGAGGGCGTTGTAGCCCCAGCCCAGGCTGATGGAGGGGATCCAGCCGCTCTTCCTGGGCTGCCACGCGAAGGTGGTGGCGAAGTTGTTGGCGTAGGCGGCGCTGTTGCCGTAGGCCTCCGAACCCAGGAAGTTGTTGTTGATGCTGGGGCAGCCGACCGCCGGCTGGGCAAAAGAGGTGCCGCGGCGGAAGTTCTGGCCGCACTGGACGTAGCTCCAGGCGACGGCGAAACGCCATTGCTTGCCGGCGATGCCGGCCTGGGTCGTCCAGGTGCCGCGGCTGCGTTCGTTCAGCAGGCCCCCCTGGCTGGGGTTGCCGTTGTCAGCCACGGGGGCGACGTAGGCCGTGGAGATCGCGACGTAAGGCTTGCCCTTGGGAACGTTCTGCTTCCACATCAGGCCGAAGGTGGAGCCGGTGGCCTTGTTGTAGGCGCCGGGAGCCCCGTGGAGCGTGAAGACGTCGAGGATCTCGGACTTGTAGAACCAGGGGGAGATCGCCAGGAACTCGGTGGCGCGGGCCTTCGGGCCGATCATGGCGGTGAAGTCGCGGCCGATCGGGAAGCGGTAGTACAGGCGGTCGATGAAGACGGTGTCGGCCCCGGCCGTGGGCGCCGTGAGCTTGTCCAGCGCCATCAGGTTGTACGGCTGGCCGTTGAAGGGGCTGTTGTTGGCGTTGCCGCTGCGCAGACGGGTGTACAGCAGGTCCTTGCCGGTGAAGCTGGTGAGGAAGTTGAGGCGGACGTCGTAGTTGAACACCGTGGCGCCCCAGTTGCGCCGGTTGTTGGCGGGGAAGGCGTTGGCCGCAGCGGCCGGCACACCGACGGCGGGATTCGGCAGGCTCTGGTTGCCGCCGAAGCTGTTGGCGCCGATCACGAACGTGGCTTCACCCTGCAACTTGGTGGTGGTGGAGAACTGGGTGGCCTCCAGCTCGCCCACCTTGGCCTCCAGGCCATCCACCCGGCCGCGCAGCACGGCGAGTTCCTTCTCGAACTCGGCCATCAGGCGCTTGAGCTCGTCGGTCACCTCGGTGATCCGGTCGAGGCAGGCGTTCAGCAGGGCCGCCGCTTCATAGCGGGTCATGGCCTGGCCGCCCTTGTAGGTGCCGTTCGGGTAGCCGGCGACGCAGCCGTAGCGCTCGATCAGGTTCGAGAGCGCCTGGTAGGCCCAGTCGGTGGGCTTGACGTCGGAAAACTGGTTGATGCTGGTGACCTGGTTCTGGGCTTCCCAGGCCTTGAAGCTGTCAATGTTCTGCTGCTCCACATAGGTGGAGATCTCCGCCCTCTGAGACGGGGAGATCTCGCCGGCCGAAGCGGCAAGCGGCGACAGCAGCCCAAGGGCCACCGGCGCCAGCAGGAATTGCTGGAAGGGTTTCATTGGTCCTCACACCAAAAAGAGGAATCCCCGACAGGGGAGACCAGAACTTATCCGTCGGTGATGGATGGGAACGGGGAGTGGTCACGGGTGGAGGTAACGATGGGAACATCGCCCGGTAACCCCATCCGGGATCGGCAAAGAAAAAGCCCGGCTGCTTTGCAGCCGGGCGAGGGAACGAGGAGGGTGTGAGGAAAGGGCTCTGACGAATCAGAACTTGAAGGTGGTCTTGATGAAGCCGCCGAAGTTGTTGAAATCGGATCCCACAGGACCGATCGCACCGACGTTCTTGGAGACCTGACCCAGGGGAGCGCTCAGGTAGTAGAGCGCCGGGGTCACGCTGATGTTGTCGGTGACCTGGAACTTGTACCACCACTCCCAGGCGTAGTTGCCATCGACGATGGCGGTGGCGGCGGCGGGACCACCGAAGACGGCGGGACCGGCGCTGACGGACGTCAGGAAGGTGGGCTGACCCACGGCCATGCCGAAGGAGTTGCCCTTGATGAACACGTCATCCCACTGCAGACCCACGTACCAGGACTGGCTGGTGGCGTTGGTGATGCCGGTGGTGGAGACGAGGTTCGCGGCGCCGTTGAGGTTGGTGGTGCCGTTGTAGTTGCTGCGGTTGATGCCCCAGCCGGCGCTGATCGAGGGGATCCAGCCGGAGTTGGTGGGCTGCCAGTAGGCGCTGATGCCCACCGAGTTGGTGGCGGCGGCGTTGGTCTGGAAGATGGTGGCCAGCGGCGTGCCGTTGCCGGTGTAGAGGCCGGCACCACCCGAGGAGTAGGTGTAGGCCGCCGCGATGCCCCAGTTGGAGCCGGTGTAGGCGATCTGGCCGGTACCGGTCTGGGCGGAGCAGGCGTTGCCGATGCCGCCGCAGTTGGGGGTGCCGGCGATCGGGTTGCCCACGTCACCGTTGGCGGAGACGTAGTTGGCGCTGATGCTGAAGCCGCCGCTCTTCCA
>PVWP01000016.1 GCA_003003925.1 Aphanothece cf. minutissima CCALA 015
GAAGGTCTGCGTGCCTGGATGGCGCCTGCCGACCAGCCGCACGAAAACTTCATCTTCCCTGAAGAGGTTCTGCCCCGCGGCAACGCTCTCTGATTCCTTTTCCATGGATCTCGAGCCCCCTCCATGGGGGCTTTTTCATGGCCCCCCGGTGATCGCCGCCCGCCTGAGGCTGCAAAAGCTGGCTACGATGGCGTCGTTCCGTCAGCAGTGACGTGGTGATCGACGGAAACGCCTGATCGGAGAGCGCCGCAATGTTTGGCCCGGTCCCACCGGTCGCCGCCGCCACGGCGGCGGCCAGTGGTCCCCCGGAGCCTTGCCCATGCCGGTGCCTGTCCGACTTCGGCCGTCTTCCGTCCTTGCCGCAGGCGTCGCCGGCTGGCATCCAACCCACAGGAGGAGGTGTCCATGACCCCAAGTTGTCCCATCCAGGGTCTGCTGATCGCGGAGAATGCCGGCTGATCACGGCCGCTGACTCCTGATCCATCGGTTCCGCGCCAGAGCGGACCCGGCGAGAGCCCCCGAGCCCGTGGCCCAGGTCGTCCTGGTACCCCACGGACTCGGGGGCATCGTTCATGTTGACCCGGGCCTCAGCTCCCCTCCGCCCCTGTCCCCGGAGTCATGAGCACCTTCCGGATCAGCGGCGCGGCGAGCTGGACGGCCTGCTTCGAGGGATGGGAATGCTCGTCCCGGTACAGGATCTCGCCACCCCGGGCCCGATAGGTGCAGTCCCCCTCGGGGCAGAACAGATCGAACAGGTCCACCACCTGCAGCTTGCCCTGGGCCTGCAGATCCCCCAGCACCTCGTCGAGCGGTTGGCGTCGCCGCAGGGATTCCGCCCGGTCCGGCATCAGGCAGGGGCCGCCGAAGGGGGAGAACCACTGGGGCACGGCACTGGCGGGGTGGCAGTTGGCCTCCCGGGCGAAGGGCAGGCCGTTGAGCACCGCCAGGCGCACGCCGCGCCGCGCCAGGCTGGCGGAGAAGTCGCTGAGGCCCACCCTCAGGGTCTGCAGGATCAGCCGGCTGCCCGGCCCCTGGCTGGGGGGCGAGAACATCACCATGTCGTTGACCAGGAACACCCAGTCGCCGGGCCGCAGCTGCGCCACCAGCCCCGGCACCACCCGGTTCCAGTAGGCGCGGTTGGTGGCGGCGAACGGGCCGCCCCCGCCGAGGGCGGCGAAGTTGCCCACCGGGGAGGCGGCCCAGGCCGAGGTGATCGTCACCGCGTACCCGTCCCGGGCCACCAGCTCGTCGAAGGCGCCGGCGAAGGAGGCCGAGAAGGAATTGCCCACCACCAGCACCCGGTGGCGGGCCGTGGCGAAGTCCCCGAGGGTGCAGTCCTCGATGGTGATGGTCTTGTCCGCTTCGCCGTCGTTGGCCAGCACGCAGGGGGATCCCTGCCAGGTGCCGGCGGCATCCGGCACTCGATAGGGATCGACAAGCGATTCCACCCCCATGCCCGCAGGGATCGGGTTGCGGCCGGCGTAGAGGCTGAACGGGGGCAGGTTGTCGGCACCGATCAGCAGCCCCGCCCCGGCGGCCAGGCCGCCCACCCCGATGGCGATCGTCCGGTCCCGCCGCGGCGCCCAGCTGGCCTGTCTCAGGGGCCTTTCCACCCAGCGGTAGGAGACCAGCGACAGGAGCACCATCAGGCCGATCTGGAACGGCAGCGACCACCAGTGCAGGCCGATTGTCCAGCGGCTCAGGGAGAGCACCCCCCAGTGCCAGAGGTAGAGGGAGTAGGAGATCAGCCCCACCTGCACCAGGGCCGGCAGGCTGAACAGCCGGTACGCGGCGGTCCCCTGCCGCAGGCTGGCGATCAGCAGCGTGGTCAGGAGCACGGCGGCCACCGTGGCCGGAACCGCCCAGGCCAGCGGCAGCAGCATCACCCCCACCAGGCCCAGGACGGCCGGCAGCGGTGGCAGGCGGCCCAGGCCCCTGGCGGCGGCCGGCCAGACGCCGCCGAGGCAGAACAGCAGGCAGCCTGCCCCCATCTCCCACAGGCGCGGCGGCATCAGGAAGTAGGCGGCGGCCTGCTGGGTGGGATAGAGCTGGACGAAGGCGATCAGGGACGCCAGCGAGGCCACGCCCATCACGCCGAAGAGGGCCCTGTGGCCTCCGGCTCCCGGGCGGGCGAAGCCCGTCAGCCAGGCCACCAGCGGCAGCAGCAGGTAGACCTGCTCCTCCACCCCCAGCGACCAGGTGTGGGTGAAGGGGTTGAGTTTGGTGGCGGTGCCGAAGTAGTCGGTGGCCTGCCCGTGCAGGTAGATGTTGGAGAAGCCGAACAGGGCACTGATCCCCGTGCGCAGGGCCGTGTGGGGGCGGGGGATCACCAGGCAGGAGAGGATCCCCACCACCACCACGAAGACCAGCAGGGCCGGCACCAGCCGCTTCAGGCGCCGGCTGTAGAAGCCGAGCAGCAGATCCCCCAGGGAACGGGCCGGACGGCGGGTCAGGGAGGCGGTGATCACGAAGCCGGAGATCACGAAGAAGATGTCCACCCCCAGGTAGCCGCTGGGCAGCAGCCGGTCGTCGATGTGGTTGAGGATCACGGCCACCACGGCCAGGGCCCGCAGGCCGTCGATCTCGGCCCGGTAGCCGGCCCCGGGGGAGAGGGGGGTGTCGCTCACGCCGCCATCGCCTCGCCACCGTCCCGATGGCGGCCCAGCACCACCAGACCCACCGCAGTGGGCAGCAGCACGGTGCACACCCGCAGCACCAGGGTGACCGCCAGCGCCGTCGGCCGGTCGACGCCGAAGGCCACCGCCAGGCCGATGGCCGTGGCCTCCGCGGTGCCGACCCCCGCCGGCAGGAAGGAGAGGACCCCGCCCAGGGCCATGGCGGTGCGGATCACGGCGGCCTGGGTGAGGGCCAGGGGATCCCCCTGCAACTGCAGCAGGCCCATCAGCGCCGACGCCTCGATCAGCCACACCAGGGCCGCCAGGGCGGTGCCCACCAGCAGGGGCCAGGGGCGCAGCAACCGCCGCAGCCGGCCCATCGCCCCGAGGGCCTCCCGCAGCAGCCGGGTCAGTCCGTGCCAGCGCCGGTGGGCCGGCAGCCGGTCGAGGAAGGCCTCCAGGCGCCGCAGGGCGGCCGGATGGGTGAGCAGCCAGGCGCCGAGGGCCAGGGTCGCCCCGCCCGCCGCCAGGGCCGGCAGGATCCGCCCCCCGAGCCCCCAGGCCAGCACCAGCAGGGCTCCGGCCAGGTCGGCCACCCGCTCCGCCAGGGTCACCCCCACGCCGACCTGCATCGGGATGCCGTGGCGGCGCTGCAGCCACAGCCCCCGCAGGGCCTCGCCGCTGCGGCCGGGGGCGGCGACCAGGGCCAGGCCGGCGACGTAGATCCGGCTGCTGGGCCGCCAGGCCAGGGGGTGTCCCAGCTGGCGGAGGTAGAACTGCCAGCGCTGGAACAGCAGCAGATAGCCCGTGGCCACCAGGGCCGGCACCAGCAGCCAGCACCACCAGGGCAGCGCCCCCAGGGAGCGCACCACATCGGCGAAACCGAACCAGATGCTGAGCCCCAGGTAGAGCGCCAGGGTCACCACCAACCCCAGGAACCAGCGCTTCCTCATCGGCGGCGTCGCCGCCGGCGGGGCGGAACCGGGACGGACAGCCACAGGCTCACGGGGTGAAGCGCAGCTTCTGGGCCGCATACAGACACATCCTTGCCAGGATCAGTCCCTCCTTCACATGGGCGATGTTGGAGCTGCCGTAGCTGCGCTCCTGATAGCGCACCGGCACCTCGACGATCTTGAGGTTCAGCTTGGCCGCGCCGAACAGCAGATCGAAGTCGCCGAAGGGGTCGAAGTCGCCGAAGTAGGCCCGCCCGGCCTTGAGGCGCTCGTAGTCGGCCTTCCAGATCACCTTGGTGCCGCAGAGGGTGTCCTTGAGCCGCTGGCGCAGCAGCCAGGAGAAGGCGGCCGCGAAGAAGCGGTTGGCGGCGGTGTTCAGCGGCGGCATGGCGGCGCTGCTGCGGGGGTACACCAGCCGGCAGCCGTTGACGAACTCCCCCCGGCCCTCGGCGAGGGCCTTGTAGAACCGGGGCAGATCCTCGGGACGCACGGTGAGGTCGGCGTCGAGGATCATCAGCACCTCCCCCTCGGCCTGGTCGAAGCCCAGCCAGACGGCGTCGGCCTTGCCGCGGCCGCTCTGGCGCAGGGCCCGCAGCTGCAGCGGCCCGCTGTAGGAGCCGCAGACCCGCTCGATCTCCGCCCAGGTGGCATCGGAGGAGTGGCCTTCCACGAACAGCACCTCGGTGGCTGACCCCAGCAGGGGCATGCGCTCGATGGCGGCGGCGATGTTGCCGGCTTCGTTGCGGGCCGGGATCACCACGCTGACGCTGGGGCGGCGCTGGGCCGGGGTGGCGGGCCGGGCCACCAGCCAGTGGGTCAGCCCGAACTGCTCCAGCACGGGCAGCTGGCTCAGCCAGCGGTTGGCCAGAGGGGCGAGCAGGGGGATCCGGCGGGGCAGCAGGCAGCGGTGCCCCTGCTTGAGCACCTCCCAGCCGGCCAGGTCGAGCAGATTCTGGACGTCGCGGGGGGTGAGCCAGCTCTCGGGGGGCTGGGGCTGACGCAGGCGCAGCCCTTCCGCCGCCTTGAGCAGGGGCTGCCACAGCCAGTTGTGGAAACTCACCACCAGCCGGGTGCGGTCATGGCAGAACGCAGCCAGCTGCTCCAGCACCCCCTGCACGTCCTCGAGGGTGTTGAGGGTGTTGGCCAGCAGGATCACATCGAAGGGGGCGCTCTCCCCGATCGCCTCCGGGTCGATGGTCGCCGCTTCGGCGCAGACGATCCGCAGGTTGGGGTGGGCCGCCCGGGCGGCGGCGGCGATGGCGGGGTCGCGCTCGATGCCCACCCCGTGGCCCGGGTGGGTGGCCGCCAGCAGATCGCCCAGGCCGCAGCCGATCTCGAGCACCCGCAGCCCCGGGGCGACCAGCAGCTGGTGCAGCCGGTTCAGGTCCTCGTAATAGGCGCGGTTGCGGCGGTGGAACCGCTGCAGTCCCTCCGGCTGGAGCGTGCCGTTCATCGCAGCAGGGCCAGGGTGCCCGCCACATCGAGCCGCAGGCCGCGGGCCACGGCCCGCAGCGTCCGCAGGGTGCGGTTGCCGGGGTCGAGGCGGGCGGCGGCATCGAGGGCCACCTGGGCCTGGCCTGGGTGGAAGCGGTAGAGCTGCACGAAGCCGAGGGCCATCAGGGCATGGGGATTGGTGGGTTCGAGGGACACGATGCGCTGCAGCGTGTCGACGGCCCCATCGGCGTGCCGCTGCAGCGCCTGGGCCAGGGCCAGACCATAGAGGTCCTCCAGACCGGCTTCCCCGGGGTCGGCGTCAGTCTCCTGCAGCCTGGCCCGCAGCAGCCGCTCCCCCTGGGAGAGATAGACCTGCTGGGGGTCCCTCTGGTTGATCTGCCCCACCTGCCGGAACAGCCGGTCCAGATCGCCGGCCCGCAGCAGCCGGCCGAGTGCGACCAGCTGGTCGATCCGGTTGGGGGGCGCTCCGGCGTCCATGGGCTGGGAGGCGCCCCCGCCGGCCACCGTCAGGGTCAGGGGGGCGCTGCGCAGGGCCAGCGGCCGCCCCTGGCGGTCGAGGGCCCGGGCCCGCAGCCGGTAGGACCCGTCGGGCAGCGCGCCCGGCACCACCAGGGCCAGCCGTTCGCGCACCTCCAGGCATCCGCCGGGCTCAGCGCGCACCATGCCCTGGCCGATGCCGCGGTCATGGCGCCAGGCGGGGCCCGTCCCGGTGGCAAGCGGGCCGGAGGCGGCCGACGGCTGGGGCAGCCAGTCGAGCAGCAGCAGGCCGTCCCGCATCTCGGCTGCCGGCCCCCGCAGCCGGCTCACCAGCACCGCCCTGCTGCCCGGCCGCAGGGGGGGCGGCGGTTCGACGGCCAGGCTCAGGGCCAGGTCCCCCCTCGGCCCGCACGCCACCGGGACCACCTCCAGGCCCAGGTCCCGGCGCCCGAAGAGCTCGGCCCTGCTGCCATCCGGCAGGGGCCAGCTCCCGACGGCCTGGAAGGCGGGTGATCGCCGCACCAGGCCGTCGAGGGCGGCCTGGCGCTCGTCGCTCATCACCCCCTGGTCGCCCCCCTTGAGCAGGAACCAGTCGAAGCCGGCCAGGTCGCCGTCCAGCTGGTCGACGTGGGCCACGGTCTGGCGGGCGGCGACGCGGAACGTCTGGCGGCGCCCTTCGGCGTCCAGGTTGAAGGCGTTCAGCCCCTGGCTGTCGGGCAGCACCGCCAGGGTGGAGAGCTGGTGGGGACTGCGCTGGCGGATCGTGGCCACGATCGCCTCCAGGGGCCAGGGGGGGCCGGCGACGGGCGGCCGCGGCGGAAAGGCGGTCGGATTGGCCGCCAGGGCGAACTGGCTGGCCAGCGCCCCCCAGATCCCGATTCCCACCACCGCCAGCCTCCAGACGGGCGTCCAGCGGCCGGCGGCCGAGGCCAGCACGATCCCCAGGCCAAGGCACAGCTGGGGAACCAGGGGCAGGACGAAGCGGAAGTCCTTGGTGCTCATCAGGGTGGCCAGCAGCAGGGCACCGAGCGGAAAGCTCAGCCACCAGGCGAGTCGCCGCCAGGGCAGGACGGCCGCAGGGGTGCCGCGTCGCTGCCAGCGGCTGAGCGCCCCTCCCGCCACCACCACCGCCACCAGGCCGGCCCCGGCCATGGTGGGCAGCAGGCGGGGGTAGAACAGCCAGCCCGCCAGGGTGTTCGCCTCCAGACCGTCCTGATACAGGACGCCCCACTGGCGGGCCTTGTTGACCGTGGAGAGGATCGTCAGCCAGTTCTGGCTCCACCAGGGCCAGGCCACGGCCGTCGCCGCCGCCGCCGCCAGCAGTGCCTCGGCCAGCCGCCCGAAACGGGCCCGGGGGCCCGGCCGGCCCCGCCGCAGCAGGGGCGCGATGGCCCGCCAGGCCAGGCCCAGCAGGGGCAGCCAGAGCATCACCAGGCCGGTGGGGCGGGTCAGAAAGACCGCCCCGAGCCCCAGCCCGCCCCCCAGGCTCCAGAGCCAGGGCTGCCGCGGGCGGCCCAGCACCCGCACCGTCAGCAGCCACCAGGTGGCCGTGAGCACGGCCGTGAGGCTGAAATCGATCAGGTAATCGCTGCGCTGGTTCAGCAGGGCCGGTGCGACGGCGCACAGGAAGGCGGCCCAGAGGCCGGCGGCCCGACCGTGGGCCAGGCGGCCCAGGCCGTAAAGGCTGCCCAGGAGCAGGGCCTGGAAGAGGCTGTTGGAGAGGATGGCGCTGCCATACCCCGGCCCCAGCAGGCTGAAGACCGGTGCCGTCACCAGATAGGTGAACGGCCCCCGGTAGGTGGGGGTCTCGGCCCAGAGCCGTTGCCACCAGAGCGGATCGAAGGGCGCCGCATCCCCGAGCACCTGCCAGACCCCCAGGGCCCGGCTCAGGTGTTCCCCCTGGTCCCAGGCCGGCGGCTGGGCGTGGCGCTGCAGCCAGAGCACATCCAGCACCACCCCCGCCAGCCACAGCCCCAGCAGGATCCACCCGTCCCGGCCCCGTGCCCGTCTCATCGGGCCGCCCCCGGAGCCTGGGCCAGCACCCAGGGCTCCAGCTCCGGGGCCTGCAGCCGCACGGGCCATCCCGACGGCAGCTCCCGGCGTCGGATCCACACCCGCTCCCCGGGGAGCACCCGCTCCGCCGGACCGATGCGGGCCGTGAGCCGGGGGCTGGCCAGGGCCACCAGGATCAGCCCGGCATGCTCCTCGCCGCTGAGGGGGACACCGGCCACCGCCGCGATCGGCCCGGCCGCCAGGGCCGCCCTGGCCTCAGGGCGCTCCAGGGCCTGCCGTTGCCGGGGGCTGCGATCGGTGAACAGGCCGGCCTGCACCAGCAGGGCCAGGGCCAGCCAGGGGCCGATCAGCAGGGCTCCCAGCCGGCGGGAGCCGGGGCGGCACCAGGGCACCAGGGCCCAGGCCAGGCCAAGGCACCCCGCCGCCACGGCGAACAGCTGGGGAGACGGGGGCAGGTCTGCCACCGCGTTGGCCACCAGGCGGCCGGCCGGGGTTCCGGGCCAGAGCACCGCCAGCGACGCCAGGACCAGCACCAGTCCCACCCCCCCGAAGCCGAGGGTCGCCCCCCGGGCCCAGCGACCGGCGCCGGCGCCCCAGGAGCGCAGGCCGGCCGTGGCCGCCAGGGCGATGAACGGGGTGAGCTGGAGGCCGTAGTAGGGGGTCTTGGTGCGGAAGGCGCTGAGCAGCAGCAGCATGAGCAGCGGGTAGAGCAGCAGGAGCAGGCGCCGGGGCCGCTCCAGGGGCCCGGCCAGCCAGCCCCACCAGCCCGCCAGGGCCAGCAGGATCCAGGGGAAGGTGTTGGCCGGCAGGTTCCAGAGGTAATAGAGGGGGCCGGCGCTGTAGACGTCGCTTTCGGAGAGGTAGAGCAGCTTCTGCCACAGGCCCGCCACCACCGGC
Organism: Aphanothece cf. minutissima CCALA 015; assembly: GCA_003003925.1. Taxonomy (GTDB): domain Bacteria; phylum Cyanobacteriota; class Cyanobacteriia; order PCC-6307; family Cyanobiaceae; genus Cyanobium; species Cyanobium minutissimum. Next base: position 8,411 of record PVWP01000016.1, read on the forward strand.
AGGCCCAGCACCCGGAGGCTCAGGCCCAGCCACAGCGCCACCGGCAGCCATCCCAGGACGAGGCCGAGCCAGAAGGCCGGCCGCCGCAGCAGGGCCCGGCGCTCCAGCAGCAGGAAGGGCAGCAGGGCCAGCACGGGCAGGGCCACCATGAAGCCCTTGGTCAGGAAGGCCGGGCCGATCCAGGCACCGGCCAGGAAGGACCAGGGCTTCTGCGGCGCTTCGCCGGCCCGCAGCAGGGCCACGATGCCCAGCAGTTCCAGGGCCAGCAGCGGCATGTCCTGGCTGGCCAGATGGGCGTAGTCGAGCCAGAGGGGGGTGAGGGCCAGCACGGCCGCGGCCAGCCAGCCGGCGCCGTCCCCGTCCAGCAGCCGTCGGGCCAGGTCGGCCGTGAGCAGCAGGCAGGCCACGGCGGCGACCAGGGACGGCAGATGGGCCGACCAGGACCCCACCCCCGGCAGCCGGCCGGCCGCGGCGATCAGCCAGGGCAGGCCGATGCTGCGATCGAACACCACCTGGTCCCACCAGGGAGGGCCCAGCCACTGGCCGCTCTGGGCGATCCAGCGGGCCTGCAGGGCGTAGTAGCCCTCGTCGTGGGCCAGGAAGCTGCGCGGCGCCGCCGTCAGCAACAGGGGCAGAAAGGGCAGCGACGCCCACAGGGCCTTCATGGGCGGCACTCTGGCAGCACCCCCGGGTACCGGACGTTGTGCTTTCTGGCACATGGTGACTGGATGGTCCTGGTCCCGTGCGGGATCCTTCGTTTGGCGCATTGCGCCGCTTCCGTGTGAGGAACCCATGAAACTCTTCCAGCAACTGCTGGTTGCTCCTGCAGCTCTCGGCCTGCTCGCCCCCGTGGCGGTCCAGGCGGCTGAGCTCAACATCGACGGCGTCAACAAGTACGCCTCCGAGGAGCAAGTCACCAGCATCAACCAGTTCTCCGACGTCAAGCCCACCGACTGGGCCTACCAGGCGCTCTCGAACCTGATCGAGCGCTACGGCTGCGTCGCCGGCTACCCGAACGGCACCTACAAGGGCGGCCAGGCCATGACCCGCTACGAAGCGGCGGCCCTGCTGAACGCCTGCCTCGACCGGATCACCGAGGTGACCGACGAGCTCAAGCGCCTGATGGCCGAGTTCGAGAAGGAACTCGCCGTGCTGCGCGGCCGTGTGGATGGCCTGGAGGCCAAGGTGGGCGAGCTCGAAGCCACCCAGTTCTCCACCACCACCAAGCTGACCGGTAAGGCCACCTTCATCATGGGGGCCAACAGCTACGGCGGTAACGCCCAGGTGAGCCCCGCCGCTTCCCTGCTCACCGGCGTGCCCGCCTTCGTGACCGGTCCCTTCGGTCCCCTCGGCCCGGTCGTCCCCAACACCTGGCAGAACCAGGCCCGTCAGACCCAGGGCGCCACGGCGTTCAACTACGACATCCAGCTCAACTTCGACACCAGCTTCACCGGCAAGGACCTGCT
>PVWP01000003.1 GCA_003003925.1 Aphanothece cf. minutissima CCALA 015
TTCTGCCCCTGCGAGGGGGCGATGAGGAAAAGCCACCCGAGGAGGGTGGCTTTTCTGTTGGCCACCACATCGGACAGTCCAGGGCAGCGGGCGGCTGAGAGGGCCGGCGGCAACGGCCAGGCCAGGCTCTTGAACAGGCACAGCGCTGGGCAGGCCAGGATGCGGGATTCAGATGTCGATCTGAGCCAGGCTGGTGATCGCCTCGAAGGGCCCTGCCTCCTGCTCCGGGTTGTCCTGGCGCAGGCTGAAGCGTGTCGCCATCCCGGCGGTCCGGGCGGCTTCCAGCTCGGCCCTGACATCACTCACAAAGAGAATCGCCCCGGGCTCGAGATCCATCGCGGCAGCGATGGCCCGGTAGCTGGCGGCCTCGCCCTTGGCACCGGTGCTCGTGTCGAACCAGTGGCTGAACAGGGGGCTCAGGTCACCGGCGTTGCTGTGGCGGTACAGGAGCTGCTGGGCCTTCACCGATCCCGAGGAGTAGACGGCCAGCTCCAGCCCAGCCGCTCGCCAGGCCCGCAGTGCCGGGGCCACATCCTCGAACAGGGGGCAGCGCAGTTCGCCGCCTGCATATCCCCGGTCCCAGATCAGACCCTGCAGCTCCTTCAGGGCCGGCAGCTTGCGGTCCTCATCGATCAGGCCCTGAAGGAACCGAACCCTCCTGTGATGGAGATCTGAGTTGCCGGAGCTGCCGCCGTTCCCCGCATCATCGGGGGTGGCCGTAGCGCCTTCACTGCTGCCGTCTCCAGCGGCTGCCATGGCCGCGTCGATCGCCTTGATCAGTGGAGCCAGGGCCGGCTTGTCGGCCTCCTCCCGCAGAAAGCCATCCAGCCGTTCACGGGCGTAGGGAAAGAGCACCTGACTCACGAAGGGCACCGGGCAGGTGGTCCCTTCGATGTCAAGCAGCACGGCTCGAATGCCGCCGGGTCTGGCCGGCAGCTGGCCCAGGGCCTCGAGCAGCAGGCGTCGCCAGCGCTGCTCCAGCAGCCACTCGAGGATGTCCAGGTGTCGCCGGGCTTCGGTGAGGTCGCCCCCCCAGGCGTAGAGACCATGGCCGCCGATCAGCAGGCCGTGGGGCGCGTCTGCCAGCAACGGGCCGGCGGTGGCACTGAGCTGGGCCAGGTCCTGGTCGTTGGCCAGCACCGGCAGCAGCACCCGGCGGCGATGGCTGTCGATGCCCGCCAGGCCCTTGAGCATTTCCAGACCCTGCAGCGGCAGGGCCCCCGCGTCCCTCCCCTCCGACAGACACCAGTCGGACAGCAGCGTGGCGGCGTGGGAGTGGGTGTGCAGCACGGCGCCGGCGCCGGTGCGCGCCACGATCTCCAGGTGCAGCAGGGTCTCGGCACTGGCCCGACCCTCCCCCGCCACGACCTGAGCGTTGGCGTCCACCTGGATCAGGGACTCCGGCGCGACCGTGCCCTTGTCGACGCCGCTGGGGGCCATCAGCAGAACCAGCGGGTCACGCGAGAGAACGCAGCTGAAGTTGCCGCCGGTGCCGTCGCACCAGCCGCGGGCATGGATGGCCGTCATGGTCTGGCTGAGTTGGACGGCGAGGGCGCTGGTCACGCGGTATCTGGCAACGAGGGGAAAGGCTTGCGACCGAAAGGGGCGGCGGGGTCGGCCCCCTGGTCAGCTCTGGCAGCTGGGGCACCAGTGACTGCTGCGCCCCCCCAGCTTCTCGCGCTGGATCACCGTCCCGCAACGGCGGCAGGGGGATCCGCCGCGGCGATACACCCAGGCCTGGCCGCCGTAGTTGCCGTTGGTGCCCTGCAGATCACGGAAATCACTGAAGGTGGTGCCACCGGCGCCGATGCTGGTCTCCAGCACCTCCACCAGGGCCAGCCGCAGCCGCTCCAGACGGCCCAGTGGCAGCCGGCCGCTGGGGGTCTGGGGCAGGATCCCGGCCGCGAACAGAGATTCGTCGGCGTAGATGTTGCCCACCCCCGCCACCAGCGATTGATCGAGCAGGGCATTCTTGATCGGCCGGCGTGAGCCCTTGAGCCGCCGCCGCAGGTAGGCGCCGCTGAACTCCGCCGCGAAGGGCTCGGGCCCCAGACGCCGCAGGCCGCCCATCACCTCCTCGTCGGCGACCCCGGGGGGCACCCACCACATCTGGCCGAAGCTGCGGGTGTCAACGAAGCGCAGTTCCTCTCCGGCCCCGCTCCAGACCCGCACCCGGGTGTGGGGGCAGGGGGGACGGTCCTCGGCCAGCCAGAGAAACTGGCCGGTCATGCGCAGGTGCACGCCCCAGCGACCCGCAGGGCAGCCGTCAGGTCCTTCGAGATCGGCCAGGAGGTACTTGCCGCGGCGGTGCCACCGGCCCACGCGAAGGCCCCGAAGGGCCCGGCAGAAATCGGCAGGGTCTTCGGGGCTGGCGATGGCGCGGGTGCGGAGCACCTCGACGCGGTCGATGACGAGACCGGAGGTCTGATGCTCAAGCCCCCGGCGTACGGTTTCGACCTCCGGGAGCTCGGGCATGCCCGGGATCGTAGGGCTGGGCGAGCAGGGCCTGGCTCGAAGCTCAGGCTTTGACCAGTTCGCTCTCGGCGAAGTTGTTGGTGTTGATGCCGCCGTCGGAACCGCTGTAGCCGTTGTAGTTCACCTTTTCGAAGCGAACCACGACCGGGTAGCGGATGCCGGAGGTGTCAATCGAGGCCACCGTGCCCACTTCGTTGAACCAGTAGGACTCGGGACGCTTGATCCGTACTTTGTCGCCGCGGGAGATGGCCATCGCTGGGCTGGAAGGTCGGGTGGTCTGCGCAGCGACACTACCGGCGATCAGGGGCCCTTGCCCGGGCGATGTCACGGTTCGTTGCCGGCCCCGTGGCAGCATCCCCGCACCCACCGCCGGCCCCGCCGATGGTCCCGTCCATGGCCCTGCCCGAGGCCCCCCAGCTGCGTCTGGATCTGCCCGATCCGGAGAGCGACACCCTCAGCACGATGGAGTTTCTGGCCCGCCTGGAGGAGGCCTGGGCCGTCTGCGATCGTTTCGATCTGCAGACCGAAATCTGGCGGGGGCGGATCCTGCGTTCGGTGCGGGACCGGGAACGCCGGGGCGGCGAGGGGCGCGGCACCGGCTTCCTGCAGTGGCTGCGGGAGCGGGAGATCAGCAAGACACGGGCCTATACCCTGATCCAGCTGGCGGAGTCGGCCGATGGCCTGGTGGGCGAAGGCCTGCTGGAGGAGGCCAGCGTCAACAACTTCTCCAAGCGGGCCTTCCTGGAGACGGCCCAGGCGGACCCGGAGGTCCAGCTGATGATCAGCGAAGCGGCCAACGAGGGCCAACAGATCACCCGCAAGCAGGTGCGCCGGCTCACCGATGAGTTCACCGCCGCCACCAGCCCCCTGCTGCCGGAGGAGATCCGCCAGCGCACCGCCGACAACCTGCTGCCCCCCCGGGCCGTGGCTCCCCTGGTGCGGGAACTGGCCAAGCTGCCCGAGGAGCAGCAGGACGACCTGCGACGCGTGCTGCGGGACGAACCGGAGCTGGAGCGGGTCAAGGATGTGACCCTCACGGCCCGGTGGCTCAGCAAGGCGGCCGAGGCGGGCCTGGCGGTGCGAGCCTTCCAGCAGGGGAACCTCGACCTGGAGAAGGCCCTGCAGGAGGCCCAGCGCCTTGATGCCCTGGGCCTCCTGGCCGATGCGGTCGGCCAGGCCCAGGCCCTGGAGAGCGCCGTGCTCAAGCTGCACACCAGCTGGCGCCGGCTGGGGGGCCTGCAGGAACGCCTCTGGGTGGAGAGCGGCAGCAGCACGCCCCACCTGCGGGAGCTGCTCACCGTGCTGCAGAGCCTGAGTGGCACCACCATGCGGGTGTCCCTGGGGGAACTGGCCGGAGGCAAACGGGTGCGCCTGCAGCTGGTGGAGGAGTCCCCCGACCAGCTGGAGCCGCCCCCGCTGCACTGACGAGGCGCCCCCCACATCTGGTGGGAGCTAGGGTCTGCAGGTACCAGGGGTGGAGTGAGCTTGGGGGCCGATCCCCTCACCGAGAGCCTGCAGCGCCATTTCGGCTGGGAGAGTTTCCGGCCCGGTCAGCGCCCGGTGGTGGAGGCCCTGCTGGCCGGCCGTGACTGCCTGGCGGTGCTGCCCACCGGTGCCGGCAAGTCGCTCTGCTTCCAGCTCCCCGCCCTGGTGCGGGACGGCTTGGTGGTGGTGATCTCGCCCCTGGTGGCCCTGATGCAGGACCAGGTGAGCCAGCTGCAGGCCCGCGGCATCCCGGCGGCCTGTCTGCACCGGGGGCTGGATCCGGGACAGAGGCGCCAGCTGCAGCAGCGCCTGGCGGCGAACCGGCTGCGCCTGCTTTACCTGGCCCCGGAGCGAGCCCAGGCGGAGGCCACCCGCCAGCTGCTTGACGAGGCCCTCGAGACCGGCCGGCTGGTGGCCCTGGCGGTGGATGAGGCCCATTGCATCAGCGCCTGGGGCCACGACTTCCGCCCCGACTACCGGCGCCTGGGCCAGCTGCGGTCCCTCTGTCCGGGGGTGCCGCTGGTGGCCCTCAGTGCCACCGCCGCCCCCCAGGTGCGGGCCGACATCATCCGCCTGCTGCAGCTGCGGCGCCCCCTGGTCCAGGTGCGATCAGCCCGCCGCGGCAACCTCGCCTACACCATGCGGCGACGCCCCGCCGATCCCCTGACGGAGGTGGTCGCGGCGATCGGCGAGTCCCGCGGGGCGGTGCTCATCTACGCCCGCACACGACGCTCGGTGGAGCAGTGGGCCGCGCGGCTGACGGCGGCGGGTGTGGAGGCGATCGCCTACCACGCCGGCATGGACCCCGAGAGCCGCCAGCTGGCCCTGCGCCATTTCCAGGAGCATCCCACGCCGGTGCTGGTGGCCACCGTCGCCTTCGGCATGGGAGTGGATCGGCCCGACGTGGGGCTGGTGCTGCACCTCGACCTGCCGGCCAGCGCCGAGGGCTACCTGCAGGAATCCGGCCGGGCCGGCCGCGACGGGCTGCCCGCCCGTTGCCTGGTGCTCTTCGATCCGGCCGACCGCACCAGCCTGGGCTGGGCCATGCGCTCCGCCGGCCAGCAGCTGCCCCCCGACCAGCGGCTGCTGGAGCGCCACCGGCTCGAGCTGGCCCAGCAGCAGCTGCGGCGCATCGAGGCGGTGGCCGAAGGGGAGGGCTGCCGGGAGCAGGCCCTGCTCCTGGCGGTGGGGGAGATCTCCCCGCCCTGCGGCCGCTGCGACAACTGCCTCTCGGCACCGTCCCGCAACGACTGGGCACCGCAGGCGGCCGTGCTGCTCTCCGCCCTGGAGGACCGCAGCGGCCGCGATCTGCGCAGCCTGGCGGAGGACCTGGCCGGTGCCCACGGAGAGGCCGAGCCCTCCTGGGCCTGGCTCGCCCGCCGGCTGGTGCAGGAAGAACTGATCAGCGAGAGCGATGACGGGGCCCAGCGCCTGTACCTGCGCCCCGTGGGCCGGAGCTATCTGCGGGATCCCTGGCCCCTGCGCTGGTCGGCCTGAACGGCCTCCGTGGGCCTCAGCTGCCGCGGGCCTTGCAGAGGTCGGAGACCAGCTGCTGCTCGAAATCGGCTTGGGGGTCGTCCCAGCTCTTCCACTGGCCGGCCTGGCTGGTGGCGTTGAGCTTGCGGGCGCTGCAGTTGACGGCCAGGTAGAGGGATTCCCCCTGGGAATTGAGGGTGGGGGCCACCATGCTGCCGCCCATGGGCTGCCAGTTGGCCCAGTCCACCTGCAGGGGGCCGTAATTGCGCCAGTCCGGCTTGCCGGGGCTCGCCGTGGCCGTGCTGGCGGGCCGGGGGGCGGCGGCCACCGTGGCCGGCTGCGGGCGGGGCGTCGCTGCGGGGGTGGCCCGGGCGACGCTGGGGGCTGGGCGGCTGGCGGCCGGCGTCTGTGCCGGGGCCGGCGCAGGTTTGGCCGCCGTCGCGGCCGGCTGGGGTCGGGCCGCGGGTGCCGGTGCGGGCCTGCTCGCCGTGGCGGCCGGCTTGGGCGCCGGCTTCGCCGCCGCCGCGGGTCGGGCGGCCGGCCGGGGGGCGGGGGTGCTGGCCGGCTTCAGCCGCAGCCGGGTGCCGGATTCCACCAGGTCGGGGTCGCTGATGCGGTTGAGGGCGATCAGCTGCTTCATTGGAACGCCATAGGCGTCGGCGATCTGGGAGAGGCTTTCGCCGCTGCGGACCACGTGCTCGTTGGCCTTGCGGTTGACCCTGGCGACCGGGGCGGCGCTGCGGGGGGAGGAGGGCACCACCAGCTTCTGGCCGGCCTCGATGTGGTCCGCCTTGCTGAGGCCGTTGAGCTGCATCAGCCGGCTGACGGTGATGCCGTGCCGCTCGGCGATCTCGGAGAGGGTTTCCCCTGGGGCCACGGTGAGGCTGCCGCCGGACGCCCGGGGTCTCGCCGCACCCCCGGGCAGCGTCAGGGTCCGGCCCGCTTCGACCAGGTCGGGATCGCTGATCCCGTTGATCTTCATCAGGGTGGACACGCTCACCCGGTGGCGGGCGGCGATGTCGGAGAGGGTCTCACCGGGCTTGACGGTCACCTGGGCAGCCAGAGCCGGCAGCGGCAACACCATGGCTAGAGCCAGGGCGATGAGGGGGCGGCGCATGGGCACTAGGGATAGCTGCTGGCACGTTAAGGTCCGCGTCCAGGCCCGCCCAGCCCCCCTCAGCCCATCAGACGACGGACCAGGCCCAGCCTGCCGGCGTAGGGGGGGAAGCGGATCGGGGGATCGGGTCGCAGCGGCCGGCAGATCACGCTGCGCTGGTGGGAGAACGTGAGGAAGCCGGCTTCCCCGTGGTAGGCCCCCATGCCGCTGGCGCCGATACCGCCGAAGGGCAGGGCGGCCATGCCCCCCTGGATCACCGTGTCGTTGACCACCAGGCTGCCCGAACCGCTGCCCGCCAGCGCCCGTTCCCGCTCGGATGCGCCGCCGCCGAACAGATAGAGGGCCAGGGGTTTCGGGTCCCGGCGCACCAGCGTCAGGGCCTCCTCCAGGTCCGCCACCGCCAGCAGGGGCAGGATCGGGGCGAACAGCTCCTCCCGCAGCAGCGGATCGTCGTCGGGATCGTCGATCGCCACCACCGTGGGCTCAATCCGCCGCCCGGCTTCGTCCCAGCGACCGCCCAGCAGCACCTGGCCCTTCTCCCGCGCCTGGGCCAGCAGACCCTGGAGCCGCGCGAAGCGCGCCGCCCCGACCAGTTGCCCCAGATCGGGGCTGGCCAGGGGATCCTGGCCGTACAGGGCCCGGCTCTGTTCCCGGAACGCGGCCACCAGGGCCTCCCGCAACCCGGCCGCGACCAGCACATGGTTGGGGGCCAGACAGGTCTGGCCGGCGTTGAGGCAGCGCCCCCACAGCAGCCGCCGGGCGGTGATGGTCGGATCCGCATCCGCCAGCACGATCGCCGGGTTCCGGCCCCCCAGCTCCAGCGTCACGGGGGTGAGATGGCGGGCGGCGGCCGCCATCACCAGCCGTCCCACCCGCTCCCCGCCGGTGAAGAGGATGTGGTCGAAACGCTCCCGCTCCAGCAGCCGGGCGGCCACGGCCCCGTCGCCGCACACCACCTGGACCACCGTGGGCTCGAAGTGGCGGCCGAGCAGCTCCGCCAGCAGGGCCGCCGCGGCGGGGCTCAGTTCGGAGGGCTTGACCACGGCCGTGTTGCCCGCGGCCAGGGCATGGAGCAGGGGGTGGAGGCAGAGCTCGAAGGGATAGTTCCAGGCGCCGATGATCAGGACGCAGCCCAGGGGTTCGGTGCGCACCGAGCCCTGGCCGGGCCAGGCCCACAGGGGCAGGGGGCGGCGGCGGGGACGCATCCAGCCGGCCAGGTGGCGGCGGGTGTGGCGCAGCTCCTGGCGCAGGGCCGCCAACTCGAAGCCCCCCTCCATGGCGGAGCGACCCAGGTCGCTGGCCAGGGCGTCCAGCATCGCCGGCTCCGCCGACTCCAGCAGGCGGCCCAGCCGCTGCAGCTGCTCCAGCCGCCAGGCCAGGGGCCGGGTGGTGCCCCCCTCCACCAGGGCGCGCATCGTGCCCACCGGCACCGTCAGGGGGGAGGGACTGGCGCCGGGGCTGGCGGGAGCGGCCGGTGGGGACATGGGGTGGGGCCCTTTCCGCCCAGGCTGGCAAATCCTTCCCCGCCGCGGCCCCGGCCGGACGGGTGGGCCTCAGGGGGCGCCGCAGCCGGCCTGGAACACGGCCCGCCGCAGGTTGTCGAGCCGTGGGGAGGCGGGGCCTTCAAAGGCGTAAAGCAGGGCCAGGCCCAGGCTGAGGTCGCCCCGGTCGAAGTTGCGCTGGATGGAGGCCCACCAGGCGAGCGGATCACTGGCCAGGCCATCGAGCTCCCGTTGGGCCCGCTCCATACGCTCGGCTGGATCACCCTCCAGCAGGATGATGGCGAAGTCGTCCCTGCGGACGCCCTGGGGCCGCAGCAGCAGCTGCAACTGCTGGCCCGGGCGGATCGGCGCCAGGGGCCAGGCGATCGGCCCGTCGATGGCCTCGCCCGGGAGGGCCTGCCGCTGCCAGAGCAGCTCACCGGCCCGCTCGATCCGCACCTCCTCAAGGCTTTCGGTGCTCAGGATCGTGGGGGCTCCGATGGGGACGGCGGCCACGGCCTCCCCCCGGGCATTGAGCGCCAGCCTGGGGGTCAGCACGCAGACCGTGGCGGCCAGCAGGCGAGCTCCAGGGGGCAACAGGGCCAGGGCGAGGCCGAGGCCGATCGCCAGGCAGGTCCGGCGCACGGCGGGGAGCAACGGGATGCTGACCAAGGGAATGAAACGACGCTAACGGCCGCCGGCGCTCACCCGGCCACGCTCAGCAGGTTGAGGCCGTGCAGCCCTTCGAACAGCAGGTAGGCCCCGAGCACCAGGGCGAGGACCCCCACCAGCCACTCGGCCTTGTGCTGCAGCCAGTCCTCCAGGCGCATGATCGGCTCGCGGATCGCCCCGCCGCTCACCAGCCAGGCCAGGGGCGGCAGCAGCAGCAGGGAGCTGGCCATCAGGGTGAACAGTCCCGTCACCTCCGCATCTGCGGTGAGGCCGGGATCGTTGAGCAACAACAGGCCGGCCTCCTTGAGATAGAAGACCAGGTTCTCCGGGGTGAGCAGGGCGCTGGTGGCACCGATCAGCACCAGGGTGAAGGTGCTGAAGTCGGGCAGCTGGTTCATCAGCCGCAGGGCCATCCCCTCCTCGCCGATGTTGGCCTGGGGCGTGAGCTGGTACAGACCCAGGCCCACGAGGGCGCCGGCCCCGAGCAGGTCGATCAGCACCTGCTCCCGCTCGCCGTGGCTGAGGCTGATGGCGAAGGTTTCCCCCAGCACCATCAGCAGCACGATGGCCAGGGCGTTGGCGGCTGCCCAGCCCGCCACGTAGGCCATGGCGCGCTTCAGGGGGTCACGGCCCAGCAGCAGCAGGGTGACCACCGCGATGTGCAGGGGGCTGAAGGCGATGCCGATCCCGAACAGGGACGACTGGGTGATCAGGGCCGGAGACAGGAGCGCGGGAACGCTGAGGCAGACGGGGGACAACAGGGGCGGCAAGCAGACCGTCCGGGCGGCGGAGGTCCCGCATTCTCGGGCATGCTCCCGGTCCACCGCGAATGGAATCCCAGCGCCGCCTGAGCACCTGCGGGGAGGGGGAGGGGCTGGGGGTGAAAGCCCTTGACGAGACTTGAACTCGTGACCTCTCCCTTACCAAGGGAGTGCTCTACCGCTGAGCTACAAGGGCATGTGGAAGGTGGGCCGGGTTGGATTTGAACCAACGTAGGCAGAGCCAGCGGATTTACAGTCCGCCCCCATTAACCACTCGGGCACCGACCCGAACCACACCCTCAGAACTTACCAGCCGACCTCCCCGCCTCCTCCCTGCCCTTCCCGCCCTCTCCCCTCCCCGATGCGCCTGCTCGTGCTCCATGGCCCCAACCTCAACCTGCTCGGCCAGCGGGAGCCGGGCCTCTACGGCAGCAGCACCCTGGCGGCCATCGATGCCGCCCTGGAGCAGCAGGCCGCGGCGCTGGGGGTGAAGCTCACCTGCTTCCAGAGCAACCACGAGGGGGCCCTGGTGGACCGCATCCAGCTGGCCGGAGGGCAGGCCGGCAGCCCGGCCAGCGACGGGATCCTGATCAACGCCGCCGCCTACACCCACACCTCGGTGGCGATCCGTGATGCCCTGCTGGCGGTGGCCCTGCCCTTCGTGGAGGTGCACCTGAGCAACACCCACGCCCGCGAGCCCTTCCGCCATCGTTCCCTGCTGGCGGACCGGGCCCTGGGGGTCATCTGCGGCTTCGGCGCCACCAGCTACCGCCTCGCCCTCGAGGGCCTGGTGGCCCATCTGCGGGCCTCGGCATGAGCGGCGCCTCCCTGCCGGTGGCGGCCGAGGCCCCGGTGGCGGCGGCGGCCCGGGTGCGGTGGCTGGCGGCCCCCAGCAGCGCCGCCTGGCTGGAGCAGGCCCTGGCCCACCCGGAGCTGCTGCTGATCGACCACGCCCATTGCGAGCGCAAGGCGGCCGGCGCCGCCCTGCAGCTGATGTTCCGCTACCCGTCCGACGGGGAGCTGGCGGCCGTGCTCAGCCCCCTGGCCCGGGAGGAACTGGAGCACTTCGAGCGGGTTCAGGCCCTGCTGGAACGGCGCGGCCTCGGCCTGCGGGCCCTGGCCGCCCCGCCCTACGGCGCCGCCCTGGCCGCCCTGGTGCGCCGCGCCGAGCCCGAGCGGATGCTCGACAGCTTCCTGGTGGCGGGTCTGATCGAGGCCCGCAGCCACGAGCGGATGGCCATGCTGGCCGCCCACAGTCCCGATCCGGAGCTACGGGACCTCTACGCCGACCTGCTGGCCAGCGAGGCGCGCCATTTCGGCCTCTACTGGGTGCTCTGCGAGCGGCGCTGGCCCCGGCCAGTGGTGACCGATCGGCTCACGGCCCTGGCCGAGAGCGAGGCGGGGATCCTGGCCTGTCTCCATCCGCAACCGCGCATGCACAGCTGAGGCGGGTGATCAGGCCGCGGCCAGGATTTCCTCCAGCAGCGGGAAGCTGGACGCGATTGGATCGCCGGTGAAGCTGGCCACCCAGCCATCGCTGTTGTCGAAGAAGCGCAGGGCGCAGAAGGACGGACGCGCCCCGGTGTCGAACCAGTGGCGGGTGCCGGCCGGCACCCCGATCCAGTCGCCCTGCTCGCACACCACCTGGAGCACCTCGCCTTCAATGTGCAGGCAGAAGAGCCCGCGGCCTTCCACAAAGAAGCGCACCTCGTCTTCGGCGTGGGTGTGCTCGGAGAGGAACTTGGCCCGCAGGGCCTCCCGGTCCGGATGGTCCGGGCCGAGCCGGATCGCATCCACGGTGCAGTAGCCCCCCTCGGCCTGCACCCGGGCGATCTCGGCGGCATAGGCAGCCAGGATCGCGGCCTGGTCGGCGTCCGCCGCCAGGGAGGCCGGCGTGGCCCAGCGCTCGAAGCGCACGCCCCGGGCCCCGAGTTCCCGGGCGATCACGTCGGCGTCGCTGCTGCGCAGCAGGGGGGCGGCGTGGCCGTCGCCGGCGGCGGAACGGATCACCAGGTGGGTCATCGGGGCGCTCCAGGACGGTCTGGGGATCTGCAGCCTAGAAAGACCCGACGCTGACCTCAGCCCCATCACCGACCCTGCATCCACCGCCGGCCTCACCCTGGTGGGTGTGGGACCCGGTGATCCCGACCTGCTCACCGTGGCGGCGGTGCGGGCGATCGAAGCCGCCGCCACCATCGCCTACCCGGTCGCCCGCGAAGGGGCTGAGGGGATGGCGGCCAGCGTGGCCGGCCCCTGGATCGGCGCCGGCCAGCGGCGCCTGCCCCTGGTGTTCCCGATGGTGGCGGCGGCGGAGCCACGTCGGCAGGCCTGGCAGGCCGCCGCCGACCGGCTGGCGGCCGAGGTGGCCCAGGGGCGGTCGGTGGTGCTGCTCTGCGAGGGCGACGTGTCCCTGTTCGCCAGCAGCAGCTACGTGCTGCTGGCGCTGCGGGATCGCCATCCCGCCCTGCCGGTGCGCCTGATCCCGGGCATCAGCGCCGTGGCGGCGGCCGCCGCCGCCGGGGCCTGGCCCCTGGCCCTGCAGCAGGAGGGGCTGCTGATCCGCCCCACCCCGGAGGAGCCCGGCCAGCTGGAGGACCTGCTGGCCCAGGCGGCCGCCGCTGGCTGGGTGCTGGCCCTGCTCAAGCTGGGGGGCCGCTGGCCCTGGGTGCGCCCGCTGCTGGCCGAGCGGAGTCTGCTGGCGGACGCGTTGTTCGCCCAGCGGGTGGGCTGGCCCGACCAGCGGCTTTGCCCGGCGGCCGAGGTGCCCGCCGCCGAGGTTCCCTACTTCTCCCTGCTGCTCATCCGGCAGGGGTGGCCGGCGGTGCTTCCATGACCGTTCGCGTTTTGCCCCGCCCTTGCCGATGCCTGCCGCCGGGATGACCGCCACCGGGATGACCGTCACCGACTGGTTCGCCCTGCTGCACCCGGTGCTGATCATCCTGTTTGTGTACCCGGTGGTGGGCGCCACCATCCGGCTCGGAATCCTGGCGCGGGAGCGTCGCCTCGACATCAACCCCCTGCCGCCGACGGTGGGGGTGGAGCACACCGACCACGGCCGCTGGGTGACCTCGGGGGTGGTGGTGGCGGTGCTGATCGCCATGGCGGCCACCTATGCCCGGGGGGGTGCCACGGGCGACGCCGGGGCCGGGCTGGCGCTGCTGCTGGCCGGGCTGGGGTGCCTGGTGAGCTGTCTGGCCCTGTGGCGGGTGAAGGGCCCCTGGCTGCGGGCCGGTTTCGCCCTGATCTGCTGGCTGGGGCTGCTGACCCTGGGCAGCCAGCCGGCCCTGTGGCACTTGGGCCGCAGCCCCTTCGACGGGGGCGTGTGGGGGTCCCACTACTGGAGCGGCGTGATGCTCTGCGGCCTGCTGCTGTTCGCCATGGCGGCCGCCCCGGAGACCCTCCGCTCCCCCCGGATGCGGAGGCTCCACGTCTCGGCCGCCTTCCTCACCGCCCTGCTGCTGGCGGTGCAGGCCATCAGCGGCAGCCGGGACCTGCTGGGCATGGCTCTGGGTCACTGAACTCCACCTCCGCCTCCGCCCGTTGCAGCAGACCCAGGGCGCCCTCCAGGCTGGGGGCCACCATCAGGTCGCGCCGCAGCCGGGCGGCGCCGGCGAATCCCTGGCAGGTCCAGCCCAGATGCTTGCGGGCGATCAGCAGCCCCTGATCGCCGCGGGCGGCCACCAGGGCCTCCAGGTGCTCCCGGGCCAGGGCGATGCGGGCGTGTGCGTCAGGCTCCGGCGGCAGGGGCTGGCCGGCGAGGGCCGCGGCGATGCGCCCCACCAGCCAGGGGCGCCCCAGGGTGCCCCGCCCCACCATCACCCCGTCGGCGCCAGTGATCGCCAGGCAGCGCAGGGCGTCTTCCGGGCTGGTGATGTCGCCGTTGGCGATCAGGGGAATGTCCACGGCCGCTTTCACCCGGCCGATCGCGTCCCAGTCGGCTTTGCCGGAGAACCCCTGCTCCCGGGTGCGGCCGTGCAGGGTGAGGGCGCGGGCGCCGGCGTTCTGCAGGGCGAGGGCGAAGCCCACCGGATCGGCACTGGCCCCGCACCAGCCCAGCCGGGTCTTCACCGTCACCGGCACCCGCACCGCCGCCGCCACCGCCGCCACGATCCGCAGGGCCAGATCCGGCTGGCGCAGCAGGCCGCTGCCGCCCCCCTTGCGGGCGATCTTGCGCACCGGGCAGCCCATGTTGATGTCGATCAGCCAGGCCCCGGCGGCCTCGGCCCGGCGGGCCGCCTCGGCCATGGCGTCGGGCCGGTGGTCGAACAGCTGCACCCCGACGGGGCCGGGATCCTGGTCGAGGGCCGCCATCTTGGCGCCGCCGTGGCCCAGTTCCAGCGCCGTGGCATTCACCATTTCGGTGAACAGGAGGGCGTCGGGGGCCCAGCGGCGCACCAGGGCGCGGAAGATGCCGTCGCTCACCCCCGCCAGGGGCGATTGCAGCACCCGGCAGGTGAGCAGCCTGTCGGTGCCGTTGCCGTCCAGGCGGAGGGGGCCGGTGGGGCAGGGATGGGGGGCAGGACTGGGCATGCTGGGGTCACTCTCGGATGCCGAACACCGCTTTGGACGCTGCCGCCGCTCCCCCCTGGAAGCCTGATGGCGCCCCGGAACCCTTTCCCCTCAGCCGTGCCCTGCTGGAGGCGGTGCTGGACGACCGCACCAGCGATCGCTTCGTCTGCCGACTGGTCTGGGAACGGCTGGGCTATCGCCCCGACGCCGATGGGCGCTGGCAGGCCGGGCCCGACACCCCGCCGGCCTGGGCCGAGGCCTTCCCCGAGGCACCGGAGCTGATCGCCGAGCGGCCCGCGAGCGTGCGGCTCACCCGCTCGATCGCCCCCGAGCACAAGCAGCTGCTCAAGCAGCAGCTGGGCTTCGCCGGGTACCGCATCGGTGGCCTCTATCCCCGCCGCACCCGGCGGGCCACGGCGGTGAACTGGCTGCTGGCCAATCTGGCCGAGCGGGGCGAACCTCTGCCGGAAGCGGGCCCGCTTCCGGAGCTCCTGGATCCGCCCGAGGATCCGGTGGCCGGCCATCCCGGCGATCCCCCGGTGGGTTGAGGCGGCGGTGGGCTGGGGCGTCGGTGGCTCTGTAGGGTCTAGGTAACGCATCCGTCGTAAGGAATAAGTCAGATTGGCGCTCCCCGTCGTCGCCGTGATCGGACGCCCCAACGTGGGCAAGTCCACGCTGGTCAACAGGCTCTGCCGCAGCCGTGAGGCCATCGTTCACGACCAGCCCGGTGTGACCCGGGACCGCACCTACCAGGAGGGCTTCTGGGGTGACCGCACCTTCCGGGTGGTGGACACCGGCGGCCTGGTGTTCGATGACGACAGCGAATTCCTGCCCGAGATCCGGGAGCAGGCCAACCTGGCCCTGGCCGAGGCGTCGGTGGCGGTGGTCATCGTTGATGGCCAGCAGGGGGTCACCGCCGCCGATGAATCGATCGCCGAGTGGCTGCGGGGACACAACGTCCCCGTGCTGCTGGGGGTGAACAAGTGCGAGTCGCCCGATCAGGGCCTGGCCATGGCGGCCGACTTCTGGGGGCTGGGCCTGGGCGAGCCCCACCCGATCTCCGCCATCCATGGCGCCGGCACGGGCGATCTGCTCGACCGGGTGATCAGCTTCCTGCCGGCCACCACCGAGAGCGATGAGGCCGAGCCGATCCAGCTGGCGATCATCGGCCGTCCCAACGTGGGCAAGTCCAGCCTGCTGAATGCCATCTGCGGCGAGAACCGGGCCATCGTCAGTCCGATCCGCGGCACCACCCGCGACACGATCGACACCACGATCGAGCGGGAGGGCCACACCTGGAAGCTGCTCGACACCGCCGGCATCCGCCGGCGCCGCAGCGTCGACTACGGCCCGGAGTACTTCGGCATCACCCGCAGCTTCAAGGCGATCGAGCGCAGCGACGTCTGCATCCTCGTGATCGATGCCCTCGATGGGGTCACCGAGCAGGACCAGCGCCTGGCGGGCCGCATCGAGGAGGACGGCCGCGCCTGTGCCGTGGTCGTCAACAAGTGGGACCTGATCGAGAAGGACAGCCACACCATGAGCGCCATGGAGAAGGAGCTGCGCGCCAAGCTCTACTTCCTTGACTGGGCGCCGATGCTGTTCACCTCCGCCGTCACCGGCCAGCGGGTGGAGAGCATCTTCGCCATCGCCGCCGTGGCGGTGGAGCAGCACCGCCGCCGGGTGAGCACCTCGGTGGTGAACGAGGTGCTGCAGGAGGCCCTGCGCTGGCGCTCCCCCCCCACCACCCGGGGCGGCCGCCAGGGCCGCCTCTACTACGGCACCCAGGTGGCGACACGCCCGCCCAGCTTCACCCTGTTCGTCAACGACCCCAAGCTGTTCGGCGACACCTACCGCCGCTACGTCGAGCGCCAGATCCGCGAGGCCCTGGGCTTCGAGGGATCGCCGGTACGGCTCTTCTGGCGCGGCAAGCAGCAGCGGGACGCCGAGAAGGAGCAGGCCCGCCACCAGAGCCGGGGCGGCTGAGGTTGATGGCGATGGCGGGGGTGATCCAGGGGGGCCTGGCCTGAATGGACTGGTTACGGCAGCTGCCGATCGGTCAGTACGTCGATGACGGCGAGGGCGGCGAGACCGGTGGCCGAGGCAGCTGGCTGAAGCGGCTCGATCCGCGGGTGAAGCTGGTGTGGACGGTGGCGTTCCTGGTGACGCCGATCCTGGCGGGGCCCCTCTGGCGGCTGGCCCTGGTGGGGCTGCTGCTGCTGATCACCGCCGTCAGCGGCCTGCCCTGGCGCCTCTGGCGGCAGAGCCTGCCGCTGCTGATCGCCCTGGCCCTGCTGGTGGGCCTGCTGGCCGCCCTGCTGCCGGCCGCAGGGAGCCCGCCGGCCAGCCTGCAGCGCCCACCGGGGGAGCTGCGGCTGGTGCCCGGTCCCCCGGGTGCCCCGTCTGCGTCGCGGGCGGGCCTCTCCTGGGAGCTGGTGCGCTGGGGCCCCGTGATGGCTGGCCCCGTTGAGCTGGGCCCCCTGGTGGTCACCCGCCGCTCCGCCGAACTCGGCATCAACGGCGCCACCCTGCTGTTCACCGTCATCCACAGCGCCAACCTGCTGCTGCTGTCCACCCCCCCAGAGGAGCTGGTCTGGGCCATCGCCTGGTGGCTGGGCCCCCTGCGGATCCTGGGCTGGCCCGTGGAACGCCTGGGCTTCACCCTGCTGCTGTCCCTGCGCTTCCTGCCCCTGGTGCAGGAGGAGCTCCAGAACCTGCTGCGCTCCATCGCCACCCGGGCGGTGAATCTGCGTCGCCTGGGCTGGAAGGCCAGTCTCGGCCTGGTGCTGGCGGTGGGGGAGCGGCTGCTGGCCAACGTGCTGCTGCGTTCCGAGCAGGGGGCTGAGGCCCTGATGGCGCGCGGCGGCATGTGGCTTCCCCCCGACCGCCTGCACCAGCCGGCCGCCACCCCCTCCGGCGCGAGCCTGGCGGCGGTGCTGGCCCTGGCGGCCCTGCTGGCGCTGCGCTGGAAAGTCGGTGCCCTTTAATGGCCGCAGCCTGCAGGGAGTCGTGAGCACGGAGCGCTATCTGAACCACCCGACCTTCGGGATGCTCTATCGGGTAGCGCCGGTGGCCGAGAGCCGCGATCTGTATGCCACGCTCTACGCCCAGCGGATCTTCTTTCTGGTCACCCTCCAGGAGCGGGGTGCCCATTTCGAGGTGATTCCCCTGATGGACGCCCGCCACTTCGCCGAGCAGAACCTGGCCCGCTGCCGCCGCGAAGGGCCGGAGGCCCAGGCCCGCTGGCGTCAGCTCTTCGACCAGACCTTCATCTGATGGCGGCGGCGTCGCCCGGGGCGGCGGAGGCGTTCGGTTCCACCCTGGCGGAGCGGCTGGGGACATTGCAGGCGGCGTTGCCACCCTCCACCCGCCTGCTGGCGGTGTCCAAGGGCCATCCGGCGGACCTGGTGCGCCAGGCCGCGGCTCTCGGCCAGCGGAGCTTCGGGGAGAGCCGGCTGCAGGAGGCCATCGCCAAGCAGGAGGCCCTGGCCGACCTGCCGGACCTCGACTGGCACTTCATCGGCCGGCTCCAGGCCAACAAGGCGCGGGCCGTGCTGCGCCGCTTCGGCACGATCCATTCCGTCGACAGCCTGGCCCTGGCCGGGCGGCTGCAGCGCATCGCCGCCGAAGAGGCCCTGGCACCGGGGATCCTGCTGCAGGTCAAGTTCCGCCCCGACCCGGCCAAGACCGGCTTCGAGCCGGACGAGGTGCGGGCCCTGGGGGTCGACCTGGGACGGCTGGCGCCCCTGCGCTGCCTCGGTCTGATGACCATCGCCCCCCTGGGGCTCACCCCCGGGGAGCGGCTGGAGCTGTTCCGGGAGTGCCGTGCCCTGGCCGATGCCCTGGGGCTGCCGGACTGTTCGATGGGAATGAGCGGCGACTGGCGCGAAGCGGTGGCGGCCGGCAGCACCTGGGTGCGCCTGGGCAGTGTTCTGTTCGGAAGTCGCCCAATCCAGCCATGAAAGGGCGTTGGGATCTTGCCGGCTCGGATGTGGGACGCTATTCAAGGCCAAGCATCCTTCCCGAGGTCGACTCCGTGTCGTTGTTCTCCCGCCTGCGTGCCGTCGTCTCCGGTGACGACTATCTCGATGGCGACTTCGACGACGAACTCGACTACGACCCCGGCGACACCACCACCGCCTCGAGCACCTCGACGGCCGGCAGAAACACCGGAGCCCTGGCTCTGAGCACCGATTTCTCCAGCGATGATCCCTTCGCCGGGACCAACGTCATCGGCATGCCCGGCATTACCAGCGCCGTGGCCGAGGTGTGCCTGATGGAGCCGCGCAGCTTCGACGAGATGCCCCGGGCAATTCAGGCCCTCCGGGAGCGCAAGACCGTCATCCTCAACCTCACGATGATGGAGCCGGACCAGGCGCAGCGGGCCGTGGATTTCGTCGCCGGCGGCACCTTCGCCATCGACGGTCACCAGGAACGGGTGGGCGAGAGCATCTTCCTGTTCGCCCCCAGCTGCGTCACCGTCACCACTGCCGGCGGTGAGGAAGCCGCCTCGCCCACGGTGGTCTCCGGGCGCACCGGCCCGGTCGACGACCAGCAGGAGGCCGCCCCCAGCCCCGCCTGGGGCCGTTCGGATGCCATGGTCTGACACCCTCGGGGTGGTGGGCCTGGGCCGCATGGCCCGGGCCCTGCTGCTGCCGCTTCTCGATGCCGGCCTGCTTGAACGCTCTGCCGTCCGGGCGGCGGTGGCCAGCGAGGCTTCTGCCCGGCGGCTGGCCGGCGAACTCGGGGTTCAGGTGTCCACCGATCCCGCCCAGGCCTGGGCCGCGCCGGTGGTGCTGCTGGCGGTGAAACCCCAGCAGATCGAAGCGGTGGCCCCCGCGGCGGCCGCAGCCCTGCCAGAGGCCCTGGCGGCGGCACCCTCCGGTGGCGAGCCGCTGCTGATCTCCGTGCTGGCGGGGGTGACCCTGGCGCGGCTCCAGGCCCTGTTCCCGGGACGGGCCTGTGTGCGCGCCGTGCCCAACACCCCCGCCCTGGTGCGGTCCGGACTGACGGGCCTGAGCTGGGGAGAGGGCGTCGGCGAGGACCGGCGCGAGGAGGTGCGTCAGTTGTTTGCCCAGGTGGGGGAGGTGCTGGATCTGCCGGAGCCCCAGCTCGATCCCTTCCTGGCCCTCACCTCCTCCGGTCCCGCCTTCCTGGCCCTGGTGGCCGAATCGATGGCCGACGGGGCGGTGGCGGGGGGGCTGCCCCGACCGCTGGCCATGCACCTGGCCCACCGCACCATGGCGGGCACGGCGGCGCTGCTGCAGGGGCAGGAGCTCCACCCCGGCCAGCTCAAGGACATGGTGACCAGCCCCGCCGGCACCACCGCCGCCGGGCTGCGGCAACTGGAGCGGGCCGGCCTGCGCTCGGCCCTGATCGAGGCCGTGCTGGCCGCGGCGGAGCGCAGCCGCCAGCTGGGGTGACCCCCACCGGTTCGCCTCGCGTCCCGGTTCCCTTCAGCTGCGACCGGCCCCGAGGCGCGGTTCGGTGCCAGCCATCAGCCGCTGCAGGTTGCTGCGGTGCCGCCAGAGCACCAGCGCCGTGGTGAGCAGGGCCAGGCTCAGGTAGGCCGGCCGCAGCCCGTCGGCGCCGAAGGAGCCCAGCATCAGCAGGGGCAGCGACAGGGCCGCCACCACGCTGGAGAGCGACACGATGCGGCTGACGCTCAGGGTGGTGAGGAAGATGCCGAAGCAGGCCAGGCCCACGGGCCAGGTGAGGCCCAGCAGCATCCCCAGGCCGGTGGCGACGGCCTTGCCCCCTTTCCAGCCCAGCCAGAGCGGCCAGATGTGGCCGGCCAGGGCCGCCAGGCCCGCCGCCACCACCCACCAGTCGCTCGCAGCGCTGAAGCCGAGGGGCTGGAGCACCGCCTTGGCCAGCAGCACGGCGGCCGTTCCCTTGAGCACGTCGAGCAGGAACACCACCAGGGCCGGCCCCTTGCCCAGCACCCGCAGCACGTTGGTGGCGCCGGTGGAGCCGGAGCCTTCCTGGCGCAGGTCGACGCCGGCGAGCCAGTGGCCCGCCAGCCAGCCGAAGGGAATGGAGCCCAGCAGGTAGCCCGTCGGCAGCACGAGCAGATCGGGGAGGAAGGCCATGGCAGGTGAGGGCTGGAGGGTCAGTAGAGATCGGCTTCGGCGTCGATCTCCCCGGGGCCGGCGGCGAAGGCCAGCCAGAGGGGGAACTGCAGGATCGGAATCTCGATCACCTGCTCGGCCGCGTCGATCACGATGAAGGGCAGCTCCCCCCGCTCCTCGAGTCGGTCGGCCCGCTCGATCAGGGCATCGGGGCGCTCGAACAGCACGATGCCGCTGGCGGGGCCGAAATCGTCGCGGCTCAGCCCCAGGCAGTCCTGCAGCCCCCGTCGCCATTCCCCGAGACGCTCCGGCTGGCTGGCCAGCACCAGGGTCTGGAAGCGCTCGCCGTAGAGCTCCCCCAGGATCGCGATCGCCGCCGCCGCCGCCAGGGCATTGCGGCTGCGGCTGCCGCCGCTGGGCTGGGCGCCCCGGCCGCCCTGGGAGAGGAACCAGTCCTCCAGCCGGGTGGCGGCGGTGCCCTCCAGGGTCCGGCGCAGTTTCCAGGGATCGGCGTAGAAATCGGGCTGGCCGCCGAACTGCTCCAGCCGCTCCCGGATCAGGTCCGCATCGTCGCTGAACAGGCCCGCGGCGGCCGGGGCCGTGGTGACGGGCGCAGCCCCGCCGGCCTCGGTTCCGGTCGTTGCCTGGTCGAGGGGGGAGGGCTGCACCACCAGCGGCTGCACCACCAGCTCCATCTGCTCGGCGGCGGCGGCCAGATCCTGCAGGGCCCCCACCAGGTAGTCCTGGAAGCCCTTGAGACGCCGGGCGATCGCATCCGACTGGCCGGCGAAGCTGCCGGCGATCTCCTGGCGGATCTGCTCCCGGCGGCTCTCCAGTTCGCCGATCTCCCCCAGGAGTGCGGCACGCCGG
Organism: Aphanothece cf. minutissima CCALA 015; assembly: GCA_003003925.1. GTDB lineage: Bacteria > Cyanobacteriota > Cyanobacteriia > PCC-6307 > Cyanobiaceae > Cyanobium > Cyanobium minutissimum. Next base: position 20,918 of record PVWP01000003.1, read on the forward strand.
TCCCGCAGGTCCGTCAGGGCCAGCTCCATCAGCCCAGCGGTGTCAGGGGCACCAGGGGCCGCGGTGGTCCCGGTGGCGGGCTCCGGCGGGGTGAGGGCGGGCGGTTCGGGTTGGTCGCTCATGGCAGGCGGGGAGGCAAGGCGGCGGGGGGCTCAGGGGAAGGGGCAGGCGGCAGGCGCCGCTCCAGCTCCTCCCGCAGGGCCGTGGCGTCGAACAGCATCGGCAGCAGGTGAACGCTCTTCTCCTCCCGGAAATAGAACAGCACCGGAAAGGCCTGCCACCAGACCCGCCAGCCGATCCAGGCGTCGTAGGGGAAGCGTCGGATCACGGTCTCGCCGCGGGACACCAGCAGGGCGTCGGCCGCGAAGCGCAGCCGCAGCAGGGCCGTCTGCAGCAGCAGGAACAACCCCATGAGCCCCATGGCCAGGGCCGGCCAGAGCGCGGGGCTCCACAGGGGCCGCAGCGCAACGGTGGCGACCGCCAGACCCAGAAGCCCGAGCGGCACCCAGGCCCGGGGGCGGAGGACCACCGCGTCCGTGCCGGCGGCGCCGTCGCCGGCTGGAGGGGGGGAGGGGGCGGAGGTCATTGGCCGAAAAGCAACTGGGTGAGCAGCACGTCCACCAGGGCAACGCTGACAAGAATCATGACCACCGCGCCGGTGGTGCTGGCCCCCACCTCCTTGGGCCCCCCCCGGGTGGTGAGCCCCCAGCCGCAGGCGATCACAGCGATCATCAGGCCGAACACCACGGCCTTGAGCAGCATCGAGGGCAGGTCGTCGGGTTCCATCCAGACCCGCACCGAGTTCCAGAAGACGCTCGGAGGAATGCTGTACAGGAGGGTGCTGCTCACCTGGCCCGACCAGATCGCCATCCAGAAGAACAGCAGGCACTGCACCGGTGCCATCACCACCATGGCCAGCACCCGCGGCACCACCAGGTACTCCACCGGGTCGGTGCGCAGCATCGTGATGGCGTCGATCTGCTCGGTCACCTTCATGGTGCCCAGCTGGGCGGCATAGGCGGTGGCCACCTTGCCGGTGAGCAGGGTCGCCGTGAGCAGGGGGGCGATCTCCCGCGAGAGGCCCAGGGCCAGCAGCCCGCCCACGGCGGCGCTGGCCCCCTGTTTGGAGAGCTCGGCCGCCACCTGGATGTTGAACACGGTGCCGGCCGCCAGGGCGGTGATCAGCACGATCAGGAAGCTGCCCGGCCCGGCCTCCAGCAGTTCCTGCACCAGGTCGACCATGCCGATGCGGCCACGGGCGATGGCACTCACCGCCTGACCGCCGATCATCAGGCTGGCCCCCAGCCGCTGCAGCCAGCGGGGCGGCTTCATGGCGCGGAGGCCGTCAGGGTCTCCGGCTCGGGGCCCCGCTCCGGCCAGCGCCGCATCACCACCAGGCCCAGCACCACCAGCAGCGCCGGGATCAGGCCCATGCACATCCGGATCGCCAGCAGGGCGCTGTCCGGCTGCAGGATGCCCTTGGCCGCCTGGTAGCCGCTCAGGCTCATCAGGTTGCCGAAGAAGAACAGGGCCAGGCTGATGCAGATCTTCTGGGTGAACACCATCCAGGCGCTGTAGAGCCCGGCGGGCTTCTCCGGATCGGCATCGATGGCGTCCGGCAGCAGCGCCCAGGGGATCAGGTAGGCGGTGGAGGCCCCCAGTCCGACGATCAGGATCGTCACCACCAGGGCGGTGAGACGCACCAGGTTGGTGGTGGAGGCGGTGGGGCCCATGGCGGCATCGAGGGGCACCAGCAGCATCGCCATCACACAGGCGGCGATCCAGAGGGCGGTGCCCCAGTGCAGGGCGGTGAGGCGACCACGCTGACGGGCGACGGCGGTCCAGAGCTGGAGCCCCACCAGGGTGCTGATCTGGAAGGGCAGCAGGATCCAGTTGCTCCAGCCCTCCGGCAGCCGCATCACCACCGGCAGGAAGATCAGCGCCGCCGTCTGCATGATCTGCAGAGCGCACCAGAGCAGCAGGTAGAGCCCCAGCACCATCTGGAAGCGTCCGTTGCTGCCCACCCTGGCCAGGAGCCGCCGGGTGGTGCCCCGCTGGCTGGTGGGCCGCTGGCAGTTCCGCGCCGCCGGGGCGATGCCCCATCCGCAGAGCAGGGTGGAGCAGGTGATCAGCACCCCTGAGAAGATCCCCACCTGCAGGTAGCTGTCGGGGTTCTGGTGATCCTTCAGCAGCACGCCCCCCAGGACGATCCCCACCAGGCCGGCGATGATCGAGCCGGTGAAGCGGGCGCTGTTGAGGCGGGTGCGCAGGTTGACGCTGGTGGTGAGCTCCGCCGCCAGGGCGGAGTAGGGAAGGTTGACGCAGGTGTAAAGGGTGTTGGCCACCATCGAGATGGCCACGAACACCGCGAACCGGACCCAGAGCCCCCCCGGCGGCAGCCACCACATCAGGGCCATGGCGAAGCCGAGCGGAACGGCGCTGCCCAGGATCCAGGGCAGCCGGGGCCCCCAGGCGGAGCGGGTCTTGTCGCTGAGCCAGCCCACGATCGGGTCGTTGATGGCATCCCAGAGCCGGGCCGTCATCAGCACCAGCCCGGCCATCCAGGCCGGCAGCCCCGCCGCCGAGGTGTAGAAGATGAAGAGGTAGAAGCCGATCAGGGAGGCGGCCATGCCGGTGCCGGCGTCCCCCATGCCGTAGGCCAGGAGCACCCGGCGGCGCTCACCGGCGGGAAGGTCCGCTGTGTCCACCACACCCGACGGCAGGTGCGGCGCTGCCGGTGGCTGGATGGACGGCGTGGGGGTGGTCAAACCTGGAGGGGCTCCGGTGGTGGTCGTCGGGTTGTGGCCGTCCGGTGCAGGTCATAATGCTGCAGCCGGTTTTTGGGAACCCGTTCCGAAGAACCGGTCGCCAGTACCCCTGTACTGCTGCGGGCGTAGTTTAGTGGTAAAACCTCAGCCTTCCAAGCTGATGATGCGGGTTCGATTCCCGCCGCCCGCTTGCTCCTCCGCCGGAGCCGCCCCCGCCCCCTCCCCAGGCTCCTCGAGCAGCGGAGTCGCCACCAGCAGCATCAGGCTGCGGCTCTCCAGGGGCGCCGTCGGCAGCAGCCAGGCATCGGCTTTCGCCGGCAGGTCATGGTCCCCCGGGATGGCCGTGTCGATGACCCGCCGCCAGCCGGCGGCCTGGGCCGGAAGCTGGAACTGCATCGGCTGGTAGTAGGCGTTCATGCCGCACCACAGCAGGGGGCCGAGGCTGGCGTCATGCAGGCTCCAGGCCAGGCAGTGGGACCAGCTGGCCCAGTCGGGCTTGCCCAGCTCAAGGCCATGCCACTCCCGCCAGAGGGGCAGGCTGCCGGCGCCCCGGGACGGGCCGGCAGGGGCCGGGGCCAGGGGCAGCTCCTGGTTGAGCAGGGGGGCGAGCCGCTGGCGCAGCTGGATCAGGCGCCGCAGGAAGCGGCGCAGGGCCATGTCGCCGGGGTCCGGCTGCCAGTGCATCCACCCCAGCGGGTTGTTCTGGCACCAGGTGTTGTTGTTGCCGCCCTGGCTGCGGCGCACCTCATCGCCCATCAGCAGCATCGGCACCCCGGGAGCCAGCAGCAGGGTGGCCAGCAGGTTGCGCAGCTGCCGGTCCCGCAGGCCGTTGACGCCGGCATCGCTGCAGGGGCCCTCGACGCCGTGGTTCCAGCTGTTGTTGTGGTTGTCGCCGTCACGGTCGTTCTCGCCGTTGGCCAGGTTGTGCTTGCGGTCGAAGCTGACCAGGTCCGCCAGGGTGAAGCCGTCGTGGGCGGTGAGGAAGTTGATCGTGCGCCCCACCGGAGAGGGCTGGCCGTTGAACAGATCCGGATTGCCTGACAGGCGCTGACTCAGGTTCCAGGTGGTGCGGTCGTCCCCCTTCCAGAAGCGGCGCACGTCGTCGCGGAAGCGGCCGTTCCAGCTGGCCACCCGCCGGGCCGGGAAGTCAGCCAGCCGGTAGAGGCCGCCGCAGTCCCAGGGTTCACTCACCACCTTCAGGTCGCTGAGATCCGGATCCGCCTCCATCTCCTCGAACAGGGGAGGCGCATCGAGGGGGGCCAGGCCCTCCCCCCGGGTCAGGGCGATGCCGAGGTCGAAGCGGAAGCCATCGATGCCCAGCTCCGTGCTCCAGCAGCGCAGGGACTCCAGGATCAGGCGCCGCACCAGGGGGCGGTTGGCGGCGATGGTGTTGCCGCAGCCGCTGACGTCGAGGTAGTCGCCCCGGGCGGTCTGGTGGTAGTAGAGGGCGTCGCCGAACCCCCGCCAGCTCAGGGTGGGCCCCTCCTGGTTGCCCTCGCTGGTGTGGTTGTAGACCACATCCAGGAGCACCTCCAGGCCGGCCTGGTGGCAGGCGGTGACCAGTTGGCGCACCTCGTGGCGCCCCTGCAGCGGGTCGCCGTCGACCAGGTAGGCCGGATGGGGCGCCATCCAGCTCACGGGGCTGTAGCCCCAGTGGTTGAACCGCCCGGCGGGGGCGTCCTGGGGGTCGAAGGCCATCACCGGCAGCAGCTCGATCGCCGTCACCCCCATCGCCTGCAGGTAGGGAAGGGTGTCGATCAGCCCCAGGAGGGTCCCCTGGCGTTCCGCCGCCACCGGGCAGCCCGCCCCGCGGGTGAAGCCGCCCACGTGCAGCTCGTAGATGACGCTCTTCTGCCAGGAATGGCGGGGCCGGGGGGCGGCGTCGAAGTCGAAGCGGTCCCGCTCGGTGACCACCCCCTTGAGGCAGGCGAAGGCGTTGGGGACGGCGCCGACGGCGGCGCCCCGCTGGTAGACGTCCCACCCGGTGATCGCCCTGGCGCAGGGATCGAGCAGCACCTTGGAGGGATTGAAGCCATGGCTGCCGGGCTGGATCGGGCCGAACACCCGGTAGCCGTAACAGCAGCCCATGCCGAGGCCTTCCACCTCCACGTGCCAGTGCTCACCGGAGCGGTGGCCGGGGTCGAGTTCGATCACCTCCAGGGGCTCCCGGGCGGAGCCGTCCGCGAAGATCAGCAGCTCGATGCGGGTGGCCAGGGGGGCCACCACGGAGAAATTGACGCCCCGGCGGGTGACGGAGGCCCCCAGTGGCCAGGGATGTCCGATCCGGGTCGCCGACAAATCACTGGCCTGGGTTGCGACCAGGCTACGCCGGGCCTCCGGAAGCTGCCGCCGGGGGTTCAATGGGGCGATGACCGCCACCCCAGCCTCCCTGCTGCCGTCCGAGGAGGGCCGCCCGCCCCTGCCGGTCCGGCCGGGGCTGTGGCTGTTCGCCCCCAGCCGGGAGAGCCAGGGGGGGAGTGCCTGGCTGCTGGAGGCCGCCGGCGCCGACCTGCTGATCGACTGCCCCGCCTACACCCGGGCCAACCTGCGGTTCCTGGCCGGCCGCCCCCGCCGGCGGATAGCGGAGAGCGGCGCCCACGGGGCCTGGATCGTGCTCACGGGCCGCGGCGGCCACGGCCGCTGCCGCCGCCTGCAGCAGGCCCTGGGCTGGCCGGTGCTCGTCCAGGAACAGGAGGCCTATCTCCTGCCCGGTGTGGATCCGCTGCACACCTTCGCCGCCGAGCACCGGCTGGAACCGGATGTGCGGCTGCTCTGGACGCCGGGGCCCTCCCCCGGTGCCTGCGTGGTGCAGGTCGCCCCGGCAGCGGGGGACGGCCGGGGCGGGCTGTTCTGCGGCCGGCTCCTGGTTCCGGTGGCGCCGGCCCGCGTCGCGCCCCTGCGGCAGCGGAGCACCTTCCATTGGGGTCGGCAGCTGCGCAGCATCGAGCGCCTGCGCGGCTGGCTGCCGCCCGGCTCTCCCGGCTGGATCGCCAGCGGCGCCGGACTGGGGGCGCTGAGGGGGGAGAAGCTGGTGGAGCAGGGCGCCGCCCTGCTGGCGGCCCTGGATCTGGAGGCCCTCGCGCTCCAGCCGCCCGGGGGCGGGCTGGAGATTGGCGCCCTTACCACGGAACGCCCCGCTGCGGACTCCATGGACCCCAAACCGCTGTCATGAGTGGACTTCTCCTGTTGCGGCCCTGCCGCAACACCCATACGATTGGCGCGCTGAACGCACCGGGCGGTCGGGGACTTCCGATTCGCCTCCATCACTCGACGTCCCGAACCCCGCCATCGCCACCTACCCGGAGGCTTCCCCCGAACAATGAACAAAGCTGATCTCGTCAACATCGTGGCTGCCCGCACGGAGCTCACCAAGACCGACGTCTCCCTCGTGGTCGATGCCGCCATCGAAACCATCGTCGATTCGGTGGTCGAGGGCAAGAAGGTGTCCATCCTCGGTTTCGGCTCCTTCGAGCCCCGTGAGCGGTCCGCCCGTCAGGGTCTGAATCCCAAGACCGGCGAGAAGATCAAGATCCCCGCCAAGCGCGTGCCCGCCTTCACCGCCGGCAAGCTCTTCAAGGACAAGGTCCAGGGCTGATCCCCAGCCGCCGCGCTCCGGCCATGGCGGCGGCCGCAGGGGCGTCCGGACCTCCCCTGCGGCTGCCCCTCCATCTCCAGGAACGCCTCGCCTCGGGTCTGGACCTGCGGCGGCGGGGCTACCGGACACGTTTTGCCCCCTCCCCCACCGGCCCCCTCCATCGGGGCAACCTCCGCACCGCCCTGCTCGGCTGGCTCGAAGCCCGGCTGAGGGGCGGTGCCTGGCTGTTGCGCATCGATGACCTCGACCGGCCCCGCAACCGGCCGGGTGCCGAGGACGCGATCCTGGCGGACCTGCGCTGGCTGGGTCTGCCCTGGGACGGACCCGTGGCCCGCCAGAGCGCCCAGCGCGGCGTCTACGCCACCGTTCTCTCCGCCCTGCGCCAGGCCGGGCGTCTCTACCCCTGCCGCTGCAGCCGGCGGCTGCTGGCCGATGTCTCCGCCCCCCACGGAGCGCTGGCGGTCTATCCGGGGTATTGCCGGAACCGCCCGCCCGACTGGGGCCCCCAGGCCGGGCGGCTGCCCAGCTGGCGACTGCGCCTGGAGCCCGGCGCCCTGCGCTGGCTGGAGCGCTGCGGGCCCGCTGGCGGCCAGGACGGCCCCGCCGCGGTGGGGGACGTGGTGCTGCGCCGGGCCGACGGGGTGGTGGCCTACCACCTGGCCACAGCTGTGGATGAGCTGCTGATGGGCATCAGCGAGGTGGTGCGGGGGGAGGATCTCTGGCCCTCGACCGGGGCCCAGGTGGCCGTGATGGCCACCCTCGGCGCCGACCCGCCGGCCTATGCCCACGTGCCCCTGTGGCGGGATGGCCTGGGGGAGCGGCTGAGCAAGCGGGAGGGGGCCGAGGGGCTGGCCGGCCTGCGCCGCCGGGGCCTGGATGCCCCCGGGGTGATCGGGGAGCTGGCCGCCAGCCTCGGCCTGGTGCCGCCGGGCAGCCGGCTCAGTGCCCGGGAGCTGGCGGACCACCTGACCCTGGACGGCCTGGAGGATTGCCTGCGCCGGGAGAAGGGCACGAATGCTTAAGGAAGATTTCGGGATCCAGGGGGTCTGGGCCAGGCACAGTGAGGAGATGAGAACAAACCCCTGCGAACCGGCCATGGCTGTCCCGGTTCCTGCCTCCGGATCGAAGGGCCCGTCCCTTGGTCAGAGCCGATGTCCCCAGTGCGGTGGCAGCGGTCTGCTGCGCATCGATGATCAGCGTTACCGCACCTGCCTCGACTGCCTTGGCCAGGGCCGCTCCCCGGCCATCGGGGGCGATGGGGTGGTCTTCCGAATGGTCACTTCGAGGTCCGTTTCTTCCGCCAGATGAAAAAGGCGGCGGTGGCCACAACCACGGCCAGGGGTGCCGCCGTGAGCAGCAGCAGGATCACGGCGGTCCAGTCGGTGTACATGGGTGTGTCTGGTGAAGCGGTGCCATCATCCCAGCAGATGCCCCCTCCGGTGATGGCCGACGCTCTGCAGTCCAGCGATCGATCGCGGCCCTGCCGCGGACTCCGGGCGGGTTCCCTGGCCGGCCTCCTGCTGCTCGTCCTGGCGGGGGGAGGGGGCACGGCACTGGCGAATGTGCAGTTCGAGAATTGCGTCACCGCCGCCGATGGGTCGATCACCTGCGACACGGTGCCCACCGGCAACACGCTGATGAATGATGTGGACGCCCGCTACGGGCTGCTGCAGAACGCCAGTCCGGGCTGGAGTGAGTTCGAGCCCTACGAGGGGTACGACGACGACTTCGGCGGCAATGAGACATGAACCGCGGCGTCGGGGCCCCGTTGCAACGACATGTGGCGCTCCCTCGCGGCCAGCGGGTCCACTGGAGTAGTTCAGAAGGGTCACTCGCGGGGGTTGTGATGCATTGCTGGGCACCCGGGATCGATCCGGCCCGCCCCCTGGAATGCACCCAGGCGGAGCGCTATGTGCTGCAGCGTCTCTCGAATGGTTCCTACGTCTCCATCCGTCCCGACGACCAGGGCCTCGGAGATGTGAGCGAACCGACCTCGGCCTATCTGTTCCATACCCACGAGGCAGCCCAGCGTGCCGCCGGTGAACTCAATCGCCTGGGTGGTGACGACTTTGACGTGGTCAAGGTGGCGTGGCCCATCGCCCTGTGCTGAGCCGTTGCCTCCCGTCGCGGTGAGGGCCTCTGGATCTTGTCTCCCGAAGCCGCTGCAGGTTCCCGTTGGTTCGTGGCAACAATCGGCACGTCGCCCTCAGCAGAACGCCATGGGCAGAGCTTCATCGGCTGGTTTTCACAGCTGGGCTTATCGGCAGATCCTCCAATGACAACAAGCGACGAAAGCTTTATAGTGTGAGTCGAAAGGTCTTTTCTGCTTCCGATGCTCACCGGATCTGATCTCCTGGCCAAGGTCAAGGAACTGGGCGATGTCTCGAAATCCGATCTGGTGCGTGGTTGCGGCTACGTCAGCACCAAGAAGGACGGGGCAGAACGTCTGAATTTCACCGCCTTTTACGAGGCCCTGCTGGAAGCCAAGGGCGTCAGCCTGGGCGAAGGCGGTGGCAAGGGTGCCTCCAAAGGCGGTCGCAAACTCAGCTATGTGGCCACCGTGCAGGGCAACGGCAATCTTCTGGTGGGCAAGGCCTACACCGCCATGCTCGATCTGCAGCCCGGCGATGAATTCGAGATCAAGCTGGGCCGCAAGCAGATCCGCCTGATCCCCGCCGGATCCACCGACGACGACGACTGACCCGTTCAGTCCGGCCCGACGGGGGGCGTCCGTCTCCTCTGGCGCTCGCAGGCCACCAGGAACGCCGTCACCCGCTCGCCCCAGTTCACCACCACCAGCAGATTGCGGGGGGATCGGCTGAATCCCTGCTGGGACAGCACGGCGAATTGGTTGAGGTCGTCGTGGCTGACCAGCGGTCGCTCCCCCCGAAGGCTCCCCCAGGCGCCCAGGAAGGCCTCCCCGTCGGTGGCACGGCATCGGGCATAGGCCTCGCCCACGTCGACCCCCTGGCGCCGCAGACGTACGAAGGCATCCAGATCCGGACCCAGATGCGGGATCCAGCGGCCCAGGTCCCCCACCGCCACCACCTGGCTTGCGGCCGGCACGGCCGTCCGCAGCATCAGGGCCGGCGTCGCCAGCGACCATGAGGTCGCCTCCAGCAGGCGTTCGGCGGCCTGACTCAGGGCCCCGTGGTGGCTCTCCAGCAGAGCTTCATGGCGGGCGTTCAGATCAACCATGGCCGTTCAGGGATGCACGGGTGCGGCCACAGGACGCCGGGGTCAGGGAGGCCCGGCGACGGATGGCGGCCAACGGCGGTGTGGTGAAAAAAGCCGGTGATCGGATTTGAACCGACGACCTACTGATTACGAATCAGTTGCTCTACCCCTGAGCTACACCGGCATCGGCCAAGAAATTAGCATTCGTCGGAACACCATCCGCTGAGCCGCATTCCATGGGATCCGACCCGAACAGATCCCTGGATCCGGCCCTCCGCCAGCGCCTGCTCACGGAAGCGAGAACCCCCTGGCGGGGGCTCCGGCGGGCCCTGTGGTTCGCCCTGGTGGCGTCGGCCGGGCTTGGCCTGGCCACCATGGCCCTGCGGGCCTCCGCCGGCTCGGAGGTGGCCTCAGGGGATCTCCTCATCCAGGTCGGCGCCGTCGCCCTGTTCGGGGGCCTGCTCTGGTTCGACCGCAACCGCCTCGACGGCTGAGGGTTCGGGGGCTGGCGCCGCTGCTGCCGGTGGCGGCGCCGCCGGGGGGGTCGCCACCGGCTCGGCCAGCTTCAGGGGATCGGGCAGCAGCAGGGGCAGCCCCAGGCAGAGGCGCTGCTGCTCCAGTTCCTCCAGGCCGAGGGGACGGGTAGCGGCCACGAGCGCTGGGCTGCGGGTCAGCAGCCACATGGACTGGATCAGCTGCTGCCACTGCCACACCATCACCAGCAGCACCAGGGCCGCCAGCAGCAGGGCCACCAGGCGCGGGCAGGAGGCGAAGGGGGTGAGGGGCGCGGCCACGGCGGCCTGGCGATCGATCCACCACAGCAGGGGCAGGGCAAGGGCGGCGCCGCCGGCGGTGGCCAGGGCCAGCCCAGGGGCCACCTGCAGCCGGCTGAGCTGCCGCTGCAGTTCCCGGCGACCCCGCAGCGGGGTCTGCAGCAGCAGCAGCGACCAGACGTCGGCGGGTCGGCGCACCAGCAGCACCGCAGGGGCCAGGGCACCGATGGCCCAGCAGAGCAGCCGCTCCAGACCCGGCAGGGGGCCCGGGTCGCTGCCGGCGAGCACCAGCAGCAGCAGCAGCGCCTCGAGCGGCAGGACCCCGAGGGCGATCAGCTGGAGCCAGAGCAGCGGCTCGCTGCGGGGCGTCACGGGATCAGGTGCTGAGGGTCCGGCGCTGGGTGACCAGCTTGAAGGCCTCGACCCGATCCTTGTCCTGCCAGCCGGTGAACCGGTCGCAGCCGATGCCGCACTCGAAGCCGGTGGCCACCTCCTTGACGTCGTCCTTGTTGCGCCGCAGGGAATCGAGGTCGCCTTCGTAGACGAGCTCCTTGCCGCGATGGACACGGATGCGGCAGTTGCGCTGCAGCTTGCCGCTGGTGACATAACAGCCGGCCACGGCGCTCTTGCCGATCGTGAACACGGCCCGCACCTCCGCCTCGCCCAGGCTCTCCTCCACCATCTCGGGCTCCAGCAGGCCCTCCATGGCCATCTGGATGTCCTCGAGCAGCTTGTAGATGACGTCGTAATCGCGCACGTCCACGCCGGTGGCATCGGCGGCGCGCTTGGCACCGGAGGCCATCGAGGTGTTGAAGCCCACGATCACGGCGCCCGACGCGGCCGCCAGGTCGACGTCCGTTTCGGTGATCTCGCCCGGTGCCGAGAGCAGCACCCGCACCTGAACCTCCTCCTGGGGCAGCTGCTCGAGGGACCCGAGGATCGCCTCGACGCTGCCTTGCACATCGGCCTTGAGGATCAGGTTGAGCTCCTTGAGCTCGCCTTCGCTGGCCTGGCCCGACATCGAGGCCAGGGACACCCGCCGGGAGGCCATCTGCTGGGCCAGGCGGGTGGCCCGGGCCTCAGTGGCCCGGTCGCCGACCACTGCCCGGGCGCTCTTCTCATCGGCGTAGACCTCGAACTCGTCGCCGGCCGTGGGCACCTCGCTGAAGCCCAGGGCCTCCACGGCGCTCGACGGGCCGGCCTGCTTCACCCGCTTGCCGGTGTCGTCGACCATGGCCCGCACCTTGCCGAGGATCGGACCGGCCGCCAGCACGTCTCCGGCCTTGAGGGTGCCGTTCTGGATCAGCAGGGTGGCCACCGGACCCTTGGCCTTGTCGAGGTGGGCCTCGATCACCGTGCCGCGGGCCATCCGGTCGGGGTTGGCCTGCAGGTCCTCCACTTCGGTGACCAGCAGGATCATCTCCAGCAGCTTGTCGATGTTCTCCCCCTTGATGGCGCTCACGGGGACCATGACGGTGTTGCCGCCCCAGTCCTCGGCCACCAGATCGAGGCCGGAGAGCTCCTGCTTGACCCGGTCGGGCTGGGCCCCTTCCTTGTCGATCTTGTTGATCGCCACCACGATCGGCACCTCGGCGGCGCGGGCGTGGCTGATCGCCTCCAGGGTCTGGGGGCGGACGCCGTCGTCGGCGGCCACCACCAGCACCGCCACGTCGGTGACCTTGGTGCCGCGGGCCCGCATGGCGGTGAACGCCTCGTGGCCCGGGGTGTCCAGGAAGGTGATCTTGCGGTGCTCGTCGCCGTGGGGCACGTCCACCTGGTAGGCACCGATGTGCTGGGTGATGCCGCCGGCTTCCCCGGCCGCCACGCGGGTCTTGCGGATGGCGTCGAGCAGGCTCGTCTTGCCGTGGTCGACGTGGCCCATCACGGTCACCACGGGCGGGCGCCGGATCAGGTGGGCCCTGTCGCTCTCCTCGATCATCTCCACGGTCTTCTTGGCCGCGGCCTCGACGTCGTCCTCGAGGACGGGCACGCCGAACTCCTCGGCCACCGTCTCGATCGTGTGCAGGTCGAGGGTCTGGGTGACGGTGGCGCTGATCCCCTTGAAGAAGAGGGATTTGATGATCTCGGAGCTCTCCACCCCGAGGCGGTCGGCCAGCTCCTGCACCGTGAGGTTGCCCTCCGGCACGATCAGCATCTCGGGCCGCTGGGCCTTGGCCTCGCGGGAGGCCCGCAGCTCCATGGCGCGGCGCCGCTGACGCTGGCGGGTGGTCTCCTTCTTGCGCTTGCGCACCGCCACGGTGGGCTTGGCCGCGGTGCCGGGAGCGGAGCGGGGCTTGGCCGGCCGCGCCAGGCTGGCCTGGAGCACCATGGCCTCCTGCTCGCCGGCGTAGCCGCCGGTCTCGGCGGTGAGGGCATCATCGTTCTCGCCGATGATGTGCACCTTCTGGCGCTGCTTCTGGGGCGTGCGGCTGCGCAGGGCCTCGAGCTTGGCGCTGTCGTCCCAGTCGGGGCGCCGGGCGCCGGGGGCGCGGGCGCCGGCCGGGGTGGGCGGGCGGAAGCCGGGGCGGCGGGGGGCTGCCGGCGGGGTGGCGGTGGGGCGCGTCACGCCTTCGGTCTCACCACCGGCCTCGCTGCCGCCTTCGCTGCGGTCGGGACGGCGCGGCGGCGGTGCGGTGGGGCGACCGGTGGGCTTCTGGAGCTGCATCAGCTCGCCGGGGGCCATCGGCTTGCGCATCCCCGCGGGGATGCCCGGGCGGCCGGGGGCCGCCGGACGACCCGCCGACGAGGTGCCGGGGCCGGCCGAGTCGCGGCGGATCGGCTTGCCGACCAGTTCCAGCGGGGTGGGGCCGGGCCGGCCCGGGGCCGAGCCGGCCCGGGCGCCGGCGCTGCCGGGCCGGATCGGGGCGGGAGCTCCGGGCCGCTGGGGTCGGGCCGAGGGAGGGGCGGGCCGGCTGCTGGTGGGGCCGCCCTGGCCGGGCTGGGGACGGCCGACGAGCTGGGGCCTGGTGGCGGGCGGCCGGGTGGGCGTGCCGGCCTGGGCGGGCCGTGCCGGGGCCGGGGCACCGGGACGCTGGGGCGAACCGACCCGGACCGGGGGCTGGGAGGCACGGTTCACCGGGGCCGGACCGGTGGGCTTGGGTGCCGCCAGGGGTTTGGTCGGCGGGGCCGCGGCGGCCGGTCGGGCAGGGGCCGCGGGCGCAGGACGGGCCGGGGCGCCGGGGGCGGCCGGCTTCGCCGTGGGGGTGGCGGCCGGTGCAGCGGCGGCGGCGGGTTTGCCCACGATCGTGGGCGGCCGGCCGGCCGGTTTGCCGGCTTCGACGGGTCGCGGACGCGCCGGCACCGGGGCCGGCGCCCCGGCGGGTCTGGGCCGTGCCGCCGGGGGCTCGGGCCGGGCCGGAGCTGGGGCCGAGGCCGCCGCCACGGGGCGGGGGGCGGGGGGACGGCTGGCGGGGGGAGCCGGCGGCGCGGCGGCGGCCGGAGCGACCGGCGCCGCGCCGCTGCGGGGGCTGCTCACCGGAGCCGGAGCGGCCTTCTTGACCGCCAGGATCGCCTTGGCGGGGGGCGCCGGCGCCGCCGGTTCGGGCCGGGTGGGCGACTCGGGGCGTGCGGGGGTCGGGCTGGCGACGTTCACACCGATCAGCGAACGGATGCGGGAGGCCTCGTCATCACTGATGGAGCTGCTGTGGCTCTTGGCCGCAATGGAGAGCTTCTCGGCGGCATCGAGCACGTCCTTGTTGTCCAGGCCCAGGTCCTTTGACAGCTCGTAGATTCTCACTTTGCCGCTGCTGGTCATTCAGAAAGGTCTCCGTACGGTGGGGCCGAAAGGGCCCCGGGGCCGCACGCACGTGGCGACCATGGTTCATCTTGCCTCAGAGGTCGCGGGGGCGATCGCTCGAGACGTGCCTCGAGGCTGGCGAGGATGGTGTCGCTGACGGCGCAGCGCAGGCCGCGCTGGAGGCGGCGACGACGGCGGGCTTCCTCCAGGCAGCTCGGTTGCGGGCACAGATAGGCCGATCGGCCCATGCCCCCGTCCAGGCTCACCGTCCCGTCGGCCTGGCGCACCACACGCCAGAGCTGGGTGCGGTCGCACAGGCGGCGGCAGGATACGCAGCGCCGCAGCACCGGCCGCCCGGCGGGCGACGTCACCGGACGTCCTCACCAGGGGCCTCTTCGGGGGCCTCCTCGAGCGGGGGCTCCAGCTGATCGTCGGCTTCGGCTTTGGCTGGGGCGACCTCCCCGCCGTCCTCCTCGCCATCACCCTCCCCATCGATCTCCTCGTCCTCCGGCAGGGGGTAGAGCTCCCGCAGACGGGCGTCCTCCTCGGCGCGGGTGGCCTGTTCGGCCTGCAGCCGGGCCTCGGCCTCGGCCTGCAGGGCCTCCTCCTCCTGCCGCTGGGCGATCAGGGCCGCCACCGTCTGGTCCTCGCTGACCTGGTCGTACTCCTGGGCGTTCTTGATGTCGATCTTCCAGCCGGTGAGCCTGGCGGCCAGGCGCACGTTCTGGCCCTCCCGGCCGATGGCCAGGCTGAGCTGGTCGGGGGGGACGAGCACGTGGGCGTGGTGCCCTTCGGGGTCCACCAGGCGGACCATCTCCACCCGCGCCGGGCTGAGGGAGTTGGCCAGATACTGGGCCGGATCCGGCGACCAGCGGATCACGTCGATCTTCTCGCCCCGCAGTTCATTCACCACCTGCTGGATGCGGGAGCCGCGGGCGCCGATGCAGGCCCCCACCGGATCCACTTCCCGCTCCACGCTGTCGACCGCCACCTTGGTGCGGGGGCCGACGGCGCGGGAGGGCGGATTGGCTTCCCTGGCCACGGCGACGATCCGCACCGAGCCCTCCTGGATCTCGGGCACCTCGTTCTCGAACAGGTAGACCACCAGGCCCGCATTGGCCCGGGAGACGAACAGCTGGGGGCCGCGCCTGGGCACCTCACTCACCTCCTTGAGGAACACCTTGAAGGTGGCATTGGCGCGGTAGTTGTCGTTGGGCAGCTGGTCGCGGCGGGGCAGTTCCGCCTCCACCTCCGGCCGGCCCAGGCCACTGCTGACGGCCATGATCACGCTCTGGCGCTCGAAACGGATCACCCGGGCGGTGAGCACCGGATCCTCCAGGTCGGCGAATTCCTCCTGGATCATGCGGCGCTGCTGGTCCCGCAGTTTCTGGGCCAGCACCTGCTTGGTGGTGGCGGCGGCCATGCGGCCGAAGTCGTCCTTCTCCGGGGTCACATCCAGCACCACCGTGTCGCCGATCTGGGCGTCCTCCGCCACCTGGCGCACCTCTTCGATGGCGATCTGGTGGTCGTCGCTCTCCACCTCCTCAACGATGATCTTGCTGGCCAGCACCCGATAGCCCTCCTCCTCCAGATCGAGCGCCACGTCGAAGTTGCTGAAGTAGTCCTCTTCGAAGGGGTCCTCGCTGATGCCCAGGTAAAGGGTGCGGCGATAACGCTCGTAGCCCTTCAGCAGCGCCTCCCGCAGGGCCGCCTCCACCACCTGGGGAGCCAGCTTCTTCTCGTCGCTGATGTCCTCGATCAGGTTGTTGAGACCGGGGAGCAGAACCAGGGCCATGGACTCGGGGGCGTGGGGGCAGGTAGGGAACGGGGGGTGAACCGGAGCGGTTCAGGAATCGGGAGGCGCCTGGGTGAGCCGCACCCGCAGTACGTCGTCGCGGGGAATGCGCAGGATGCGGCCGCGCTCGTTGAGCTGCACCACCTCGGCATCGCGGCCGAGCAGGAGGCCCATTCGCCGCACTTCTGCACCGTCGGCGTCCCGGCGGAGCACCTCCACCGGAAAGCCCCGGAAGCTGACGAAATCCCGGTCGGAGTGGAGATCCTCCCCGATGCCGGGGCTGCTCACCTCCAGCACGTAGGCCATCGTCAGCAGGCCGGAGGCCTCGATGGCCTCGGCGAGGGGACCGCTCACGGCGGCGCACTCATCGAGGTTGACATCGGTGCCATCGGCCCGCTGCACCCGCACGACGACCGTCAGGGGGATGCGGTGGGCCAGCATCTCGACGGACTGCACCTCAAGGTGCGCCGCAGCGACCACCGGCCGCGCCAGCGTCTCCAGGTCGTCAGTGAGGGGATGGGGCAAGGACGGGCGGCGTGGGGAGAGGACTCCCGCTGGCGGGATGGCCCGCCGCGCGCTGCAGTGTTCACTGCCCCCAACCGCCCGGCTTCCACCCCTCAGGGGAAAGGCCATGCGGAACAAGGGTGAGCCCCGGCGGGCACTTCGTCACCCTAGAGGATTGGCCTCCGGCGGGCTGGGCATCTCCAGCATCGGGGCTTCCGCGTAGTAGTCGTTGGCGGTGACCTCACCCCGCAGGCTGAGGTCCTGATTGAGGCACTGGCCGCACTGCTCTGGTGTGCGCAGGTACTGACACACCCGGGCCCAGAGCTTGGCGCGGCTGCCCGGTGCCCCCTGGCTGAAGTGGACCAGGTCGTTGCCTCCGGCCATCCCCTGGATCTCCACCTTGCAGAGGGTGCAGCGCTGCCGCGTGCCGGGGGGGATCGGGGCCATGGCCTCGGGGAGGACTGGGGGCAAAGTTAAGCCGATTCAGGTCGAGCGGTCCCGCTCCAGGCCGGCCGGAGCCGTCTCCGATGCGAATTCTTCAACTCAGCGATCCCCATCTGCTCGCCGATCCCGATGGTCGCTGCCACGGCCGGCCGGCGCTGGCCCTGCTCCGCCACGGGCTCCACGAGGCCCTGGGCCAGCTGCGCAGCGCCGGGGAGAGCCCCGATCTGGTGCTGATCAGCGGCGATCTCTGCGATGACGAGAGCTGGGGCGGTTACGCCCGCCTCGGGGACCTGCTGCAGGAGATCCCGCTGCCGGTGGCCCTGCTGGCGGGCAACCACGACCACCCGGCCCTGCTGCGGGCCGCCCTGGGGCGCCGCGCCGTGGTCGCCCCGGCCCTGATCCGCTGCGGCAACGGCCAACTGCTGCTGCTCGACAGCCACCGCAGCGGCGACACCGCCGGTGAACTGGGCCCGACCCAGCTGGCCTGGGCGCGGCGCCAGCTGGCCGCCGGATCGGCGGATGGCGAGCTCCCCCTAGTGGTGGCGGTGCACCATCCGCCGCTGCCGATCGGCGATGCCACCATGGACGCGATCCGGCTGCGGGACGGCGAAGCCCTGCTGGATCTGCTGCGGCCGCCGGTCGCCCTGCGGGGCCTGGTCTGCGGCCACATCCACCAGCACTGGCAGGCGGGGCTCCCGGGGAGGCCGGCGGTGCCCCTGTTGGGCTGTCCCTCCACCCTGCGCAGCTTCGGGCCGGTGCAGCCCTGCCCCCTGGGCCGCTCGTCCGACCCCGGCGGGCGCTGGTTGGCGCTGGGGTCGGACGGCGTGCTGCGGCAGCGGTTGCTGCGCTGGGCACCGGTCGACGGTCCTAGCCTCCCCTGATGCAACGCCCCTTCCCCCTGTCTTCCCTGATCCGGCGGCTGCAGGGCCTGATGGCGGTGGCCCTGCTGCTGGCGTTCGCGGCCCTTCCCCTGCCGGCGGCCGCGCTCGAGGAGGCCCCCCCGGCCCTGACCCCCCACAGCTTCGTGGCCGACGCCGCCCGGCGGGTGGGACCGGCAGTGGTGCGGATCGACACCGAGCGCAACGTGGCCCGGCCCCCGTTCGATCCGGCCCTGCTGGATCCCCTGCTGCGGGATCTGTTCGGCGATCCCTCCGGCAGCACGCGGGAGCGCGGCCAGGGCTCGGGGGTGGTGATCGATGGGCGCCGCGCCCTGGTGCTCACCAACGCCCATGTGGTGGAGAGCGTCGACCGGGTCACCGTCACCCTGGCCGATGGCCGCCAGCTGGACGGCACCGTGGTGGGCACCGACCCGGTGACCGACCTGGCGGTGGTGCACGTCAGCGGCAAAGCACCCCTGAGCGCCGCTCCCCTGGGGGATTCCGAAGCCCTGGAGGTGGGCGACTGGGCCATCGCCCTGGGCAGCCCCTATGGCCTCGAGCGCACGGTCACCCTGGGCATCGTCAGCAGCCTGCATCGCGACATCAACAGCCTCGGCTTCGCCGACAAGCGCCTCGACCTGATCCAGACGGACGCGGCCATCAACCCGGGCAACTCCGGTGGCCCCCTGATCAACGCCGCCGGTGAGGTGATCGGCATCAACACCCTGGTGCGCTCGGGGCCCGGCGCCGGGCTGGGCTTCGCCATCCCCATCAACCTGGCCCGGAAGGTGGCCGACCAGCTCGGGGACGGCGGCACGGTGGTCCACCCCTACCTGGGCCTCCAGCTGGTGCCGCTCACGGCCCGCATGGCCCGGGACAACAACCGGGATCCCGATGCCCTGCTGCAGCTCCCCGAGCGGGATGGCGCCCTGGTGCAGCGGGTGCTGCCGGAAAGTCCGGCGGAGGCGGCCGGGCTCCATCGCGGCGACCTGGTGGTGGCCATCGCCGACCAGCCGGTGAACACCCCCTCGGCCCTGCTCCAGCAGGTGGAACGGGCCGAAGTGGGCCAGCCCCTGCCGCTGAAGGTGGTGCGGGGCCAGCGGGAGCTGCAGCTCTCGATCCGGCCGGCGGCCCTGCCCCAGGCCGGCTAGGCGCCAGGGGGGCTGGACTGTCCCCCTTGCTACGGTCTGCGCCATTTCCGGCAGACCCCATGTCCGATCTCCAGGACCGCATGAAGGAGGCCGTGGCCACGGCGGCGGTGGACCAGATCCGTGACGGCATGGTGGTGGGGCTGGGCTCGGGCTCCACGGCGGCGCTGATGATCCGGGCCCTCGGCCACAAGCTCCAGCAGGGTGAGCTCAGCGGCATCGTCGGGGTCACCACCTCCTTCCAGGGGGAGGTGCTGGCCGCCGAGCTGGGCATTCCCCTGCAGACGCTGAACGCCGTGCAGCGCATCGATCTGGCCATCGACGGCGCCGATGAGGTGGACCCCGGCTTCCAGCTGATCAAGGGGGGCGGGGCCTGCCACGTGCAGGAGAAGCTGGTGGCCCGCCGGGCCGACCGCTTCGTGGTGGTGGTGGATGCCACCAAGCTGGTGGAACGCCTCAACCTGGGCTTCCTGCTGCCGGTGGAGGTGCTGCCCGGGGCCTGGCGCCAGGTGCGCGATGAACTCACGGCCATGGGCAGCCGCGTCGAGCTGCGCATGGCCGTGCGCAAGGCCGGTCCGGTCGTCACCGACCAGGGCAATCTGGTGCTGGATGTGGCCTTCGACGGGGGCATCGGCGACCCGGCCGCCCTGGAGGCGAGGATCAACAACATCCCTGGTGTGCTCGAGAACGGCCTGTTCGTGAACCTCGCCGACCAGGTGCTGGTGGGTGAGGTCGTGGACGGTGCGGCCGGGGTGCGCGACCTGGCCAGGCGCTGAGCTGCTCTGCTGGGCTACCCGCCGCCTGGCCCCCAGAATGGGGTGATCCTCTGTGGGCTGGGGAAACGGTGCCCCACGGCGACCTCAGCAAGCTGCTGCTCCAGCTGCTGGCGCAGACGGCTGAGGCGTTCATCGTCGAGCCCACGAGTGAACTGGACGCCACCATTGATCGCACCCTGGCGTCCATCGGCGGCCTGTTCGACGTGGATCGGGCCTATGTGTTCTCCCTGACGCGCTATCCGGGATTCGCCAGCAACACCCATGAGTGGTGCGCGCCGGGGGTGGAACCGCAGATGCACCAGCTCCAGCACGTGTCGGAGGTGTCCATCGGCTGGTTGATGGGGGAAATGCGGTCCGGGCGGGCGGTCAATCTCGAGTCGCTGCTCGATCTCCCCGCCGGGGCCGATGCCGAGCGGGCCCATCTCAGCGCCCAGGGCATCCAGTCCCTGCTGGTCCTCCCCCTGGTGCGGCGGGGCCAGCTGGAGGGGTTCGCGGGCTTCGACCACATCCGCGGCTGCCGCCGCTGGAGCGACCAGGAGGTGGCGGTGCTCTCCATCGTGGTGAGCGGCTTCGCCCAGGGATTCGAACGGCGGCTGATTGACGAGCAACTGCGTCAATTGGCCTACGAGGATCCGCTCACCCGCCTGCCCAATCGCTCCCTGCTGAGTCAGCGTCTGGGCGAGGAGCTGGAGCGGGCCAGGCGCAACGGCACCCACCTGGCGGTGGGCTACCTCGACCTCGACAACTTCAAGCCCGTCAACGACAGCCACGGCCATGCCGTGGGCGACGAGCTGCTGGTGGCCGTGGCCGAGCGCCTCTGCCGTTGCCTGCGACCGGGCGACACGGTGGGCCGGCTGGGCGGGGACGAATTCGTGGTGATCCTGCCCGGCCTCAGCAGCCTGGCCGAGCTGGAATCGCTGGGTGAACGGCTGCTCAGCGCCGTGGCCCAGCCCACCCACCTTGGCGAGACGCTCTGCGTGGCCTTGAGCACCAGCATCGGCTTCCGGCTGGTGCCCCCCGACGATGCCGATCCGGATACCCTGCTGCGCCAGGCCGACCAGGCCATGTACGCCGCCAAACGGTCTGGCCCGGGGCGGATGCACCACTTCGACGTGGAGCTGGAACGGCGCCAGTCGCTGCAGCGCTCCCGGCTGGAGAGGGTGCGCCAGGCCATCGAGGCGCAGCAGCTGCGCCTGTTCGTGCAGCCGGTGATCGACCTGGCCACCGGGCAGCTGCGCTTCGCCGAAGCCCTGGTGCGTTGGCAGCACCCCCAGCAGGGCTTGCTGGCGCCGGAGGCCTGGCTGGGCTGGATCGAGGATCAACCGGAGATCACCCGCCTCGGTGACTGGGTGCTGGAGCAGGCCCTGCGCCACTGCTCGGCCTGGATGCGGGCCGGGCCCTGTGTGGCCGTGAGCGTCAACATGTCGGCCCGGGAGCTGCGCGATCCAGGCTTCGCGGAGCGGATCCGCGCGGCCCTGGCCCTCCATCCCGAACTGCCCGGCTCGGCCCTGAGGCTGGAGGTGCTGGAAACCGCCGCCCTGGAGGATCTGGAGCTGGTGGCCCAGAACATCGCCCGCTGCCGCGATCTGGGTGTGAGCTTTGCCCTCGACGACTTCGGCACCGGCTACTCCTCGCTCACCTACCTGCGGAGGCTGCCGATCGCCACGATCAAGATCGATCGCTCGTTCGTGGCCAGGATGCTGGTGGATCCGGCCGATCGGGCCATCGTCAAGGCCGTGGTGGATCTGGCCCACGCCTTCGGCCGCACCTGCGTGGCCGAAGGCGTGGAGACGGCGGAGCACCTGCAGGTGCTGCGGGCGATGGGCTGTGAACTGGCCCAGGGATTCGCCATCGCCCGGCCGATGCCGGCGGAGGACCTGCCCGGCTGGTCTCTCCCGTCCGCCGCAGGCGGATGAGGGCCGCTGCGCTCAGCTGTCGGGGGTCCCGAGCCGCTGGCGCACCGATTCCGCGTGGCTGTGCAGTCCCTCGCTCTCGGCCAGGGTGACCACGGCCGGCCCGGTGGCCTCCAGGGCCGCCCGGTTGAAGTGGATCAGGCTGGTGTGGCGCAGGAAGGTCTCGACGCTGAGGGCGCCGGCGAAGCGGGCGGTGCCGGAGGTGGGCAGGGTGTGGTTGGGGCCGGCCAGGTAGTCACCCACCGCCTCGGGCGACCAGGGGCCGAGGAAGATGGCGCCGGCATGGGTGATCCGGTCCGCCAGGGAGTCGGGATCGGCCACCAGCAGCTCGAGGTGCTCCGGGGCGAACCGGTCGCTGAGGGCCGCCGCTTCGGCCAGGTCGTTGCAGACCACGATCAGCCCCCAGTCGTTGAGGGCCTGCAGGGTGATGGCGGCCCGCGGGTGCCGCTTCAGCTGGGCTTCGATGGCGGCCGGCACGGCGGCGGCCAGCGCCTCGCTGGTGGTGATCAGGATCGCCGCGGCGAGGGGATCGTGCTCCGCCTGGGCCATCAGGTCGGCGGCCACCTGGGCGGGCCGGGCGGTGTGGTCGGCGATCACCAGCACCTCGCTGGGGCCGGCCAGGGAGTCGATGCCCACCGTTCCGTAGACCGCCTTCTTGGCCAGGGTCACGTAGAGGTTGCCGGGGCCGCTGATCACATCGACGGCCGGGACCGTTTCGGTGCCGTAGGCCAGGGCCGCGATCGCCTGGGCGCCCCCCACCCGGAACACCTCCTCCACCCCGGCCCGGTGGGCGGCGGCCAGCACGGTGGCATTGGGCTCGCCGCCGGGGCCGGGCGGGGTGACCATCACCAGCCGCTCCACGCCCGCCACCCGGGCGGGAATCGCATTCATCAGCACCGTGCTCGGGTAGGAGGCCCGGCCACCGGGGACGTAGATCCCCGCCCGCTGCACCGGGCGCCAGCGGCGCCCCAGCCGCTCGCCATGGGGGCCGGTCACGGCCAGATCCTCCGGCATCTGGCGGCGGTGGAACGCCAGGATCCGGTCGTGGGCCAGGTCCAGGGCCCGGCGCAGGGGTTCGGGGCAGTCGTGCCAGGCCTGGGCCAGCCGCTCGGGGGGCACCCGCAGGGGATCGGGCCGCAGGCCGTCGAAGCGTTCGCTGAAGTCGAGCAGGGCCGCGTCGCCGCGCTGGCGCACCTCGGCCAGGATCGCCGCGACCCGCGCCTCCTCCTCGCGCATGCGGCCGCCCTCGGTGCGGGCGGCGATCGCTTCGAGCCGTTCGCCGGCCCGCGCGCCGTCCCGCAGGCAGGTGATCCGCAGCGCCGGCCGTTCCCCGCCGGCGTCAAGGCTGGCGGCAGGGGCGGCGGCAGGGGCGGCGGCAGGGGCGGCGGCAGGGACGGGGGTGCTGCCGGCAGGGCTGCTGCCGGTTGGGGTGGAAGCGACCACGGGACGGTGCCGGAGGCGATGGGCTGCGCCGACGCTAGGGCCTGGAACCGGCTAGGGCCTACGGGGTAGGATCCGCGTTTGCTGAGTCAGCGCCCCTACGCCTGTGGCCAATAACAAGTCTTCGAAGAAGCGCATCGAGATTGCCGAACGCAATCGCCTGCGCAACCGCACCTACAAGTCCGCCCTGCGCACCCTGATGAAGCGCTGCCTCACCGCCTGCAGCGCCTACGGCCAGCAGCCGGGCGAGGAGGCCAGGGCTGCCGTCCAGTCCAGCATGAACGCCGCCTTCAGCAAGATCGACAAGGCCGTGAAGGTGGGCGTGGTGCACCGCAACACCGGCGCCAACCAGAAGTCCCGCCTCAGCGTGGCGGTGAAGCAGGTGCTCGAGCCCACCGCCGCCGCCAGCACCGGCGCCTGACGCCCCCCATGGCCGTGAGCCCCGAGGCCGCCCCACCCCTGGTCGACAGCCACTGCCACATCGTGTTCCGCAATTTCGAGGCGGATCTCGATGCCGTGGCCGACCGCTGGCGTGAGGCCGGGGTGAAGGCCCTGGTCCATGCCTGCGTGGAGCCGGCGGAGATTCCGGCGATCCGGGCCCTGGCTGATCGCTTCCCCGAACTGCGCTATGCCGTCGGGGTCCATCCCCTCGACACCCAGCACTGGCACGGCGACACCGCCGCCACGCTCGAGACGGCGGCCCGCGCCGACGACCGGGTGGTGGCGATCGGCGAGCTGGGCCTCGACCTGTTCAAGGCGACCAACCTCGACGAGCAGCTGGCTGCCCTGGGGCCCCAGCTGGATCTGGCGGTGACCCTGGATCTGCCGGTGATCATCCACTGCCGGGACGCGGCCGAACCGATGCTCGCCGAGCTGCGCCGGCGCGAGCGTGAGGGCCGCTGCCCCCGTGGCGTCATGCACTGCTGGGGGGGCACCCCCGAGGAGATGGCCGGCTTCCTTGAGCTCGGCCTGTTCATCAGCTTCAGCGGCACGGTCACCTTCCCCAGGGCCGAGCCCATCCACGCCTGCGCCCGGCTGGTGCCGGCCGACCGCTACCTCGTCGAGACCGACTGCCCCTTCCTGGCGCCGGTGCCCCGCCGCGGCAAGCGCAACGAGCCGGCCTACGTGGCTTCGGTGGCGGCCCGGGTGGCCGAGCTCCGTGGCGAGACGCTCGCAGAGGTGGCGGCGACGACCACCGCCAACGCGGCGCGTCTTTTCCGGCTGCCCCTCCAGGTTGTATGATGTCTTATTGGCCTGGAAGCGGAAGCGCTCCTTTTGTCTACGACGGCATCAATTGAGTCGGCAAACCCGCAGCGAGCCCTGTAAGCGCCCCCGCCGGATCGTTCGTCCCTGCTTCAGGGGCGGTCGGTTCGGCTGAGCGCCTGTTGGCATGGCCCGTCCCCCCGGGCAGCCCAGGCAGGTCACGCCGCGATCCCCTTCCTTACCCCGTCCAGGTCCGCCCCACCCCCCTCGTTCCTGCAGGTTCACCGCATGAGCAGCGCGATCCAGGTCGCCAAGACCGTCACTTACCTTCCCGATCTCGTGGAGGTACAGCGGGCGAGCTTCAAATGGTTCCTGGAGAAGGGCCTGATCGAGGAGCTGGACAGCTTCTCCCCGATCACCGACTACACCGGCAAGCTGGAGCTGCACTTCATCGGCGACCAGTATCGCCTGAAACGCCCCCGCCACGACGTCGAAGAGGCCAAGCGTCGCGATGCGACCTTCGCCTCCCAGATGTACGTCACCTGCCGCCTGGTCAACAAGGAGACCGGCGAGATCAAGGAGCAGGAGGTCTTCATCGGGGAACTTCCCCTGATGACCGAGCGCGGCACCTTCATCATCAACGGCGCTGAGCGGGTGATCGTCAACCAGATCGTCCGCAGCCCCGGCGTCTACTTCAAGGACGAGCAGGACAAGAACGGCCGCAAGACCTTCAACGCCAGCCTGATCCCCAACCGGGGCGCCTGGCTCAAGTTCGAGACCGACAAGAACGACCTGCTGCACGTTCGCGTCGACAAGACCCGCAAGATCAACGCCCACGTGCTGATGCGGGCCATCGGCCTGTCCGACAACGACGTGCTCGACAAGCTGCGGCACCCGGAGTATTACCAGAAGTCGATCGAGGCCTCCAACGAGGAGGGCATCTCCTCGGAAGACCAGGCCCTGCTGGAGCTCTACAAGAAGCTGCGCCCCGGTGAGCCCCCCTCGGTGAGCGGCGGCCAGCAGCTGCTGCACAGCCGCTTCTTCGATCCCAAGCGCTACGACCTGGGCCGGGTGGGCCGCTACAAGATCAACAAGAAGCTGCGTCTCACCATCCCCGATGCGGTGCGCACCCTCACCGCCGAGGACGTGCTCTCCACGATCGACTACCTGATCAACCTGGAGCTCGACGTGGGCGGCGCCTGCCTCGACGACATCGACCACCTGGGCAACCGCCGGGTGCGTTCGGTGGGTGAGCTGCTGCAGAACCAGGTGCGCGTGGGCCTCAACCGCCTGGAGCGGATCATCAAGGAACGGATGACCGTCGGCGAAACCGAATCGCTCACCCCCGCCCAGCTGGTGAACCCCAAGCCCCTGGTGGCGGCGGTCAAGGAGTTCTTCGGCTCCAGCCAGCTGAGCCAGTTCATGGACCAGACCAATCCCCTGGCCGAGCTGACCCACAAGCGCCGCATCAGCGCCCTCGGCCCCGGCGGTCTCACCCGGGAGCGGGCCGGCTTCGCCGTGCGCGACATCCACCCCTCCCACTACGGCCGCATCTGCCCGATCGAGACCCCGGAAGGCCCCAACGCCGGCCTGATCGGTTCCCTCGCCACCCACGCCCGGGTGAACGAATACGGCTTCATCGAAACCCCCTTCTGGCGCGTCGAGAACGGCATCGTCCTCAAGCAGGGCGATCCCCTCTACCTCTCCGCCGACCTCGAGGACGAGTGTCGGGTGGCCCCGGGTGACGTTCCCACCGACGCCACCGGACGCATCACCGTCGATCTGGTGCCGGTGCGCTACCGCCAGGACTTCGAGAAGGTTCCCCCCGAGCAGGTGGACTACGTCCAGCTGTCGCCGGTGCAGGTGATCTCGGTGGCCACCTCCCTGATCCCCTTCCTCGAGCACGACGACGCCAACCGGGCCCTGATGGGCTCCAACATGCAGCGCCAGGCCGTGCCTCTGCTGCGCCCCGAGCGGCCCCTGGTCGGCACCGGTCTGGAAACCCAGGTGGCCCGCGACTCCGGCATGGTGCCCATCACCAAGGTGAACGGCACCGTCTCCTTCGTCGATGCCACCGCCATCGTCATCCGTGACGAGCAGGGCCGCGACCACACCCACTTCCTGCAGAAGTACCAGCGCTCCAACCAGGACACCTGCCTCAACCAGCGGCCGATCGTCCGCCAGGGCGATCCGGTGATCGCCGGCCAGGTGCTGGCCAACGGCTCCGCCTGCGAAGGCGGTGAGATCGCCCTCGGCCAGAACGTGCTGATCGCCTACATGCCCTGGGAGGGCTACAACTACGAGGACGCCATCCTGGTGAGCGACCGGCTCGTTCAGGACGACCTCTACACCTCGGTGCACATCGAGAAGTACGAGATCGAAGCCCGCCAGACCAAGCTCGGACCCGAGGAGATCACCCGGGAAATCCCGAACGTGGCCGAGGAGAGCCTGGGCCACCTCGATGAGATGGGCATCATCCGCATCGGCGCCTATGTCGAATCCGGCGACATCCTGGTGGGCAAGGTGACCCCCAAGGGTGAGTCGGATCAGCCGCCCGAGGAGAAGCTGCTGCGCGCCATCTTCGGTGAGAAGGCCCGCGACGTGCGCGACAACTCCCTGCGGGTGCCCAGCACCGAACGGGGCCGGGTGGTCGACGTGCGCATCTACACCCGCGAGCAGGGCGACGAACTGCCGCCGGGCGCGAACATGGTGGTGCGGGTCTACGTGGCCCAGCGCCGCAAGATCCAGGTGGGCGACAAGATGGCCGGCCGCCACGGCAACAAGGGCATCATCAGCCGCATCCTTCCCCGCGAGGACATGCCCTACCTGCCCGATGGCACGCCCATCGACATCGTGCTCAACCCCCTGGGGGTGCCGAGCCGCATGAACGTGGGCCAGGTGTTCGAGTGCCTGATGGGCTGGGCCTCCTCCCACCTCGACTGCCGCGTCAAGGTGGTGCCGTTCGATGAGATGTACGGCCCCGAGAAGTCGAAGCAGACGGTGCAGGCCTACCTCGAGGAAGCCGCCAAGCTGCCCGGCAAGGACTGGGTCTACAACCCCGCCAACCCCGGCAAGATCCAGCTGATCGACGGCCGCAGCGGCGAACCCTTCGACCAGCCGGTGACCGTGGGCTACGCCCACATCCTCAAGCTGGTGCACCTGGTGGACGACAAGATCCACGCCCGCTCCACCGGCCCCTACTCCCTCGTCACCCAGCAGCCCCTGGGCGGCAAGGCGCAGCAGGGCGGCCAGCGGCTCGGGGAGATGGAGGTGTGGGCCCTGGAGGCCTACGGCGCCGCCTACACCCTGCAGGAGCTGCTCACCGTCAAGTCCGACGACATGCAGGGCCGCAACGAGGCCCTCAACGCCATCGTCAAGGGCAAGCCCATCCCCCGGCCGGGCACGCCGGAGTCGTTCAAGGTGCTGATGCGGGAGCTGCAGTCCCTCGGCCTCGACATCGCCGTCTACACCGACGCCGGCGAGGAGGTCGACCTGATGCAGGACGTCAACCCGCGCCGCAGCACCCCCAGCCGTCCCACCTACGAATCCCTCGGTGTCGCGGATTACGACGATGACTGATCGCTTGATTCACCGGCTCTGATTTCTCCGTCTCTCTCGATCACCCTGCGTCTCCGCCATGTCCAACAGCAACCTCCGCACCGAAAACCACTTCGACTACGTGAAGATCACGCTCGCTTCCCCCGAGCGGATCATGCAGTGGGGGCAGCGGACGCTGCCCAACGGACAGGTGGTGGGTGAGGTCACCAAGCCGGAAACGATCAACTACCGCACCCTCAAGCCCGAGATGGACGGGCTCTTCTGCGAGAAGATCTTCGGCCCCTCCAAGGACTGGGAATGCCACTGCGGCAAGTACAAGCGGGTGCGGCACCGTGGCATCGTCTGTGAGCGCTGCGGTGTGGAAGTCACCGAGAGCCGGGTGCGGCGCCACCGCATGGGCTTCATCAAGCTGGCGGCGCCGGTGAGCCACGTCTGGTACCTCAAGGGCATCCCCAGCTATGTGGCGATCCTGCTCGACATGCCCCTGCGGGACGTGGAGCAGATCGTCTACTTCAACTGCTACGTGGTGCTCGACAAGGGTGACCACAAGGACCTCACCTACAAGCAGCTGCTCACCGAAGACGAGTGGCTGGAGATCGAGGACCAGATCTTCGCCGAGGATTCCGAGATCGAGAACGAGCCCATGGTGGGCATCGGCGCCGAGGCCCTCAAGCAGCTGCTGGAGGACCTCGACCTCGAGAAGGAGGCCGAGCAGCTCCGCGAGGACATCAACAACTCCAAGGGCCAGAAGCGGGCCAAGCTGATCAAGCGCCTGCGGGTGATTGACAACTTCATCGCCACCAACGCCCGTCCCGAGTGGATGGTGCTCGATGTGATTCCGGTGATCCCCCCCGATCTGCGCCCCATGGTGCAGCTGGACGGCGGCCGTTTCGCCACCAGCGATCTCAACGACCTCTACCGGCGGGTGATCAACCGCAACAACCGCCTGGCGCGCCTCCAGGAGATCCTCGCCCCCGAGATCATCGTCCGCAACGAGAAGCGGATGCTGCAGGAGGCCGTCGATGCCCTGATCGACAACGGCCGCCGCGGCCGCACCGTGGTGGGGGCCAACAACCGGGCCCTCAAGTCGCTCAGCGACATCATCGAGGGCAAGCAGGGCCGCTTCCGTCAGAACCTGCTCGGCAAACGGGTCGACTACTCCGGCCGGTCCGTGATCGTGGTGGGCCCCAAGCTGAAGATGCACCAGTGCGGCCTGCCCAAGGAGATGGCGATCGAGCTGTTCCAGCCGTTCGTGATCCATCGCCTGATCCGCCAGAACATCGTCAACAACATCAAGGCGGCCAAGAAGCTGATCCAGCGCGCCGACGACGAGGTGATGCAGGTGCTGCAGGAGGTGATCGAAGGGCACCCGATCCTGCTCAACCGGGCCCCGACCCTGCATCGCCTCGGCATCCAGGCCTTCGAACCCAAGCTGGTGGATGGCCGCGCCATCCAGCTCCATCCCCTGGTCTGCCCGGCCTTCAACGCCGACTTCGACGGTGACCAGATGGCCGTGCACGTGCCCCTGGCGATCGAGGCTCAGACGGAGGCCCGCATGCTGATGCTGGCGAGCAACAACGTGCTCTCCCCGGCCACCGGCGAGCCGATCATCACCCCGTCCCAGGACATGGTGCTTGGCGCCTACTACCTCACCGCCGTCGACCGGGACAAGGCGCAGCCCGCCTTCGGCGACCGTTCCCGCACCTTCGCCGACCTCGAGGACGTGATCGCCGCCTTCGAGGAGAAGCACCTCAGCCTGCACGACTGGGTCTGGGTGCGCTTCAACGGCGAGGTGGAAAGTGACGACGAGGACAGCGAGCCCGTCGCCACCGACACCCTCACCGATGGCACCCGCGTCGAGCAGTGGAAGTTCCGCCGCGACCGCTTCGATGAGGACGGCGCCCTGATCAGCCGCTACCTGCTGACCACCGTGGGTCGGGTCGTCATCAACCACACGATCATCGACGCCGTGGCCGCGTCCTGAGTTCCACCGGCCGGGCCGAGCCCCGCGCCCCGTGTCTTCCGATTCCCTCCAGCCTTCTCCATCGCGCGCCGCCATGACCGCCACCCCCGCCAAGAAGATCAGCAAGAAGAGCGCCAAGGCCGCCGCCGAGCTGGCGGCCGCCACCGCCGCCGCGGCAGCTGCGGCCTCCGCCCTGAGCAAGCAGGCGCCGCCGTTCCGCAACCGGATCATCGACAAGAAGGCGCTGCGGAATCTGGTGTCCTGGGCCTACAAGCACCACGGCACCGCCGCCACCGCGGCGATGGCCGACGAGCTGAAGGACCTGGGCTTCCACTACGCCACCCAGGCGGCGGTGTCGATCTCGGTCGACGACCTGCGCATCCCCGGCGACAAGGCCGTGCTGCTGGAGGAGGCCGAGGAGCAGATCACGGCCACCGAGGAGCGCTACCGGCTCGGTGAGATCACCGAGGTGGAGCGCCACACCAAGGTGATCGACACCTGGACCGAGACCAACGAGCGGCTGGTGGCGGCCGTGCGCCGCAATTTCAACGACAACGATCCACTCAACTCGGTGTGGATGATGGCCAACTCCGGCGCCCGGGGGAACATGTCCCAGGTGCGTCAGCTGGTGGGCATGCGCGGCCTGATGGCCAACCCCCAGGGGGAGATCATCGACCTGCCGATCCGCACCAACTTCCGTGAGGGCCTCACGGTCACCGAGTACGTGATCTCCTCCTACGGCGCCCGCAAGGGCCTGGTGGACACCGCCCTGCGGACCGCCGACTCCGGCTACCTCACCCGCCGTCTGGTGGACGTGGCCCAGGACGTGATCGTGCGGGAGGAGGATTGCGGCACCCACCGCTTCATCCCCATCAACGCCGATGAGCGGGGCCGCTTCGGCACCAAGCTGGTGGGCCGTCTGGCCGCCCAGCCCGTCGTCGACAGCGACGGCGTCGTCATCGTCGATCGCAACGGTGAGATCGACCCGGCGATCTCGGCCGCCATCGAGAAGGCGGCGATCGCCACCGTGATGGTGCGCTCGCCCCTCACCTGCGAGGCCTCCCGTTCGGTGTGCCGCAAGTGCTACGGCTGGGCCCTGGCCCACAACGAACTGGTCGACCTGGGTGAGGCGGTGGGCATCATCGCCGCCCAGTCGATCGGTGAACCGGGCACCCAGCTCACCATGCGCACCTTCCACACCGGTGGTGTGTCCACGGCCGAGACCGGCGTGGTGCGCTCCCTGGTGGACGGCGTGGTGGAATTCGGGCCCAAGGCCCGGGTGCGCGACCACCGCACCCCCCATGGTGTCGAGGCCAAGCTCGCCGAAACCGATTTCACCCTCACCCTCAAGCCCTCGGGCAAGGGCAAGGTGCAGAAGATCGACATCACCAACGGCTCGATCCTGTTCGTCGCCGATGGCGATCCCGTCGCCCACGACATCATCCTGGCCCAGATCTCCTCGGGCTCGGCGGTGAAGAAGAGCGTCGAGAAGGCCACCAAGGATGTCATCTGCGATCTGGCCGGCCAGGTGCGCTTCGAGGACGTGATCCAGCCCCGGGAGGTCACCGACCGCCAGGGCAACATCACCCACAAGGCCCAGCGTCTCGGACGTCTGTGGGTGTTCAGCGGCGACGTCTACAACCTGCCGCCCAACGCCCTGCCTGTCGTCGAGACCGACAAGCCGGTGACCACCGGCGACGTGCTGGCCGAGAGCCGCCTGCAGAGCGAGTACGGCGGCGCCGTGCGGCTGCGGGAGTCCACCGGCGATTCCCGCGAGGTGCAGATCGTCACCGCCAGCCTCACCCTCAAGGACTGCAAGCTGGTGGGTGAATCCAGCCACACCGGTGAGAGCTGGCACCTGGAGGGCAAGGACAACACCCGCTATCTGGTCAAGACCCAGCCCGGCACCAAGATCGGCGCCGGAGAGGTGATCGCCGAGCTCACCGACGACCGCTTCCGCACCCAGACCGGCGGCATGGTGAAGTTCGCCCCCGGCCTTTCGATCAAGAAGGCCCGCTCCGCCAAGCATGGCTTCGAGGTGAGCAAGGGCGGCACCCTGCTGTGGATCCCCCAGGAAACCCACGAGATCAACAAGGACATCTCCCTGCTGATGATCGAGGACGGCCAGTGGATCGAGGCCGGCACCGAGGTGGTGAAGGACATCTTCAGCCAGACCGCGGGCATCGTCACCGTCACCCAGAAGAACGACATCCTGCGGGAGATCATCGTGCGCTCCGGTGAGCTGCACCTGGTCTCCGATGCCAAGGTGCTCGGCCGCTACGGCGAGGACGGCAAGATGGTCAACCCCGGCGAGGAGATCGCCCCCGGCCTCAAGGCTGAGGCGATGAAGTTCGTCGAGAAGGTCGACA
Organism: Aphanothece cf. minutissima CCALA 015; assembly: GCA_003003925.1. Taxonomy (GTDB): domain Bacteria; phylum Cyanobacteriota; class Cyanobacteriia; order PCC-6307; family Cyanobiaceae; genus Cyanobium; species Cyanobium minutissimum. Next base: position 52,958 of record PVWP01000003.1, read on the forward strand.
CCCCCGAGGGCGGCGCCCTGCTGCTGCGGCCGGTCGAGGAGTACGCCATCCCCGATGCCGCCCACCTGCCCGAGCTGTCCACGGTCAAGCAGACCGGCGGTCCGTCCCTCGGCCTGAAGGCCACCCAGCGCCTCACCTTCAAGGACGGCGAGCTGATCAAGTCGGTGGAAGGCGTGGAACTGCTGCGCACCCAGCTGATCCTGGAAACCTTCGACACCACCCCCCAGATGACGGTGGATGTGGAGGCGGTCGCCGACAAGCGGGCCAAGACCATCGAGCGCCTGCAGCTGGTGATCCTGGAAACCCTGCTGGTCCGCCGCGACACCCTCTCCGACGCCAGCCACGGCTCCACCCACACCGAGCTGCAGGTGGAGGACGGCATGACCGTCAAGCGGGGCGACGTGGTCGCCACCACCCAGATCCTCTGCAAGGAGGATGGGGTGGTCCAGCTGCCCGATCCCGTTCCCGGCGAACCGATCCGCCGCCTGATCGTCGAGCGGGCCGACGACACCCGCAGCCTGGATCTCGGTGCGGCCGTCCCGACGGTGTCGGTGGGCGATCGCATCGTCGATGGCGATGTGCTCGCCGACGGGGTGATCTCCCCCTGCTGCGGCCAGGTGGAGGCCATCGACGGCAAGACCCTCACCATCCGCCTGGGCCGTCCCTACATGGTGTCGCCCGATTCGGTGCTCCACGTCCGTGACGGGGAACTGGTCCAGCGCGGTGACGGCCTGGCCCTGCTGGTGTTCGAGCGCCAGAAGACCGGCGACATCGTCCAGGGTCTGCCCCGGATCGAGGAACTGCTGGAGGCCCGCCGCCCGCGGGAATCGGCGGTGCTCTGCCGCAAGAGCGGCACCGTGCAGATCAAGCAGGGCGAGGATGACGATTCGATCACCGTGTCGGTGATCGAGACCGATGACGTCATCACCGAGTACCCGATCCTGCTGGGCCGCAACGTGATGGTCTCCGATGGCCAGCAGGTGAGCGCCGGCGAGATGCTCACCGACGGGCCCATCAACCCCCACGAGCTGCTCGACTGCTTCTTCGAGGACCTGCGCAGCCGCAAGCCCACCATGGAGGCGGCCCAGGAGGCGATCTCCAAGCTGCAGTTCCGCATGGTGACGGAGGTGCAGAACGTCTACAAATCGCAGGGGGTCTCGATCAGCGACAAGCACATCGAGGTGATCGTGCGCCAGATGACCAGCAAGGTCCGCATCGAGGACGCCGGCGACACCACGCTGCTGCCCGGTGAGCTGATCGAGCTGCGTCAGGTGGAGCAGGTGAACTCCGCCATGGGCGTCACCGGCGGCGCTCCCGCCGAGTTCACCCCCGTGCTTCTGGGCATCACCAAGGCCTCGCTGAACACCGACTCGTTCATCTCGGCGGCCTCCTTCCAGGAGACCACCCGGGTGCTGACCGAAGCGGCCATCGAGGGCAAGAGCGACTGGCTGCGGGGCCTCAAGGAGAACGTGATCATCGGCCGCCTGATCCCCGCCGGCACCGGTTTCGGGGGCTTTGAGGAGGAGCTGCGCGCCGAGGCCGGACCCCACCCCGACATCCTCGAGGAGGAGGCCGCCGGCTACCGCCGCAACCAGAACCTGCGTCCCGACTACACCGTCGAGATGCCGGCCCCGGCGGCCACCGCCGCCGTGCTGGATGACCCCTCCGAGGAGGATCTGGAGGCCACCCGCAGCCGCCACGGCATCGAGGCGGCCGCCAGCGGCTTCGCCGCCTTCGCCCGTCCCACCGCCGAGGAGGGCCTGGAGGAGGAGCTGATCGCCGATCCGGCGGCCCTCGAAGGCCTGCAGGAGGAGGGGCTGCTCAGCGATGACTGATCCCGCCGTCGCCACCCCTGCGGCCCCCTCCCGGCCCACCCCGATTCCGGTGCGGCGGCTGCCGCGCTTCGGCTTCCACACCCACACCGAGCGCCTCAATGGCCGCTTTGCCATGCTGGGCTTCATCGCCCTGCTGGCGGTGGAGTGGAAGCTGGGCCACGGCCTGCTGATCTGGCCCTGATGGCCGGGCCTGCCCCCCTCCTTGGGATGGGCCAGGCGGCCCTGGAGGCCTGGGCCGGAGACCAGGGCCAGCCGGCCTTCCGGGGCCGGCAGCTGCACGACTGGATCTACAGCCGCGGGGCCCGCAGCCTTGAGGCGATCACGGTGCTGCCCAAGGCCTGGCGCGAGGGGCTGGCGGCGGCCGGCACCGGCATCGGCCGCTCGGCCCTGCTGCACCGCAGCGACGCCAGCGACGGCACCACCAAGCTGCTGCTGGCCACCGCCGATGGCCTCAGCCTCGAGACCGTCGGCATCCCCAGCGGCGACCGGCTCACGGTCTGCGTCAGCAGCCAGGTGGGCTGCCCCATGGCCTGCCGCTTCTGCGCCACCGGCAAGGGGGGGCTGCAGCGCTCCCTGGGGGTGCACGAGATCGTCGACCAGGTGCTCAGCATCCGCGAGGCCATGGACCGGCGCCCCTCCCACGTGGTGTTCATGGGCATGGGCGAACCCCTGCTGAACACCGACGCGGTGCTGGAGGCCATCGCCTGCCTCTGCACCGACCTGGGCATGGCCCAGCGCCAGATCACCGTCAGCACGGTGGGGGTGCCCCGCACCCTGCCCACCCTGGCGGAGCGGGCCCTGGAGCGGCTGGGGCGGGCCCAGTTCACCCTGGCCGTGAGCCTCCACGCCCCCGACCAGCGCCTGCGGGAGGAGCTGATCCCCACCGCCCACGCCTATCCCCTCGAGGCGCTGCTGGACGACTGCCGCCACTACGTGGCCATCACCGGCCGGCGGGTCAGCTTCGAGTACATCCTGCTGGGTGGCGTCAACGACCATCCCCGCCAAGCCGATGCCCTGGCCCGCCTGCTGCGGGGCTTCCAGAGCCACGTCAATCTGATCGCCTACAACCCGATCGCCGAGGAGGACTTCCGGCGCCCCGCTCCGGAGGCGGTGGAGGCCTTCCGCGCCCAGCTGGAGCGGCGCCACATCGCCGTCAGCGTGCGGGCCAGCCGCGGCCTCGACCAGGACGCCGCCTGCGGCCAGCTGCGCCGCCGGCTGATGGTCGCCCCGGCGGGGTGAGCGCCATTTCGATGCCGCCACGCGCTGCCACGGCCCTGGCGGTCCTCCTGGCCGGCGGACTGGCCTACGGGGCCCTGTGCGGCCTTCTGTTCCTGCGCCAGCGCTCCCTGCTCTATGTCCCCCAGCCCCGCTCCGCCGATGCGCCCGGCGAGCTGCTGACCCTGCCGATCACAGGCGGCCCGCCGGGGGCCCGGGTGCTGGTGACCGTCCGCCACCGCCCCGGCCCGAAGGCCCTCCTCTACTTCGGCGGCAATGCCGAGGCTGTGGAGGGCCAGCTGCCCCTGCTGGCGGCCGCCTTTCCGGAGCACGCCCTCTATCTTCTGCACTACCGGGGCTACGGCGGCAGCAGCGGCCAGCCCTCGGAGCGGGCCCTGTTCGCCGATGCCCTCGCCCTCTTCGACCGGGTCCGGCCCGACCACGACCAGATCGCCGTGATCGGCCGCAGCCTGGGCAGCGCCGTGGCGGTGCACCTGGCGTCCCGGCGCCCCGTCGCCCGGCTGGTGCTGGTGACGCCGTTCGACAGCATCGAGGCGGTGGCGGCCCGCCACTATCCCCTGGTGCCGGTGGGGCTGCTGCTGCAGGACAAGTACCGCTCCGCCGCGACGGCTCCCCGGATCGGGGCGCCCACCCTGCTGATCGCCGCCGAACGGGACGAGGTGATCCCCCGCGCCAACACCGACGCCCTGCTGGCCAGCTTCCGGCCCGGGGTGGCGTCCCTGGTGGTGCTGCCGGTGGAGGGGCACAACGCGGTGGAGGGCTCCCCCCGCTACCTGCCGCTGCTGCAGGGGTTCCTTGGGCCCGATCCCTCCGGGGAGGCCCCGGGGGAAAGCCCTCAGCCGCCGTCGCGCCCCGCCTCGTAGGCGCCGCGGACCCCCTGGCCGTTCCAGGGGGTGAGCCGCAGCATCAGCAGGAAGGCCGGCAGGGCCGCGGCGGTGGTGGCCAGGAAGAAGCCCGGCCAGCCCAGCCGTTCGGCCACCAGCCCGGCCGGGGCGGCCAGCAGGGAGCGGCTCAGGGCATAGACGCCCGAGAGCAGGGCGTACTGGGTGGCGGAGAAGCGGGGGTTGCAGAGGCTCATCAGCAGCGCCACGAAGGCGGCGCCCACCATGCCGCCGCCGATGTTCTCCAGGGCCACCGCCGTCAGCAGAGCCGGCATGCCGCCGTCGAAGCGGGCCAGGCCCCAGTAGGCCAGGTTGCCCGCCGCCCCCACCAGGGCGAACAGCCACAGGGAACGGTTCATGCCCAGCCGGCCGAACAGCACGCCCCCCAGCACCGTGCCGACGATGGTGGCGCCGATGCCCCAGCCCGCCAGCACCGACCCCACCACCTCGGGGCTGAAGCCCTTCTGGATCAGGAACGGCACCGCCATCAGACCCAGCAGCCCGTCGGGCCAGCGGTAGAGCAGCACCAGGGTGAGCAGGGCCGCGGCCCGGGGGCCGCCGCTGCGGTGCAGGAACTCCCGCGCCGGACCCAGCACCGCCTGGCGCAGGCTGCTCACCGGCACCGCCAGGGGCTCCAGCCGCGGCGCCGTGAGGGTGAAGGGCACCACCACCAGCATCAGCAGGGCCGAGAACAGGAAGGCCAGGGGCCAGTCGAAGCGGCCGGCCAGGATGAAGCCGCCGGCCCCCACGGCCAGCATCGCCGTGCGGTAGCCCAGGTTGGAGGCGGCCGCCCCGGCACCCCGCTCCAGATCGGGCAGCAGGTCGGTGCGGTAGGCATCCACGGCGATGTCCTGGGTGGCGCTGACCACCGCCAGCAGCACCGCCATCACCCCGATCGCGGTGAGGCTGGCCGGATCGCTCGACGGCCTCAGCAGGGCCATGGCCCCGATCACCGCCACCAGGGTGAGCTGCAGCACCAGCAGCCAGCCGCGGCGGCGGTCCGGCCAGGGCAGGGGCCAGCGGTCGAGGGCCGGCGCCCAGACCATCTTCAGGGTGTACGGCAGCTCCGCCAGCCCCAGCAGGCCGATCAGGCCGAGAGGGATCTGGCTGGCGGTGAGCCAGCCCTGCAGCAGCTTGGTGCCCACCATGTAGGGGGTGCCGCTGGCGACCCCCTCGGCGGCCACCGCCAGGAGGCGACGCCAGGGGCGGACACTGCTGGAGGCAGGGCTGGCCATGGCCGCTCGCGGATCGCCGAACCCTAGGGGCGGCCGGTCGGACCACAATGCAGCCAGCCCCGCCGTCCCGTTCCCCCCATGTCCTTCCTGCGCTCCACGCTGCTGCCGGTGGCCATCGTGCTGCTGTTCGCCCTGGCCCTGTTCGCCGTCAGCGCCCGCATCTGGCTGCCCGGCGACATGGCCGCCCCCGCCCCGCTGGGCTGATCCAGTGCCGCTGGGCTGATCCGGCGCCGCTGGGCGGATCGGGCGGCCAACCGGCTTTTACGATGCCCTCACCTGGATGGCTCCATGCCGGACGACGGCCTGCCCTTTCCCGAAACCACCCACGCGCTGGCCCTCGATCCGGAGGTGCTGGCCCGGGAACTGGCGCAGGAGCTCCTGGGCGATCCCCTCGATGAGATCGACAGCGTCGCCCCCTCCAGCTCCGACGTGGCCGCCGAGTGCGACCTCGGCATCGAGCTGCTCAAGGGGGGACGGGAGGAGCGCCTGCAGGGCCTGCGCATCTTCTGTGAGCACCGCGACCCCCGCGCCATCCCCCTGCTGCTGCCGCTGCTGAAGGCCGGCTGCCCGATCGTGCGGATGAGCGCCGTCTACGCCCTCGGCCGCAACCCCCACCCCCTGGCGGTGGAGCCCCTGCTGGGCCTGCTGGCGGCCGACGACAACGGCTATGTGCGCAAGGCGGTGGCCTGGAGCCTCGGCAACTATCCCGAGGCCCCGGTGCTCAACCCGCTGATCCGGGCCCTGGAGCTCGACATCGCCGCGGTGCGGCTGTGGGCGGCCAGTTCCCTGGCCGATGCGGGCGCCACCGGTGTGGCCAAGGCCGACCCCGCCGCCGCCCAGCTGCTGCTGAGCCTCCGTATCGACAGCGAGCCGGCGGTGCGCAGCAACTGCGCCTGGTCGCTGGGGCGCCTCTACACCGACCTGGTGGAGCCGCGCCAGCGGGACGTGGTGGAGGCCCTGCTGCACACGATGCTCCACGACGGCGATCCCACCGTGCGGGACGAAGCCCGGATGGCCCTCGAGCAGCTGGAGCAGCCGGACGTGCTGGAACGGCTGCAGACCCTGGTGGACGAGGGACTGATCAGCTGAAGGTCGGCGGGCCCGGGCCATCCGGCGGCCGCGAGCTTGGAAAATCGCGGTTAAGATCCCGGTCTCACCTGTGCAGCCCATCCGGGATGGCCGAACGCACCATCCGCTTCCGCATTCGCCCCGACGGGCGCGTGGAGGAACTCGTGGAGGGCGTGCAGGGCGAGGGGTGCTCCCGGCTCACGGAGCGGATCGAGGCCCGACTGGGCAGCGTGCAGCAACGACGCAGCACCTCGGAAGCGTTCCAGACGCCCCCCCTCGTTCTCCAGGACCCCCAGGTGGTCGTCCAGCACCACGGGCCCTGAGCCCCCGCTCTCCCTCCCCTTCCGTCCCATGTCGCACTTCAGCACCGTCAAGACCGAGCTGCGCGATCGCCAGGCCCTGGTGGACGCCCTCCGCGACCTGGGCCACCCCCCGGCCGAGGGCTCCTGCCAGGTGCGCGGCTACCGCGGCCAGACGGTGACCGCCGATCTCGCCATCCCCCAGGCCGACGGCGTCGACATCGGCTTCCGCTTCAACCCCGACAGCGGCAGCTACGAGCTCGTCACCGACCTGGAGCTCTGGAAGCAGCCCATCCCGGTGGAGCGCTTCCTGGCCAAGCTCACCCAGCGCTATGCCCTGCGCTCCATCCTGGCCAGCACGGCCGAGGAGGGCTTCCAGGTGAGCGAGCAGACCAGCCACCTAGACGGCAGCATCGAACTGGTGGTGACCCGCTGGGACGCCTGATTCCGTGAGCGTGACGGGTCCCGCCACCGGCCTCGACCCCGCCCTCGCCTTCCGCACCGCGGTGGCTCCGGAGTCGGCGGCGACGGGTCGGGAGCCCGTCCTGGGCGGGGCCCTGCGCCAGCAGGCCGTATGGGTCGATGAGGCCGTCTGCATCGGCTGCCGCTACTGCGCCCACGTGGCCGGCAACACCTTCGTGGTGGAACCCGACTGGGGCCGCTCCCGGGCCCTGCGCCAGGACGGCGACAGCACCGAGCGGATCCAGGAGGCGATCGACACCTGTCCGGTGGACTGCATCCACTGGGTGCCCTACGAGCAGCTGCCGGCCCTGAGGGCCCAGCTCGACGAGCAGGAGATCCAGCCCCTGGGGCTCCCCTCCCACGGGCGCCGTCGCCGCACCCTGCCCCGCGCCGTCCCGCCGTCGCCGTGACCATCCCCAGCCGGCGTTTCGGCCGCACGGGACTGCCCATGCCGGTGCTCTCCCTGGGGGGGATGCGCTTCCAGCAGAGCTGGAGCGACCTGCCGCCCGAGGCGGTGGAGGCCGGCAGCCAGGCCAACCTCGAGGCCACCCTGCGGGCCGCCAGGGCGGCGGGGCTGCACCACATCGAGACCGCCCGCCACTACGGCACCTCGGAACGGCAGCTGGGCTGGCTGCTGCCCCGGCTGCCGGATCCCCGGCGGATCCTCCAGACCAAGGTGCCCCCGGCCGAAGATCCGGCGGCCTTCGAGGCCGACCTGCGCACCAGCTTCGAGCGGCTGGGCCTGGACGGCGAGGGGGGCCCGGGCGGGGGTGGGGGCCGGGTCGACCTGCTGGCCATCCACGGCCTCAACACCCCTGAGCTGCTCGATCAGACCCTGCGGCCCGGCGGCTGCCTGGCGGTGGCCCGCCGCTGGCAGGAGGCGGGCCGGATCGGCCACGTGGGCTTCTCCACCCATGCGCCGCTGCCCCTGATCCTGGAGGCGATCGCCAGCGACCAGTTCGACTACATCAACCTGCACTGGTACTTCATCCGCCAGGACAACCGGGCGGCGATCGAGGCCGCCACCGCCCATGACATGGGGGTGTTCGTGATCAGCCCCACCGACAAGGGGGGCCACCTGCACAGCCCCTCCCAGCGCCTGTGCGAGCTCTGCGCGCCCCTGCATCCGATCGTCTTCAACGACCTGTTCTGCCTGTCGGCCCCCGGCATCCACACCATCAGCGTCGGGGCCGCCTCGCCCCAGGATCTGGATCTGCACCTGGAGGCGGTGGCGCTGCTGCCCAGGGCCGGGGAGCTGCTGCCGCCGATCCTGGCCCGCCTCGAGCAGGCCCGCCGCCGGGCCCTCGGCGACGACTGGCTGGCCAGCTGGGACCGGGGTCTGCCGGCCTGGGAGGACACCCCCGGCCGGATCAACCTGCCGGTGCTGCTCTGGCTGCACAACCTGCTGGAGGCCTGGGATCTGGAGGCCTACGGCCGCGCCCGCTACGGCCTGCTGGGCCAGGGCAGCCACTGGTTTCCGGGCGAGAACGCCGAAGCCCTCGATGGCAGCGTCAGCGAGGCCGAGCTGCTGGCGGTGCTGCAGGCCAGCCCCTGGGCTGCCGAGATCCCCGACCTGCTGCGGCGTCTGCGGCAGCGGCTGGGGGGCGAGGCCGTGAAACGGCTGCAGGTGGCCTAGGCGCCTGGGGCGCTGGCCTGGGCCCCCGGCGCGATCGGCGTCTTCTGGGGCACGCCCACGGCCCGGGGGTAGGCGGCCGGACAGGGGCCGGCTGGCCGCAGCCAGAGGCCGTGGCGCACACCCCGGCCCGCCGGCAGGTCGCGGCGCTGCACCGGATCCACCTTGGCCCGCAGCACGCCGACGGCCGCCTCCAGATCCCGCTGGTCGTCGGCGCCCCACTGGCCCCGGTAGAGGAGGGCCAGGCCGTCGGGCTTCAGCAGGGGCACCAGGTACTCAGCCACCACCGGCGCGCTGGCCACGGCGCGGGCCATGGCGCGATCGAAGCGTCCCCGGCAGTCCCGGGCGCGGCCGGTGCGCTCGACCCGTTCGCAGCGCAACCGCAGCCGCCCCTCCAGCCCCAGGCTGCGGGCCATGGCCCGCACCGCCTCCAGCTTGCGGCCCACCGAATCCACCAGGGTGATGCGGGCCGTGGGCAGGGCGATCGCCAGGGCCAGCCCGGGGAAACCGCCGCCGGTGCCCACGTCGATGAGCTCCAGGCCGTCGGGAACACCGCCCGGGGCCGTGAGCAGGGGCACCCAGGGCCAGAGGCTGTCGAACACCTGGGCGATCCAGAAATCGTCGCCCTCCACCAGCCGGGTGAGGTTGACCCGGCAGTTCCACAGCCGCAGCTGCTCCTGCAGGTCCACCAGCGCCGCCAGCTGGTCGTCGGTGGGGGTCCAGCCGAGCGCCTGCCAGAGGCCGGCATCGGCAGGGGCGCTGGGTTCGGGGCTGGCGGCCATCCGCTACGGCAGTGGTGCTTCTCCCTAGGATCCCTCACGCCGGGCAGGCTGCCATCGCCGCCGCAGGGACCATGTCCTCCACAGCCAAGCCCTCCACCCCCACCCACTACCAGGTGCTGCAGCTGCAGCCCAACGCCACCGATCAGGAGCTGCGCCAGGCGTTCCGGGGCCTCAGCAAGCGCTACCACCCGGACACCACCGCCCTGCCTGCGGGCGAGGCCGAAGTGGCCTTCCGGCAGCTGCGTCAGGCCTATGCCGTGCTGAGTGACCCGGCTTCCCGACGGCTCTACGACGCCGCCCTGGCCCAGCCGGCCCCCCCGGCGCCGCTGCGGCCCGCACCAGCACCCGTCGTCCGGGCTGTGCCGGTGCGCCGGGCCCTGTCCGGCGGCGAGTGGTTCGCCCTGCTGCTGCTGGCCGTGGCCCTGGTGCTCAGCCTGGTGCTGGGACTCGGGGTGGCCTGGGCGCGGGGCGCCGAACTGATGGCCTGGCCCAGCTGGTGGTCGGAGCTGGAGGCGGAGTCGGCGCCCGCGGCCCCGCTGGAGCCAGCGCCCCCGGCCCCACTGGCTCCGGCCCCGGTGGCCCCAGCCGAGCTGGAGCCCCCTGCCGGCGAGGCCCAGGCGCTCCCACCGCCGCCCATCCCGCTCCCCCAGCCGCCCGCCGCCTGACCCTTCCTTCCCCTGCCGATCCGATGGCGACCCTGCCCCCCGAGCCCACCACCCCCCTCTACAACCACCCCCTGCCCGCCCTGGAGGACTGGCTGCGCCAGCTGGGCGCCAGCCAGTCGCGCAGCAACGTGGCCCACTGGGACCTGCACCGCCCTGAGTGGAGTGCCCGGATCGAGATGGAGGTGGAGGAGCTGCGGGTGAGCTGGCACCAGGAGGGCCGCACCACGGCGCGCCAGTTCCCCTACGGACTGTCGCGGGCCGATGTGGAGGCGGCGATCCTGGCGGGACCCTGAGCGCTGGGCGCCCGCTCAGAGGCTGGAGAGGGCCGCCTCGATCACCGCATAGCAGTGGGCCAGCTGGTCGTCGTCGATGCAGAGCGGCGGCAGCAGGTAGACCACCTGGCCCAGGGGCCGCAGGAACACCCCCCGGGCCAGGGCCAGCCGCTGCAGCCGCTGGCCGACGGGATTGAGGTAGCCGGGGGCGTCGGTGGCCACCTCGAAGGCGGCGACGCTGCCCAGCAGCCGGGGCCGCCGCACCAGGGGGTGGCGTGCCAGGGCCTCCAGGTGGGGACGGTGGCGCGCCTCGAACCCCTGGTGGCGCTCCGGGCGCTCCTGAAGCAGCGCAAGGCTGGCCAGGGCGGCGGCGCAACCGAGGGGGTTGGCGGTGAAGCTGTGGCCGTGGAAGAGGGTCAGCCCGGGGGTGGTGCCGATGAAGCCCTCGAAGATGGCCTCGCGGGCCAGGGTGACGCCCATGGGCAGGAAGCCGCCCGTGAGCCCCTTGGAGAGGGCCATCAGGTCCGGGTGAATGCCGGCCCGCTGGCAGGCGAACAGGTGGCCGCTGCGGCCGAAGCCGGTCATGACTTCGTCGGCGATCAGCAGGGCGCCGCTGGCACGCACCAGCCCCTCCACCCGGCGCAGGAATGACTCGCGCACCAGGGCCATGCCGCCGGCCCCCTGCAGCAGCGGCTCCAGGATCACCGCCGCAGTGGGCGTCGCCAGCAGGTGTTCCAGCCGCTCCAGGGCCGCCGCCTCCCGCGCCTCCACCCCGTCGTCGCCCCACCAGGTGGCGGGCCAGGGGGCCCGGGCCACGGCGAACAGCAGCGGCTCGAACGCCTCGGAGAACAGGGAGCGCTCCCCCACCGCCATGGCGCCGAAGGTGTCGCCGTGATAGGCCCCATCGAAGGCGATCAGCTGCCGGCGCGGTTCGCCCCGGTTGCGCCACCACTGCCAGGCGATCTTGAGGGCCACCTCCACCGCCGTGGAGCCGTTGTCGGAGAAGAACAGCCGCTCCAGAGCGCTGCAGGCGGCCAGGCGCTCGGCCAGCTGCTCGGCGGCCGGGTGGCGGAAATCGGAGAAGCCCACCTGCTCGAGGGTGCGGGCCTGGCGGGCCAGGGCCTCGGCGATGGCGGGCTCGGCGTGGCCGTGCAGGGTCACCCACCAGCTGCTGATGCCATCGATCAGCCGGCGGCCGTCGTCCAGTTCGAGCAGGGCCCCTTCGCCCCGCACCACCCGCAGGGGCGGATCGGCGGTGGCCACCTGGGTGAAGGGGTGCCAGAGGTGGGGATGCCAGCCGGGTCCGGTCACGGTGGGGCTCAGCGGCAGACCTCCGAACGGCGTTCGCCCTCGGTGGCGATCGGCCCGCAGTTCACCCAGCGGGTGACGCTGGTCTCGATGTCGGTGAACAGCACCAGGATGCCCGCACAGAGCGCGGCCACGGCAGCTGTCACGAGCAGATGCTTGCGGCTCATGGCTGCAGGCTACGGGCCAGGCCACTGCGCTGCCATTGCCGTGCCAGACCCTCCCGGTCGAGGGGATCGAGGGGCGGCAACTCCGCCAGCACCGGCACGCCGCCGAGGGCCTCCAGGGTGCGGGGATTGTCGGGGTGGGGATCGCCGTTGAGCACCAGCCCGAGGACGGGGATCGAACGCCGGGAGAGGGCCTCGAGGGAGAGCAGGGTGTGGTTGAGGGTGCCCAGGCCGCTGCGGGCCACCAGCAGCACCGGCAGCCCCCAGACGGCGATCTGCTCGATCTGCAGCCAGTTGCGCCGCAGGGGCACCAGCAGCCCGCCGGCCGTCTCCACCACCAGGGGCCCGTCCCCGGCCGGCAGGGCCAGCCGGGCCGGATCGATGCTGACCCCGTCGCGCTCCGCCGCCCAGTGGGGGGAGACCGGGGCCGTGAGCCGGTAGGCCTCCGGCCACACCCGTTCCGGCGGCAGCCCCAGCAACTGCTGGACCCGGCCTGTGTCGCCGCCGCCCTCTAGGCCGCTCTGCACGGGCTTCCAGTAGGTCGCCCCCAGCCCCTGCACCAGCAGGGCGCTCACCACCGTCTTGCCCACGTCGGTGTCGGTGCCGCAGACCACCAGCCTCATGCGATCCTCCGGCCCACCAGCAGCAGCACGTCCCACGACATTGCCGCATCGGAAGGCCACTGGCGCAGCAGGCGGCGCAGCTGGGCGGGGCTCAGCGGCGCGGTGCGGCTGCTGCCCGCGCCCAGATCGCGAAGGCGCCGCAGGGTGGCCAGGCCGTTGCCGGCCGGGCGGCTGAAGCGCAGGCGTTGCTGGAGGGTGGTGGCCAGGCCGGCGCTGGCCAGGGCGCCGATCAGCGCGTCGGCGTCGGGCAGCTCCAGGGCGGTGCAGGGCACCCCGGCGGCGGCGGCGGCCTGGCGCCACTGGGGAAAGCTGCCGCGCACGGGCACCGCCAGCGCCAGCCAGCCGCCCGGGGCCAGGGCGCGCCCCCAGCGCTCCAGTTCCCGGCCCGGCGCCTCCAGCCACTGCAGCGCGAAGCTCGACACCAGCAGCCCCGCCGGCTCCAGGACGGCGGGCAGGCCGCCGTTGAGGTCCCACACCAGCGGCGCCGGGCCGGCGGTGGCCAGGGGATTGCGGGCGAGCAGCTCGGGGCAGAGATCGAGCTGCAGCAACGGGCGGCCGGCGAGGCCGGGGCAGTGGTGCAGAAGGGCGCGGCTGAGCAGGCCGCTGCCGGCGCCCAGATCGGCCCGGGGGGCCTCGGGCGGTGGGAGAGGCAGGTCGCGGCAGAGGCGGGCGAGCCGCCAGGCGATGCCCCGCTGCAGGCCGGCCTGGCCCTCGTAGTCGGCGGCGTGGCGGCCAAAGGCCCCGCACACCTGCAGGGGGAAGGCGGTCATGGGCCGAGGGTGCCGGTGATCCAGCGGCGCAGCTCCGCCGGCAGGGGTGCCTGCAGCAGGCAGTGGCCCGCCCCCTCGAAGTGGAGCACCTCGGCCTGGGGCAGGCGCTCGCGCAGCAGGGCCCGCGCCTCGGGCCCCACGATCCGATCGGCGCCGCCCTCCACGATCAGCACCGGCACGTCATTGGGAAAGCCGGGCGGCAGATCGACGCAGGCCGCCAGACGCTCCAGGTCGTCGCGCAGCCGCCGCCGGCCCTCGGGCCCCACCGGCTGGCTAGAGGGGCCGTGGGGCAGGAGCTCGGGCGGATCAGGGGAGGCCGCCTTCTCCAGGAAGGCCTGCAGCATCCGCTGGGCGCGGCGGGCCGTGTCGGACTCGTCTGGCCCTTCGGCGAGCTGGGCCGCCATGCCGGCGAGGGCGGTCTGCAGCCGGCGGCCCTCGCGGCCCGGGGGCAGGAAGCGGGCGAAGCTGGCCAGCAGCACCACGGCCTCGGCCTGCTCCAGCAGCGAGGGGGGCAGCAGGTGGGGGCCCATCGAATGGCCGATCAGCAGCCGCCGGCCGCCGGGGGCCCACTGGGGATGCTCGGGGGTGCGGCCGCCGTAGCCCCGTTCGCCGCACTGCCAGTGCCAGTCCGGCGCGGCCAGGGCCTGGCGCAGCAGGTCCCAGCCCAGGCCGTCGCCGGCCCAGCCGTGCATGGCGATCACCTGCAGGGACGAAGCCGGGGCGGCCTCAGGGGGCGAGGGCATGGCGGGGGGCGAGGGGGCCGGGCCCGAGCGCGGCCAGCAGCCGATCGAGGGAGCCGGTGGGGAGATCCTGGCGCAGCACCAGCCGCAGCCTGGCGGTGCCTTCCGGCACGGTGGGGGGCCGGATCGCCACGGTGAGCAGGCCGGCCGCCTCCAGCCGCTGCTGGGCCGCCAGGGCCTCGGCGTCGGCGCCGAGGAGCAGCGCCAGGATCGGCCCGACGCCGGGGGGCCGGGGCCAGCCCGCGGCTTCGATGGCGTCGCGCCAGCGGGCGGCCCGCTCCGCCAGCTCCGGGCCCACGGCTGGTGCGGCCTCCAGGTGAACGAGGGCCGCCAGGGCGCCGGCCGCCAGCGGCGGAGCAAGGGCGGTGGTGTAGCGGAAGGCGCCGCTGCTCTGCAGCAGCCAGTCGCCCACCAGGGCATCGCAGGCGAGGAAGGCGCCGCCGCTGCCGAAGGCCTTGCCGAAGGTGCCGCTCACGATCGCCACTGAAGCGATGCCACGGGCGAGGCCGCGGCCGCCGGGGCCGAGCACGCCGAGGGCATGGGCCTCATCCACCAGCAGGGGCGCGTCGTGACGCAGGCAGAGGCCCGCCAGGGCGGCGACGGGCGCGCTGGTGCCCTCCATGCTGTAGAGGCTTTCGCAGAGCACCAGCAGCCGGCCATCGGGCCGTTCGCGCCGGGCGGCGAGCAGGCGACGTTCCAGATCTGCCGGGTCGTTATGGGCGAAGCGCTGCAGGCGGGCTCCGCTGGCGCGCACGCCCACCAGCAGGGAGTGGTGGATGAGCCGATCGGCCAGCACCAGGGTGTGGCGATCCGCCAGGGACGCCACGGCGGCGAGGTTGGCCTGGAAGCCGCTGGGAAAGAGCAGCACCCGCTCGCGGCCGAGCCAAGCGGCCAGGGCGGCCTCCAGCTGCTGGTGGATGGGCCGGGTGCCGGTGACCAGGCGGGAGGCGCCGGCACCCAGGCCGCTGGCGGCCAGTTCGGCCGCGGCGGCCGCGAGCACGGCGGGATGGCGGCTGAGGCCGAGGTAGTCGTTGCTGGCCAGATCCAGCAGGGGGAGCGCTTCGCCGGGGGGAGCTGGCTTGAGGCTGGCGGCGGCGGCAGCGGGCTCAAGCGTGCGCAGGGCGCGGCTGCGCACGGCGGGCAGGGCCGCGAGGGCGTCGCGCAGCTGCCGTCGCCAGGGGGGCTGGGGGGCGGTGGGGTCGCCGGCTTCGGTGGTGGGGGGAGGAGGGATCAGGGAGGCCCGAAACCAATGGCAGGGGCAGTCTGGGATGGGGGGGTGTGAGGGCTGGGTCTGCCGTCGATGAACCCTTGGCAGAGAGTGTCCGGGAGATTCAGGCGGGGCTGGAGTCAACGGGTGGGCTGGGTCACTGCAGAGATGCACCCCAAAGGTGTAGCCCGGGATACAGGTGGTTCACGGGTCCGAGAACCAGAGGCGAGCTCTTCGTGAGTGGGGTGCATACCCTGTGGGCGGGCTATGTTCTGGCCGTGCTGATGTTGGGAGTGCACCTGTGGTTGCGGAAAGGACAGGCGACTGAGGCGTGGTTCTCGGAACCGTCTAATGACTAGTTAGACCGATGGGGTGCATGAGAGAAGAATAACAGAAATCTGTTGATATCGATTTCAGGATTAACCGCATAAACAAGACAGTTGGTCTTCAAGGCATTCAACGGCCTGCGTTACTTTATGCGAAGTAGTTCTTCAGCGTGCCATGACGAAAGCTTGCTGTGCTCCCATCCGATATATGACAGAATCAGTCGTTCAGCAAGAATTCGTAGCCTTACAGTATCCGGATAAAGCTCTCTAGGGTTAGTGCTATTGGCTTGATGTACTAGGTGGTTGCGGTTTTTGAGGGCTAACCTGATTCCATCTCCAGGCTTGTCCTCATTCCATAAGTCGTTGAACATGACACTTAGTTCTTTGCAGCAGCATTGGATCATTGAGAATGTGGTTGGCCGCCTTAGTTCAGGCAGCTTGCTTTTTGCAATGTCAAGCCATACTCTAAGGTTTTCATCATCGCGTAATTCCTGGATAGTCTGCGACAACGCATTGCAAATCTTCTTCGCGGGCCCTGAAGGGATTTGCATTTGCTTGCCTGGCTGAGACACGTATCCATTGCAAAAGCACTCCAAAGCCGCAATTACAAGGAGATAATTCATTTCTACGGAATTGTCATCTGTAGATGCAGCAAGAAATCGAATTGATCTCACGATACAGTCAGCCAAGCTTGACCCTCTCAACTTATGCAGCAAGTCCTCAAATCCACCATTTACAAGGTGAAAGTGATTAATTAACTCGTTAACTTTACGGGAATTTGGGTTCTCCGATATCCTCCTGCGCACTAAAGGTGAAATCCCTGTAAGGACAGTTCCATCGTGCAATACCACTTGAAACGAGAGCTTGTACCAAGTAACTCGCTTTCTGTAGCACAGCGATAGTGCAACGCATATCCATGTCAACTCACGCTCGATAAGACCACTGATCTCTGATAGGTCGTTGAATTCGGACCCCTCAAACTTAAAGACTACTGCTGGCCTATAGATCTGAATGGTCGCCTTGGAGTCAAATACTGCCGTGTCTTCGTATACATATCTTGAATGGAGTTCTGCTTTTGCTGATTCAGTACTCCACGACACGTCACCATCATAGCCACGAGTTTTGGTGATCGTTCCATCATACGAGCTAGACATAGAACAGCCAGTATCGAGGATGTCACTAGGGGTAAGCTCAACTGTGGCAATGATGTTAGACACCCGAGTAGTTTCCAGCTTTGCCAGATGACGTTCATACCGATGAATATCTAGCATCAATGTGTCATGCCCCTTCTGCGCCCACGAAGACGAACCTCGCAGAAAGTGAACAAGACCTTCACTCTTTGAATCTGCAATCATTAGACCCTTTTCTGTGATTATATTCATCAGTTCATGCAAGGAACATGGATCTGCATTTGGAATATGTAGCCTGGTCAAGAAGGCAACGAGTTTAGTGATGTCGTACTTGTCACTTACAACTCGAAGGTAGACATGTGAGCCAAGTTCCGTAACACCCTGAAGCTCGGCTAGCGTAGTTTGGCTCTCCATGTCACTGCGAGGGCTTTATGGTCAGCATAGTGACCGCGGTCGTTTCTCGGTCTAACCCGCCCCTCGAGTGGACAGGCCACCATCAGTGCCTTGCTTCGCCGCCCCCAGCTCCTTGCCTGCCACTCAGGAGCAGCGTTATACGGTCTTCGGTATAGGAGCAACGATCTGTTGGACATGAAGGAACTCCTTGTTGCGCTACCAATTATTACGGGTACGATCGGGACCATCACTGGGATAGCCGCGCTTTCGCTCACAATCTGGCAGATAAGGAAATCAGCGCCCCGTCTGCATCTTGCTATCGAGCAGTCTGATCACTGGATCGACAATTCATGGCAGAGCTCTTTCCCAGAACATCCAGGTCACACGAAGTTTAACGTTCGGATCCGTGTCAGCAACTCTGGCAAAGAGCCGATTACTTTGAGTGAAGCGTCGTATCAAATAGTGAATGAATCTATGCGATGGCGGCTTGGAGCCGGCTTCGTCGTCGAGGACAAGAAGGGCGCTATGCCGGACGAGACCTTGGCTTTGAAGTGGGTTGAAATTCCTGGAAGAGGCATTCGATTTCTGTATGTCGGCTTTAAGGCACCAGTACCCCTCAGGCATGACGTTGCGGCGACGTTCGTCGTCACCGATGCCGGTGGGCGAGTGTTCGCTTTGCGGACGGTGTCAGTGTTTTCACACTACGAGCGCCCCGAGTCTCAGGTCTGTTCCCGAGAGGCAAGGAAGGATGATGGCGACCAACCTGAAGTTGATGCCCAATAGAGGAATCGCAGCACATCGAGCCGAGATCAGCCGTCTAACATCAAGATTCAGCGGACGAAACCGGACGTGGCTGATACTCCACTCCTCCCAAGGTTTTTCAGCCGCTGATCTTGAGCGTTAGGCTGGGTTTCCGTTCCCTACTTCAACCAGCAGTCACATTCTATGTCCACTCCCCCCGATGTGAAAGAGATAGAGATCGAAATCCGCTCTACGCTCGCCGAGTTTCTCAACAAGGAAAAGAGATCAAAACAGGGGAGTAAGATACATGCCAGACTTGACGAACGTCTTCAGAATCGCGGTTGGCAGGTTCTTCGCGAATACTTGATCTCAGGTGAAGCATGGCTTGACAACCTAGGCAACCCTGCACCAGCGAAATCTCGTGCGATTGACCTTGCCGTGTGTTCCGATGACAAGCCCTTTACCTTCATTGAAGTTGAGTCCGATCTGGCTCATGCCGGAAAGGTGGGACCCGGTTCGCACTACAGTGTCAAGAGCCTTTCCCGTGACGCGAGAGGCCACCATTTCATGTCTTACCAGTCCCTTGAGCGCATGGCCGTTGCAGTAAAACCGGGGAGATCTATAGCAGAAATCTCATCAGATAGCCCGCAAAGTCACAACCCACATGCCATCCCGTTGTTTTTGGTAGTTCACAACTGCCGAAAGTCTGAGATCATCGCTCTTGAACCTCGATGCAAGACGCTTGGAGTGAAGATCATCTGTGAACAGATACGCAGTTGAGCGTCCACTGCCTAACATCAAGATCCAGCGGGCGGGTCTAAAGATTTTTGGTTGACGACTGGGCTTCCGCCCGCCGCTGATCTTGGCGTTGTCCGACTTTTCAGAGAAGCTATCGATGAACTCCATTGTCAACTTGTCGTCTATTTGGGGCAATTCAGAAAGTGTTTATTCAGGAATCATCGCCCAGACTCTGGCACTTTCTTCCACATTTAGATCGTTTTTTCTTCAACGGCTTGCTGGACATGTACATAGCAGTGTTCCTAAAATCTTAGTGGATAAGCTGTATTCGATCAGCACAGATGAGACAGTGCAGATTAGTGTTGTTACAGAACAGTCATTTGGTATCTACGGACGCTCAGACGTTTGTGTAACATTTGTAGACGAGATGCTGCTGGTTATCGAGAACAAAATCACAGCATGTCTTCAGCCCAGCCAGCTAATTCGCTACAACGAGCATCTTTGCGGGCAGAGCTTCTCACATCTGTTGCTGCTTGTTGCTCCATCACAGTACAAACTGCCTGAGCAAGAGAGGCCACCAGCAAATGCAAACTTTTCACAGCTGAGCTACCGATTGTTGGCAAAGTGGATTGATGATTGCCTTGATCAGGATACTGGCCTCTCTGGGTTTGAGAGGAATTACCTGAGATCTGTTAGTGACTTCTTTTCGGAGGTAGAAATGCCAACTATGATTACAGGAAGTGAAATAGATGCGCTGGGGTCATATGGACTTGCGTATAATGCAGACAAAAAATTGTCAAATGTAATCAGAAGTTTTGGAGTGAGTGTTGAGTCAAGTGTGGGCAATTTTCTGCTCGGGCATCGGATGCTCCAGTCGTACCCGATTTACTTTGGCTTTAGATATAGCGCCAACTGGTACTTCTCTGCCCCGTTGATAGGTGATAGGTGCGAGGCGATTGTTTATGTCAAAGACGCTGAGAGCGATGTTCAGACAGCGGCTTCTGTTAATGAAAGACTCAGAGGGATTAGGGAGCAACTTGCCGGTTTCGCTACAGAAACAGCCTCTCAGGTAGACTATTTCGAGCGAAGAATGAGGAATGAATGTAGGCTGGCCTTGCGAAAGCGGATTGATGGATTTGTGAATGGAGATCTCGACGGAATGAGAGAATGGCTAGCCAGCGCTCTCGAAACACTTGAGGAGAAACTGATGGAGGGAGTCGGCGCAGGCGCCAGCTTGCAATCGCTTGCACCTGACCATTGCAATGGCAGGTGAACGGGTGCGTTATACGAGCTGGCAATGGCTATCATAAAATCACGCTGACTGAGAATCCCACATCAAGTCATTTCAGTATTCACCAGCTAGAATCTCCTCCAACAGGATTGCTTCTGTGGAAATAGTCCTCGTAGTTGAAAGTCTCCAGATTGCATCATCCCATGAGCGCCTTCACCCAGCCCATAATTATCCAGAATGACGGATCTGCACTGTCTCTGCAGCGCTTGCCATTGAAGGCAGGCGTAGATGGGCAGGTTGACGAGGCATGGCTTCAGCAGGCTCTTTACCGCGCACCCGAATCGCTTCCCGTAAAGGAGATCGACCCACACATTGGGCCGTTGATCCCAATCTGCATGGAATTGTCGACCGAGGCTGGACCTGCCGACATCCTCTTTGTTACTCCAACAGGACAGATCGTGCTGGTCGAGACCAAGTTATGGCGAAATCCCGAGGCGCGGCGACAGGTCGTCGGCCAGATACTGGACTACGCGAAGCAATTGACAGGCTGGAGATATGAGGATCTGGATGCGCGGGCAGGCACAGCTGCCGGTACATCAGCTGGCCACATCGTGAGGGCTCTCAAGGAGAGTTACCCAGACACTGATGAGGCTCAGTTTGTTGACGGGGTTCGCCGCTCGCTTTCGACAGGCGACTTCCTGCTCCTGATTGTTGGGGACGGCATCCGCTTTGGGGCAGAGGCTTTGGTCACGTTCCTAGAGCAGTACGGCAACCTTCGTTTCGGGCTCGCTCTCCTTGAGGTTGGGATTTACAGACTTCCCGATGGTTCGACACTGGTGCAGCCACGCGTGCTCGCAAAGACTGAAATTCTTGAGCGAACAATTCTCATCGGCCCGGGTGGCCCGATGTCCTATCAGCAAGCAGCTGAGGTCGAGGACACGACAGAAGCCAACGCGGGGCAGCGTGAGTGGTTCATGGCGTTTTGGCGCGAGTACTTGTCAAAGCTGCATCTACCCGATCTGTCGCTGCTGCCTAGAGAACCGGCGAAATCAACTAACCAGTATTTTCCCATGCCACCTAGCGGCAGCCTTGCTTGGTTGAGCGCATACATTGCAAAGAGCTCTAGGAAAGCAGGCGTCTATCTGACATTCGCAAAGGTGTTTGACTACGGGCCTGAGATTTACGAGAGCTTGCTGGCTGACAGACAGGAAATCGAGGCAGAAATGGGCGTGACACTGTCTTGGAAGAGAGATGACAACAAGGTCTGGATCGGTGTGCCTCACCCTACGTATTCCGATTTGAATAACTCGGAGGATCGCGAGCGAGTTACTACCTATCTCGCCAATATGACTACAAAGATGATCGCGTGCTTGGAGCCTAGGCTGCAAGCGGCAATTAAGGCTCTTCATGCATCTGGCTGAAGCTGTCCCCTCTGGCTAGGATGATCAGAAGAATTAGGCTTTCTGAAGTAGCCGCCACCAGCATTCGGACTGCATGTCAAGTGCTACTATAAAGATATTCTTAGTTCATGGATATCCTAAGCGGCTAAGAACTGCTGAAATATCCAACTGGATTGGAAAGGCCGTCGCAGCGCCTAGAAGCGAGTTTGAAGGTGTGATCTGCCGGGAAGAGGCGGAGAGTTCTGGCATATATTTCTTGACGAGCTCAGAGCCTGAAACTGGTAAGCCGTCAATCTACATTGGCGATGCTGAATGCATTCGAGACCGACTTAAATCTCACCTGCAAAAGGACTTCTGGAATCAAGCTGCCTACTTCGTGAGTAAAGACGAAAATCTTACGAAAGCTCACATCAGGCACTTAGAGGGAAAGCTGATTGAGCAAGCTCGAGAAGTCGGACGTGCTGTGGTTATCAATAGTCAGAGCAGTGGCGCACGGCTACCTGAATCAGATCGAGCAGATCTTGAGATATTCTTGGAGAAAGTCAATCAGCTCCTGCCTGTTCTCGGGATTGAACTCTTGGTCCCCACAGCTGCCAAGCCTGAAGCTGAACTGAAAGAAGAGATGCTGACCTGTGAGATCAGGGGGGTTAAGGCTCGTGGTCACTTAGCCCCGAACGGATTTGTCATTCTTTCGGGATCCCAGGCTGTTTTGAATGAGCGACCTTCAGCGCAGAAGTATCCATGGTCGCTGAATATGAGGTCAAGACTCAAGGATGAGGGCTCCCTGTCTATAGGATCGGACTCATTAATCTTTACAAGAGATGTGGAATTTGCTAGGGCTAGTGCAGCGTCGGCAGTGTTCCATGGGGGACATGCTAATTGGCTTGCTGCATGGAAGGATTCAGAGGATCGTACTCTAAAACAGATTGAAGCCGTGCAACATTCAGACGCAGAAGACGGGAGAAGTGATTACATTGATCACCATCGCCACTTCCCCGCTTCTGAACTGGAGAGTTGGGCTGCCTGGAGGGCCTATGAGTAAGAAGGAGACGCCTCTGACCCGGTGGTATTGGAAAACCATCGGTGGAACTCTGCTCGAAGAGTTTCCGGCAGTAAGCGCCGGGCCGGAAAACGGGCCACGCCTATTGGATGGAGTCATCATTTTGGGTGGACCATTCGAGATGCGATTGCCCGAGTCTGTCGAGTTAACAGGCAAAGATATCGTCGTGGTACAGACCAAGGCTTCGCGACTCGGGATGTACTTGCTGGGCCAAGCTGTCTTTTCACGACGGTTAATGGAACCGTTCAAGCCCTCGAGCATTCGGTCAGTCGCGTTATGCACGAAGGGGGACGCTGTTTTGGAGCCGCTTGCAAAGGAATATGGCATC
The DNA here is from genome assembly GCA_003003925.1 of Aphanothece cf. minutissima CCALA 015. Taxonomy (GTDB): domain Bacteria; phylum Cyanobacteriota; class Cyanobacteriia; order PCC-6307; family Cyanobiaceae; genus Cyanobium; species Cyanobium minutissimum. Next base: position 75,485 of record PVWP01000003.1, read on the forward strand.
GAAGTGGTTGTCATTCCGGCGGCCCAGCAAGTCGCTCCTGTCGACGCCGCTGCGGGGCGCGGCTGAGCTCTAACGTTCGACGTTTCAAGTAGCCCAGTAACTTGATCAGGCTTTCGCCTGACCAATCCTCGGCTTGCGTGCCTTCAGGCAATAGGCACATGCTCCAAAAACAAGCCGGCGGCCGGTCCAGCTGCTTGTCATGCTGTGGCGCGGGGCTGGACCATCGATGGCTTACTCCAAATACGCCGCGTTCACCAGCCGTATCTCTCGGCCGTCCGGCTCGGGCAGGTCGATCCGCCGGTCCCAGAGCGGCGGGCGCACCCAGAGGTTTTCCGCCCCGACCCCAAGAGCCAGCGCTTGGGTGAAGCGGCGGTCGGCGATCAGCTCGCGGCCCAGAGCCAGCCGTTCCAGCCACGCATCCACTACCGGCTTTGGCGACACCGGCGTCACCTGATTCACCTGCCCCCTCAGAGGGTCGATTTCGGAGGGCGGCCGCATCTCTCGCGAGCCGCCCGATACCTCCTAGCCACTGCCGAACAGCTTCACGCTGCGCCAGCACCACCTCGGACAGGTGCGCGCCTTCGGTGGAACAGGGCTGATAGCGCGCCAGCGCCAGCCGCACGAACGGCCAGTTGGCCGCACCGGTGTCGATCTCGATGTCGCAGAACCAGAGCCCGCGCTCGGGGTCATCGGTCACGTCGTGGGGGGCGACCAGGGCCGGGCACGATTCCCAGCACGAAGGCCGACGGCCAGATCGGGACGCTGCCCCACGGGCTCACCGTCCACCGACCGACGCCGCCCGCGTCGCTGAAGGCGTCGCGGCTCCGCACCCAGCCCACCGTCTCGGGGCCTTTCAGCGTGATCGCCCCCATCAGGGCCGCCGGCCGAGCCCACGGGCCGGCGCGCTGGTGCTCAACCTCTTCTCCCGCACCGGCTCCCACGGCGCCTGAGCCGCGCGCCCCGGGGCGGCCGGGCCATAGGATCCCACGATGCCCTCCAGCCCCACCGTCGGCTCCGCTGACACCACCACCGGTGGCGTGCCGCCGTTGGAGGAGCTGTTCCCCTTCCCCCTGGACGGATTCCAGCTTGAGGCGATCGACGCCCTGAACCAGGGCCATTCGGTGGTGGTGAGCGCCCCCACCGGCTCCGGCAAGACCCTGGTGGGCGAGTACGCCATCCACAGGGCCCTGGCCCATGGCCAGAAGGTCTTCTACACCACGCCCCTCAAGGCCCTCTCCAACCAGAAACTGCGCGATTTCCGCCACCAGTTCGGCGATGAGAAGGTGGGCCTGCTCACCGGCGATCTCAGCCTGAACCGGGAGGCCCAGGTGGTGGTGATGACCACCGAGATCTTCCGCAACATGCTCTACGCGGAGATCGACCACCTCGACGACGACCCCCTGGCCGATGTGGAGGCCGTGGTGCTCGACGAGTGCCACTACATGAACGACACCCAGCGGGGCACCGTCTGGGAGGAATCGATCATCCACTGCCCGTCGCGGGTGCAGCTGGTGGCCCTCTCGGCCACGGTGGCCAATGCGGGCCAGCTCACCGACTGGATCGAGCGGGTGCACGGTCCCACCCGGCTGATCCACAGCGACTTCCGCCCCGTGCCGCTGGCCTTCAGCTTCTGCAGCGCCAAGGGTCTGCATCCCCTGCTCAACGACGAGGGCACCGGCCTGCACCCCAACTGCAAGGTCTGGCGCCCTCCAAAGTCCACCCGCCGCAAGGGACCGAAGGAACCGCGGCCGCCCCAGCCGGAGGCGCCGCCGATCGGCTTCGTGGTGGCCCAGATGGCGGAGCGGGAGATGCTGCCGGCCATCTACTTCATCTTCAGCCGCCGCAACTGCGACCGCTCGGTCCGCGACCTGGCCAAGGTGTGCCTGGTGGATCCCCAGGAGCAGGCGCGCATCCGCCAGCGGCTGGACGCCTTCATGGCGGTCACCCCGGAGGCGGTGCGGGAGGGCGGCCATGCCGATGCCCTGCTGCGGGGCATCGCCGCCCACCACGCCGGCGTGCTGCCGGCCTGGAAGGAACTGATCGAGGAGCTGTTCCAGCAGGGGCTGATCAAGGTGGTGTTCGCCACCGAGACCCTGGCCGCGGGCATCAACATGCCCGCCCGCACCACCGTGATCTCGGCCCTCTCCAAGCGCACCGAGCGGGGCCACCGGCCCCTGATGGGCAGCGAGTTCCTGCAGATGGCGGGCCGTGCCGGCCGCCGCGGCCTCGACACCCAGGGCTACGTGGTGACGGTGCAGAGCCGCTTCGAAGGGGTGCGGGAGGCCGGCGCCCTGGCCACCAGTCCGGCCGATCCCCTGGTGAGCCAGTTCACCCCCAGCTACGGCATGGTGCTCAACCTGCTGCAGCGCTACGACCTGGCCAAGGCCCGGGAGCTGGTGGAGCGCAGCTTCGGCCGCTACCTGGCGGGGCTCGACCTGGCCGAGGACGAGGCCCGCATCACCGAGCTGATGGCCCAGCTGGCCACGCTCGAATCCAGCGGCGGCGAGGTGCCCTGGGACGACTTCGAGGACTACGAGAAGGTCCGCGGCCGCCTGCGGGAGGAGCGGCGCCTGCACCGGATCCTGCAGCAGCAGGCCGAGGAAACCCTGGCCCACGAGCTCACCCTGGCGCTGCAGTTCGCCAGCGAGGGCACCCTGGTGAGCGTCAAGGCGCCGGCCCTGCGCAGCCGGGTCACACCGGCGGTGATTGTGGCCAAGGTGCCGGGATCCGGCCAGTTCCCCCTGCTGCTCTGCCTCACTGACGAGAACGTCTGGATCCTGCTGCCCTGCCATGCGGTGGTGACCCTGCACGCCGAGCTCAGCTGCCTGCAGGTGGACCAGCTGGAGCCGCCGGAGCTGCACCATGCCAACGAGCTGCGCCATGGCGACAACGCCAGCGGCGGCCTGGCCCTGGCGGTGTCCTCGATGGCCCGCCGCCACGACATGCACACCCCCCGCTACGACCTGGCCGGCGAGGTGCGCCAGCAGGGCGAGCTGGTGCAGCGGCTGGAGCAGGAGCTGGAGGCCCACCCGGCCCACCGCTGGGGCGACCGCAAGCACCTCAAGAAGCACCGCCGCCGCATGGAGGAACTCCAGGAGGAGATTGGCGAGCGGCAGCGGCTGCTGCACCACCGCGCCAACCGCCACTGGGACACCTTCCTCTCCCTGATCGACATCCTGCGCTTCTTCGGCGCCCTCGACGGTGAGGAGGGGCTGGAGCCCACCGAGGTGGGCCGCACCGTGGCGGCCCTGCGGGGCGACAACGAGCTCTGGCTGGGGCTGGCCCTGATGAGCGGCCTCCTCGATGCCCTCGATCCGGCCGAGCTGGCGGCGGTGCTGGAGGCCATCTCCACCGAGGTGAACCGGCCCGACCTCTGGTGCGGCTACCCGCCGCCACCGGCCTCCGAGGAGGCCCTCCACGACCTGCGCAGCCTGCGGCGCGAATTGCAGCGCCAGCAGGAGCGGGCCGCGGTGGTGGTGCCGGTGTGGTGGGAGCCGGAACTCACCGGCCTGGTCCACGCCTGGGCCCGGGGTGCCAGCTGGAATGACGTCATCGCCAACACCTCCCTCGACGAGGGCGACGTGGTGCGGATCCTGCGCCGCACCGTCGATCTGCTGGCCCAGATTCCCTACTGCGAGGCGATCAGCGAGCAGCTGCGCCGCAACTCACGGCTGGCCCTCAAGAGCATCAACCGCTTCCCGGTCTGCGAGATCGAGGACCTGCTGGCGGGCGGCAACGGCACGCTGGATCCGGCGACGGAGAGGCCGCCGGCGGCTTAGGGGGCGGCCGCCGGGGCTGGCGGTGAAGGATCGTTATTGGCAAATCTGCCAATACGCAGCCGGTATTGGCTGTTGGCAGTCGCCAGCCAATACCCCACCTGCTCGCCGCCCGCGCGTCTCAGATCCCCAGCCGCTCCCAGATCACCCCGAGATTCGCCTGGTGCAGCTCGGTGGAGAAGCACTCTGCCAGTTGCTCACCGCTGAGGTGGGCGCTCACCTCGGGGTCCCCCGCCAGGTTGGCGCGGAAGTCGCCGCCCTCGGTGTTCCAGGCGGCGTGAGCGTGGCGCTGCACGATCCGGTAGGCCTCCTCCCGGCTCAGGCCCGCCTCCACCAGGGCCAGCAGCACCCGCTGGCTGAACACGACGCCGCCATAGACGTTCATGTTGCGGGCCATGTTCTCGGGGTACACCCCCAGCCCCTCCACCACGGCGGTCATCTCCCGCAGCATGAAGTGCAGGGTGACCGAGCAGTCGGGCAGCATCATCCGCTCCACCGAGCTGTGGCTGATGTCGCGCTCGTGCCAGAGGGCCACGTTCTCCAGGGCCGCCACGGTGTAGCTGCGCAGCACCCGGGCCAGGCCGCTGATCCGTTCGCTGCGGATCGGGTTGCGCTTGTGGGGCATGGCCGAGCTGCCCTTCTGGCCCTTGGCGAAGTTCTCCTCCACCTCCAGCACGTCGGAGCGCTGCAGGTTGCGGATCTCGGTGCTGAAGCGCTCCAGGGAGGTGCCCACCAGGGCCAGGGTCTGGACGTACTCGGCATGGCGGTCGCGGCCGATCACCTGGGTGCTGGCGGTGTCGGGCTCCAGGCCCAGCAGCCGGCAGGTGATCGCCTCCACCTGCGGATCGGTGTTGGCGTAGGTGCCCATGGCGCCGCTGATCTGGCCCACGGCCACCACCCGCTCCAGCCGCTCCAGCCGCTCCCGGTTGCGCTCGGTTTCGGCCAGCCAGCCGGCCACCTTGAAGCCGAAGGTGATCGGCTCGCCGTGGATGGCGTGGGAACGGCCGATCATCACCGTGTCCTTGTGGGCCCGGGCCAGGCGGCGCAGGGCGTCGGCGAGGCCATCGAGCTCGGTGCGCAGCAGGGCCACCGAGGCCTTCAGCTGCAGGGCCAGGCCGGTGTCCAGCACGTCGGAGCTGGTCATGCCCACATGGATGTGGCGGCCCGCATCACCGACGTGCTCGTTGACGTTGGTGAGGAAGGCGATGACGTCGTGGCGCACCTCCGCCTCGATCTCCAGGATCCGCGGCACCTCGAAGGCCGCCTTCTCCCGGATCGTGGCCAAGGCCTCGGCGGGCACCCGGCCCAGCTCCACGTTGGCGGCGGTGGCGGCGATCTCCACCTCGAGCCAGCTCTGGAACTTCGCTTCCTCGCTCCAGAGGCGGCCCATTTCGGGCAGGGTGTAACGCTCGATCAAGGGCCGGGCGGTGGTGAACGATCCCCCAACCTATCGAGCCGACCCCACCGGCTCAGGCGGCGGCGGTGAGGCGCCGGTAGGGCAGCTCCAGGTGCACCATCGACCCCCAGGCCTGCTGCCGCACCCAGCAGCGGGTGCCGCGGCGGCGGATCAGCTGGAAGGGGGGCAGATCCTCGGGATGGTCCCGCAGCCGCACGAAGCTTCCCGGGTGGAGCAGCTCCACCACGTTGGATCCTGGGGGCGCCTTGGATCCCGGGGCAGCAGTGGATCCTGGGCCAGCCATGGCAGGGAACCGGGGGAAGACTGGGGCCATCCTGCGACTGTTCCGCCCCGAACCGTCTGCCCATCGGTTTTTGTTCGGTTTGGATCGCTGTTCGGTGACAACATGCCGGTGGAGCGGCAGGACCCATGGCCGAAATGCAGGATGGCCCGTAAGCAGCGGCTCGATCGCCGGCTGGTGGATCTCGGCCTGGTGGCCAGCCGCCAGCAGGCCCAGCAGCTGATCCGCGCCGGCCGGGTGCGCGGCGGCGGCGAGGTGCTCGACAAGCCCGGCACCGAGGTGGCCGAGACCCTGCCCCTGGAGGTGGAGCAGCCCCCCCGGTTCGTCTCCCGGGGGGGCGAGAAGCTGGAAGGGGCCCTGGCGGCCCTGCCGATCCAGGTGCGGGGCCGGGTGTGCCTCGACGGCGGCATCTCCACCGGCGGCTTCACCGACTGCCTGCTGCAGCACGGGGCCGTGCGCGTGTATGGGATCGATGTGGGCTACGGCCAGACCGCCTGGAGCCTGCGCACCGATGAACGGGTGGTGCTGCGGGAGCGCACCAACCTGCGCCACCTCACCCCGGAGCTGCTCTACGGCGAGGGCGATGCCTGGCCCGACCTGGCCGTGGCCGATGTGTCGTTCATTTCCCTCACCCGGGTGCTGCCGGCCCTGCGGGCCCTACTGGTGGGATCGGGTGAGGCACTGCTGCTGGTCAAGCCCCAGTTCGAGGTGGGGCGCCAGCGGGTGGGCAAGGGGGGCGTGGTGCGGGATCCGGCGGCCCACGCCGATGCCATCGCCGGCGTGATCGCCGCCGCGAAGGAGCTGGACTGGCACCCGGCGGGACTGGTGGCCTCGCCCCTCACCGGGCCCGCCGGCAACCACGAATACCTGCTCTGGCTGGTGCCGCCCGCAGCCAGCGAAGCCGCCGCCGCGGAGGTCGCGGACTGGTCCGGCAGGATCGCGGCGCTGGTGACGGGCACCCTGGCCAGGGACAGGCCAACGAAGGAGACCCCGGCCGGCTCCTGAGGGGACCGCGGCCAGGGTCAGGGGGGGAAGGCGCGGGGGCTCAGATGGCGCCGCTGTCGAGGTCGCCGGTGCGGATCCGGATCACCGAATCCACCGTGCTGATGAAGATCTTGCCGTCACCGATCTCGCCGGTGCGGGCCGCATCCTGCACCGCCTGGACCACGGTGGCCACCCGGTCGTCGTCGACGACGATCTCCAGCTTGAGTTTCTGCAGGAATTCCACCGTGAATTCGGAACCGCGATAGCGCTCCACCTGCCCCTTCTGCCGGCCGAATCCGCGCACCTCGCTCACGGTCATGCCGACGATGCCCGCATTGACAAGGGCGATCTTCACGTCCTCGAGCTTGAAGGGGCGGATGATGGCCTCGATTTTCTTCATGGCTGTGCTGCGGTCAGGAAGGCGACGGTTGGAGTCTCTCAGAGTCCCCGCCTGAAGGGGGGACGGCTCCATTACCGCCGAGCCTTGCCGGGGTCGTCGTAACGGTTGCTACGCGCGCTCCGGGCCGCTGACGGGCGGCCGCGGCTCCTGGCCTGGCCTCCGCGCCATGGGTCAGCTCCTGTACGGTCAAAATTCGTCTCCCTGTCCTGCTCACCATGGCTTCCGGTGTCGCCGACCAGCCCCAGACCGTGACCCCCCTGTACGGGGAGCGGGCCATCGCCGAGGCCCAGCTGGTCTGCTTCGCCAACCCCCGCGAGGGTCGCGCCTACGAGGTGTCCATCGAACTGCCGGAGTTCACCTGCACCTGCCCCTTCTCCGGCTACCCCGATTTCGCCGTCCTGCGGTTGCTGTATCAGCCCGGCCCCCGGGTGCTGGAACTCAAGGCCCTCAAGCTCTACGTCAACAGCTACCGCCACCGCTCCATCTCCCACGAGGAGGCGGCCAACCGGATCCTCGACGACCTGGTGGCCGCCTGCGATCCCCTCTGGATGCAGCTGGAGGCCGATTTCAATCCCCGCGGCAACGTGCACACCGTGGTGCGCGTCAGCCACGGCGAGCGCCGGCCCTGCTGAGTCAGGGCTGGGGCTCCAGCCGCTGCAGCAGCGCCGGCAGCTCGGCGGCGAAGGCCGTGAGGTTGCGGTTGCAGAGGCCCGCCACGTGCAGCCGGCCGCCGGGGCCATCGGCGATGGCCCAGAGCTGGCGGGTGGCCACCAGGCTCAGGGCACCGCCCGCCAGGGCGATGGCGAAGCCGGTGTATACGAGCGGCACACCGGGGTCCCGTTTGAACAGGATGCCGCTGGCGGGCAGCACGCTCGCCACCCGGATCGGCAGCCCCTTCACCTCCTGGGCCTCGCCGCCGGGCACCAGCTGGGCCAGGGCCACGCCATCGGGGCCGAACACCTGCACCGGCCCCTGTTCGCTGGTGAGGCTCAGCAGCACCGGCTCGGTGCCATCGGGGCGGGTGGGCAGCACCAGCCCCCAGAGCTGGTCGCCCAGCTGGGGGAAGGTCTGCAGGGGCAGCTCCAGCACCGGGCTGCGGCCCAGCTGCAGGCTGATCGTCGCCAGGGACCAGTCGGCCTGATACAGCGTCATGCCCCGGTAACGCAGGGGGTGGTTGACACTGATGGCGGCTTCGGTGGTGGGGGCGTCGTCGCCGGGGGAGATCAGCCGCAGGCTGGAGGAGAACTGCTCCGGGCGGCCGGCGGGATCCCGCTGGATGCGGAAGTCGTCGAGGGCCAGGGTCACCTGGGTGCTGCCGCGGCTGTCAAGCAGTTCCAGCTCCCGGCCCGGGGCCAGGAAGCGCTCCAGCCGCTGGCCCCCCAGGGCGCCCCAGGCGGCACCCACCATCAGCACCACCATGCCGGCATGGACCAGCAGGGGACCCACCCGGCCGAGCACCCCCCGGCGGGCCGCCAGGCGGTCGTCCTGGCGCTGGATCTGCCAGCCCGCGCCGCGCAGATCGGCCTCCAGCCGCTCCAGGCCGGCGACGGGATGGTCGGTGACGAGGGTTTCGGCCACGCTCAGCTTGCTGAGCTGGCGGGGGCTGCGGTAGTCGATCCAGCGCAGCGAGGCCTGCAGGGCGGGCCACTGGCGGCGCCAGCTGCACAGGATCAGCGACAGGCCCAGCCAGGCCAGCAGGGCCAGGAACCAGCCACTGGAATACACATGATCCAGCTGAAGGCGCAGCACCCCGTCGCCGTCCAGCACCCCCAGCCAGGGGGTGGGGTCGTAGAGCTGGTGGTAGAAGCCGGCCTCCTCCTTCTGGGGAACGGCTGTGCCGATGCCGCTGGCGATGGCGATGACCAGCAGCAGGCCGATCGCCAGGCGCAGGTCGGAGATCCAGGCGGCCAGGCGCTGCAGGGGGCGCCAGGGGGAGGCTGCCGTGCCGCTCATGGCAGCACCGACAGCAGGGTGAGGCCGCCGCTGGCCAGCAGCACCACACCGCTGATCGGTGGTACCCACTGGCCCAGGCGGCGCAGCTGCAGCAATCCGGGCAGGGAGGCGGCCACGGTGCCGGCCAGCAGCAGGGGCATCACCTGGCCGGCACCGAAGCAGGCGAGCAGCACCAGGCCCACCAGGGGCTGGCCGGTCTGGGCCATCCAGGCCAGCAGCACGGCCAGCACCGGGGTGGTGCAGGGGGTGGCGGCCAGGCCGAAGGCCAGGCCGGCCGCCAAAGGGGCCAGCGGCGCCGGCACACGCCGCCGCCAGCGTTCGGGGTCGGGGCCGGCCGGCAACGGCAGCCGCAGCACACCCAGCAGGTTGAGGCCCATCACCACGGCCACGACGGCCACCAGCAGGGGCAGCTGGCCGGGGATGCGGCCGTAGAGGCGGCCCATCAGGCCGCTGGCCAGGCCGAGCAGCACCAGGGCCGCCACGATCCCAGCCGCGAAGCTGACGCTGCGCTGCCAGGGGGCACGGCCCTGGTCCTCAGCGCCGAAGCCGGCCAGGTAGGCCAGGGTGACGGGCAGCAGCGAGAGGGAGCAGGGGCCGAGGCTGGTGAGCAGGCCGCCGCTGAACACCACCGCCAGGGTCAGGGGGCCGGGGTGGGCCAGGGAGCCCTGGAGCAGCAGTTCGCTGCTGCGGGCCCAGTCGGCGAACGGCAGCCCGGGGCTGAACATGGCCGATTCAGATTGTCAGCAGGGCTCAGCCTATCGGGGCAGGCCGGGGGGCCCGCCGGCGGGGCCGGACCGGTTCGAGCCCGGAGGACTCCAGGGAGCAGCGCAGCAGCAGGCCCGCCAGGAACAGGCTGCTGAGCAGGGAGTTGCCCCCGTAGCTGATCATCGGCAGGGGCAGGCCGGTGGTGGGCATCGAGCCGCTGGCCACGGCGATGTTGAGGATCGACTGGCCCACCAGCAGGGTGGTGCAGCCGATGGCCACCAGCCGGTGCTGGTTGCTGCGGCAGGCCAGGGCCACCCGCAGGCCAACGAAGCCGAAGATCATCAGGAACAGCAGCAGCATCACCGAGCCGACGTAACCGAACTCCTCGGCGAAGACGGCAAAGATGAAGTCGGTGGTCTGGATGGGCAGGTACTGGAGCTTCTGGGTGGAGAGCCCGAAGCCCGAGCCGAGCACGCCCCCCGAACCGATGGCCAGCAGGCTCTGCACCAGCTGGTAGCCGTCCCCCTGGGCGACGCGCCAGGGGTTGAGGAAGGAGGTGACCCGATCGAGCTGGTAGGGGTTGATCATGATGCTGATGCTGCCCAGCACGATCCCGCCGCCGGCGGCCCCCAGCAGCAGCGTCAGGGGCAGGCCGCCGGCCAGGGCCATCAGCCACAGCAGCAGGCCCAGCAGGGCGGCGGTGCTGAGGTTGGGCTGCTTGAGGATCAGCAGGATCACCACCCCGAAGATGCCGATCCAGAGCAGTTTCTGGTCGAGGGCGATGCGGCGCCAGTGGGAGAAGATCACCGCCCCCTGCAGCACGATGAAGGGCTTGATCAGCTCCGAGGGCTGCAGCTGCACCGGGCCGAGCACCAGCCAGCGGCTGGCCCCGTTCACGGTGGTGCCCACCACCAGGGTGGCGGCCACCATCAGGGCCCCCACCAGCAGGGCCGGCGCCGCCAGGTGCAGCCAGCGCCGCATCGTCGTGCGCATGGCCAGCCACAGCAGGCCCCAGCTGGCCACCAGCCAGATGGCCTGGCGCTTGACGTAGTACGCCCCGTCCCCCATCTCCCGCTCCGCCACCCACCAGCTGGCGGAGGTGAGCACCAGCAGGCCCACCAGGCTCCAGAGGGCCACCAGGCCCAGCAGCAGGCGGGCCTCCGCCGGCCACTGCTGCCAGGGCAGCGGCAGCAGGCCGGCGCCGGGACGGCCGGGGAGCAGGCGGGGGGCAGGGGTGGACAAGGCCGCGGGAGGGTTCCGGGAATGGCCCATTCAGCCGTGACCGGGGTGGGTTTGTCGAGTCGCGGTGAACATTTCGCCGCCTGCGTCGCTGGCGCTGCCGGGGCCGCCCGGGCCGCTCGACGGCCACAAAAAAGCCCGGCCATGGGCCGGGCGGATGGGTGGGAGCGCCGTGGGCGTCCTCAATTGCCGCAGTTCTGCTGACGACGGCCGGTGGCCAGTTCCACCTTCAGGATCCTGCCGCCCTGCTTCATGATCCGCTGCTGCTCGGCGAACCAGCTGGAATAGGGCACCCACTTGGTGAAGTAGGTGTTCTGCAGCTCCCTCTGGCTGCGCGCCTTCTCGGGGCAGGGAATGCAGGCCGTGATCTTGAACAGGCGCATGGAGTGATCCTCGGAAAACGTGCCGTGGTGGGAGCGTTGCTGGGGATCAGTTGCCCAGGCCGGAGCTGATGTAGTCGAAGTAGACGCCCATCTCACGACCGGCATCGGGACCGACGAGGGAGGCGGTGGCTTCCTTCATGGCCTGGATCGACTGCACCGTGGCGCCGATGGGCACACCCAGGGAGTTGTAGGTCTCCTTGAGGCCGTTCAGCACGCGCTCGTCGAGAATCGACGTGTCACCGGCCAGCATGGCGTAGGTGGCGTAGCGCAGGTAGTAGTCGAGGTCGCGGATGCAGGCCGCGTAACGGCGGGTGGTGTACATGTTGCCGCCCGGACGGGTGATGTCCGAGTAGAGCAGGGCCTTGGCGACGGCTTCCTTGATGATGGCCGAAGCGTTGGCGCTGATCGTGGCGGCGGCACGCACCCGCAGCTCACCGCTGGCGAAGTACTGCTCGAGACGGCCCATGGAGCTGCCGTCGAGATAGAGCCCCTGGACGTCGGCCTGGTTGATGACGTTGGTGATGGCGTCTTGCATGGATCCTGGGTTTGATGGCTTTGGACGATAGGGAGGTGAAACCTCAGGAGAGGGCGCCGACCACGTAGTCGAAGTAGAAGCCGGCCTCTTCGGCATCGGAGCCGGTGAGGAGGCCCGTGGCTGCGGTCTTCATCTCGCGCACGGCTTCCGCCATGGCTTCGAGGGGGGTGCCGAGGGCGCGATACATCTCGCGGGCCCCGATGACGCCGATCTCTTCGATCGGGGTCACATCCCCGGCGACCACGCCGTAGGTGACCAGGCGGAGGTAGTAGTCCATGTCGCGCAGGCAGGAAGCCGTCATCTCTTCCCCGTAGGCGTTGCCGCCGGGGGAGACGAGATCGGGGCGCTTCTGGAAAAGCTGGCCTCCGGCCTGCTTCACGATGCGCTCCCGGCTTTCAGCCAGGACTTGGGCGACGCGCAGACGACGCTGACCCCCTGCCACGAACGACTTGATCTGGTCAAGTTCGCCAGGGCTGAGGTAGCGGGCTTCGGCGTCCGCGTTGATGATCGAGTTGGAGACGATGCTCATGCAGTTCTGCCTCGAAACAAGCGGTCACCGTGAAGGAGACCGGTATCCGGTGGGTTAGTGGTGATCGGCTTGGCCGACCGTCGCATCATTCTGTGGCAAGGGCCGTCGCTCCCATGGCAGCCGGTAACAGTTCTTCACGGCGGATCGGCTCGCGAGATCCCTTGGCTTGCAACGGCTTTGGCCGGAGTTGTTATCACCGTCCAGGCGCAGCAATTGTTCATCTTTTCAGCTTGCCGTCCCCGGTACCGCAGGTGCATCGACAGCCCAATCTCTTCGTCTCGTTGTAGAGACGGACCAAAAGAAACCCCCCGGGTCAGACCCGGGGGATCATCGGATGCGCCGATGGGCACCCCTCAGCGGGCGCCCATTATGGCCCGGGGGCTGATCAGATCGCGCCCTTCAGCGAGGGTGTGAGCCCGGCGTTGCCGCCGTAGAGGGAGGCGGTGCGGTTCACGGTCGTCAGGGGGACGCCATCCTCGGTGCCGAGGCCGCGCAGGTAGGGCACGGTGTCCTGGCCGAAGGCCGTGGCGTACTCCCGGGCGTTGAGCAGTTCGGCGACGGCGGCCTGCTGGCCGGCGGTGGCGCGGGTGGCCAGGAAGCGGCTCACTTCCGCCGGCATGGCGGCCCGGCCGAGCAGGGCCAGGTAGGCGGCGGAGGCGGCCCGCAGGGGGGCCATCCGCTGGAGCCGCTGCTGGAAGAGATCGCTGCCGGCGATCTGGGCCACGAACTCGGCCACCGAGAGCTGACCGTCGCGCAGCTGGGATTCGGGATCCATCTGGCGTTCGGCCGCGAAGGGCACCCGGTTGAGGAGCTGGCGGTAGACCGCCTGCACCACTTCCTGCACCTGGGTCTCGCTGGGATCGCGGAGCAGCTGCACGGGCCTCGACAGGCTCTGACGGCGACGGAAGCCCTGGGGGGCGCCCGGCCGCAGGGCCTTGGCCATGGCGCCGTCGGGGGCGGTGGCGGCACCGCTCAGCAGGTTGGTGCCCACCAGGGCCTTCCAGCCGCCGGCGATGCCGAGGCTGGACGGGGCCACGAAGCCGTTGCCGGAACCGGAGCTGGGGACGCCGCTGCGCCAGACGGGGGCGGCGCCACCACCGGGCTGCCAGGGGGACTGGCTCCAGCTGCGGGTAGGGGCAGGGGGCTGCCGGAGGGTTCCGGGACCGCTGGGTGCACCCGTGGCGGCCGTGGCTCCCTGGCCACCGGCCACCTCCGCCTTCCACTGCCCACGCACCTTGGGCCGGGCGGGCAGGTTGCGGGGGACGAGATCGCCGACGGTGCGGATCTCCTGGGCCACCGGCACGGTGGGCCGCTGCAGGGGGGTGATGTCGGCGACCGTCTCCAGGGTGCGCACCAGGCCCGGGACGCGGCGGGCGTTGCGATCGGCCGGGGTGATGAAGCGCTCGTAGGGAACGGTGTCCTCGCCGAAGCAGTCGTTGTACTCGCGGCCTTCGATCATGGCGTCGACGACGCCGTAGAAGCCCTTGCGGGCGGCGGTGTCGAAGTAGGCGTTGATCTCCCAGCGGCCGAAGGTGGGCCGGCCGAGGATGCGGCGGTGCATCACCTCGATGGCCTTGGTGATGTAGAGGCCGCTCCAGTAACGGCGCCGGAAGGCGTTGGAGCGGGCCACCTGGCGCACGAACTCCCGCAGGCTGATGTCGCCGTTCTCGAGCTTGATCTCCTCGACCTTGTTGCGCTCACCGGCGTAGCCGGCGGTGCCCAGCACCTGCACGTAGACCGCATTGATGACGGCCTGGGTGCTGGATTCGGTGCCGCGGATGCTGGGCTGGCCCCCCCGGCGGGGGGTGGAGCTGCCGCCGGTGGCGATCTGGCGCAGGCGCACCACCTTCGGCCCCACCCGGCGCGGGGTGGCCTTACGGAACTGGGCGCTGTCCATGGGCCCGGGCTGGGCCATGCCGTTGCCGATCAGGATCCGGCGGGTGTCGTAGCTGAAGGGGGCCGGGCGGGTGGCCACCGACGCCGTGCTGGACGGGAAGATCGCCCCGTAGGTGAGGGCCAGGGGATCGTTGCCGCCGCCGTAGGGGTGCTGGTCGGCGAGGGGCTGGCGGTAGGAGGCGTAGAGGGTGATGTACTGGGGCGCCCCCTCGAACGGCGCACTGAAGCGGAAGAGGTTGCGGTTGGAGCCCCAGCCGGCGCTCTCCTGGGCCTCTTCGCCGATGTCGCGGAGGTACGGGACCGTCTCCTCACCGAAGACCCGGGCGTACTCCATCCCGTTGACCAGGGCATCGACGAGGCCGTTCAGCCCCTTGGCGCTGACGATGGCGAAGTACTGGCGGAACTCTTCGATCGAGCTCACACCACGGCCGAGGAAGTGGCGGAAGGCGAGCTCCACCACCCGGCTGTTGGAGAAGCGGCCATAGAACTGGCGCCGGTAGACCTTGCTGCGGCCGAGGGCGCGGATGAACTCCCGCATCGAGAGCTGGCCCTGGCGCACCTGGGTGGCCTCCACCGGGCAGACCACCTGGGAGTAGCCCTTGACGATGTCCCGCTCGAACACCTGGCGGTAGGCGGCACGGATGACCTCGGCCTTTTCGGCACCGGAGAGGCCCGGCTTCATCACGAAGCGCTGGGCGCCTTCGGCGGCGAGGGCATAGATCGCCGGCAGCTGCAGGCCCTGGTTGACCGGGCTGCCCAGGCGGGCCCGGGTGGAGGGGGTGGGGATCTCGAGCTCCTTGAGGAGCACGTTGAAGCAGTCGATCACCAGCTGGCGGGAGTCCGGCTCCCCCTTGAACAGACCGGCCGCGGCGGCGCGCATCTCCTGCAGGGCCACGTTGGTGGCGGCCAGGGAGCAGGCCTTCTCGAGCACGTCGCGCAGGCCGCGGGTGTTCACCGCCAGGATGCTGGGATCGCCGGCGATCACGGCATAGCCCACGTAGCGGAGGAACCAGGCCATGTCCCGCAGCGACTTGCGCATGCGGGCGTTGCCGTAGATCGCCACCGAGATGGGGTTGAAGCCGCTGGGCAGCACGACCCGCACGTCGGCGTCGGCCTGGACACCCTCAAGGATGCGGCCGAGCAGACCACTGCCGCCGGAGCCCTGGGCGAAGGTGCGCACCGACCGCTGGAACGCGGCCTGGTCGGCGGCGAGGGCGACCCCATCGCCCGCTCCGGCGCTGGGGGTGCTGAGGGGGGCGTCGAGATAGGAGAGGGGCGTGCCGCCGGTGAAGATCCGGTTGGCGGCCCGGGCCACGATCGCGTCGGCGTTGGCGGAGATCCGTCGGGCGGCTTCGACGCGGATCTGGCCGCTGCGGAAGAAGGTGGTCAGGGCGTCCAGTTCGCCGCCGTCGGGGAAACGGTCCTGCTGCTCCGCTTTCCGGACGCTGGAGAGCGGCAGGGTGTCGTAGCGCTGGGGGGCGACCCTGGTGCTGCCGCTGCTGGCGGTCACGGTCATGAACGAGAGCGAGCCGGGCTGGGTCACGTTACGGCTGGCCCCCTGGCCCCCCGGGGCGGGATGAACAAATGTTTGCAGCCTTCTGAGGCGCTCACGCTGAACGGCGGCCGGCGCCGTGGAATGCTGCCGGAACCCGCACCAAGGCATTGATGGATCACCCCCCGGAGGCCCCGCTGGACGCCGCGACGCCGGTGGTGAGCGCCTTCTACGACCGCTTCCCCTACCCGGGGGACCCCCTCCAGGACGGTCCGCCGCCGGGATACAACTGGCGCTGGTGCGTGGACAGCGTGGTGGCGGCCGTGGACGGGGTCCTGCCGCCGCGGCCGCGGCCCTGGCGGATCCTCGACGCCGGCTGCGGCACGGGGGTGAGCACCGACTACCTCTGCCACCTCAACCCGGGGGCCACCGTGCTGGCGGTGGACATCAGCGCCGGCGCCCTGGCGGTGGCACGGGAGCGCACCGCCCGCTCCGGGGCCGCCGCCCGGGTGGAGGAGCTGCGTATCGAGCAGCGCAGCCTGCTCGATCTGGCGGGGGAGGGACCCTTCGACTACATCAACTCGGTGGGGGTGCTGCACCACCTCGACCGGCCCGAGGAGGGCCTGCGGGCCCTGGTGCCCCTGCTGCGGCCGGGGGGGCTGCTGCACCTCTTTCTCTATGCCGACGGCGGCCGCTGGGAGATCCACCGCACCCAGCGGGCCCTGGCCCTGATGGGGGTGGGCACCGGACCGGCGGGTCTGCGGCTGGGCCGGGAGCTGTTCGCCACCCTGCCCGAGACCAACCGCCTGCGGCGGCACCACGAGCAGCGCTGGGCCCTCGACACCGCCGCCGATGCCAATTTCGCCGACATGTACCTCCACCCCCAGGAGACCAGCTACGACCTCGAGCGCCTGTTTCGCTTCGTTGACCAGCCCGGGATCCGCTTCGCCGGTTTCTCCAATCCCGAGGTCTGGGATCCCGCCCGGCTGCTGCAGGGGGAACTGCTGGAGCGGGCCCGGGCGCTGCCGGCGCGGCAGCAGTGGGCCCTGGTGGAGAGCCTCGATCCCGACATCAGCCACTTCGAGTTCTTCCTGCGGCGCCAGGAGGGCGAAGGGGCACCGGAGGTGGAGGCGGCGGCCTGGAGCGACACGGCGCCGCAGGCGTTGAGCGACGAGGCCCTGCTGGCGGCCGGGGGCGAGTGCAACCGCTGCCTGTGGGGCTGGCCCTCCACGGCGCTGCTGGGCCCCGACCTGCGTCCCCTGACCCTCACGGAGGAGGAGCTGGCCCTGATGGAGGCCCTGGAGGCGGCCCACGCCGGCACGCCGATCGGGGCGCTGCCCCTGGCCCAGG
Source organism: Aphanothece cf. minutissima CCALA 015 (assembly GCA_003003925.1). Classification (GTDB taxonomy): domain Bacteria; phylum Cyanobacteriota; class Cyanobacteriia; order PCC-6307; family Cyanobiaceae; genus Cyanobium; species Cyanobium minutissimum. Next base: position 92,424 of record PVWP01000003.1, read on the forward strand.
GCCCCGCCGAGCGGGTGGCGGCGGCGCGGCGGCTGCTGGCGGAGCGGGTGCTTCTGTTGCTTAAAGCCTGAACGGGCCGAGTGATAAAGTCCGCACGCCAAGACGGAGCCTCGTCGGTTGCAGGCTGCCCTGACCCCCTCCCCGGATGCCGTCCCCCCCGCGGAGACGTCGACCGAAGAGGTCGCAGTCCATCCGGCCAACGAGCCTCTCCCCCAGCCTGAACTCCCCGCCGCTCCGGCGACGGTGAACAACGGCATGGACGGTTACCTGCGGCTGCAGCGCCGGATGCTTCTTTCCACGGTCTGTGCCACCGCCCTGGCGGTGCCCCTCACGGCCCTGTGGTTCGACCTCCCCACCGCTTTCAGCCTGCTGGTGGGAGCCCTGGCGGGACTCCTGTACCTCCGCCTCCTGGCCCGCAGCGTGACCCGCTTCGGCGTCGAAACCAAGGGGGTGGGCAAGGCCCAGCTGCTGGTGCCCGTGGTGCTGGTGGTCGCGGCCGCCAGGCTCCCCGTCCTTGAGATCCTGCCCGCCGTCCTGGGCTTTCTCCTCTACAAGCCCGCCCTGATCGTTCAGGCCGTCCTCGACACCTGATACCGCTTCAGCCGCTCCGGCGGCCCACTTCAGCCGCCTTGCGGCACCCGACGTTCCGCCAGGTCCTATCCCCGATGGCTCCGTTGCCCCTCGCCCTTCCCTTCGCCGCCCTCGAGGTCGGCCAGCACCTCTACTGGCAGCTCGGCAATTACAAGATCCACGGCCAGGTCTTCCTGAGCTCCTGGGTCGTGATCGGTGCCCTTCTCGCCGTGGTGGTGGTCGGCACGCGCCGCCTGGAGCGCGACCCCCGGGGCGTGCAGAACCTGCTGGAGTTCCTTTGGGATTACCTGCGCGACATCGCCCGCGAATACATCGGCGAGAAGGCCTACCGCGACTGGCTCCCCTTCATCGGCACCCTGTTCCTGTTCATCTTCGTGAGCAACTGGGGCGGGGCCCTGATCCCCTGGAAGCTGGTCCATCTGCCCAACGGTGAACTGGGCGCCCCCACCGCCGACATCAACACCACCATCGCCCTGGCGCTGCTGGTGTCGCTCGCCTACTTCTATGCGGGCCTGAGCCGCAAGGGTTTCCGGTACTTCGAGTACTACGTGGAACCCACGCCGATCATGCTCCCCTTCAAGATCGTCGAGGACTTCACCAAGCCGCTTTCGCTCTCCTTCCGTCTGTTCGGCAACATCCTTGCCGACGAACTGGTGGTGGCGGTGCTGGCCTTCCTGGTGCCCCTGGTGGTGCCCCTGCCGGTGATGTTCCTCGGCCTGTTCACCAGCGCCATCCAGGCCCTGATCTTCGCCACCCTGGCGGCCTACTACATCGGTGAGGCCGTCCACGAGGAGCACCACTAGGTCTCCCGCTCGCCGGCCCGTTCCCTCGGTCTGGCAAACTCTCTGCGCGCAGGTCCGGCTCGATCCGGGCCCGCCTTCCCAGGTGTCCCCGGCGCAGGGTTCTCGACAAGGTTCCTTCCGCGCTTCCCCGGCGCCCCACATTTCTAACCCCACCATGGATTCCCTTACTTCCGCTGCGTCCGTCGTGGCTGCTGGTCTTGCCGTCGGTCTCGGCTCCATCGGTCCTGGCATCGGCCAGGGCACCGCTTCCGGCGGCGCCGTCGAAGGCATCGCCCGCCAGCCCGAAGCCGAAGGCAAGATCCGCGGCACCCTGCTGCTCTCCCTGGCCTTCATGGAATCGCTCACCATCTACGGCCTGGTGGTCGCCCTGGTGCTGCTGTTCGCCAACCCCTTCTCCTGATCGGAGGCCGTCGCGGGGATGACAGGGCCGCCCGTCCGTTGCGGCCCTTCTCCACCCCCGGCTCCGTCCACGCCTGCACCACCGCCCGCCTTATTGCCCCATGACCAGCTGGCTTCTGCTCGCCGAGGCAGGTGCGACCGCAGGGTCGCCCGAGGGAGGTCTGTTCGACCTCGACGCCACCCTGCCGCTCATGGCGCTGCAGGTGGTGATCCTCACCTTCATTCTCAACAGCCTGTTCTTCCGACCGGTCGGCAAGGCCGTCGAGGACCGTGAGGGCTACATCGCCACCAGCCGGACCCAGGCCAAGGAGAAGCTGGCCCAGGCCGAGCGCCTCGAGGCCGACCTCAAGGAGCAGCTGAAGGGGGCCCGCCTTGAGGCCCAGAAGGTGATCCTCGAGGCGGAGCAGGATTCCGACCGCCTCTACCGGGAGGCCCTGGCCGTGGCCCAGGCCGAAGCGATCGCCAGCCGCGAAAGTGCCCGCAGCAAGATCGATGCTCAGCGCGCCGAAGCCCTGAGCGTTCTTGAGGCCGATGCCGACAGGCTCGCCGACCTCATCGTCGACCGTCTCCTGACCGCCTCATGATGATCTCTCCGCTACTGGCCAGCCACGGCAGCTTCGGCCTCAACCTCGACATCTTCGAGACCAACATCATTAACCTGGCGATCGTCATCGCCGGGCTCACCTGGTTCCTGAGGGGATTCCTCGGCGGGATCCTGGAGCGCCGCCGCGAGCGGATCCTGGCCGAACTCAAGGATGCCGAGGAGCGCCTGAAGGCGGCCACCGCCTCCCTGGCCGAGGCTCAGAGCAGCCTGGGTGAGGCCCGCACCCGTGCCGAGAAGATCCGCGCCGACGGCAAGGCCCGGGCCGAGGCCATCCGCTTCGACAGCGAGAAGCGCACCGTCGAGGAGATGGCTCGCCTCAAGCAGGACTCTCAGTCCGACGTCGATTCGGAGATCTCCCGCGTCAGCCGTCTGCTGCAGCGCGAGGCGGCGGAGATGGCCATCGCCAAGGCCCTGGTGAGCCTGCCCGGCCGCCTCGACGCCAGCGCCCAGGCCCGGCTGATCGACCAGTCCATTCAATCGATGGGGAACGCCTGATGCCTCTGCTCAACACCATCACCACCCCCTACGCCGACGCCTTCCTGCAGGTGTGCGACGCCAACGGTGACACCGAGGCGGTGATCGATCAGGCCCGGGCAATCCTCGCCCTCTGGCATGACTCCAGCGACCTGCGTGAGGCGATGGCCTCCCCCGTGCTTGAGGTCGAGGGCAAGAAGGCGGCGCTCGAGCAACTCTTCGGCGGCAGCATCTCCCCCTCCTTCCTCAACCTCCTCAAGCTCCTGACCGACCGCCAGCGCATCGGCTTCCTCGATGCCGTTCTGGAGCGGCTCCTGGAGCTCTACCGCGAGCAGAACCAGATCGCCCTGGCCACCGTGACCTCGGCGAGCCCCCTCAGCGAGGAGCAGCAGGCGCTGCTCGCCGAGAAGGCCAAGGCCGTGGCCGGCACCGACAAGGTGGAGATCAGCCTTGCGGTCGATCCCGCCCTGATTGGCGGGTTCGTCCTCAGTGTCGGTTCCCGGGTGATCGACGCCAGCCTCGCCGGCCAGGTTCGGCGCCTCGGTCTGTCGCTCGCCAACGTGAGCTGACGCCTCCCCCCTCCCCTCCTCTCCTCACTTCATCGCCTCCCCTCCGGGGACTCCCACCCATGGTTTCCATCCGCCCCGACGAGATCAGCGCCATCCTCAAGAAGCAGATCGCCGACTACGACAAGTCGGTCTCTGTCAGCAACGTCGGCACCGTCCTGCAGATCGGTGATGGCATCGCCCGGGTCTACGGCCTGGAGCAGGTGATGGCCGGTGAGCTGGTGCTGTTCGAGGACGGCACCGAGGGCCTGGCGCTGAACCTGGAGGACGACAACGTCGGCGTCGTGCTGATGGGCGAGGGCCTGGGCATCCAGGAGGGCAGCACCGTCAAGGCCACCGGCCGCATCGCCGCCGTGCCGGTGGGCGACGCCATGCTGGGCCGGGTGGTGAACGCCCTGGGTCAGCCGATCGACGGCAAGGGTGAGATCGCCACCACCGAGACCCGCCTGATCGAGTCGATGGCGCCCGGCATCATCCAGCGCAAGTCGGTGCATGAGCCGATGCAGACCGGCATCACGGCCATCGACGCCATGATCCCCATCGGCCGCGGCCAGCGCGAGCTGATCATCGGCGACCGCCAGACCGGCAAGACCGCCATCTGCATCGACACGATCCTGAACCAGAAGGGTGAGGACGTCGTCTGCGTCTACGTGGCCATCGGCCAGAAGAACGCCTCGGTGGCCAACGTGGTGGAAGTGCTCCGTGAGCGCGGCGCCCTCGACTACACCGTGGTGGTGGCGGCCAGCGCCTCGGAAGCGGCGGCCCTGCAGTACCTGGCCCCGTACACCGGCGCGGCCATCGCCGAGTCCTTCATGTACAAGGGCAAGGCCACCCTGGTGGTGTACGACGACCTCACCAAGCAGGCCCAGGCCTACCGCCAGATGTCGCTGCTGCTGCGCCGTCCCCCCGGTCGTGAGGCCTACCCCGGCGACGTCTTCTACTGCCACAGCCGCCTGCTGGAGCGGGCCGCCAAGCTGTCCGACGCCATGGGCAAGGGCAGCATGACCGCCCTGCCGATCATCGAGACCCAGGCCGGCGACGTCTCGGCCTACATCCCCACCAACGTGATCTCGATCACCGATGGTCAGGTGTTCCTGAGCTCCGACCTGTTCAACTCCGGCCTCCGTCCCGCCATCAACGTGGGCATCTCCGTGAGCCGGGTGGGCGGCGCCGCCCAGACCAAGGCCATCAAGAAGATCGCCGGCACCCTGAAGCTGGAACTGGCCCAGTTCGACGAACTGGCTGCCTTCTCCCAGTTCGCCTCCGACCTTGACGCCGCCACCCAGGCCCAGCTGGCCCGGGGCAAGCGTCTGCGCGAACTGCTCAAGCAGCCCCAGTTCAGCCCCCTGATCCTGGCCGAGCAGGTGGCGGTGGTGTACGCGGGCGTCAAGGGTCTGATCGACGACGTGCCCGTGGAGCTGGTGCCCCAGTTCGCCCGCGAACTGCGTGAGTACCTCAAGAGCAACAAGCCCGAGTACATCAACAAGGTGCAGACCGAGAAGGTGCTGAGCGACGAGTCCGAGGCCATGCTCAAGGACGCCATCGTCGAGGTCACCTCCTCGATGCTGGCCGCCGCCTGAGGAGCCACCACCCATGGCCAATCTCAAGGCAATCCGTGACCGGATCAGTTCGGTCAAGAACACACGCAAGATCACCGAAGCCATGCGGCTGGTGGCCGCCGCCAAGGTGCGCCGTGCCCAGGAGCAGGTGCTGCGCACCCGCCCCTTCGCCGACCGCCTGGCCCGGGTGCTCCAGAACCTCGAGTCCCGCATGGGCTTCGAGGGGGCCGACTCGCCCCTGCTGGCCGAGCGCCGTCCGGTGGGCACCATCACCCTGCTGGTGGTCACCGGGGACCGGGGTCTCTGCGGTGGCTACAACGCCAACGTGATCCGCCGGGCCGAGCAGCGCTTCGCCGAGCTCAAGGGCCAGGGCTTCACGGTGGACATGGTGCTGATGGGCCGCAAGGCCATCACCTACTTCACCAACCGCTCCTACCCGATCCGGGCCACCTTCACCGGTCTGGAGCAGGTGCCCACCTCCCAGGAAGCGAACGAAATCGCCAACGAAGTGCTCGCTGAGTTCCTCTCCGCCAGCACCGACCGCGTGGAGATCGTCTTCACCCGCTTCATCAACCTGGTGAGCTCCCAGCCGGTCGTGCAGACCCTGCTGCCCCTCGATCCCCAGGGCATCGCCAGCTCCGACGATGAGATCTTCCGTCTCATCACCCGTGACGGCCGCCTCGGGGTGGAGACCGGCAAGGTGGAGAACGCCGAGCCGGCCCTGCAGCCAGACTTCGTGTTCGAGCAGAGCCCGGAGCAGCTGCTCAATGCCCTGCTGCCCCTCTACCTGGCCAACCAGCTGCTGCGCTCCCTCCAGGAAGCCGCCGCCAGCGAACTGGCCAGCCGGATGACGGCCATGAACAACGCCAGCGACAACGCCAAGGCGCTCGCCAAGACCCTCACCCTCGACTACAACAAGGCCCGCCAGGCCGCCATCACCCAGGAGATCCTGGAAGTGGTGGGTGGCGCGGCGGCGATGGGCTGACCCGCAGCTCCAGGTGGCCGGTGGCGGGATCCCGCTCCCGGCCCAGCTGCCAGCCTTCCGTCCGGGCCAGCAGCAGTTCCATGGTCGTTCGCACGCGGCTTCCGTGGCAGAGATGGCCGCCCGTCGTGCGGCCCTCGGCATCCGCCACCACCAGGTGCAGGTGGGCGCCGTCCCTGCTGAGGCTGCCTGCCAGCAGGATCACCTCCTGCGGACCGGCCAGCACGAGGCCTGCGTCCTGATCAGCGAAGCGCAGCACCGGACTCTCCAGGCTGCCGATCCCGCAGACGACGAAGCCGCAGAGCTCCGGATCCGCCTGGGCCCGTTGTTCGAGTTCCCTGCGCAGATCCACTCCCGGCGGCAGACGGAGGGGGTGGTACGTCATGGCGTGGCGTGGGCCTCCGGGTTCAGGAGCCGCAGCGGTAGCCCTTGTCGCGGAAGACCCGCAGACAGGCATCCACGACGGCGGAGTCGTAGAGGCGACCGCGGTTGGTTTCGATCTCCCTGAGGGCGGCGTCGGATCCCAGCCCGGCCCGGTACGGGCGATGGGCACACATGGACTCCACCACGTCGGCCACCGCCACGATGCGGGATTCCAGGAGCAGCTGGTCGCCGGCCAGGCCGTTCGGGTAGCCGCTGCCGTCCATCCGCTCGTGGTGTTCGAGGACGATGCGGGCAATCGGCCAGGGGAAGGCCACGTCCTTGAGGATCTCGTGGCCGGCCTCGACATGTTCCTTGATCAGGTCGTACTCGTGGCGGCTGAGCTTGGTGGGCTTGCAGAGAATCTCCGCCGGCACCGTGATCTTGCCGATGTCATGCACGGACGCCGCCAGCCGCACGCCTTCCAGTTCCTTGGGCGAAAGTCCCAGATCCGCCCCGATGGCGACCGCCAGGTTGGCCACCCGCTTCTGGTGACCGGCGGTGTAGGGGTCCCGCATCTCCGCCATCCCCCCCAGCACCGAGAGCAGCTGCCGGTAGAGGAGCTCCTGCTGTCTGAGGGTGTCGACCCATCCGGCCTCCGCCAGCTCCCTGGCGATGAGGCTGCCGAGACGGGTGGCGATCGTGTCGAGCAGCAGCCGCTCCTCCGCCAGGAAGGGGCCCTCGCCGGCCGCCTCGAAACGATCGCGGTAGCCCACGCTCACCGAGCCGTGGAGGGTGTCCCTGACCCAGATCTCCGCGGACTGCACCGACGGGCAGCGCTCCAGATCGCCCGTCTGATAGCAGCGGTCGCCGCGACGGATTCTGGCGACGGCGCTGCCCGAATGCAACCAGGCCTCCGGGATGGTCGCCACGATCTGCTCGAGCATGGCGTCGATCGGGCCCTGGCTCGTGCTGATGATGGATTCGATCTGCTGGAGGCAGTGGAGTTCCTTCATCCGCTCCGTCAGGGCCTGCTCCAACGGCAACGACAGGCCGGAGGGGGTGCAGGTCGCCACGGGATAGGCCGCTGAGCGCGCGCCATTGGAGCCGTTTCCCTTCCCTACGGAAGCCTTCATATCCTCTTCCTTCCCAGATGAGCAGAACGGCACGAAGCGCCTGCAACGGCGGTCGGTGTGTTTCTGTTGTCTTCACGCTACACCTGTGTCAGTGACCTCGCATCTGTTTCGGTGCACGGCGAGTCACGGCCGGGCGTTCCTGCCTGGGGATTCCATGGCCCAACGCCGCGGCCGGGACCATCACGGACGCCAGCGGGGGACCGACCGCATGGCCCACCACGCCGATCCCTTCCCGCTGGAGCAGCTCGGCCTGGGTGTCGCCGTTGGGATCCCGTTTGGTCACGCCCAGACTTCCATCCGCTGACACGACCCGGTACCAGGGGACTTCCAGCTTGGCGCCGTCATCCAGCTGGCTGAGGATGTAGGCGACATGCCGGGGCATCACCGCCAGATGCTCGCCGATGGATTGGTAAGTGGTGAGCTTCGATTCGGGAATCGACGCGACCACCGTGAGAACCTGCTCCTTGATGCGCGCAAAAGCCTCGGACTTCGCCATCGAAGACTAACTCTGGCCGCGTAGATCGATGATCACATTACCCTTCTTTCGTCCCGTGTCGACATACCGATGGGCCGCCACGATCTGCTCGAAGGAATAGATCCGGTCGATCACCGGTTGGAACGCTCCCGCTTCCGCCAGGGCGGCAAGATGGTGCAGATCGTCCACCTTCACGGTCGCGGGTCCGGCGATGACGCTTCTGTCGCTCGTCAGCGACACCCACACCCCCCGCAGCATGTCGGGCAGTCCGGCCAGCACCAGCAACAGTCTTCCACCCGGCTTCAGTGAGCGCCGGCAGCGCGCGAACGGGGCATTGCCGACCGTGTCGACAATCACGTCGTAGGTGATGCCGTTCCGGCTGAAGTCGTCCCGGGTGTGGTCGATGACATGGGCCGCCCCGAGGCGGCGCACCAGATCGAGGTTCGCCGTGCTGCACACCCCGGTGACCTCAGCCCCGGCGCGGCGGGCCAGCTGGACAACGGCCGTGCCCACCGCCCCGGAGGCCCCGTTCACCAGCAGCCTCTCGCCGGGTCGCACCCTGGCCCGGCGCAGGAAATCCAGGGCCGTCGTGCCGCCGAAGCACAGCGCCGCAGCCGTTTCGTCGGAGAGGGCGGGCGGGGTGGCCACCACCAGGCCGTCCTGGGGCAGGCAGAGGTACTCGGCATGGCAGCCCAGGCGGGTGTCGCTGAAGGCGAAGACCCGCTCGCCCACCCGGAATCGGCTCACCCGCGCACCCACCGCGGCGACGACGCCGGCCAGCTCGGAGCCGAGGACGGGCTGGCGGGGTTTCCGCAGGCCGAACACCAGTCGCATGATCAGCCCGAAACCCGCCGGCACCGTCTGGCTGCGAATCCGCCAGTCCGCCGAGCTGACCGTGGTGACAAGGATCCGGATCAGGATCTCATCGTCCTTCGGAGTGGGTGTGGCGAGCTCCCGGATCTGGAGCACCTCCGGCGGCCCGTAGCGTTCGGCGACAACGGCTTTCATGGCAGGGGGGTTCCGAGAAAGGAGCTGTAGGCCCTGGTGAGGGCCTCTTTGCCGCCCGTTTCAACCACGGCGCCGTGGGCGACAATCACCCGGTCGAAGTCCCAGCGCAGGACGGCCTGCATGGCCCTGCGCAGCGAGGCGCGGTCGGTGGTGGCCAGGCGCTCGAGTACGGAGGGCTCCAGGCGACCGTACCCGCCGCCGATGCGCGTGAGGCAGCGGGTGAGCCAGGCGGCGGAGGCATCGAAGTGGAAGGCACTGTCCGTCAGGATGAGCGTCCTGCTGGGGGTGTGGCAGAAGGCCACCTCGTGCAGCGGCGCTGGGCCACTGGGCGTCAGGGTGTGGAGCCCGCTGAGGCTGGACAGGAGCAATCCCGGCCAGGGGGAGGGCTCTTCGGCGCTGAGCAGACCATCCAGCTCCAGATGGGGGCACTTCTGTTTCAGGCCGGGCGGACCCCAGACGGTCGCCCGGGGAAAGCGCTGGCGGAAGGCCTCGAGATGGAGATGGTGAAACGCGTTGGGCGCCACGATGTCGGTGACCACACCGATGGCGGCCAGGCCCTCTTCGAGGGCGGGGGTTGGCTGAATCGGCGAGAGGATCACCAGCCGGTTGCCGGGCTCCAGGCGGATGACGCTCATCCGGGTGCCGATGCTCAGGCCGACGTACGTCTGCGCCTGTTCGGCCACCCAGAGATCATCGGCGAGGCGGTGGAGCATGGGAAGGATGGGGATGACGCAGCACCCTGGCAAGGATGGCCGCCCCACCCTTGGGGAAAGCCACGCCATGGTGGTCCTCATCGGCGAGGAACACCAGCGCATGGTCCGGATGGTCGGGGATCCAGGCTTCATACTTGGCTGCCCAGATCACCAGATGGGCCTCCAGCTGCGTCAGAAACAAGGCCAGTTGTCCCAAACGGCGGTGGGACGGTGGGGCGGCCCGGAAGTAGCGGTCGGAGCGCAGCCACTCCAGCAGGGATTGATTCAGGGGCCGGATCGTGTGCATCGTCATCGCCCGTATCAATCCATGCAGCTGCCGTTCCTCCTCATTCATGGCCGCGAACGTCTCCGCAAACAACCGTTCGTATCCAGGCTCCAGGGCGGCTGTCTCCGGTAGACGACTCTTCAGTTGGGCGGCCAGCCGCTTCAGCAGTTTCCGCTGGGCTGCATAGGCCGCGTCGCCGGCGCGCAACAGCGCGTAGAGCTCCGCCAGCCGACTCCGGCGTTTCTGTGCGGTTCCCCGCAGCTGAAGCACCACTTCGATGGCCGTTCTGCCCCCATAGCCCAGGGCGGCGATGAACCCTGCAAGCAGGGCCGGGGCAGCCCAGGATGGGTCGGCGGGGAGGGCCATCAATCCAGCCGGCGAAGAATCGGAAACGGTGAGCCGGCCAGATTCAGCCTTTCCTTCATGGCCCAGAGGCTACCTGAGGTGGTTCTCCGGATGGACACTTCCGTGGCCTTCCGATGGGACCACCGGACACCAAGATCCCATTGGACGTTCTGCGTTCGCGGCTGAGATCACGGGTCGGAGGAGTGAACCAGCCTCTCTCCCCATCGCACCAACCGATGGTCATGTCTGCCGCCTGCCGTCCATCTTCGGCGGACCCGTCCGGCAGCATTCCGGGGACCGGTCGCCTGCCGCCCATGCCCGATGCCGCCGCCCCCGTCTTCCCCATGGCTGGGGCCCCCGCCCTGGCGATCGAGCCCCTGTTCCCCATGGCCCTGGGCCGGGTTCAGCTGGCGCCCGATCCCCTCGACACCGCCCTGCTGCTGCAGCGGGCCCTGGAGCTGCGGGAGCGGGACCCCAGCGAGGAGGGGGTGGCCTGGACCGGCGATGTGCGCGGTGCCGGGGAGCTGCACCGCGACCCCCTGTTCGCCCCCCTGATCGGCCGGCTGGCACTCCATGCCTGGGCGTATCTGGCGGCGCTCGGGTTCGACCGCCGGCGCCTGTCCCTGCACGTGCAGCGCAGCTGGCCGGTGATCAGCGAGGCCGGCGAGCAGGTGGGGCGCCACCACCATCCCAACGCCCACCTCAGCGCCATCTACTACCTCAACGGCGACGGCAGCGGCCGCAGCGGCTGCCTGCGCCTGTTCGCCCCCCGGCAGGTGAACGAGCTGGTGCCGGGTCTGGCGGTGGGCCAGGACGGCCCGATCGGGGCCGATGCCGCCCTCAACCGGCCCTGGCACGACGTGGCGCCCCGGGCGGGGCTGCTGCTGCTGTTCCCCTCCAGCGTCGACCATGCGGTGCTGCCCAACGAAGATCCCGACGACACCCGCTTCTCCCTCAGCATCGACTTCGTGCTCACGGCCCCGGCGACCGCGGCCGATCCGGGCGAGTACCTCGCCCCCCACCCCGGTCGCTGGCTGGCGATCGGGGAGGATGGGGGGGACCCGGGAGCCTGAGCCGCCCACCCCACGCCACCCCGCCAACGCCGCCCCTCCCCGATCCCCCGCCGTGTCCGAGACCACCCCAGCGACCACCCCTGCCACCACGCCGGAGCCTCCCGTTTTCCAGGTCAGCGCCAGCCTGGATGGCACCGCGTACCGCTTTCCCTGCCGCAGCGACCAGACGGTGCTGAGCGCCGCCGAGGCGGCCGGGGTGCCCCTGCCCAGCTCCTGCTGCTCGGGCGTCTGCACCACCTGCGCCGCCCTGCTGCACAGCGGCACCGTGCACCAGCCCGACGCCATGGGGGTGAAGGCCGAGCTGCAGGCGAAGGGCTATGCCCTGCTGTGCGTCTCCTATCCACTCTCCGACCTCGACCTGCTGGCCGGCCAGGAGGACGCCCTCTATGAGGCCCAGTTCGGTCAGTTCCAGAAATGAGCACCCTGGTGCCCCTGGAGCTGTGGCTGCAGGTGTCCCCCGGCCTCCTGCGTCCCCAGCTGCGGCAGGCGCTGGCACGGGAGGCCCGCCGCCTGGCCGGTGAGGGCGCCGAGCCCCTGCGCTGGGCGATCACGGCGGTGGATCCCCACCGCGGCCTGCGGCTGGAGGGGATCGTGGTGGCGCCGGTACCGGCGCCCGGCCCTTGAGCGCGGCGGCCCCGCCCCTGCCCACCCTGCTGGTCATCCCCACCGGGGTGGGCTGCGCCGTGGGCGGCTTCGCCGGCGACGGCCTGCCGGCGGCCCGGCTGCTGGCGGCGGCCAGCGGCTGCCTGATCACCCACCCCAACGTGATGAACGCCGCCTCCCTCTACTGGAGCGACCGGCGGGTCCACTACGTGGAGGGCTGGAGCCTCGACCGCTTCGCCGCCGCTGAACTGGCCCTCGCTCCGGTGCCCTCCCAGCGGGTGGGCGTGCTGCTGGATGCGGGCATCGAAGCCGAGCTGCTGCTGCGCCACCGCCAGGTGATTGACGCCTGCCGCGCCAGCCTGGGGCTGACGATCGGTCCGGTGCTGAGCAGCGACGTTCCCCTGGAGGTGAGCCTCTCGATCGGGCCCAGCGGCAGCAGCTGGGGCACAGTCGGCCGCCCCGACGCCCTGTTGCAGGCCGGTGAAGCGCTGCTGGCGGCCGGGGCCACGGCCATCGCGGTGGTGGCCCGCTTCCCCGACGAGCCCGGCAGCGACGCCCTGGCGGCCTACCGCCACGGCGCGGGAGTGGATGCCCTGGCCGGGGCGGAGGCGGTGATCAGCCACCTGCTGGTGCGCCATCTGGGCGTGCCCTGCGCCCATGCCCCCGCCCTGGCGCCGCTGCCGCCGGACCCCGGGCTGGATCCGCGGGCGGCAGCGGAGGAACTGGGGCACACCTTCCTGCCCTGCGTGCTCGTGGGGCTGAGTCGGGCCCCCTCGCTGCGGCCGGAGCCGGCCAGCGGCCACGGGCTGCTGCACGGCGCCGATCTTGGGGCGGTGGTGGCCCCGGCGGGGGCCCTGGGGGGGGAGGCGGTGCTGGCCTGCGCCGAGCGGGGCGTGCCCGTGATCGCCGTGGAGGGGAACCCCTGCCTGCTGCAGGTGGGTGGCGAGGCCCTGGGGCTGCCGGTGATCCCGGCCTCCAGCTACGCCGAGGCGGCCGGGATCGTGCTGGCCCTGCGGGAGGGCCTCGATCCGGCGTCTCTGCGGCGGCCCCCGCCACCGCTCGACTGACGGGCCTGGGGCCAGTGCCTGGCTCCAGGAGCCTCAGGGCTCGCCGAGGAAATCCCGCTTGCCCAGCTCCACGCCGTTGTGGCGCAGGATGTCGTAGGCGGTGGTGACGTGGAAATAGACGTTGGGCAGCACGAAGAACAGCAGGAAGCTCTGGCCGCTGAAGCGGAGGGTCTCGCCGCGGATCGGCAGTTCGATCGGCTTCGTCTCGGTGCCGTCGATCTGCTCGGGGGTGAAGGCCTCCAGGCTGGCGAGGGTCGTCTCGATGCGGCCGATGAGGTCGTCGAAGCCGGCTTCGTTGTCCTCCATGGAGGTGCTCTCCACCCCGGCCAGCCGGGCCAGGCCGCGGCGGGCGATGTCGGTGGCGATCTGCACCTGGCGCACCAGGGGGAACATGTCGGGGTAGAGGCGGGCCTGCAGCAGCACAGCCGGATCGATCCCCTTGGCTTCGGCGTGGGCGGCTGCCTTGGCCAGGATCGCTGCCAGGTTGCGCAGGCTGCGGGCCAGGGGCGGAACGGCCGCCTCGAACATCGAGAGGGTCATGGCTGGGGCGAGGGCCGGGGGCAGGCGAAGCGGACTGTAGGCCGGTCGAGCGGGTGGCCCGGGAGCGGCGATGAGCAGAAACACTCAGCCGGTTTCCCCCCTAAGGCGGACCGATTGCGAGTTAAGCTCTCTGCGATCGCTGCTCCGGGCGGCGCGTCGTCAAGTCGTTCTTCACACATTCACATGGCTGTCATCGAAAAGGTCCCCAGCGTCGTCTTCAAGACCCGTGTGCGCGATGAATCCGTGCCCGGCCCCAACCCCTTCCGCTGGCAGGACCTGACCACCGACGACATCTTCAAGGGCAAGAAGGTGGTGGTGTTCTCGCTGCCCGGTGCCTTCACCCCCACCTGCTCCTCCAACCACCTGCCCCGCTACGAGGCCCTGTACGAGGAGTTCAAGGCCCTGGGCGTCGACAGCATCGTCTGTGTGTCCGTCAACGACGCCTTCGTGATGTTCCAGTGGGGCAAGCAGGTGGGCGCCGACAAGGTGTTCCTGCTGCCCGACGGCAACGGCGAGTTCAGCCGCAAGATGGGCATGCTCGTCGAGAAGGACAACCTGGGCTTCGGTGCCCGCTCCTGGCGCTACTCGATGCTCGTCAACGACGGCACCATCGAGAAGATGTTCGTGGAGCCCGGCCTCGAGGACAACTGCCCCACCGACCCCTTCGAGTGCTCCGACGCCGACACGATGCTGGCCTACCTGAAGGGCACCGCCCCCGCCGGCGTCTCCGCCCCCAGCCGCGAGTTCGTCGGCTGAGGCCTCGCCACCGCTGATCCGATCGCCCCCGACTCCTGCCAAGGAGCCGGGGGCTTCCCCTTTTCGGGAGGATGCCCAAGCGGCGAAGCGTCGCCAGCATGGGCCCAGCGGCCGTGGGCGGAGTGGCGGTGAAGGACGGCAGCGGCGCCACCAGCTTCCGTTTCCGCCCCCAGGGACCGGGCCGCTTCTTCGTGGCGGCCTTCCTGTCGTTCTGGCTCTGCGGCTGGCTGGCGGGGGAGATCTTCGCCCTCTGGGTCCTGTGGCGGCTGCTGACGGGCGGGCTGGCCTCCGGCCAGTGGGCCCTGCCGGCGCTGCTGTTTCTGCTGGTGTGGCTCAGCCTGTGGAGTTTCGGTGGTGCCGTCGCCCTGCGGGAGGTGCTGGGCGCTCTCTGGTCGGAGGACCGGCTGGTGCTCGGGCCGGATGGCAGCCTCGTGCGCCAGGCCCAGCGCGGGCCCTTCCGTCGCCGCCGGCCGCTGCCCCGCCATGAGATCCGGCGCTTCCATGTGGCCCAGGCCGGCGCCTGGGGTGGTCCCCTGATGGCCGAACGGGCCGGCCGCCCGCTGGAGATCACCCGCCTCGGCAGCCCGCGCCAGCGCCAGGAGGCCGCCGACCAGCTCAACCGGCTCCTGGGGTTGCGGCCGCTGGCCGACGCCCCGGCCCCGGCCCGGGACCGGGCCCCGGCACTGGCCGTGCTGCCGGAGGGCTGGCGGGAGCTCACCCCCACCTTCGGCAGTCCGCTGCTGGTGCCCGATCCGGCCCTGCGCCGGCAGCAGCGCCTGGTGATGGGCCTGGTCAACCTGGTGCTGTGGGGCCTGCTGGCCCTGCTGATCCGTGGCGGCACCGCCTGGCCGGGGTTCTGGGCCCTGGGGATTCCGCTGGCCCTGCTGGCCCTGGCCGGCGGCTGGGGTCAGCTGTGGCTGGCCCTGGGGCGCCGGGAATGGCGGCTGGAGCCGCGGCTGCTGGTGCTGCAGCGCCGTTTCGGCAACCGCCTGCGCACCCTGGGGGAAGCGCGGGCCCTGGAGCTGATCGAGCGGGTCGACTCCGACGGCGACCGCTCCTACCGGCTGCAGGCCATCCGGCCCCCCGATCCGCCCCTGCGGATCGACGACGACGCCACGGGTCCCACCTCCCTGCGCCAGCTGGGGGCCTGGCTGGCGGCGCGCTCGCGGGTGCCCTTCGAGGACCGGGTGCCCAGCGAGGAGCAGCGACGGCAGCAGCGGCGCGCCGAGATGGAGCGACTCCGCCAGCAGCTGGCCGCCTCCGGCCGTTTCGGGCGCTGGGCGGCCCGGCAGCTGGAGCGGGCCGAGGACTGATCGGCGCCGATCCTGGCGTGCCCAAGCATCGCGATGGACCAACATCTGGCATGGATCGATCCCTTCCTCCCGGCGAAGGGTGCAGCGGATGCGCTGCCTTATGGAGGAATCTCGATTAGCATTTTTTGAGTGATCCCTGGAGATTTTCGGCAGAAGTGCTTCCTAACCACCCCACTTCTGTCGCAGATCCGCATCACTCCCCATGGAGATGGTGAGCGATTCCGATGGGATTTTCAGACACATTTCACTTCCTGCATCCGGTTTCCCGCGACCGTAATCGCAAAAAAGTGATCAACGATACGTCCGGCAACTGCGAGTCTCCCCAGCTCAGGCGCTCCCTGGCGCCGGGCGCCTCACCCGGCCGTCAGCCCATTCTTGACGCCCTGCCGGATCCCTTTCTCCTCCTGGTGCCTGAGCGGGATGGCGAGGGCCGCATCACCGACTTCGTCTGCGCCTATGCCAATGGACCGGCCTGCGTGCTCCATGGCCGCACCCAGAGCCGGATGCTGGGGAGCCATCTGCTGGATCTGCTTCCGCCCCTCCACGGCCACGGCCCGTTCGATCGCTGTGTCCGCGCATTCGAAGCGGGGAGCACCATCGATGTGGAGGTACCCGGCTGCGGGGATGGCCATGGGCCGTCGGGCCCCCTGCGCCTCTTCCCCGCCAATGGGCTGCTCTGCTGCCTCTGGCGTGGGGCGACGGAGCCGACGCCCCTGCAGCGGCAATGGCTGGAGCTCGACCGGCGCTATCACCTGCTGGCCAGCCATGTCTTCGATCTGGTGATCGAGGTGGACGCCGATCACCGGATCCTCTGGGTCTCCGCGTCGGTCGAAGCCCTGCTCGGCTGGCCGGCCCCCACCCTGCTCGGCCGGCCGGCCATGGCCTTCGTGCACCCCGACGACCGCGGCCGGGCCCTGCGGGCGGGTCTGAACCTGCAGGAGCGGGGCCGCCTCGGCAGCGAACTGCGGATCCGCCGCGCCGACGACAGCTGGTGCTGGATGGGGGGCAGCGTCCATCCAGCCGCGGAGGGGAACGGCAGCGCCTGGCTCCTCTCGCTCCGCGACGTCCACGACGTCGTCACCGGCCTGGCGGTTCGCAGTGTCGCCCTGGCCCGGATCCGCACGGCCCTCGAGCGCCAGGCGGGAACCGGATCGACCCTGGCGGTCCTGAGCATCGGTGTCGATGGACTCACCCCGGTGAACGATGCCCTCACCCATGCCGGCGGCGACCAGCTGCTCGCCTTCCTGGCGGCGCGCATTGTCCGGGAAGTCGGCGATCCCGATCAGGTGGGCCGGGGCACCGGCGACGAATTCATCGTGCTGCTGAGCGATCTGACCTCCATGGCCGAGGCGGCCTCCCTGGCCGAACGGATCCTGAGGGCCTGCCGGGCGGCGATCACCATCGGGGGCCAGCCCATCGATCCCACCGTCAGCATCGGCATCGCCACCTCCGCCGCCGGTGCCCTCCCCGACGAGCTGCTGCGGGACGCCAGCCTCGCCATGCGTCAGGCCAAGGCCCGGGGCCGCAACTGCTTCGCCCTGCTCGACGACGCCCTGGCCACCGAGGCCCACACGCGCCTGCTGTTCGCGGCCGAGATCCAGCGGGGGCTGGTGATGGAGGAGTTCGCCGCCTGGTTCATGCCGATCGTCTCCTTCGCCACCGGGGAGGTCACCGGCTACGAGGCCCTGGCCCGCTGGGTGCGGCCCGATGGCCTTGAGGTCCCTCCGGTCGAATTCCTTCCCTGCGCCGAACGCCGCGGTCTGATCGTGCGGATCGATCAGCTGGTGCTGCGTCAGGCCCTGGCGGCCCTCTCCCGGCTGCCCGAAGGCCTCACCATGGCGGTGAACGTGTCGGCGGCCAGCCTCGCCCAGCCTGACCACCCCCAGCTGGTGGCGGAAGCCCTCGAAGCCGCCGGGGTGAGCCCCGACCGGCTGCACCTGGAGGTCACCGAGACGGCCCTGCTCAGCGTCACCGAGCGGATCCGACAACAGATGGAGCAGCTCGCCGGCCGTGGGATCCGCTGGTACGTGGATGATTTCGGCACCGGCTACTCCTCGATCAGCCATCTCCGCGACCTGCCCATCGCCGGGCTGAAGCTGGACCGCTCCTTCACCTGCGCCATGCGGGCGAAGGACACCAAGAGCCTGCGGCTGTCCCAGGCGCTGGTGGGGGTGGCCGAAGGCCTGGAGCTCGACACGGTGGCCGAGGGGGTGGAAACCATCGAGGAGGCCCGCCTGCTCACCTCCCAGGGCTGGCTGCGGGGCCAGGGCTGGCTTTACGGCAAGGCGGCTCCCTTGGAGCCCTAGTCCTCCGCCTCAGCCCAGTTCGGCGCAGCAGGCCGCGAAGGCCGCTGCCGGGTCGGTGGCGCCGCTGATCGGGCGCCCGATCACCAGCTGGGTCGCCCCGGCGGCCACCGCCTCCGCCGGTGCCATCACCCGCCGCTGGTCGGCCCTGTCGCTGCCGGCGGGGCGGATCCCCGGGGTCACCAGGGTGAAGGGCCAGGGATGGGCCGCCCGCAGCCGGGCCACCTCATGGGGGGAGCACACGGCTCCGGTGACGCCCGCGGCCGCCGCCAGCTGCGCCAGCTGGCCGGCATAGGCTTCCACCGGCGTCTCGACGGCCAGTTCGCGGCGGAAGCGGTCGGGTTCCCAGCTGGTGAGCACGGTCACCGCCAGCAGGGTGGGGGGAGGCAGGCCCTCCTCGGCGGCCCCTTCCTCGGCCGCGGCCTGGGCGGCGGCGAGGGCCTCGCTGCCGGCGCAGGCATGCACGGTGATCAGTTCGGCCCCCAGCCGGGCGGCGCTGCGGCAGGCGCCGGCCATGGTGGCGGGGATGTCGTGGAACTTGAGATCCAGGAACACCCGCAGGCGCCGCTGCCGCAGCTCCCGCACCACGGCGGGTCCGGCGGCGGTGAACAGCTCCAGGCCCACCTTCACCCAGCGGAGCTCCGGAACCGCCGCCGCCAGGGCCAGGGCCGCGTCGGCGTCGGGGCGATCGAGGGCCAGGATGATTCGCTCCGCCGGGGCCAGGGTGGGCTCTGCGGTCGTGACGGTGTGTTCGGCGTCCGCCATCAGGCCACCAGCCGCCGGAAGGTCTTCTTACCAAGCTGCAGCACCTTGCCGGCCAGTTCCGCGGCGCTGGCGAACTCCTGGTTGGGGTCGCTGAGCTTCTCGCCGTCGAGCTTGACGCCGCCGCCCTGGATCTGGCGCCGCCCCTCGCTGCTGCTGGCGCAGACCTTCAGGGCACTGAGCAGATAGAACGCCTTGAGGGGGAAGGGCAGCCCGGCCAGGGAGGCCTCGGGGACGCTGTCCGCCTGGGGTCCGTCCCCCGTCCCCCCGGCGCCGGCGGTCACCAGAGCGGCCGCATCGGCCTGGGCCTGCAACGCCGCCTCGCGCCCGTGGCGGCTGGCGGTGACCTCCAGGGCCATGGCCTTCTGGCGCTCCCGGGGGTTGGCGGGCAGGGCGGCGGTGTCGAGATCGGTGAGCAGGGTGAGGTAGTCCTCCACCACCGCGTCCGGCACCTTCTCGAGCTTGGAGTACATCGAGAGGGGGTCCTCCATCAGCCCCACCGTGTTGCCCAGGCTCTTGCTCATCTTCTGCACCCCGTCGAGGCCGGGCAGGATCGGCAGCAGCAGCCCGAACTGGGGCCGCTGGCCGAAATGGCGCTGCATGTCGCGCCCCATGGCCACGTTGAACTTCTGGTCGGTGCCGCCCAGTTCCAGGTCGGCCGCGACGGCCACCGAGTCGTAGCCCTGCAGCAGGGGATAGAGGAATTCGTGCAGGCTGATGGGGGTGCCCGAGCCGTAGCGGTTGGCGAAGTCCTCCTTGGCCAGCATCTGGCCCACGGTGCTGATGCCCAGCAGCTCGATCACCTGGGGCAGCGCCAGGCCGGCGAGCCACTCGGAGTTGCGCCGCACCTCCAGCCGGCCGGGGGTTTCGAAGTCGAGCAGGGAGCGCTCGGGGGGCTGGCCCTGGCCCAGCTGGGCCAGGTAGGTGGCGGCATTGGCCTCCACCGCCGCCGCGTCGAGCTGCACGCGGGTGCTGCTCTTGCCGGTCGGATCGCCGATGCGGGCCGTGAAGTCGCCGATGATCAGCACCGCCGTGTGGCCGGCGTTCTGGAAGGCCCGCAGCTTGCGGAACAGCAGGCTGTGGCCCAGGTGGATGTCGCTGCCGGTGGGATCGATGCCCAGCTTCACCCGCAGGGGCCGGCCCTGGCGTTCCGCCTCCGCCAGCCGGGCCTCGAGCCGCTGATCCGGGTCGGGCTCCCGGCCGGCGGGGAACAGGTCAGCCATGCCCCGGGCCAGGGCGTCCGCCAGGGGCGGCACCGGCAGCGGCGCTCCAGGCGGTTCCGCCTGATGTGCCGCCTGATCCCCGTGCTCCGCTTCCCCCATCGACGCCAGCCGCCTGCCTGGGGGGGATGGTAGGCAGCCGTGGTGCTCCGGTCGCTCAGCCCAGCAGGGCCACCACGTCGGCGGCGGCCCGCTCGCCGCTGGTCACCGCACCCTCGAAGAAGCCCGGCCAGCGTTCCGCCACCTCCGTGCCGGCCCAGAACACCCGGCCGTGGGGCCGCAGCAGGGCATCGCCGCTGCCGGTCCACAGCCCGGGGGGCATCCAGCCGGCAAAGGCCCCGCCCACGTAGGGCTCCCGCGGCCAGTCCTTCTCCACGTAGTCCAGCGGTTCCAGCGCCACCGGGCCGAAGTAGGCGGCCAGATCCTCCAGCACTGCCGCCCGGCGCTGCTCCGCGTCCAGGGCTGACCAGCGCTCCTGCCGGCGGCCCGCCACGAAGGCGGCGATCACCCCCAACCCGGTTTCGGGATCGGAGCTGTCGGCGCAGAGCTCCACCCAGGGGCGATCGCCGATGCCGATGCCCGCCAGTCCGGCCTGCCGCCACCAGGGGCTCCCGTAGGCGACCAGCACCTTGGTGCAGCGGCCCATGGCCATGCCCTCCTGGAGGGCGAGCCGATCGGCCGGCAGCCCGGGGGTGAAGCGGATCGCGGCGGCCATCGCCGGCGGCATGGCCACGATCACCGCCCGGGCCTGGTGGCTGGCCCTGTCGGTGGTCACCGTGATGGCGCCCTCCGCACCGGGGCCGGAGGGGTCCTCGGACTGATGGATCTCACGCACGGGTTCGCCGAGCAGCACCGCGTCCCCCAGGCCTTCGGCCAGCAAGGCCGGCAGCTGGCCGGCACCGCCGTGGATCAGCTCCTCCTCGGGGTGGTCGCCCTGGGGCGCCGTGCGCTGGCCCCAGGCCACATGCAGCAGCGACACCTGGTCCGGCTCTGCCGGCCCGAGAAAACCGACGGCCCGGCAGAAGTAGGCGAAGTACCAAGCGGCGAAGGGGGTGTGGGTGTGGGCCTCGATCCAGTCCTGGAAGCTCAGCTGGTCGAGGGCGGCGGCATCGGGATGGTGATGGGGATGGCCCTCCGGCAGGGACGCCACCAGCTCCTGGAAGCGCCCGAGGGCCTGCATCGCATCGTCCCAGTCGTGGGTGGGCACCGAGGGCGGCTGCCCCTCCGGAAACCCCTGGAAGAAGCCGCTGAAGGTGCAGCGATGGGACCCGAAGCAGAGGACGGTCTCACCGGCGTGGGGGGAAGGGAACCGGCGCAGGCCCTGCTCCTCGAGCAGGGAGCGGAAGCGGCCGTGGGTGGCGCCCAGCCACTGGCCGCCCAGGTCGATCCAGGCGGGAGGTCGGGCCCCGGAGGGCCCGTTGCCGGCCAGCGTCAGGGGCGCCCGCACCATGCGGCCCCCCACGGCCGGCGCCGCCTCGATCACCCGCACCGACAGGCCGGACCTGCGCAGATCCCTGGCGGCCACCAGTCCGGCCAACCCCGCTCCGACGACGATGACGTCCCGCACGCCGGATCAGCCCGCCGCGTCGAGCTGGCTCTTCATGCGCTCGAGGGTGAGGGTCATCTGGTCGAACATCTTCTCGGGAGTGAGGCCGAACTGGCCGAGCTGGGTGCGCAGCTGTTCAACGGTCAGCTTGGCCTGGAAATCCTCGGACAGTTCGAAGCGCTTCATGAACACCTGATAGCGCTCCATCATCTCCTCCATTCGCTCGATGTAGAGCTTCTTGCCCTCGCGGTCGAACTTGCCGTACTCACTGCCCAGCTGCATCAGCTGCTGGTAATCGCTGAACAGCCGCTTCGCCTCGTCCTGGACGATCTCGGAGTCGAAGAAAGCCATGGGGAGGGTGCTCCGGACGGCGGGAAAGGTCGATTCTGCAGAGCCCGGGCAGGCCTGGGGAGTGCGGATCCACGTATCGCTTCCCCCGGCCCGCCACGCCGGATACCGAATTCCGGCCCATCCCCTGGTGAAGATGACCAACCCCCCGTCTCTGGGGGTGTCCCCGCACCTGCGCCCGTGGACCTCACCCCCCTGCTGCCCCAGGTGCGTGACGACCTCAGCCGGGGACTGGCGCTGCTGAACGGGGTCCGGTTGGTGCTGTGCCTGGGCAGCCGGGCCCAGATCACCCTGCTCATGGGCACGCCCGCCCGGATTCTGGGGGCCGCCACCACGGCGTCCGAAGGGCTGGCCCAGGTGCGCCGCCATCGGCCCGCGCTGGTGTTGGTCAGCGACCGGCTGGAGGAGGGATGCGGCGTGGACCTGGTGGTGCAGATCAAGGAGCGCCACCCCGAGATCCGCACCCTGCTGGTGGTGTCCCAGGAGCACCGCCTCGCCCGGATCCGCAGGGCCCTGCAGGCGGGCTGTGACGGCATCGTGGCGGAGTCGCGCCTGCTCCATGGTTCCGGCCTGCAGGCCCTGCACACCGTGCTCGGCGGTGGCCTCTACCTCGACCGTTGCCTGGTGGGGGCGGCGCTGGCGGACCAGGAGCCCGGCGGCGATGCCGCCGAGCCGCTCAGCCCCCGGGAGCGGCAGGTGCTCGAGCGGGTGGTGCGCGGTCTGACGAACCATGAGATCGCCGGGGAACTGATGGTCTCGGTCGACACCGTCAAGACCCACGTGCGCAACGTGCTGCTCAAGCTGCGGGTCCGGGGGCGCATCCAGGCGGTGGTCATCGGCCTGCAGCTGGGCCTGGTCGACTGGCCCCGACCCGGCGGCACCCGCTAGCTTCAGGCCCGACCTGCGAGCGCTCGGGCCTCCATGGCAGGACGCCACTGGCTGGATCCCCTGGCCCGCCACCTACTCGAGGCCACCGGCCAGCTGCCGCCGCTCCCGCCACGGCCCGAGGCCCCCCCGGTGGGGACCGGTGATGCCGGGTTGGGGGCCGAGGAGGCCGTCGAACGGGAGCTGCTCGCCCTCAAGCTGGCCCTCAACCCGGCCCTGCGGTTCCGGGATGGGGCCGAGGTGCGCCAGGCGGCCGCCCTGGGCTGGAGTCTCGAGGTCAATCTCGCCGAGGCCGGCGACTGGCTGCGGCTGCCCGGCTGCCCCCCTGGACTGGTGGACCGGCTGGTCCGCCTCCAGGGCGAGGGTCAGCAGTGGTCCGGCCCCGGGGATCTGGCGGCGGCCCTGCAGGTTCCCCCCGCCCTCGTGAGCACCTGGCTGCCGGTGCTGCGCTTCCGTCGCCGTCGCCATCCCCGGCCTGTGCCGCCGCCGCCGCTGGCGATCAACCAGGCGTCCGTGCGGCTGCTGCAGGAGCGGCTCGGCATGGGGCCGGAGCGCTGCCGCTGGCTGCTGCAGGAGCGGGCCCGGGAGCCCTTCCGGGATCTGGCCGATCTCCAGCACCGCCTGGAGCTCTCCCCCGGGCAGGTGGAGGGCTGGATCGGCCGGTTCCGCTATGACGCCGCCCCGGGCCCGGTGCTGCCCCCGGCCCGGAGGCGGGCCCGATGAGCCGCCAGGGGGAACTGTTTCCGGCGGCCGCGGTGGCCGGCGCGTCGCCGCCCCCGTCCCTGCCGCTGTGGCGGGAGCAGCTGCTGGCCTGGCAGGCCCGTCTCGCCGACCACCAGGCGCCGCTGTTCGCCGCCGCCGCTGACGCCGCCCCCCCCCAGCAGGGCCAGCTGTTCCCCGGTACCGCCGACCCCGCCGATCCCCTCGAGCAGGCGCGGCGCTTCGATCCCCTCAGCCTCAGCCCCCAGAGCCTGTCCTTCTGGCGCTGGCCCCGGCTTCCCCAGCGGGGGGCGGCCCTCTACCTGGTGATGGATCGCCCGCCGCAGCTGGCGCTGCCCCTGCTGCTCTACGTCGGTGAGACGGGCCGGGCCGACCAGCGCTGGAAGGGCGACCACGACTGCAAGGACTACCTGGCGGCCTACGGCGAGGCCCTGGCCCGGGCGGACCTGGAGGCGCGGCCGAGCATCCGCTTCTGGTCGGACGTGCCGGTGGCGGTCGCCCCCCGCCGGGCCCTGGAGCAGGCCCTGATCCGCCGCTGGCTGCCCCCCTTCAACAAGGAGACCCGGGACCGCTGGGCCACCCCGTTCACGGCCGACCCCGCCTGAACGCCAGGGCGGTGCTGGCTACGATCACGGGCCGCCTGCGCTGGGTCCATGGAGTTTCGTTGTCTTGCCGTCGACCGGAACGCCCCCCGGCCCCTCACGGAGATCTGGACGGGGGACACCCTGGTGGTGGGACTGTTCGCCGGCGGCGCCGGCGCTGGTCGCGGCCCCGCTGAGGAGCTGGTGGGGGAAGCCCTCGAGGGCTGGCTGCAGCGGCGCCGCTTCGAGGCCAAGACGGGCCAGACCCTCACCCTGGAGCGGCCCGGCGGCAGCCCGGCCACGCTGATCCTGGTGGGTCTGGGGGAACCGGCCGAGTTCGGGCTCGAGGCCCTGCGCCAGGCCGCAGCCGGTGCGGCCCGCACGGCCGCCGGCGCCGGCGCCGAAGAGCTCGGCCTCTGGTTCCCCCTGGAGGGGCTTGAGCCGGCGGCGGCGGCGGCGGCCATGGCGGAAGCGGTGCGGCTCGGCCTCTATGACGACCAGCGCTTCAAGAGCGAGACCGAGCCCCGCTCCCTGCCCCACCAGGTGACCCTGCTGGGGTTGGCGGAGAGTGCTGCGGCGGGCCTGGCCCATGTGGCGGCCACCTGCAGCGGTGTGGAACTGGCCCGGCGGCTGGTGGCGGCCCCGCCCAACAAGGCCACCCCCCAGTCGCTGGCCGATGAGGCCGCCGCCATCGCCGACGCCTTCGGTCTCGAGCTCAAGGTGCTGGAGCGGGCCGACTGTGAAGCCCTCGGCATGGGCGCCTTCCTGGGGGTGGCCCAGGGCTCCGACCTGCCCCCCAAATTCATCCATCTCACCTACCGGTCCGCCGAGCCGGTGACCCGGCGGGTGGTGCTGGTGGGCAAGGGGCTCACCTTCGATTCCGGCGGCTACAACCTCAAGACCGCCGGCTCCCAGATCGAGATGATGAAGTACGACATGGGCGGCAGCGCCGCCGTGCTGGGGGCGGCCCGCGCCATCGCCGAGATCCGCCCCGCCGGCCTGGAGGTGCACGTGATCGTGGCCAGCTGCGAAAACATGATCAGCGGCGGCGCCATCCACCCGGGCGACGTGCTCACCGCCTCCAACGGCAAGACGATCGAGATCAACAACACCGACGCGGAGGGGCGTCTCACCCTGGCCGATGCCCTCGTCTACGCCTGCGGCCTGGAGCCCGATGCCATCGTCGATCTCGCCACCCTCACCGGCGCCTGCGTGATCGCCCTGGGCGAGGAGATCGCCGGACTCTGGTCCCCCAGTGACGGCCTGGCCGAGGCCCTGATCACCGCCGGCACGGCCGGTGGCGAGGCCCTCTGGCGCATGCCCCTGCGCGGCTCCTACAGGAAGGGGCTCAAGAGCCACGTCGCCGACATGAAGAACACCGGGCCGCGGCCCGGGGGCTCGATCACCGCCGCCCTCTTCCTGCAGGACTTCGTCACCCGGGGGCTGCCCTGGGCCCACCTCGACATCGCCGGCACCGTCTGGAGCGACAAGGCGAGGGGGCTGGATCCGGCGGGGGCCACCGGCTTCGGGGTGCGCACCCTGGTGGCCTGGCTGGTGGCCGGCGCCGCGGCCTGAACGGCGAGGCCGCCGTCCCCGGCGGCTCTGGCGGTCGGAGTCTGCGGCCTAGGTTTGCTTCCAGACCAGACAACGCATCGCCCCATGGCCGTTCACAAGATCCGCTGGTACGTGAAGGCCCAGCTGGGTGTGCTCCTCCTTCCCGCCGGACTCTGTCTGTTCGGGGAGGGGGTGATCCGCAAGGGCATCCAGACCTGGTCGGCCCTGGCGGCGGCGGCCGACCAGGGCCAGTCTCTGCCGGAGGCCGGCCCCTGGGTCTGGTACGGGGCCCTCGGCCTGATCCTGATCAACGCCGGTGTGGGGCTGATGGTCGAGAGCGGCCTGCTGCGCGGCTATCCCCGCACCCCGCCCCGGGCCTGAGCCATCTCTCAGACCGCCACCGGTTCGGTGTCACCCCTGCCGGGGATGTGGGCGTGCAGTTCGGCGGGGGATTCGAGACGGTGGATCTGCCAGGTGGCCTTGTCGCCGCAGGTGGCCTGCAGCTTGTCGAGGTCGTCGGACGCCTGCCTGGGGCTCGCGTAGGGCCCGATGTGGCGCGTCTGCAGACCGTCCCGGATGGTCAGCAGATACATACAGAGGCCCTCCGGTGATGGTTCAAACGCTAAGGCATTTTCCCGGCCGGAACAGGGGGGAGGCGCCGTGCGGTTTCCCCGGCGTGTGATCGGCAGCACAACCGATGCAGCCCCGCCTGAGGAGCCAGGCGGAGGGGCAGCGGCGATGGGCTCAGCCGCCCTTCCAGCGCTGGCTGGTGCGGGCCCGCCGGCCCCAGACGGCGTCCAGGCGCCGGTCGCGGCCGCAGGACCAGCGGTAGTAGTTGTACCGGACGCCATTGCGCTTGGCGTAGTTCTGGTGGTAGCCCTCCGCCGGCCAGAACTTCGCCAGGGGCCGGATCGCCACCTTGATCGCCGCCGCCGGTTTGCCCAGTTCCCGGGCGGCCGCCACCAGGCTGTTGCGGGCCTCCACGGCCTGGTTGGCGCTGGTGGTGAAGATCACGGGCCGGTAGGAATCGCCGCGGTCGCAGAACTGGCCGCCGCCGTCGAGGGGATCGATGTTGCGCCAGTAGGCCCGCAGCAGGGTGTCGTAGCGGATCTCGGTGTTGTCGAAGCGCACCCGGACCACCTCCTGGTGGCCGGTTCCCCCGGCGGAGACCTGCCGGTAGGTGGGGTTGGCCCCCTTGCCGCCGCTGTAGCCGCTCTCCACGTCGAGGACCCCGGGGAGCACCTCCAGATCATGTTCCAGGCACCAGAAACAGCCGCCGGCCAGCACGGCCTCCTCGGTGGCCGCCAGGGCCGGGGCCGCCGGCCCGCCGAGGGCCAGCAGCAGGCCAAGCAGCAGGGCGATCAGTCGCATGGGGGGTGTCCCGGGAAGGGTTCCAGAATCGCCGTCGCGGCCCGGCGGGTGACGCCCGGCTCACCGAGCTTCTGCCTGAGACGAACGTAGCCCTCCAGCACCCGTTCCCGCGCCCCGGAGGCCGGATCGAACAGGGGCAGCAGGGCCGCGACGATGGCCTCCGGTGTGAAGGCGTCCTGCAGCAGCTCCGGTACGAGCCGTTCGCCGAGCACCAGGTTCACCGGCGAGATGTGCTCCACGTTGAAGTGGATCACATGCTTGGCCAGGAAGGCCGTGGGCCGGCTGACCCGGTAGCCGGCCACCTGGGGCACGCCCCGCAGGGCCAGCTCCAGGTTGGCGGTGCCGGATTTGGTCAGGGCGGCATCGGCGGCGGCACACAGGAGCGGCCGCAGTCCGTCGGCCTCACCGGCGGGGATCACCCGCACGGCGGTGGCCCCGGCGGCCTCCATGGCGTGCTGCAGGGACGCCTCGAACCCCGGCAGGCCGGCGGGGAGCAGCACCTGCAGATCCGGATGGCGCCGCTGCAGCAGGGCCACCGCGGCGGCCATGGGCGGCAGGAGGTAGCGCAGCTCCTGCCGCCGCGAGGCGGGCAGCAGCAGCAGCACCGGCGCCTCCGCCGGCAGGCCCAGCTGTTGGCGGGCCTCCTGGCGCGACGGCCGCTGCTGCAGGGTGTCGATCAGGGGGTGGCCCACCCAGGTGACCTGGGCGCCCCGATCGGCGTAGAAGCTGGCCTCCTCCGGGAAGATCGCCAGGATGCGGTCGGTGAAGCCGATCAGCCGGGTGGTGCCACCGTCGCCGAGGCGGAAGGCCCACTCCTGGGGGGCGATGTAATAGGTGATGGGCACATCGGGGTACAGCCGCCGCAGGCGCAGGCCCAGATTGACGTTGGCCCCCATGTAGTCGATCAGCACCACGGCGTCGGGGGGGTGCTGCTTCAGCCAGCGCCGCACCCTTGCCTGCAGCTTGAGGGTGGGAATGACCAGGGGGATCGGTTCCCACAGGCCGATGGCCCCGAGCTTGGTGGTGTCCGCCAGCAGCCGTGCCCCGGCCCGTTCCATGCGGCTGCCGCCGAGGGCCACCACGTCCAGGGGCAGCGACCGGCGGGCGGCCTCCTCGTGCAGGGCCTGGACCAGCAGGGATCCCTGCAGATCACCGGAGACTTCCCCGGTGCTGACCAGCAGTCGCACCATCAGCGCTGGGCCGGCAGCGGTCCGCGCCGGCCCGGCCCCACCGAGGCCTCCAGGAAGGCGCACAGCTCGTCGGCCGCGGCCAGCAGTGGCCGCTCCCGGGCCTGGCGCAGGGCGGCGGCCAGCACCAGATCGCTGCGGTAGATGAGGGTCCAGAGATCCTGGAGCTGGCGGAACTGGGCGCCGTCGTCGAGCTGGGCCATGCCGCTGCGGCGCAGCCCGACCCGGTTCAGTCCCCGGATGCGGCCGGGGTGGCCCTCCACCGTCATGAACGGGGGGACGTCGCGGTCGATGCGGCTCATGCCGCCCACCATCGCCAGGCTGCCGATGTGGACGAACTGGTGGATGCCGAGCACGCCGCCGATCACGGCCCGCTCACCGATCACCACGTGGCCCGCCACCGCCACCCCGTTGGCGATGACGATGCGGTCGGAGAGCTGGCAGTTGTGGCCGATGTGGCTGTAGGCCATCAGCAGGTTGCCGTTGCCCAGCACGGTCCGCTCCCCTTCAGCCGTGGCGCGGTTGATGGTGACGCACTCCCGGATCGTGTTCTCATCGCCCATCACCACTTCGGTGGGGGCACCGCCGTACTTGAGGTCCTGGGGTTCGAGGCCGATGCAGGCCCCCGGGAAGATCCGGTTGCCCTTGCCCATCCGCACCCGCCCGTCGATCACCACATGGGGACCGATGCGGCTGCCCTCGCCGATCTCCACCTCCGGACCGATCACCGCATAGGGGCCGATCTCCACCCCGGGGGCCAGCCGGGCCCTCGGATCGACCAGGGCCGTGGGGTGGACGGATGTCGTCATGGCTGTGCTCGACATCGCGTCAGTCCACGAGCGAGAACATCAGCTCGCCCGAGCAGACGCGCTCGCCATCGACCGTGGCGGTGGCGTGCACCTTGCCGAAGCGCTTGCGCTTGAGGCTGAGCAGCTCGCAGGTGATCAGCAGCTGGTCGCCGGGCACGACGGGTCGGCGGAAGCGGACGCCGTCGATGCCGGCGAAGACGAACAGGCCCTTGGGCAGATCGGGCATCTGGGTGACGATCAGGCCCCCCACCTGGGCCATGGCCTCGACGATCAGCACGCCCGGCATCAGGGGGCGGCCGGGGAAATGGCCCTGGAACTGGGGCTCGTTGAAGGTGACGTTCTTCAGGGCCACCGCCCGCTGGCCGGGGACGTACTCCACCACCCGATCCACCAGGGCGAAGGGGTAGCGGTGGGGGAGCAGGTTGAGGATCTGTTCGCTGCTGAGCACCACGGCCCGGGTCGTGTCCGCAGCGGGGCCAGCGGGCGTGGCGGGGGATGGGGCCGGGGCGGCCTCGGGAGCGGCGGAGGGAAGAACGGTCAAGGATTCAGTGGGTCGGTACGGGTACGGGCAGGCGGGGCGCCTGGGCCGCAAGGGCCGCGGCCATGGCGGTGTGCAGGCCATGGGAACCGCGGTAGGCAAAGACGTGGGCCCTCGGCAGGCCCACCAACGCCAGATCTCCCAGCAGGTCCAGCAGCTTATGGCGCACCGGTTCGTCGGCGAAGCGCAGGGGCGGGTTCACCCAGTCGTCCCCATCACAGACCAGGGCATTGTCGAGGGCACCACCCCGGATCAGGCCCGCGGCCAGCAGCTGCTCCACCTGCTCCCGGAAGCCGAAGGTGCGGGCCGGGGCAATCTCGGCCACAAAACTCTCCGGCGTGAGATCGAGGGCATAGAGCTGGCGGCCGATGGCCGCCTGGGGAAACTCGATCGCCGCCGCCAGACGCAGCCGGTCGTTGGGCAGGGCCGCCACGAACCCCAGCCCCTGGCCGAGGGTGAGGGGCAGCGGCGGCAACGGGGGCTCGAGGCGCTCGCCCCGGTCGCGGAGGCCCGCCTCGGCGATCGCCTCCACCCAGGGCAGGCCGGAGCCGTCGAGCAGGGGGATTTCCTCCCCTTCCACCCACAGTTCCGCCTGGCTCACCCCGGTGCCGGCCAGGGCCGCCAGCAGGTGCTCCACCGTCGCCAGGCGGCGCTCACCCACCTGCAGGCAGGTGCACAGGCGGGTGTCGCTGACCTGGGCGGGGCCGAGGCGCTGCATCGGGAGTTCCGGGGCGTCCAGCCAGCCCAGCCAGTAGCCGGGCCGCTCCGACGGGCCGAGCCGGACCCGGGAGACGGCGCCGCTGTGCAGCCCGACCCCGGAGCGCTCCACGCTGGAGCGCAGGGTCCAGGCCTGGCGATAGTCGCTGGGCCAGCTGGTCACTAGAACTTCCAGCCCACGCCGAGGTTGAAGCGCCACTCGCCGGTGAAGTCCTGGCTGGCCACCTCCAGGCGCAGCGGGCCGACGGGGGTGGTGACGATCAGGCCGGTGCCGATCGAGAAGCCGGAGCCCGGCTTGTTGAGCAGGCCGCCGAGGTTGCCCGGCACCTTCGCCTGGCTGCCGAAGGTGGTGCCGCCGTCGATGAACAGCTCGCCGCTGACGATGCTGAACAGGGGGAAGCGGTATTCGATCGTGGCCTCGCCGAAGCTGCGGCCGACGCCCAGATCGCAGTCGAAGTAACCCCGCACCGAGTTGCCGCCACCCAGGCAGAAGGCCTCATAGGGCGGCAGGTCGCCGATCACCGTGCCGGCGGACACCTGGAAGGCCAGGGCCTGCTTGCAGTCCTCGGTCTCGCCGGCCTTGGGCCGGCAGCCCTTGTAGAACTTCAGCCAGCGCACCGGGATGTAGTGGGTGAAGCTGCCCCGGATCCGGTTGAAGGTGGGGGAATCGGGGCCCACCGAGAAGAACTGTTCGGTGCCGATGCTGAGGAAGTTGCCCTGGGTGGGGTTGCGGGGATCGTTGAGGGTGCTCATCGTCGCCGCCAGCCGCAGGCCCACCAGCTGGTTGCGGGCGGCGCAGTTGTAGGCCACGCAGATGATCGAGCTGGTGGGTGCGGCCAGCAGCGAGGTGGCCTCGTTCGGGGTGGCCAGAGCGAAGCGGCGGGAGGTGCCCGAGAAGTCCATCGGCGTCGCCACCTGGCCGGTCAGCCCCAGCAGCACGGTCCACGGTGCCCGCTTGAAGGGGTTGCCGCCGTTGAGGGGACGCACGAACTGGACGTTGGCGCCGACGCGCTGGATCAGCACGCTGTTGCCGTCGAACTGGAACCAGCTGAGGTTCTGGCCGCTGGTCTCGGCGGCGATCCGGGCCGCCGTCACCGACGGGAAGGCCTCGAGGAGGGGGTTGAAGGGCGAGAAGATGTTGTAGGCGACCTCGGTGCCAGGGGCCTGGTAGAAGTCGGAGACGGTGAAGAAGTTGCCGTTGTTCTGGCTCTGGAACACCTGGGGGGCGTCCCGGCTCACGAAGGCCTTGAAGCGGAAGGCGGTCCGGTACTTGTCCCCCTTGATCCAGGGGTCGCTGAAGGAGATGTCGGCCAGGCCGCCGAACTGGCCGTACGTGAAGCTGGTGGAGAGGTCCCAGGCCCGGCCGAACAGGTTGCTGTCCTGCACCTGGATCTGGCCGAAGACCCCCTGGCTCTGGCTGTAGCCCAGACCCCCCGACAGAGACCCGGTCGACTGCTCCACCACCCCCAGCACGATCACCACCGAGCCGGGATCCTCCGGTTCGGGGCGCAGGGTCACCTTGACGTCGCTGAACAGGCCGGTGCCGTAGAGGCGCTTGAGGTCGTCCTCCAGATTGCGGCGGTTGAAGATCTCACCGGTCTTGATGGAGATCTCCCGGGTGATCACCCACTCCTTGGTCTTGCCCTTGATGGGCTGGCCCTTGTCGTTGGTGGCCGAGCCCTCCTTGTTGAGGAACTGGACCTCCACGCCCTTCACCGTGCCCTGGCGGACCAGCAGCTGCACGTCGCCGTCGGGGCCGATCCGGGAGGGGCCGGTGACGCGGGCCAGGGAGAAGCCCTGATCGGCGTACCACTTCTGCAGCTCCTGCATGCGGCCCTGCAGGGTCACCAGGTTGAGGGTCTTGCCGTAATCACCGGCGAAGGTCTCCTGCACCACGGTCTCCGGCACCTTGGCGTCGGCCGGATCCAGGCTCACCTTGGTGAGCACCGGGTTGGGCACCACCGAGACCACCAGCCGCACCCCCAGGGGGCCGTCCTGGGGCTGGATGCGCACGTCGGAGAACCAGCCGGTGGCGTAGATGGCCTGCAGGTCCCTTTCCAGCTCGCTGCGGGTGATGCTGTTGCCGGGGGTCACCACCATGGCGCCATAGGCCGCCAGCTCGAGCCGCTCAGCCTCGGGATGGTCGGCCAGGCCCTCGATCACCACCTCACTGATCAGCACCCGGGGTTCGGCCGAGGCGGAGGGGGCGGGGGTCGGCGCCAGGGAAGGCCTGCCGGGCCGATCGTCGCTGGCGGCGGGCGGGCCGGGGGTCGCCCCGGGGGTGGCGGTGGGTGCAGGTGCCGGAGCGGGGGCCGGGCTGGCGGGGGTGGCGCCGGGGGCGGGCGTCACCGGGGTCGCTCCCGCCGGCGGGGTGGCCTCCGGCGGGTCGGCGAAGGGATCGGCGCCGGCCTGGGCCACGGTGCCGGTGGGGGGCTGGGCCTGGGAGCCGACGGGGGTCTGGCCCTGGCCGGGGGGACTTTCGGCGGCCCGGGCCTGGCCTCCGGCCAGCAGCAGGGCCACCAGGAGAGGAAGGGAGGCGGTCGCCGCCCTGGGCGTGACGCTTCGAAGGATGTGGGGCCTGCCGAGGCGAACGCCAATCATGGATGTCGTCTGCAGTGCGGCCAGGCCGCAAAATCCCGCTGACCTTACCCGTAGACCCGTGGTTCGGGACAGACCCCTTGGACCCGTTTGAGGACCTCCCCGTAGGCCTCGACAACGCCGCCGAGGTCCTGTCGGAATCGATCCTTGTCCAGGATCCGCTCCTGCGCATCGCTCACCGCCCGTTTCCAGAGGCGGCAGGTGTCGGGGCTGATCTCGTCTGCCACCACCAGGGTGTCGTCGGCGGTGAACCCCAGTTCGATCTTGAAATCCACCAGTTCGAGCTCCACCCGGGCAAAGAGATCGCGCAGGGCATCGTTGACCCGGAAGGCCAGTTTCCGGACTGCCTCCAGCTGGTCGGGTGTGAGCAGCTGCAGGCGCTCCAGCCGGGCTTCGCTCAGCAGGGGGTCACCCAGGGCGTCGTCCTTGTAGTACAGGTCCAGGAGGGGCGGCTCCAGGGGAGTGCCCTCCGCCATCGGCATCTGGCGGCAGAGGGAACCGGCGGCGACGTTCCGCACCACCACTTCCACCGGCACCACCCGCACCGGACGCACCATCATCCAGTGCTCACCGTGCAGTCCCAGGTAGTGGGTGGGCACCCCCAGCCGTTCGAGGTGTTCGAACAGCAGGGCGGAGATGCGGCAGTTCAGGGCCCCCTTGCCCAGCAGCTGGGCCTTCTTGAGGGCATTGAAGGCCGTGGCGTCGTCCTTGTACTCGACGGCCACCAGGTCGTCCCGGTCGGTGGCGTACACCCGCTTCGCCTTGCCTTCGTAGAGGAGGGGGCCGGTGGCAGGGGAGAGGGTCATGGGGCAGGGGTCGGCGTCGGGGTCTGGGCTGGGGCAGGAGTCGGGCCCGGTTCCGTCGCCGGCACCGGCAGATCGGCGGCGTGGCCGCCCGGATCCCGGGGGGAGCGCAGCCGGATCTCCAGCTGGCGGGTGCGCGGCGCCGCCGCGGGATCTTCGCGCCGCCAGCGCCATTCGCCGTAGGCGTCGTCGATGCGGCCGCTGAGCCGCAGGCGGCGGGCCACGGCCCGATCCGACGGCAGGGCGGCCTGGGTGTCCAGCAGCTCCGCCACCAGCCCCCAGGCGCCCGCCGCCGCCGCCTGCTCCAGGGCCGCCTCCAGCAGGGCCTCCCGCTGGGCCGCCGGCAGCTCCGCCAGCATCCCCACCGCCTGCTGCAGGCGCAGGGCCCCCGCCAGGCCGCCCTGGCGGGCCCGCACCAGCAGTTCGCCGCCGACCCGGGGGAAGCCCCGCGATTCCAGGTGCAGGGCCAGCAGCTCCAGGGCCGGACGGCTGATGACGGTGCCATCCTCCCGGCGCTGCAGCGGCAGGGCGATGGCCTCGAGGGAGGTGCCGCTTTCCCTCCTCAGGCGCTCCAGGGCCAGGGCCGCCCGGCGGTGGTCCAGCCCGGCGGCGGCGGCCCGCCACTGCAGCTGCAGCCACTGCACCCGCTCCGCTCCGGCGGCCGGTCCGAAGCGGTTGAGCACGTCCATGGCCTCGCTGGGCGCCCGGCAGCTGAGCAGCACATCGGCGTTCGCCAGCACCACCTCCAGGGGCTGGGGGGCCGGATGGAGCGTCAGCAGGCGCTGCTGCAGCTGCCGCAGGCGCTCGAGCTGGTCGGCCTCGGCGCTCTGCCGGCAGGCCGTGTCGAGCTGCTCGAGATCCCCATCGCGGAGCAGGTCGGCGAAGGCGGCGTCGGAGAGCAGCGGCGGCGGCTCCGAAACTTCCGCTGCGGCCTCCCCCGGCCCGCCGGGGCGGCCCTCGAGAGCGGCCGGTGGCGAGGCGGCCGGGCCGGGGGCCGCCGCCTCCGCCGGGGCGGTGGCCTCAGCAAGGGCGGCAGCCGGCCGGAGTCCCGTCGCCGCCCCCAGCAGGGCCAGGGCGCCGAGGACACCCAGAACGGACATGCCGCGGCCCGGCCGGCGCGCCGGCGGGACGGGGCTGGGTCCGGATCCGCTGGGCGGGACGGCGGTCGAGGCGGCGGTCGGGGAGAATGGCAAAGGGGAGTGGCAGCAAGGCTGGTGAGGGCGACCGGTGCAGCACCCGCGCCGGCGCACAACCTAGGGGAGCTCTCCTCCCCGATCCACCCCCCTTCCGCGCCCCCTCCGCCCCGTGGCCCCGTTGACCGTGACCGACCCTTCCCCCCCGTCCCCGGTGCCGGCCCGGATCCTGGTGGTGGGTGGCGGTGGCCGCGAGAACGCCCTGGGCTGGGCCCTGGCGCGCTGCCCCGGGGTGGAGCAGGTGCTGGTGGCCCCCGGCAACGGCGGCACCACCGCCCTGGCGGGCTGCGGTCAGCTGGCCATCGCCGAGAGCGACCATGGCGCCCTGGCGGCGGCCTGCCGCGCCCACGCCATCGACCTGGTGGTGGTGGGCCCGGAAGCGCCCCTGGCCGCCGGCCTGGCGGACCGGCTGCGGTCGGAGGGGCTGGCGGTCTTCGGCCCCGGTGCCGACGGGGCCCTGCTGGAGGCCAGCAAGCGCTGGGCCAAGGACCTGATGCAGGAAGCGGGCGTGCCCACGGCCGGCTACTGGGCGGCGACGGATCGCCAGCAGGCCCTGGACGCGCTCGAACGCCATGGCCGTCCCCTGGTGGTGAAGGCCGATGGCCTGGCCGCCGGCAAGGGCGTGACGGTGGCCGACAGCCTTGAGCAGTGCCGGGAGGCCATCGAGGAGGTGTTCGCCGGCCGCTTCCAGAGCGCCGCCCCCGGGGAAGCCGCCGCCCCCTCCCTGGTGCTGGAGGAGCGCCTGCACGGGCCGGAGGTGTCGGTGTTCGCCCTCACCGACGGCCGCTCCATGGTGCTGCTGCCCCCGGCCCAGGACCACAAGCGCATCGGCGAGGGGGACACCGGTCCCAACACCGGCGGCATGGGGGCCTACGCCCCCGCCCGACTGCTGGATGCGGCGGGCATGGAGCAGGTGCGCCAGCGGGTGCTGGAGCCGATCCTGGCGGCCCTGCGGGCCCGGGGCATCGACTACCGCGGCGTGATCTTCGCCGGCCTGATGCTCACCGAGGAGGGCCTGCGGGTGATCGAGTTCAACTGCCGCTTCGGGGATCCGGAGTGCGAGACCCTGATGCCCCTGCTCGGTCCGGAACTGGCCCAGGTGCTGCTGGCCTGCGCCACCGGCCGCCTCGAGCAGGCCCCCCCGCTGACGATCGAACCCCGCTGCAGCGCCTGCGTGATCGCCGCCGCCGCGGGCTATCCCGGCGAGGTGCGTCGCGGTGATCCGATCGACGGCGACCTGGGGGACGACCCTGACCTGCAGCTGTTCCATGCCGGCAGCCGCCGCAGCGAGGCGGGCCCCGTGGTCACGGCGGGCGGCCGGGTGCTGGCGGTGGTGGCCCAGGCCGACGACTTCGACACCGCCTTCGAGCGGGCCTACGACGGTCTGGGACGGGTGGGATTCGAGGGCATGGTCTACC
Source organism: Aphanothece cf. minutissima CCALA 015 (assembly GCA_003003925.1). Lineage (GTDB taxonomy): Bacteria > Cyanobacteriota > Cyanobacteriia > PCC-6307 > Cyanobiaceae > Cyanobium > Cyanobium minutissimum. Next base: position 128,609 of record PVWP01000003.1, read on the forward strand.
GCCGCGACATCGGCCACCAGGTGCGGACGCGACGCCCGGCTCTGCCATGACCCCGTCCGCATCCGGCCCCACCCTGGGCGGCACCGAGGCTGCCGGCTCCTTCAGCCTCTGGCGGGCGCGCCTGCAGCGCTGGTGGGCCGAGTTCAGCCTCCAGACCAAGCTGCTGGCGGTCGCCACCCTCGTGGTGAGCCTGCTGATGACGGGCATCACCTTCCTGGCCCTGAATGGCATCCAGCGCGATGCCCGGATGAGCGACACCCGCTTCGCCCGGGATCTCGGTCTGCTGCTGTCGGCCAACGTCACCCCCTTGGTGGCGGAGGGCAACGACCGCGAACTGGCTTCGGTGGCCGAACGCTTCTGGCAGTCGAGCCGCAGTCTCCGTTACATCTTCTTCGCCGATTCGGACGGGGTGATCTACCTCGGCATCCCGATGGGCGGCAGCACCGGCATGGGGGAGCGGGTGCTCAGCCGGCGCCTTGAGCTGCCGGCCGACATCCAGCGCCGCCCCGACAACCCCCTGATCCGCCAGCACCTCACCCCGGACGGCCAGGTCACTGACGTGTTCGTGCCGATGGTGAGCGACGGCCGCTATCTCGGGGTGGTGGCCCTGGGCATCAACCCCAACGAGACACTCCTGGCCAGCGCCGCCCTCACCCGGGAGGTGACGGTGGCGGTGTTCATCTCCATCTGGGTGCTGGTGATCCTGGGTTCGGTGTTCAATGCCCTCACCATCACCCAGCCGGTGAAGGAGCTGCTGCGGGGGGTGCGATCGATCGCCGGGGGCAATTTCGAGACCCGCATCGCCCTGCCGGTGGGGGGTGAGCTGGGGGAGCTGCTCAACGGGTTCAACACGATGGCCTCCCAGCTGGAGGTCTACAAGGCCGCCAACATCGAGGAGCTCACCGCCGCCCAGGTGAAGCAGCAGTCCCTGATCGCCACCATGGCCGACGGCGCCGTGCTGCTCGATGCCGAGGGGCGGATCGTCCTGGCCAACCCCACCGCCCGCCGGCTGTTCCGCTGGGAGGGCCGCAACCTGGAGGGCAGCGACCTGGAAGCCGAGCTGCCGGACCGGCTGGCGATGGAGCTGCACGTTCCCCTTGCCAGCCTGATCAGCAGCGAGCGGGACACCACCGAGGTGCGCTGCAGCTTCGGGGATCCCCCCCGCACCCTGCGCATCGTGCTCCAGTCGGTGCGGGATGCCAGCGGCGAAACCCTCAAGGGCATCGCCATGACGATTCAGGACCTCACCCGGGAGGTGGAGCTGAACGCCGCCCAGAGCCGCTTCATCAGCAACGTGTCCCACGAGCTGCGCACCCCCCTGTGCAACATCAAGAGCTATGTGGAGACGCTCCATGACATGGGCGACCTGCTCAGCGCCGAGCAGCAGAAGGAGTTCCTGAGCATCGCCAATGCCGAGACCGACCGGCTCTCCCGCCTGGTCACCGACGTGCTCGACCTGTCCCGGCTGGAGTCCGACCGGGTCTGGCAGCTGGAGCCCATGGACCTGGCGCCGGCGATCGAGCAGACCCTGCGCACCTACCGGCTCAACGCCGAGGAGAAGGGGGTGATGCTGCTCTTCAGCGGGGATCAGCACCTGCCCCGGGTGCGGGGCAACTGGGATCTGCTGCTCCAGGTGTTCGACAACCTGGTGGGCAACGCCCTCAAGTTCACCCGCAGCGGCGGCCAGCTGCTGCTGCGCGCCTATCCCTGGCCCGACCACTGCCCGCTGGATCCCGCCGGCGGACCGGAGGCCCATCCCTCCTGCACCCTCACCTCGCGGCTGCCGCGGTTGCGGGTGGAGATCGCCGACACCGGCTGCGGCATCTCCGAGGCCGACCAGGCGCGGATCTTCGAGCGCTTCTTCCGGGTCGAGAACGCCGTGCATACCGAGGCCGGCACCGGGCTGGGACTCTCGATCGTGCGGGGCATCCTCGAGAAGCACGGCAGCCAGGCCCGGATGGCCAGCGAGCCCGGCGTGGGCACCACCTTCTGGTTCGACCTGCCCCTGGAGGAGGCCGACGGTGATGAACTCCGGGTCCAGGCGGAGCGCTCCGCCTCCCTGGCCGACATCGAAGCGGACCGAAGAATCCCCGCGTAAGCTCGCGCTGGCCATTCCGGCCTCTCCCACAGAGAATGCATGTCTTCGTCCATATCGGAACCCACAAGACAGGAACCACATCCCTGCAGGCCTGTCTGAGGACCTGGGCCCGTGAGCTCACCGACTCCGGCCTCCTGGTTCCCTCGGCCGGCACCCTCTGTGACAGCTCCGGCCATCACAATCTGGCCTTCCAGCTGGCCGGTGACAGTCGCTACGATCCCACCCTCGGAGGCTTGCAGGAACTCGTCGACGAGTTGCGTCTGGCCGACAGCTCTCCGACCCTGTGGAAAGCTGTCATCAGCAGCGAAGATTTCTGCTGTCTAGTGGAGAAGCCGGACGCGCTGCGTCGTCTGGAATCGACCCTCCGGCGGGAGGGACATACGTTGACCTGGGTGGTGTTCCTGCGCCGCGTCGACGACTATTCGGAATCCCTCTACACCACCCTCTGGGGCTGTGGGGTGCGCCCCCGCTTCGGCTACCCGGGCTTCGTTCTCTCCATCCTGGCCTGGGGAAAATATCGACAGACGCAGCGATTCGGCGGTTCCGTCCACTACTTCGATTTTGTGGCCTTTGCCCGCCGCTGGCGCCAGCTGTCGGCCTCCCGGCTGCTGCTGCGCGACTACGACCAGGCCCTGGCCAGGCAGGGCGTTCTGCCCTGTTTCCTGACCATCCTCGGTGCTCCTGAGGCCCTCATCGCCACCGCAGTCTCCGAACAGTCCCGACTCAACAGCCGGATGGAGCACGTCACACGCCGCTACCGGCGGTTCCTGAGGCCGCTGTTGATGGCCCGCTTCCAGCGCGGCAATCGGCGTGTCATCAATGGCTGAGCGACCCTCGGCATGACGCGTAGGATCGGGCCCCCGGCGCCATCTCCCGTCGATGCATCTGTTCCTCCATATTGGTGACCACAAGACGGGGAGCACATCCATCCAGGCCTTCCTCAGGCGGCGGGCGGCAGATCTTGAGGCCGTGGGCATCTACGTCCCGACAGCGGGAACCTATTCCCCGGAGTCCGGTCACCATCAGCTTGCTTTCGAGCTGCTCGAAGACAAGCGCTGGAATCCGGCCCACGGCGGACTGGAGGAGCTCGTGCAGGAGCTGCGGCGCTGTCCGCTGCCCCGGGCGGTCATCAGTTGCGAGGATCTCAGTCTGCTGGTCGTGCGGCCCGATCGATTGAGACGGCTGGAGGCATGCCTCCTTGCGGAGGGACACACCGTGAGTTGGCTGATGTTTCTGCGTCGTGTGGACGATTATCTGGAGTCGTTGTACTGCGAGCTGAAGCGATCCGGGCTGCGGGCCCGCCTGGGCTATCCCGGTTTCGCCCTCCCTTTTCTTCTGTGGGGAAGGCGTTATTCCAAGTTCTGCGATCAACGTGCCTTTGTTCGCAGGTGGCGAGGCCTTTCGGATTCGCCGCTGCAGCTCCTCGACTATGACCGGGCAGTGGGAGCGGAAGGGTTGCTGCCCCGCTTCCTGCAGGCGATCGGAGCCCCGCCGTCCCTGGTCGAGGCCAACCATGCTGCACCGGTCCTGAACCAGCGCCGTGAACTGATCACGCGCCATTTCAGAAGCGTGCTGGGGCCCCTGCTGATGGCCCGCTTCCACCGCTCCAACCAGCGGGCGCTGCACAGCTGAAGATGGGGGGGCTGATGCGGCGGCTCAGCTCTCCCCGTCCATGCTGCGCATGATCCGGCCCAGATCGGCCCGTTCGTCGGTGGTGATGCGATGGGGCACCCCACTGATGATGCGCTCGAAGTTGGCGAAGGAATCCTTGATTTCCGGCCCGTTGCCGGTGATCACGAATTCCCGGATGCCCTTGTCGTGCCAGGAACCGCGCATCTTGAACACGTTCAGAGCCCGGGCCATTTCGCCGCGGATTTCCACATACTGCAGCAGCAGAATGGTGTCGGTGATGGTGGAGATGTGGGAATCGGTGATCGAATGGCTTCCCATGAATTCTTCGGACGTATTGGTGAAGAATCCAGCGATCTCCTCCTGTTTGGCATAGCCCGTCACCCCGATCACAAACTGCCGGAAGGCGTTGTGGCTGACACCCCGAGCCAGGGCGGAGAGGGAATCGATCGCCATCCGGGACGGCTTGAACTGGCTGATCTCGGTCTTGATGATCTGCAGGTGATCCTCGAGGCCCGTGGATTCCGGATAGGCGCAGATGATCTTGAGCAGGCCGTCCTGCTCCATCTGCTCGAAATCAATGCCCCAGCTGGTGGCGTTGCGCAGCAGCTGGGAGCGGGATTCCTCGTAGGCGAACAGGATCGCCCGCTCCTTGCTGCGGCAGGCATCCTCCACGAACTTGCTGACCAGCAGGGTCTTGCCGGTGCCGGTGGCGCCGGTCGCCAGGATGATGGAGTCCTTGAAGAAGCCACCCCCGCACATCTCATCGAGCCGGGGCACGCCGGAGCTGAGGCGCACGTTGGAGGAACGCTGGGTGAGGCGCATCGCCCCCAACGGGAAGACACTGATGCCGTGGCTGCCCATGGTGAAGGGGAATTCCCCCTTCATGTGGGTGGTGCCGCGCAGCTTGAGCACCTCCACCGTGCGCCGCCGCCGTTCACCCTCCAGCACGTTGCGCAGGATCACCACGTTGTCGGAGACGAATTCCTCGACGCCGTAGCGGGCGATGGCCCCATACTCATCGACCCGTTCGGTGGTCATCACCGTGGTGACACCGATCTCCTTGAGCCTGGCGATCAACCGGAAGATCTCGCGCCGCACCACGGAGATGGCGTCGTACTGCTGGAAGACGGCGGTGATGGAGTCGATCGCCACCCGCCGCGCCTTGTATTTGCGGATCGCATAGTGAATCCGCTCGATCAGGCCGGAGAGATCGAAGCTGCCGGACACCTCCTGGCCATCGGGATCCGGGGAGGCATCGAGAACGAACAGCTTGTTCTGCTCGACCATCTCCTGCAGATTCCAGCCGAAGCTGGAGGCGTTGCGCAGGATGTCGAGGGGGGATTCCTCGAAGGTGACGAAAATGCCGTGTTCGTTGAACTGACGGATGCCGTTGCAGAGAAAATTCAGGGAGAAGACGGTCTTGCCGGTTCCTGATGTCCCGCTGATCAGGGTCGATCGGCCGATCGGCAGCCCGCCATGGCAGATGTCATCGAAACCTTCGATCCCCGTCGGAAGTTTCTGCATCTGCATCCGATTGGCAGCAGCGGCGTGGTCGTTGGGATCCTGCATCGAAGAGATGGAAGAGGGGCGTGGGGTCGGAAGGGAATCGGGGTCGAGCCTGGGAGCGCAGGCGGGGAGGGTGGCAGCGGGCCTGAGTCGGGCCCCGATCGGGGCTCAGGAGGATTCCGGTGTGGAGGGCACACCGCCGGCTTCGAGATCGTCGACGTCGAGCTGGAAATCCTCGGTGAGCTCTTCGTAGAGGAGATCGAGGCCGATCAGCACCCGCTCCCGGTCGGAGAGATCGCCGATGATCCGGCGCACCGGTGGGGGAAGAATCTTGGCCAGGGTCGGGGTGGCCAGGATCTTGTCCTCTTCCGCCAGCTGGGGATTCTTGAGCACGTCGATCACCTTCAGGGCATAGACGCCTCGGAACTCCGACTCGAGGATGTCGCGCAGTGTCTTGAGGGCCCGCATCGAATTGGGCGTGTTGCCGGCCACGTAGAGCTTGAGGATGTAGGTCTTGCGGAAGGTCATGGCTGGGGCTCAGGTGGTGGGGCTGGAGGATTCGGCGGCGGCGGGCACGATCGGCAGGTCGGGAGGGATGGAGCGTCGATACATTTCGCAGAGGTGCGCCATGACATCGAGCAGGGCCAGACGGTAGTCCTGGAGGAAATCGTTCTTCTGGCCCTTGAGCATCAGCAGTTTGCGAAACTCCTCAATCAGATTCACGTGGATCTCGACCATCTTGGTGATCGGCAGATCGGCGAAGAAGGCCGTGTTCACGAAGCTTTCAATCGCCTGATTGGCTGCGGCGGGGTTCTTGAAGTAGCTGATCAGCAGGTCCCGGTAGGTGCGCCGCAGGGAGTCCAGCAGCTCGTTCCGTTCCCCGTCCTCCAGGTTGCGCAGGAAGCGGGAGGGATCCCGCTTGTAATAGACCCCCAGGTACCCGAGCCGTCCGTTGAGCCGGTTCGGCAGTTTCCAGCCGTCGTGCGTCGCCGCCTTGACTTCGCTGTCGGCCGGCAGGGTGTTGCTGCGCAGGAACCGGGAGACGGCCGCGTCCAGGCTGTAGCTCAGTTGCTCCAGCTGGTCGGGGGGCAGGCGGACCTCCGCCTCGTGGAACTTCACCTCGCCGTCCACCGGGCCGATCAGCACGGCCGGCAGCTCCAGGCCCTGGTCGTGCAGGCTGCCGAAGAAGCTGCCATCGACGGCGCCCTCCTCCAGCAGGATGCCGTCGAAGTCCTCGCGGCGCTGCTCCAGCTGCTCCAGGGGTCCGGCGGCGGGATCCAACGGCACCAGCTGGTAGCGACCGCCCCTGAGCCACTGGCCGCAGGCCTCGGCCAAGGCCGGGGTCTGGATGAGAGAGAGGATGTTGAGAACCGGCTGGGGCATCGACCGCTGCGGCGGGGAGCTCCCCTGACCGGGCTGATTCTTGACGGAAGGGAGGCCCGGACGGGAGGATCTTAGTTCTGTCTTTCGATTCCGTGCGCCCAGGCCCAATGGTGGCTTCCAGCCGCCAGCCTGGCCACGCCCCCTGAGCGATGACCCAAGCCCCCCAGAAGGAACCCCTGAGCGCGCCCGCTGCCGGTGCCCAGGGCGACGCCACCGGCGCCTACGCCATCGTCGAGGCGTCCGGCCAGCAGTTCTGGCTCCAGCCGGATCGCTACGTCGATCTCGACCGCCTCAACGCCGAAGTCGACAGCACCGTGACCCTGGAGAACGTGCTCCTGGTCAAGGACGCCTCCGGCACCACCCTCGGCCAGCCCTACGTGGCTGGAGCCACGGTGGAGCTCAAGGTGATGGCCCATCGCCGCGGCCAGAAGATCATCGTCTACAAGATGCGTCCCAAGAAGAAGACCCGCCGCAAGAACGGCCACCGCCAGGAACTCACCCGGGTGATGGTCCAGTCGATCAAGGTCGGCGGCAAGTCGATCGTCTGATCGGGCCCCAGCCTCTTCCTCCCCCTCCCGTTCACCCGTTTCTCCGTTCCCATGGCCCACAAGAAAGGCACAGGCTCCACCCGCAACGGCCGCGACTCCAACTCGAAGCGCCTCGGCGTCAAGCGCTATGGCGGTGAGACCGTCAGCGCCGGCTCGATCCTGATCCGCCAGCGCGGCACCTCGGTGATCCCGGGCGTCAATGTGGGCCGCGGTTCCGACGACACCCTGTTCGCCCTGGTGGACGGCGTCGTCAGCTTCGAATCCATCAAGCGCGGCCTGCGCAACCGCAAGCGCATCAACATCGCCGTCGGCGCCTAGGCCCCCGGCAGGGGGGCGTCCGCCAGTTCGGCGCCGTCCCCCGGCACCTCCAGATAGCGCCGGAGCCAGCCCACCAGCAGGTAGAAGGGCAGGGTGTCGGCCAGGGCCGCCACCAGCTTGAACACGTAGCCGCTGGCGATGAACACGCCCAGCTGGGGGAGCACCGGCTCGTCCGGCCGGATCGGCAGCACGTGGGCGGCGTAGTGGCTGATCAGCACCACCGCCGAGGTGTCCACCACCTGGCTGATCAGGGTCGAGCCGTTGTTCCGCAGCCACAGGGCCTTGCCGTTGCTGAAGCGCTTCCAGAAATGGAACAGGCGCACGTCGGTGAACTGGGCGGCCATGTAGGCGGCCATCGAGGCCCCCACGGCGCCGAAGGCCAGCCGGCGCACCTCGAAGAACACCGGCACCCCCTCGGCGTGGGTGTCGGCCGGCAGGCCCACCACCCCACCGAATCCGTCCAGGCCCGGCAGGATGCCACCGAGCCAGAGCACCAGGACGATCCAGCCGTTGAGCATCAGACCCACCCACACCACCTGGGAGGCGCGCCGTTCGCCCCAGATCTCGCTGATCAGGTCGGTGCACAGGAACGTGACGGGGTACGGCAGGGCCCCCACCGCCACGATGATCGGGAACGACCCGATGCTGCCCAGGTGGAGGAACCGGGTCAGCCCCAGGATGTTGAGCATGCCCATGGTCCCCAGGAAGATGCCGGCCAGCACCAGAAAGGTGACCTCGCGCCGGTCCTGCAGCGTCATCGGCGCCTGAGCATGGGAGAAGGTCCTTCCAGGCTGCCGCCATCCCCGCCGTCGCGCCACGGCTGCGGGTTCCTGGTGCTCGACAAGCCCGCCGGCCTGACCTCCCACGACGGCGTCGCCCGGGTGCGGCGGGCCTACGGCCTGCGGCGGGTGGGCCATGGCGGCACCCTCGATCCGGCGGTCACCGGGGTGCTGCCGATCGCCCTCGGCCCCGCCACCCGGTTGTTGCCCTACCTGCCCGGCGACAAGATCTACCGCGGCACCGTCCAGCTGGGCGTGCGCACCGGCACCGACGACCTCGAGGGGGAGGTGCTGGAACGCACGGCCGTACCGCCCCTCGGCCCCGAGGACCTGGAGCGGGCCCTGGGGCGCTTCCGGGGCGAGATCCTCCAGGTGCCTCCCCAGGTCTCCGCGGTGCATGTGGAGGGCCAGCGGGCCTACGCCCGGGTCCGGGCGGGGGAGCAAGTGGCGCTGGCGGCGCGGCCGGTGCGGATCCACGGCCTCGACCTGCTGGGCTGGGACGCCGAGCACGGTCGCCTGGAGCTGGAGGTGCGCTGTTCCGCCGGCACCTACGTGCGGGCCCTGGCGCGGGACCTGGGGGACGCCCTCGGCTGCGGCGGCGCCCTGGCCAGCCTGCGCCGCACCGCCGCCCTGGGCTTCGGTCTGCACCAGGCCATCACCATGGAGCGGCTGGCGAGCGGCCCCCTGCCGCCGCTGCTGGACCCCCTGGATGTGCTGGTGGACCTGCCGCGCCAGCGCCTCGATCCGGCCCAGTTGGCGCCGTGGCGCTGCGGCCGGTCCCTGCCCCGTACGGTGGAGCAGTTGCCTGAGGGGCCCGTCGCCGTGCTCACCCCGGATGGCAATCTGGCGGGCATCGCCCGGGCCGATGGCAAGGGCCTGCTCCTGCCCCGGCTGGTGTTCGACGCCGCCGGTTGACCCCCCTGCGACTTCGCGATGGCCGGCCACAGCAAATGGGCCCAGATCAAGCGCACCAAGGCGGTGGTGGACGCCCGGCGGGGGGCGCTGTTCACGCGACTGGGGCGGGAGATCACCGTGGCGGCCCGCGGCGGTGCGGATCCGGCCGGCAACTTCCAGCTGCGTACCGCCATTGAGAAGGCCAAGGTGGCCGGGCTCCCCAACGCCAACATCGAGCGGGCCGTGGCCAAGGGCAGCGGCCAGGGGGGTGGCGGCGCCGACCTGTTCGAGGCGGTGCGCTACGAGGGCTATGGCCCGGGGGGCGTGGCCGTGCTGATCGAGGCCCTCACCGACAACCGCAACCGCACCGCCGCCGACCTGCGGCTGGCCTTCGGCAAGCACGGCGGCAACCTCGGCGAGACCGGCTGCGTCAGCTACCTGTTCGAGCAGCGGTCCGTGGTGCGGCTGGCCCTGCCCGGCGCCGATGAGGAGCGCCTGCTGGAGGACCTGCTGGCCCTTGAGGAGCGGGGAGGGCCGGCGGCGGCGGGCTACGAGATCGATGCCGAGGGCGTGGATGTGTTCGGCGCCTTTGCCGACCTCGAAGCCCTTCAGGACGGGCTCCGGGACCTGCAGCTGCCGCTGGCCGGCTGGGAGCACCGCTGGATCGCCTCCCTGCCCTGCCGCCTCGAGGACGGCACGCTGCTGGCCGCCTGCCTGCGCATGCTGGATGTGCTCGAAGATCTGGATGACGTGCGCAGCGTCACCAGCAACCTGGAAGCGGATGAGGCCCTGATGGAGGCGGCCCTGCCCGGCTGAGGCGGCCGTCCCGGTCTTTGCCCCGGCAGACGTTCAGCCCATGGCCCCGGCGTCGGCGATCACCGTGAGGGCGGGATGGTGCTGCAGCCAGCTGGCGGGCAGTTCCGGCGTGGGGGGCTCCCCCAGGGCGCGGCGCAGGATCGCCGCCTTCGCCCCGCCGGTCACCACCAGCAGCACCCGGCGGGCCGCGAGGATCTCGGCCATCCCCAGGGTGATGGCCCGCTGCGGGACGGCGTTCGGATCGCCACCGAAGGCGCCGGCGTTCTGGCGGCGGGTGGGGTCGCTGAGCGTCACGCAGCGGCAGGCCACCGCCGCGTCCGCGGGGGGTTCGTTGAAGCCCACGTGGCCGTTGAGGCCCAGGCCCAGCAGCTGCAGGCCGATGCCGCCGGCGCCGCTCACCGCCGCGCCGTAGCGACGGGCCTCGGCCTCGGGATCGCCGGCCCGCCCATCGGGGAGCCGCACCCGCTCCGGGTCCAGGCCGAGGGGCTCCACCAGCTGGCGGGCCATGGTGGCGGCGAAGGAGGCGGGATCCTGGGGCCCCAGCCCCACGTACTCATCCAGGTTGAAGCTGCTCCAGTCCGCGCGCACCCTGGTGGCCAGGGCGGGCTCCAGGCACCCCAGCCGCCGGGCCAGGGCGGCATAGACGGGCTCCATGGTGCGGCCGGTGGCCAGACCCAGGGGAAGGGTCGGCCGCAGCCGATCGGCCAGCAGCAGGGCCGCCACCCGCTCCGCCACCGCCGCCGCATCGGCCAGCACGACCGGCGCGATGGAGGCGGCGGCCGGGGCGCCGATGGCGTTGGGCCTCAAAGGGAGGAATAGGGCTGGATCCGGGCCCCCTGGTAGTAGTGCTGGAGGATCTGCCGGTAGTCCTCGCCGCGCAGGGCCAGGGCGTAGGCGCCCCACTGGCTCATGCCCACCCCGTGGCCGTAGCCCCGGCCGCTCACCAGCAGGGTCGGCGCCGCCGGCGGCCGGGGGGTCTGCCAGGGGGCCTGCACCAGGCCGGAGGCCAGGGAGCGGATCCCCTCGGCGGTGAAGACGCCCTGCAGGGACGGGAGCGGCGGCGGGAAGGGGGCGGCCCGGGGCGCCTCGAAGTCGAACCGGGCCAGGGTGCTCCGCAGGCCCAGCCGCTGGCGCAGCTCGGCGCCGGAGAGCAGCAGCGAGCCACCGGGGCCCGTCACCCGGGCCTGGCGGATGCGGCCGGAGCTGGTGGTGGAGAGCACCTCGATGCGAAAGGCTCCGTCGATCTCCCGGAAGGCCCGGGTCAGCTTGTCGGGCTCGACGCGAAGTTGCCAGACATGCACCGGGCTGGACTGGTCGTAATCGGGCACGCTCACCAGGTAGGGCAGCTGCTGGCGCCAGATCTCGCCGCTGTTCTCCGTGAAGCCGCCACTGCTGCTGTGGAAGACGGCGTTGATCAGGGAGGAGCCGTGCACCAGCACCTGGGAGCGGGTGCTGCGCACCGCTTCGCGGGTGGAGTCGGTTTCCGCCTCCACCCCCTTGTAGACCTGGCTGGCCACGGTGGCCTTGAGGTCGAAGGGCTCCGCCGGACGGCGCTGGCGCAGGGCATAGGTGCGGGCCGCCACCGCCTGGGCCCGCAGGGCCGCCAGTGGCCAGCTGGCCGGCATCTCACTGCCGACCACGCTGGGCAGGTAACTCTCGACATCGATCAGGTTGATGGCCTGCAGGCGATCGCCCTCGGCGCGCACCAGCAGCCGGCCGCGGTAGCGGCGCTGCTGCAGGGTCAGCAGGGCCTCTCCGCTGCTCCCCCGCCCCGGCGCCGGATCGATCCAGGCCTGGCCTGAGGGCAGCGCCACCCGCCGGGGCGGGCCGGCGGGCCCCTCCAGCCGGGCCTCCAGGGCCGGGCCGCTGCGCACCAGCTGCAGCCGCGCCCCCGGGGCCAGCTCCGCCAGGGTGCGCCCGGTGGCGTCGCCCAGGCGCAGCACGGTGCTGCCGGCCTCCAGCTCCAGGGTGGGGGCCTCCCGCAGCAGCACCCGCACCACGGGGGCCGGCGCCCGCGCCTCCGTGGGGACCGCTGCTGCGACGGCAGCGGGAAGCAGGGCCAGCGAGAGGCCGGCGCGCCATCCGAAACGGAGGAGGGTCACGAGGGTGCGCGAGCGACAACGGCTCATTCTGGACGGGTCATCCTGTCGATGCCACGGCGCCAGCCAGCACACCGGCCGGCGGCGTGGCAGCATGCGCTCTGAGGCAGCCAGGGTGTGCAGGTCACCTTCCTGGGAACCAGCTCCGGTGTTCCCACCCGCGCCCGCAACGTCTCCGCCGTGGCCCTGCGGCTGCCGCAGCGGGCCGAGCTGTGGCTGTTCGACTGCGGCGAGGGAACCCAGCACCAGTTCCTGCGCAGCGACCTGCGGGTGTCCCAGCTGCGCCGGATCTTCGTCACCCACATGCACGGCGACCACGTCTTCGGTCTGCCGGGGCTGCTGGCCAGCCTGGGGCTGGCGGGCAGCTGCGGGGGCATCGACCTCTACGGACCGGACCCGCTGCGCGACTACCTGGAGGGCGTGATGCGCACCTCCTCGACCCGCATCGGCTATCCCCTGCGCACCCACCGGGTGAAGGAGGCCGCCGCCCGCGGCACCCTGGTGCTCGACGACGACGACATCACGGTGCGCTGCACGGCCCTCACCCACCGGGTGCCGGCCTACGCCTACCGGGTGGACCAGAAGCCGCGGCCCGGCCGCTTCGACGTGGAGCGGGCCCGGGCCCTGGGCATTCCCCCCGGTCCGGTCTACGCCGAGCTCAAGGCCGGCCGCAGCGTCACCCTCGACGACGGCCGGGTGATCCGCGGCGAGGCCCTGTGCGGGCCGCCCCGGCCCGGCTGCAGCGTCGTCTACTGCACCGACACCGTGTTCAGCGAGGCGGCGGTGGCCCTGGCCCGCGGCGCCGACCTGCTGATCCACGAATCCACCTTCTCCCACGGCGAGGCGGAGCTGGCCATCGCCCGCCAGCACTCCACCAGCACGATGGCCGCCCAGACCGCCCTGGAGGCGGGGGTCAAGCAGCTGGTCCTCACCCACCTCAGCCCCCGCTACGTGGCGGGGAATCCGATGACCCCCGATGATCTGGTGGCCGAGGCCCGGGCGATCTTCCCCGAGACGCTGGTGGCGAAGGACTTCCTCAGCCTCTCGGTGGGGACGGCGGGCTGAGCCTGCAACAGTTCGCGTGATTCCGTTCCGGGGGACCCGTCGCCCGTGATACAAGGTCTCAGTTGCGGTCCGACCGCCATTCCGCCGGCTTCTCCCATGGCCCCCCTCCTTCGCTCAGCCGCCCCGCTGTCAGCCGCCCTTCGCACCGCCCGCCTTCGCAGCGCCGTCGGTGCCGTGGTCCGGACGCTGCTGATCCTTCCCCTGGCCCTGCTGGTCTGTTTCGCGGGCCCCGCGGCCGCGGCCCAGTGGAGCGCCGAGGACCTCACCGTGCCGGTCTCCCCCGACGGCACCCTGGTGACCTTCAGCGAGAAGGAGGTCAAGACCGGCCGCAAGCTCTTCAACGAAAGCTGCGGCACCTGCCATGCCGGTGGCATCACCAAGACCAACCAGAACGTGGGGCTCGATCCCGAGACCCTCGCCCTGGCCACGCCGGCCCGGGATTCGGTGGAGGCCCTGGTCGACTACATGAAGGACCCCACCTCCTACGACGGGGAGTACAGCATCGCGGACGTGCACCCCAGCCTGCGCAGCAGCGACGTGTTCGTGAAGATGCGCGATCTGGACGACGAGGACCTGCGTCTGATCGCCGGCTACATCCTGGTGGCCCCGAAGGTCCAGGGCGTCCAGTGGGGCGGCGGCAAGATCTACTTCTGATCGACCGGCCCACCGTTGCCGGCCGGCCCTGGGCCGGCCGGTTTTTTTGTGGCTGGACGCGGACGGCTCAGGGGGCCGGGGCCGGGAGAGGTGGCGGTGGGGGTGGGGCCAGGTTGCCCGCCTCCAGCGACGCGGGCAGCTTGCTGTACCACCACTCCTGCAGAGCGGGGGCCAGGCGCTGGGGGAACAGGGTGATCACGGTGCGCGTGGGGCGGGCCCCCGGCTGGAGCAGTTCCACGGCGTAGGAGGGGCAGCGGCGGGCGGCCAGGTCGGGCACGAAGCGGCGGCCGACGCGACGCCAGCTGGGTTCCTTGCTGCGCCAGGCCAGGCGGCAGCAGGGCCAGGGCAGCTCCTCCCGATCGAACAGACGGCAGCAGGGTCCCAGGACCCGGTAGCTGTACTGGCCGCCGGGGCTGGGATGTTCGCTGCCGGAGGCCAGCACGGTGTCCACCTGAAGTGCCATGAAAAAGCCACCCCTGAGGGTGGCGGAGAAGAACGCGGGGTTCAAGGGGCGATCCAACCGGACCGCCCGGCGAGGAGCTCAGTAGAGCTCTTCTTCGGTGTGGGTCTTGATGGTGCAGTCGGAGGTGGGGTAGGCGACGCAGGTGAGGACGAAGCCGGCCTCGATCTGGTCGTCGTCGAGGAAGCTCTGATCCGACTGGTCGACGGTGCCGGAGGTGAGCTTGCCGGCGCAGGTGGAGCAGGCGCCGGCGCGGCAGGAGTAGGGCAGATCGATGCCCTGCTCTTCGGCGGCGTCGAGGATGTACTGGTCGTCAGGAACCTCGATGGTCTTGTTCAGGCCCTCGCTCTCATTGACGAGGGTGACCTTGTAGGAAGCCATGGAAGAGATTGGAGCTCACAGACACCCGGCAGCCAGGGCCTGTAGGACCCGCCCTTCCTACATCCGACAGGGGGCTTTCCCGGCGATCTTGGGCTCGCAGGCCGGGAAGCCCAATCAAAGCCAGGACACAGATCAGCGTGCCTTATGCAACATCCGATGCTGAACGGATCCGCAGCAGGCCCCAGCGGTCCTGTTCCACCCGCCCTTCCACACGCCAGCCCGCCGCCGCCAGATCCCGCTCCAGGCCTGGGGCCTGATCCACCAGCAGGCCGCTGAGCAGGCCCACGCCGCCGGGACTCAGCAGGTGCTCGAACCAGGGAATCAGGGCCTCGATCACCGGCGCCAGGATGTTGCACAGCAGCAGATCCGCCGGACGGCCGTCCAGCAGCGCCACCAGGGCCTCGGCCGACCCGGTGGTCACCGTGAGGCCGCGGGTGCCGTCCAGGCCGTTCAGGGCCGCGTTCTGTCGGGTCGCCCGCTCCGCCAGGGGGTCGGTGTCGGCGGCGGCCACGCTCGCCGCCCCCAGCCGCAGGGCGGCCAGGCCCAGGATGCCGCTGCCGCAGCCCAGATCGGCCACCCGCAGCCCCTCCAGGCCCGCCCCCAGCCCCGCCTGCTCCCGCTCACCGGCGAGGCCCTCCAGGCCCTCCAGGCAGAGGCGGGTGGTGGGGTGGCTGCCGGTGCCGAAGGCGCTGCCCGGATCGATGCGGATCACCAGCCGCCCGGCCTGCTCGGACGGCACCTCCAGCCAGGCCGGCAGCACCAGCAGTCGCTCCCCCACCGGATCGGGCCGCCAGTGGCTCTTCCAGCTCAGGCTCCAGTCCTCATCGGCCTGGCGCTTCCATTGGATCGGCGGCAGCGGCAGGTCAAAGGGTTCCCCCAGCGGGGCCAGGGCCCTCTCCAGCTCCTGGCGCTGGTCGGCGGGCCAGTCGCTCTCCGGCAGCCAGGCCAGCAGCTGACGCTGCTGCGGCGCCTCTGGGGGGTGCTGGAGCGCCACCCGCGCCACCCCCAGGAGCGGCAGCTTCCAGAGCAGGGACTCCTCCAGTTCGGCCGGGGCGGCCATCTCCAGCCGCCACCAGACCAGGCCCATCAGAGGGTGACCGGGTGGGCGGCCTGGATGCCGTTGATGCCGTGGATCACCGCCAGCAGGCTGGGGGGGATCGGATCGTCGAGGCTCAGCACCATCACGGCGTCGCCCCGGACGATGCGGCGGCCCACCTGCATCGAGGCGATGTTGACGTTGTGCTCGCCGAGCAGGGAGCCCAGCTGGCCGATGATGCCGGGCATGTCCCGGTGGCGGGTGAAGAGCATGTGACGGCTGGGGGTCACGTTCACCGGGAATTCGTCGATGGTGGTGATGCGCAGTTCGCCGTCGGTGAACACCGCCCCGGTGACACTGTGATTACCCCGGGGGCTGCGGGAGCTGAGCTGCAGCGAACCGCCGGCGAAGTCGCGGCTGGCGTCGTCCTTCACCTCAAGCACGTGGATGCCGCGCTCCTTGGCCTCCAGGGTGGCGTTGACGTAGTTGATGCTGTCGCCCAGGGCGGCCGAGAGGATGCCCTTGAGGGCCGCCACCACCAGGGGCTGGGCGGGGTGGGAGGCGAATTCACCCTGCAGCCGCACCTCCAGCTCGCTGATCTGGCCGCCGGCCAGCTGGCTGAGCAGCAGGCCCAGGGTTTCCGCCAGCTGCAGATGGGGCTTGAGCAGCTCCATCACCTCGGGGGTCAGGCCGGGGATGTTGACGGCGCTGCGGGCCGGAAGACCCAGGAGCACATCCCGGATCTGCTCGGCCACGTCGATGGCCACGTTCTCCTGGGCCTCCTCGGTGGAGGCGCCCAGGTGAGGGGTGAGGATCAGACGTTCCTTGACCAGCCGCAGGGGGGAATCGGCCGCCAGCGGCTCCTTGGCGTAGACGTCGAGGGCGGCGCCGGCGATGACGCGGTTCTCGACCGCATCGGCCAGGGCCTGCTCGTCGATGATGCCGCCGCGGGCGCAGTTCACCAGGCGGGCGGTGGGCTTCATCGTGGCCAGCAGCGCCGCGTTGACCAGGTTCTCGGTGTCCGGGGTGCGGGGCAGGTGCAGGCTGACGTAGTCGGCTTCGGCGAACAGCTGGGGCAGGGGCAGCAGCCGCACCTGCAGCAGCTGGGCGCGCTCGGCGGAGATGAACGGGTCGTAGGCGGCCACGTCCATGCCCAGGGCCCGGGCGACGCGGGCCACATGGGAGCCGATCTTGCCGAGGCCCACCACGCCGAGGGTCTTCTTGTAGAGCTCGTTGCCCACGTAGGTCTTGCGGTCCCAGCCGCCGGCGATGGTGCTGGCGTGGGCGTGGGGCACGTGCCGCGACAGGGAGAGCATCAGCGCCAGGGCGTGCTCGGCGGCGGCGATTGTGTTGCCCTCCGGGGAATTGACGACGATCACGCCGCGGCGGGTGGCGGCGGGCACATCGACGTTGTCGACACCCACACCGGCCCGGCCGATGATGCGCAGACGGCTTGCCGCCTCGATCACCTCGGCGGTCACCTGGGTGCCGGAGCGGATCATCAGCCCCTCGTAGTCACCGATGCACCCCACCAGCTGCTCCGGGCTCAGACCCGTGCGCACGTCCACCTGGGCGACCTGGGAGAGGATGTCGATCCCCGCCTGGTCGATGGGATCGGAGACCAGAACCTTCGTCATGTCCGGCAGCGGTGGGGAGGGCGGGGGGTGCGCCCCCAGGGGGGCAGGCCGGAGGTGCAGTGTAGAGAGCGGTGCGGAGAGGAGCCCATGTCCCTGAGTGTGGTGGTCGTGCTGGACGACCGTGACCGCCTGCATGCCTTGCGGGATCGCTTGCTGGCGCTGCAACCGGCCCCGACCCGTGTGCTGGCGATCGGCAGCGGTGAGGCGACCATGTCGGAGGTTGAGCGGCTGGATCCGGCCACGGCCCGGCGGCGGCGGCAACAGTCGATGGTCCGCTGGCTGCTGCCCTTCGGGTTCCTGGCCGGGCTCACCTTCACCCAGATCACGGATCTGCACACCTTCAGCTTCGCCGGGGTCTACGGCGAGCCCCTGATCGGCGGCCTGCTGGGCATGGGCTCCGGCTGGATGGGCAGCTTCGCCGCCGCCGCCAGCGTCAGTTCGGAGGAGGACGACCGCATCCGCATCCTGCGCAACCGGCTCGATGAGGGCTGCTGGCTGCTGCTGCTGGAGGCCCCCGTCGGCCGGGAGATCCCCTGGACCACCATCCAGCTGGCGCGGCCGACGGCGGTCGTGCGGCTGGACGACACCTGAGGCCGGAGGGCCCATGCTTCCACGACGGGACCTGCTGGAGGGGAGTCGCCACCCGGAGACGCTCGGGGCGCTCTTCACCCTGGCGGAGACGGCCCTGCGTACCTGGGAGCCCCAGGTCAGCGGTTTTCTCGAGGCGGCGGTGCGGGAGGAGGCCGAGGACCGGCTCGGCACCCTCAGCGAGCTGAGCCTCGCCAGTGAGGGTGGCCACCCCGGCGCCGAGCGCCGCTGCCTGCTGCTGGCACGAACCGGACAGGAGCCGGCGGCCCCCGCCCTGCTGGGGCTGGAGATCAGCGGCAACTTCCTGTTCGATCCCGCCTCGGCGGCCGACATGGCCGAGGGGCTGGCCCGCTCCGGGGCCATGCCCCAGGAGCGGGGGGACCTGTGGCTGCGGGGCGATCGGGGCGCCCAGGCGATCGTCAGCGAGTCCCTGGCCCGGCGACTGGACGGCACCGAGGGCCTGGTGCGCACGGTGCCGGTGCGGTTCGAGGCCCGGCCCATCGAGGCGCTGCAGCTGCCGGCCCGCCGGTTGCCCCGCCAGCTCACGACGGTGGAGGCCTCCCTGCGGCTGGATGCCCTGGCGTCGGCCGGTTTCGGGCTGTCCCGCAACCGCATGGCCACCCTGATCCGGCAGGGGGCCGTCCGCCTCGACTGGAAGCTGGTCAGCAGCCCCAGCCAGCCCCTGGCGGTGGGGGCGCGGGTCCAGCTGGAGGGGCGGGGGGAGCTGGAGGTGCTGGCGATCGAACCCACCAAGCGGGAGCGCTTCCGGATCCGGCTGGAGCGCCATTGAGGGCCGGCCGGCGCAAGTTGACAGGAGGGAAGGCCGGCGAGTAGGAAAACCCTGGGTGAAAACCGGATCCTGATCGTCCTCCCGTTACAGTTCGCCTGTGACAGTCCGGCATCAGGTGAAGTTTTTGTCCCGGGGATGACCAGCCTTCTCGATCACCTGGGATGGTTAGGGTCATGAACCGGAATTGATTCGAAAGGATCTGAATTCGGTGCCACTTCGGTGATTCCGAGCTCGGGCGATTAGCTCAGAGGTAGAGCACTACCTTGACACGGTAGGAGTCACTGGTTCGATTCCAGTATCGCCCATAGATTGCGTCCATTGAAGATTGCTTAGGTCCTGCATCTGAATTCGGTTGGGTGCAGTGATCTCTTCACTGCTACCCTCACCCGATCCCGAACATGAGCCTGCCAGCGTGAGTCCCGCCGAGGCCGTTGCCCCTCCCTCCTGCACGGTGGTGGTGGGTCTGGGCCGGTCCGGTCTGGGGGCCGCCCGTCTGCTGCAGGCCCGTGGCGAGACGGTTGTGGTGATCGAAAGCGCTGACACGCCGGAGCACCGGGCCCTGGCGGATCAGCTGCAGAGCGAGGCCCTCGCGGTGCGGCTCGGCGTGCCCCTGAGCCTCGAGGCGTTCCAGGACCTGCCGCTGCCGCCGGCGGCCGTGGTGGTCAGCCCGGGCATCCCCTGGAACCACCCGGTGCTGGAAGCGCTCCGCACCCGGGGGGTGCAGGTGCAGGGGGAGATCGTGCCCGCCTGGCAGGCCAGCCGCGACGTGCCCTGGATCGGCATCACCGGCACCAACGGCAAGACCACCGTCACCTGCCTGGTGCAGCACCTGCTGCAGCAGGCCGGCCGGGACGCGCCCCTCTGCGGCAACGTCGGCATCTCCGCCGCCGAGGTGGTGCTGCAGAGGCGTCTGGAGCAGGGGCCCCGCCCGGACTGGCTGGTGGTGGAGCTGAGCAGTTACCAGATCGAGGCCGCCCCTTCCGTGGCGCCGGCGATCGGCGTCTGGACCACCCTCACCCCCGACCACCTGGAGCGCCACGGCACCCTGGCCGCCTACCGGGCCATCAAGCGGAGTCTGCTGGAGCGCTCCCGCGTCCGCATCCTCAACGCCGACGATCCCGACCTGCGCCACCACGCCGACAGCTGGGACCAGGCCGAGTGGATCACCGCCGGCCCCCGGGAGGCGCTGCCGGCGGGGCTTGATCCGGTGCTCTGGATCGACGGGGACGATCAGGTGCGGGGCCGCCAGGGCCCCCTGTTCCCGGCCTCCGCCCTGGCCATGCCCGGTGCCCACAACCGCCAGAACCTGCTGCTGGCCGTGGCGGTCGGGCTCCACGCCGGGCTGGAGCCGGCGGTGATGGAGGCCGCCTGCCGCTGTTTCCCCGGTGTCCCCCACCGGCTCGAACGCCTCCGCAGCCTCAAGGGCATCACCTGGTTCAACGACAGCAAGGCCACCAACTACGACGCCGCCGAGGTGGCCCTGCGGGCCCTGGAGGGTCCTTTGGTGGTGCTGGCCGGTGGCCAGTCGAAGCAGGGGGAGGCCGGGGCCTGGCTGGAGCAGCTGCGGCAGCGGGCCGCGGCGGTGGTGCTCTACGGAGCGGCGCGGCAGGAGTTCGCCGGCCTGCTGGAGTCCAGTGGCTACGGCGGCGTGGTGAAGCAGGAGCAGGACCTGGAGGGTGCGGTGGCCCTTGCCGCCACGCTGGCCCCCGCCCTCGGCTGCCGGGGGGTGCTGCTCTCCCCGGCCTGTGCCAGCTTCGACCAGTACACCAGTTTCGAGGCCCGCGGCGACCACTTCCGCCGGCTGGTGCTGGCCCTCGACACCGACAGCTGAGGCGGACGCTCCATGGCCTGGTGGTTGATGAAGAGCGAGCCGGATGTCTACGGCATCCACCATCTGCAGGCGGAGGGCAGCACCCTCTGGGACGGCATCCGCAACTACCAGGCCCGCAACTTCATGCGCGCCATGCAGATCGGTGATCGCGCCTTCTTCTACCACTCCAACACCAGCCCCCCCGGCATCGTCGGCCTGATGGAGGTGATCGAGACGGGGCTGGTGGATCCCAGCCAGTTCGATGCCGCCTCCAAGTACTTCGACCCGGCCTCGAAGCCGGAGGCTCCGCGCTGGGACTGCGTCCGCCTCGCCTACCGCGCCACCTTTCCGGCGATGCTGAGCCTGGACGCCCTGCGGGAGCAGTTCAGTGTCGAGGACCTGGCGGTGGTGCGCCGGGGCAATCGCCTCTCGATCCTGCCGGTGAGCGACGCCAGTGCCGCCCGACTGTTCCGCCTGCTGGGGGTGGAGCCGGACGCCTGAGACCTGGACCTCCTGACGCGGGCCCGGCCTCAGGCCGCCGGCGCCGAGAAGGCCTGGTGGCCGGGAAACAGGTTGGCCAGGTAGCAGCGGGTCACCCCGCGGTTGCGGATCCCGTTCTGCACGAGAAACCCCGCCAGGGCAGCCTGGAACAGCCGGTACTGGTCCCAGTTGGGGTGCTGCTCGATGAACTCCCGCATGGCCTCCAGCAGCGGCGCGGGCACCTCCGCCCGCAGGCTCACCAGAGACTCGGCCCCATCCAGTGGCAGTGTTCTCGGGCGGGGCATCGCGGATGGCGGGCAGGGCGTGAGCCAGTTCTCCACACCCGAGGGGCCACGTCAAACGCCGCCGGTGGCGGCCCGGCGCCCCCCGTCCCAGCCTGAGACACCAGCCACCGCAGGGGCTTCGGGGCGTCCCCGGGGCCAATCCGGCCGCTCAGGAATGGTTGCCTTCCCCTGTCAAGCGGCGGCGGCGCCGCCAGCCGCTTCTCCCCATCCGGGGCCGCTGGCCAGCGGCGACCGCCGCCGGCCTGGGGAGAAACGGTGCAAAACCGGGGGGGCGGCTGGGGAATCCGCCACCGATCAACAATCCTGATCCCCGCCCCCTGGCTCAGCGGGTCTCAGGCGCTCCAGCGCGGTGCTGAACGCCTCGCTGGCGGCGGCCCCCCAGCCCCCTTCGATGCCCCGGCCTCCCGGGCCGGGCGTGAGCACCAGCTGCAGCGTCCACCGGTGCCGGTCGCCGTCCAGGCCCAGCCACAGGCATCCGGCGTCACCGGCATCCCCGATCGGCAGCTCCACCTCCATGGCCACGGCCTCTTCGGCCATCAGGACATCGGCCATGGCCCGGTGCTGGGCGGTGAGCTGGGCGGCGGCCACCTGCAGGGCGCGCAGTTCGGCGGCGGTCAGTTCACTGGCCCAGCCGTCGCCCCCGATCAGGGCGATGAAGGGAGCGCGGGCAGGATCCACCACCAGCCGCCAGCCCTGGCCCTCGCAGACTTCCACGGCGGCGTGGCGCGGACCCTCAGCCGGGCAGCAGGTCGGGTTGGTCCTGCTCGTCGCTGAGTTCGATGATGGCCCGCTGGACCGGCTTGATCATCGAGTCGTCGAGCAGGCCGTCGAAATCATCGAAGCGACGCTGCTTGGCCCGGAAAGCGATGCGAACGGTGGTCAGGTAACGGTTGGAGGAGTGACGGATCAGGCTCTCCCCCCGCTGGGCCAGTTCCTTGGCGTTGAGTTCGCTGCTCGGCATGCGGGCCTGATCATCAGTCTCAACACCCTAGATCAGCCCATCGGCCCGCCCCTTCCTGCCGGCACCGGCCTAGAAGGGGAGCCACCCATTGAGCCATGAGCGGAACCCTCACCATGAGCGGAACCCTCGCCATCGACCTGGGCAGCAGCACCACCGTGGTGGCCTGGCAGGACCGCCAGGGCCCCCCCGGCCTGCTGCCCCTGCCGCCCTACAGCTGTGGTGACCCCTGTGTGGTGCCCAGCCTGCTGTGGCTGGAGGCTCCCGACGCCGAACGGCCCCTGATCGGCCGGCAGGTGCTCGAGGCGGCCCTGGCCGATGGCGACCACCCCGGCCTGTGCCGGGACTTCAAGCGCCGGATCGGCGGGCCGGCGTCCGCCCCGCAGCCGGGCTGGCTCAGTGCCGAGCGGGCCGGTTCCCTGCTGCTCGAGGGCCTGTGGCGGGCCCTGCCGGCGGGGCTGGTGCCGGAGCGGCTGGTGCTCACCGCCCCGATCGAGACCTACCGCGGCTACCGGGCCTGGCTGGAGCGGGCCAGCCGCGGCCTGGCGGTGCCCGAGCTGGCGCTGGTGGACGAGCCCACCGCCGCCGCCATCGGCGCCGGCCTGCCCCCCGGCAGCCGGGTGCTGGTGGTGGACATGGGCGGCGGCACGATCGATCTCTCCCTGGTGGCCCTGGAGGGCGGTGAGGGGCGGGCGGCGCCGATCGCCCAGCTGCTGCGCTTCGCCGGCCGGGACCTGACCCGCAGCGGCCAGAGCCTGCGCTGCGCCCGGGTGATCGGCAAGGCGGGGGTGGCCCTGGGCGGGCGGGACATCGATCGCTGGATCGCGGCCCACCTCTGCCCGGAGGGGCCCGTCGACGGCGCCCTGCTCCAGCTCGCCGAACGGATCAAGTGCCAGCTCAGCGAGGCCCCCGAAGCCCGGCAGATCCAGCCGGCAACCGGTTCCTTCCGCGAGCTCACCCTGACCCGGCCCGTCTTCGAGCGGCTGCTGGAGGAACGCGGGCTGCCGCAGCTCCTGGACGGTCTGCTGGAGGCGGTCCTGGCGGCGGCCCGCCGGGAGGGGCTGGGGCTGGGGGACATCGACGCCGTGCTGCCGGTGGGGGGCAGCAGCAGGATTCCTTTGATCCGTCGTTGGCTCGAGCTCCGCTGCCCCGGCGTGCCCCTGCGGGGCGAGCGGCCGGTGGAGGCCGTGGCGCTGGGGGCCCTGGCCCTCACCCCCGGGGTCCGTGTCCGCGACGTGCTGGCCCGTGGCGTCTCCCTGCGCTGCTGGGACCGGCGCAGCGGGGCCCACCGCTGGCATCCCCTGTTCGTGGCCGGCCAGAGCTGGCCCACGGAGCAGCCCCTGGAGCTGGTGCTGGCCTGCAGCCAGGACGGCCAGGAGGAGCTGGAGCTGGTGCTGGGGGAGCCCCTGCCGGAGGAGCGGGCCGAAGTGGTCTTCGAGGCGGGGCTGCCGGTGCTGCGTGAGCGGCCGGCGGGGGCGGCCCCGGTGCGGCCCTGGTCAGCGCCGCCACTCACCATCCCCCTGCCCTCCCCGGGTCAGCGCGGCGTCGACCGGCTGCGGCTGCGCTTCTCCATCGATGCCCAGGCCCGGCTCCTGGTGGCGTGGGACGACCTGGAGGCCGCCGCCGACGGCGGCCGGAGCGAGCCGTGCCCCCTGGGTCCGGTGCGCTGAGCGCCCCGGGGACCGGGCCGTTGGCCGCCGACGGGGGTGGACGCCGACCAGGCTGCCCCCGCGACCGGGCGCCGGTCGCCGCCGTTGCATACAACGGTGGAGAACCGCGCTGTTTCTCCCCCCTTGGCCCTCCGCCGGCACAGACTCCCGCGCTTCTGGCTGGCCATCACCCTGGGTTCGGTCGCCGCCGCCATCGGCCTGGGCTACTGGTGGGAGCGCCAGTTGCCCGTGCGCCTGGAGCAGGCGTCCACCAGCGGCCGCCTCGATGACTGCCTCCGCTACAGCGAGCAGCTGGCAGCCCTCAGCTGGCTGCCCGGCCGTACCCCCTTCGATCGGGGCCGCTGCCTGCGGGCCAAGGCCGACCAGCTCTGGGGGCAGGAGGAGTGGGGCGAGGCCCTGCGGCTGCAGCGCCAGGTGATCAATTCCCGGGCCGGCACCCCCTCCGACCGCGAGCGGCTGGCGCGCTGGCAGCGCCAGCTGCGGACCCTGGCCCGCACCCGCTTCCAGGCCGGGGATCTGCAGGGTGCTCTGGCGGCCCTTGCCCCCCTGGGGGAGGAGCGCAAGGACGACGGCAGCGCCATGGGCGACGACCTGCAGGCGATCTGGAACCGCAACCGCTCCCAGCTGGAGCGGGCGACGCTGCTGGTGAAGCAGAAGCGCTGGTGGGAGGCCCTCGACAGCCTCAACCGCATCGACCATCCCTGGTGGCGCCAGCAGAGTGAGCCCCTGCGGCAGGAGGTCAAGAAGGGCCTCGACCAGCTCCAGGGCAAGGACCGGGAGCACGACAGCCACGGTTCCCTGCCCCACACGGTGTCCGGGGAGAAGCTGGATGGCCTGGTGCAGCGCCGCATCGCCGCCGGCATGGACGAGTGGCAGGCCTTCCAGGAGGCCTGCAAGGAGCTGGGCGGACGGGTGGTGGAGGCCGGGCCGGAGAGCGCCTGCCAGCGCTGAGCCCCATGACAGGATGGCCGCGCAGAGCGTCCCGGTGGACATGCAGCCAGGTGATCAGGTCAGGGTGTGCCGCAGTGTGGTCGTCTACAACCACCCCCAGCATCGGGGTGAAGCCTTTGATATGGAAGGGCAGCAGGGCGAGGTGTTCAACGTGCTGAACGACTGGAAGGGTCGCCCCATCAGCCCGACCCTGCCCGTGGTGGTGGCCTTCGGCAAGTTCCGGGCCCATTTCCGCGAGGACGAGCTCGCCACCGTCTGAGAACGCCTCCTCAGTCGCGCAGCAGGTAGACCCCCTCCTCGCCATCGATGGCCTGGAGGCACAGCTGGATCGTCTCGTGGCGGGCGGTGGGCACCACCCGGCCGCAGAAGTCCGGTTGAATCGGCAGTTCCCGGTGCCCCCGGTCGACCATCACCAGCAGCCCCACGCGGCGGGGACGGCCCCAGCCCTGCAGGGCCTCCAGGGCGGCCCGCACCGTGCGGCCGGTGAAGATGACGTCATCGACGAGCACCACCTGGCGCCCGTCCACCGGCACCGGCAGCTGGGTGGCCTCCACCAGGCGGGTGCCCACCCGCTCCAGGTCGTCGCGGTGGAAGGTGGGGTCGAGGCTGCCGTGGGCGATGGGATGGCCGCAGATCGCCTCCAGCCGCCCGGCCAGCACCCGGGCCAGGGCCACACCGCGGGTGGGGATGCCCAGCAGCACGAGGTCCTGGCTGTCGGCCACCGCCTCCAGCACCTGGGAGGCGAGCCTGTCGAGGGTGCGTCCCAGGTCCTGGGCGGAGAGCAGTTCCAGCCGGTCGGAGGAACCCGATGATGCGACCTGAGGTCTGGCCACAAAGCGTATGGCGTGTAACCAAAGCCTGACGCATCCACGCCGGAAGAAGGTGATCTTGAAGGGGGGCTGTAGGTTGGCGTGGCGTTGAAACGTGCAGATTTTCTCGCTGGTGAAAGCAGCTCCCTCCCAGAAGCAGTCCGCTGGCGGCACCGGCGAACGCGTCCCCTGCGAGACGGCTGCTCCCGTCGCCCCCATGGTTCTGGCCATCCTTGATGGCTGGGGATACAGCCCGGAGGCCGATCACAACGCCGTGAGGAAAGCGGACACCCCGGTGATGGATGCCCTCTGGCATGCCTATCCCCACACCCTGATCGAAGCCAGCGGCGCCGCCGTGGGCCTGCCGGATCACCAGATGGGCAATTCGGAGGTGGGACACCTCACCATCGGCTCCGGTCGGATCATCCGCCAGGAGCTGGTGCGGATCGGCCAGGCGGTGCGCAGCGGCTCGATCGCCGGCAACCAGGCCCTCAACGATCTGGGTGACACCCTGCTGGCCAGCGGCCGCCCCCTGCACCTGATCGGCCTCTGCTCCGATGGCGGCGTCCACAGCCATGTCGACCACCTGGGCGGTCTGCTGCGCTGGGCCGCCGGCCGCGGCCTCACCGATGTGCTGATCCATGTGGTCACCGATGGCCGCGACTCGGCCCCCCACGGGGGCCCGGGTTACCTGGCCCGGATCCAGGCGATGATCGACGAGGCCGGTGTGGGCCGCATCGCCACCCTCTGCGGCCGTTACTGGGCCATGGACCGCGACCAGCGATGGGAGCGGACCCAGAAGGCCTATCGCCTGCTGACCGAGCCATCCGAGATCTGCCCCTTCACGCCGGAGGAGGTGCTGCAGGGCTCCTATGCGGCGGGCATCACCGATGAATTCCTCGAGCCGGTGCGCCTCAGCGAGGGGCTGCTGGAGTGCGGTGATGGCCTGGTCTGCTTCAACTTCCGCCCCGACCGGGTGCGCCAGATCATCCGTGCTCTGGTCCTGCCGGAGTTCGACGGCTTCCCGCGGGAGTGGCTGGGCCCCCTCCATGTGGTCACTTTCACCCAGTACGAGCAGGGCCTGCCCTTGCGGGTGGCCTTCCCGCCCGAATCCCTCGACGGCCTTCTCGGCCAGGTGGTTTCCGAGCACGGCCTGCGCCAGTTCCGCACCGCCGAGACCGAGAAGTACCCGCACGTCACGTACTTCATGAACGGCGGCATCGAGCAGGCCTTCCCCGGCGAAGACCGCCACCTGGTGCCCTCCCCCCGGGTCGCCACCTATGACCAGGCGCCGGCGATGTCGGCGGAGAAGCTCACCGACAGCTGCATCGCCGCCATCGGCAAGGGGATCTACTCCCTGGTGGTGATCAACTACGCCAACCCCGACATGGTGGGCC
Organism: Aphanothece cf. minutissima CCALA 015; assembly: GCA_003003925.1. Classification (GTDB taxonomy): domain Bacteria; phylum Cyanobacteriota; class Cyanobacteriia; order PCC-6307; family Cyanobiaceae; genus Cyanobium; species Cyanobium minutissimum. Next base: position 155,673 of record PVWP01000003.1, read on the forward strand.
ACACCGGCCAGATGGAGGCCGCCACCGAAGCCATCTCCACGGTCGACCGCTGCGTGGGCCGGCTCGTGGAGGCCACCACCCGCATGGGCGGCAGCCTGCTGATCACCGCCGACCATGGCAACGCCGAGGTGATGCAGGGCCCCGATGGCCTCCCCTGGACCGCCCACACCACCAACCCGGTGCCGGTGATCCTGGTGGAGGGGGAGAAGCGCAAGCTGCCGGGCCATGGCAACGACGTCACCCTGCGGGAGCATGGCGGCCTGGCCGATATTGCCCCGACCCTGCTGGAGATCCTGGGCCTGCCCAAGCCCGCCCGCATGACCGGCACCTCTCTGGTGGTGCCCGCCTCCGTGCCCGCCGCCCGCATCCCCCAGACCCTCGGCGCCTGAGGCTGCAGGCCCGCAGCGGCTAAGCTGGGCCAATGGTCAAGAACATCGTTTCATCGCTCTGGATGCTCAGCGGCGCGCTGCTGATCGTCAGCGTGCTGCTCCACAGCCCCAAGGGGGATGGCATGGGGGGCCTGGCCTCCAGTGGCGGCTCGATGTTCAGCAGCGCCCGCAGCGCCGAGAACACCCTCAACCGCATCACCTGGACCCTGCTCTCCCTGTTTCTGGGGCTGGCCGTGGTGCTGAGCGCCGGCTGGCTGGGCTGAACCGGATGGACCGCCGCAACTTTCTCTCCAGCCTGCTGGCCCGGGTGGGGGCCCCCCTGGCGGGACTGCTGCCTTTCCTGCCCGCCGACCGGGCTCTGGCTGCCGCCAAGGCCACCGATCCGGCCTGGCAGCTGAGCCCGACGCAATGGCGGAAACGCCTGAGTCCGGCGGCCTATGCGGTGCTCCGCGATGAGGGCACCGAGCGCCCCTTCAGCAGTCCGCTCAACAACGAAAAGCGCAGCGGCACCTACGTGTGTGCCGGCTGCCGCCTGCCCCTGTTCTCCTCCAAGGCCAAGTTCGACTCCGGCACCGGCTGGCCCAGCTTCTGGCAACCCCTGCCCAACGCGGTGGCCACGAAAACCGACTTCAAGCTGATCCTGCCGCGTACGGAATACCACTGCCGCCGCTGCGGCGGCCACCAGGGCCACGTGTTCAACGACGGCCCCAAACCCACCGGCAAGCGTTACTGCAATAACGGCGTGGCCCTGGCCTTTGTGCCAGGCGGCTGAACCGCCGGCGGCGGCGGGGGCGTTGTGGGCGGCATCGCGAGTGGATCGTGGCCCAGCTGGGCGCCGATGCGCTCCCGGGCCAGCTGGCGGTACTCGAAGACGTGTTCGCCGGCCGCGCATAGGCCCAGATAAAGGGCCAGCAGGCGGGGCTGCCGCTGCGCCATCTGCCCCAGCTGCCTCCAGAACTGGCCCCGGAGTTCCGGGCGGCGCAGGCCCTGGTGCCAGACCAGCAGGGCTAGAAGCCTGACGGCCCGGGCCGGCGGCACGTGCATCTGCTGAGCGCAGTGGGGATTGGGGGTGATGGCGAGACAGTGGCGCAGGCAGCGCTCCATATAGGTGGCGGGCTCGTACATCCGCCAGAGGGCCCGCACGTACTCGCGGCCGATGTCCTGGGCCGGGCGGGAGGGCACGAAGTTCATCAGGGTGTTCTGGTCGCCGCAGAGAACATCGGCCTCCGGCACGAGCCGTCCCTCCTGCTCCAGCCGGGTCCAGAGTGCCGTGTTGGGCAGGGCCTGGAGGATGCCCAGCATCGGCTGGGGAATGGCCGTCTCGGCGACGAACGCCTCGATGCGCTGCCCCGCGCCAGAGCGTTCCCCGTCGAAGCCGAGGATGAACCCGGCGTAGATGACCAGTCCCGCCGCACTGATCGTCCGGCAGGCCTCCGCGAGGGGATGGCGGGTGTTCTGCCGCTTGCGGGTGAGCTCCAGACTGTCCTGGTCGGGGGTCTCGATGCCCAGGAAGACCCCGAAGAAGCCGGCCCGGGCCATCAGATCGAGCAGCTCGGGCTGCTCGGCCAGATTCACCGAGGCTTCGGTCAGGAAGTTGAAGGGGTAGCGATGCTCCCGCATCCAGGGAATCAGATCGTTCAGCAGACGCTTGACGTTGTGTTGATTGCCGATGAAGTTGTCATCCACCATGAAGATGGATCCCCGCCAGCCCAGGTCGTAGAGGATTTGCAGTTCCCCCAGGATCTGGTGGTTCTCCTTGGTCCGCGGCTTGCGGCCGTAGAGGTTGATGATGTCGCAGAACTCGCAGTTGAACGGACAGCCGCGGGAGAACTGCACCGCCATCATCAGATAGGCGTCGCGATGCAGCAGGTCGTAGCGGGGCCTGGGGCTGAGGCTGACATCCGGCTTCTCCAGGGCACGGAACACCCCGCAGGGTTCCCTGCGCTCGAAGGCCGCCAGGAAGGCGGGAACGGTGATCTCCCCCTCATCCAGGATCAGATAGTGGGCTCCTGATTGCAGCGCATGCTCCGGCAGCGAGGTGGGATAGGGGCCGCCGACCGCCACTTTTTTACCCATCGCCACCGCCAGGCGGATCAGATGGTGAAAGTCCTCGCGCTGCACCAGCATCGCCGAGACGATCACGAGGTCGCACCAGTGCCAGTCGTCCTCCGTCTCCTCGGCCACGTTCCTGTCGTGGAAGCGCAGATGCCAGTGCGGCGGCAGCAGGGAGGCCACCGTGAGGATCCCCAGTGGCGGGATGAAGGCCTTCACGCCGGCCATCTCCAGGAACCGGTCGAACGACCAGAAGGTTTTCGGGAAGTGGGGATAGAGGAGAAGGGCGTTCATCACAGCAGCGGCGGGATGGCGGTGGCCCGGCCGCAGGTGCCGGTCTGGTCCTTCCCTTCGAACGTAGGCAGCTGGAGAGGAATCACGCTGCCGCCACACATTTCTTGCTTCCATTCACCCGCCGGTCGCTGGAGTGGAAGCGGGCCTCGCTGGCGGCTTTGGCTGATGCGAATCAGCGCCGTCATTGCTGCAAGTTCACGGCGATCTTTCGTCTCCTTGGAATTTTGATCAGCTCTGCGATGGACGCGAAGGCACAAAAAAGCGCCCCCGCAGGGGCGCTTGGTGCTGAAGGCGAGGGATCGGTGATCCGACGCTGACCGCAGGGCGATCAGTAGTCGAAGTCGCCGCCCATGCCGCCGCCGCCACCGGCGGGAGCTGCTTCCTTCTTCTCGGGCAGGTCGGCCACGATGCACTCGGTGGTGAGCACCATGCCGGCGATCGAGGCGGCGTTCTGCAGGCCGGAGCGGGTCACCTTGGCGGGATCGACGATGCCGGCGGCCAGCATGTCGACGTACTCGCCGGTGGCGGCGTTGTAGCCCTCGTTGAAGGGCTTGTTGCGCACGTGCTCGGCGACGACGGCGCCGTTGACACCGGCGTTCTCAGCGATCCGCTTGAGCGGGGCGGTGAGGGACGAGGCCACGATGGTGGCGCCGATCAGCTCCTCGCCGGAGAGGTTGGCGGCCGCCCACTCCTCGAGGGCCGGGGCCAGGTGGGCCAGGGTGGTGCCACCGCCGGGGACGATGCCTTCCTCAACGGCCGCCTTGGTGGCGTTGATGGCATCTTCCAGGCGCAGCTTCTTGTCCTTCATCTCGGTCTCGGTGGCAGCGCCCACCTTGACCACGGCCACACCGCCGCTCAGCTTGGCCAGACGCTCCTGCAGCTTCTCCTTGTCGTAGGAGGAGTCGGTTTCGTCCATCTGCTTGCGGATCTGCTCGCAGCGGGCCTTGACCGCCGCCTCGTTGCCTTCGGCGACGATGGTGGTGGTGTCCTTGTTGATGGTGATGCGGCGGGCGGTGCCCAGCATCTCCAGCTTGGTGTTCTCCAGCTTGAGGCCGGCGTCCTCGGTGATCAGCTGACCGTTGGTGAGAACGGCGATGTCCTCGAGCATGGCCTTGCGGCGGTCACCGAAGCCGGGAGCCTTGACGGCGGCGACGTTCAGGACGCCACGCAGACGGTTCACCACCAGGGTGGCGAGGGCCTCCTTCTCGATGTCCTCGGCGATGATCAGCAGGGGCTTGCCGGTGCGGGCGATCTGCTCGAGCACGGGCACCAGGTCCTGGACGAGACCGATCTTCTTGTCGGTCAGCAGGATGTAGGGCTCGTCGAGCACCGCTTCCATCCGCTCGGTGTCGGTGGCGAAGTAGGGCGAGATGTAGCCCTTGTCGAAGCGCATGCCTTCGGTGACCTCCAGTTCGGTGGTCATCGACTTGCCTTCCTCGAGGGAGATCACACCCTCCTTGCCCACCTTGTCCATGGCGTCCGCGATCATGCGGCCGACTTCTTCGTCGTTGCCGGCGGAGATGGTGCCCACCTGGGCGATGGCGTTGGAGTCGGAGATCGGCTTGGCGTGCTCCTCGATCTTGCCGACGAGGAACTCGGTGGCCTTGTCGATGCCCTTCTTGAGGGTGATGGCGTTGGCGCCGGCGGCCACGTTGCGCAGACCCGCCTTGACCATGGCGTGGGCCAGGACGGTGGCGGTGGTGGTGCCGTCACCGGCGGCGTCGTTGGTTTTGCTGGCGGCCTGACGGATCAGGGCCACACCGGTGTTCTCGATGTGGTCCTCCAGTTCGATCTCCTTGGCGATCGTGACGCCGTCGTTGATGATCTGGGGAGCGCCGAATTTCTTCTCCAGCACCACGTTGCGGCCCTTGGGGCCGAGGGTGACGGCGACGGCTTCGGCAAGGATGTCGATGCCGCGTTCGAGCGCCCGGCGGGCTTGCTCGTTATAGATGATGCGCTTGGCCATGGAAGAAAAAAGATTGCTTGGTTGAAGGTGATGCCGACGGAAACGCCGTCAGATCAGTTGACGACGGCCAGGATGTCCTTCTCGGACAGAAGCACGTACTCGTCGGTGCCGAGCTTGATGTCGGTGCCGGCGTACTTGCTGTAGAGCACCTTGTCGCCGACGCCCACCTCAGGAGCCTGACGGGAGCCGTCGTCGTTGCGCTTGCCGGGGCCGATCTGGACCACTTCACCCACCTGGGGCTTTTCCTTGGCGGTGTCGGGCAGAAGGATGCCACCGGCGGTTTTCTCCTCCGATTCGGACACCTTGATGAAGACGCGATCTCCGAGGGGTTTGACCGTGGAGACGCTGAGGGAAACGGCAGCCATGAAATGACGCGAAGAATGGTTGCGAAGACAGCGACGAGGGATCGGCCGGGGCCGGAGCGTCGCTGGGGTGGGGCGAGTTGGCACTCGCGCCCTTCGACTGCCAACCTAGGTGGCGCCCCGGCTCTGACGCCATCCCCGGGCTGTGCGGGTGACCGAACCGCAGACCGTCAGGCCCCCTGCGGTGGTAAGGTTGCGCCGCTTCAGACGGGTGCAGGATCCCGCTGGCACCCCTCCTTCCTTCCTTACCTATGGCTGCTGCCGCTCCCGCCGTCCCTGGTACCAAAGGCACCGTGCGCCAGGTGATCGGCCCGGTCCTCGACGTGGAATTTCCTGCGGGCAAGCTGCCCAAGATCTTCAACGCCCTCCGTATCGAGGGCACCAACTCCGCCGGCCAGCAGGTGGCCCTCACCGCCGAAGTGCAGCAGCTGCTGGGCGACCACCGGGTCCGCGCCGTGGCCATGAGCAGCACCGACGGCCTGGTGCGCGGCATGAGCGCCCTCGACACCGGCGCCCCCATCTCCGTCCCCGTGGGTGAGGCCACCCTGGGCCGCATCTTCAACGTCCTCGGTGAGCCCGTCGACGAGCAGGGTCCGGTCACCAGCACCATGACCGCTCCGATCCACCGCCAGGCTCCCAAGCTCACCGAGCTGGAGACCAAGCCCCGGGTCTTCGAGACCGGCATCAAGGTGATCGATCTGCTGGCCCCCTACCGCCAGGGCGGCAAGGTGGGCCTGTTCGGTGGCGCCGGCGTCGGCAAGACCGTGCTGATCCAGGAGCTGATCAACAACATCGCCAAGGAGCACGGCGGCGTCTCCGTGTTCGGCGGCGTGGGTGAGCGCACCCGTGAGGGCAACGACCTCTACGAGGAGTTCAAGGAGTCGGGCGTGATCAACGCCGACGACCTCTCCAAGTCGAAGGTGGCCCTCTGCTACGGCCAGATGAACGAGCCCCCTGGCGCCCGCATGCGGGTGGGCCTGTCGGCGCTCACCATGGCCGAGCACTTCCGTGACGTGAACAAGCAGGACGTGCTGCTGTTCATCGACAACATCTTCCGCTTCGTCCAGGCCGGCTCCGAGGTGAGCGCCCTGCTGGGCCGCATGCCGTCGGCCGTGGGCTACCAGCCCACCCTCGGCACCGACGTGGGTGAGCTGCAGGAGCGCATCACCTCCACCCTGGAGGGTTCGATCACTTCGATCCAGGCCGTCTACGTCCCCGCCGACGACCTCACCGACCCGGCGCCCGCCACCACCTTCGCCCACCTTGACGCCACCACCGTGCTGAGCCGCGGCCTGGCCTCCAAGGGCATCTACCCGGCGGTCGATCCCCTCGATTCCACCAGCACCATGCTCCAGCCCGCCGTCGTGGGCGACGAGCACTACCGCACCGCCCGGGCCGTGCAGTCCACCCTGCAGCGCTACAAGGAGCTGCAGGACATCATCGCGATCCTGGGTCTGGACGAACTCTCCGAGGACGACCGCCGCACGGTGGATCGGGCCCGCAAGATCGAGAAGTTCCTCTCCCAGCCGTTCTTCGTGGCCGAGATCTTCACCGGCCAGTCCGGTGAGTACGTGAAGCTCGAAGACACCATCAAGGGCTTCAACATGATCCTCGCCGGTGAACTCGACGACCTGCCGGAAGCCGCCTTCTACCTGGTGGGCAACATCGATCAGGTGAAGGCCAAGGCCGCCAAGATCCTCGCCGACGCCAAGTCCTGATCCGGGAAACCCCATGACCCTCACCCTGCGCGTCCTCGCCCCCGATCAGAGCGTCTTCGACGGCACCGCCGACGAAGTGATCTTGCCTGGCACCACCGGCCAGCTCGGCATCCTCACCGGCCACGTCTCCATGCTCACCGCCCTCGACAGCGGCGTGCTGCGGGTGCGGGAGGGTGCCAACTGGCAGTCGATCGCCCTGATGGGGGGCTTCGCCGAGGTGGTGGCCAATGAGGTCACCGTGCTCGTCAACGGCGCCGAGCTGGGCAGCAGCATCAATGCCGCCGCCGCCCAGACCGATTTCGAGGCGGCCCAGCAGGCCGCGGCGGCGCTGGAAGGCTCCGATCCCAGCCCCGAGAAGGTGAAGGCCCAGCAGGCCCTGGCCCGCGCCCGCGCCCGTCTCCAGGCCAGCAAGGGCGCCTGATCGCGGCCCACATGGGCAAGGGTCGGGAGCTGGGTCTGCAGCTGCGGGAGTGGATCGCCACCGGTTCCGTCAGCCTGGACAACCCCCAGGCCCTGGCCAACCGACTGATCGACGCCCTCGGGGCGGAGGAGGCCTTGCGTGGTCCCGTGCGGGACCTGGCCACCCAGCCCCTGCTGCAGCGGGTGCTGCAGCTCCAGGGTGGACCCCAGCGCAGCGCCGTCGCCGCCCTCAGCAGCCATCTGGCCGGGATCTATGCGCCTGGTGTGCTGGCCGAACTGCTCGACCTGCTCGAAGCCTGCTCCGGCGTGGCCCCCTCCAGGCCCGGCTCCGCTGCGGCTGGCACCGGTTCCCCGGCCGCCGCCATTCCCCTCCCCCTGGGCCGGCTGGAGGCCCTGCGCCCCCTCGGCCCGGGGCTGGCCCTGGCCGCCGCCTCGGCCCCGGTGCTGTTCTGGGCCGGCGGCGAGCTGGAGACGTGGTTCTTCGATCCCTGGGGCTGGGGCAGCGGCCCGGTGCTGGTGGTGGCCCTGGCCCTGATCCAGGCCCTGGCCCTGGGCCCCCTCAAGGGCCTGCGCCGCCGCTGGCCCCTGACCCTCGAGGCCACCGGGGACCCCCACCGCGCCTGGTGCTGGATCACGGCCCCCTGGATCCACGCCGCCAACGGCGAGGCCCTGCTCAACCTGGGGATGCTGGTGATCGTGCTGGGCGGCACGCCGCTGCCGCTCTCCTCCCTGCTGCTGCGCTTCGCGCTCACCGCCCTGGCCACCACGGCGCCGGCGGTGCTGGTGGCCCGCCGGGCCCGGGTGCTGCGGCAGTGGGACGGCGCCTCCGGGCCCATCGCCGCCCTCATCGCCCTGGCCTGCAGCCTCAGCCTGCTGCACTGGAAGGTGCATCCCTTCCCGGTCGGTGAGGTCGACTTTCCGGCCTGGGTGCTGCTGGTGGTGTACGGGGCCCTGCAGCTGGGCTGGCAGCTGCCCCGCCGCGATCCCCAGGACACCAGCACCCCCCTCGCCCGGCTCCTGAGCAGCCCCTGGTGCTGGGGGACCCTGGCCGGCATCGCCTGGGCGCTGGTCACCCGTGCCCAGGAACTGGGCCGGGGCCTGGGCTGGCTCGGCTGAGGGCCTGCTCGGCTTCCCTCAGCCCGCCAGGGCGCGCATGTACCGCCCCCAGAGCTCGGCCACCAGGGCGCCGGAGGCGGCCTCGGCGGGGCGGTTGTCGTCGTTGCCCATCCAGATGCCGGTGAGGATGCGGCTGGAGGGGGAGTAGCCCACGAACAGCACATCGACGCCGTTGTCGGTGGTGCCGGTCTTGCCGCGGGCATCGGCCACCACTCCGGCGGCGCGGCCGGTGCCGCCGCTCACCACCCCCCGCAGCAGGGCATCCATCTCGGCGGCCAGCGCCGGGTCGATCAGCTGCTGGGGCTTCTCGCCGATCGGCGTGGTGACGCCGGCGGCCGGACAGCTGGCCAGGGAGCGCACCGAGCCGCAGATGCCCAGGTCGTAGATGCGCGTCACCCCGTGCAGGGGCACCGAGCGGCCGCCGTTGGCCACCACGGCGTAGGCCCGGGCCAGCTCGTAGAGGAAGGTCTCCTTGCCGCCCAGCACCATCGAGAAGCTCTCCTCCATCGGCGTGCTGATGCCGAGCTGGCGCGCCTTGGCCACCACCTTGTTCAGGCCGGCCTGCTGGGCCAGCCGCAGGGCCACCACGTTCTCGGAGCTGGCGAAGCCCGCCGCCACGCTGGTGCTGCCACCCCCGCTCCGGCAGCCGGCCACGTAGGAGAGGGGGGCGCAGGAGACGGCATCGCCGGGCTTCGCCCCGGCCTCCAGGGCCGCGAGGAAGGCGAACAGCTTGAAGGTGGATCCGGGCTGACGCAGGGCCTGCACCCGATCGAAGCTTGAGCGGCTGTAGTCGCCGCCGCCGACGTAGGCCAGGATCGCGCCGGTGGCATAGTCGATTGAAATCAGGGCGCCCTGGGTGAGCCCGGCCCTCGCCCCCGGCCCCTCGAGGAACGCCTTCAGCTGTTTCTGGGCGATGGCCTGCAGGCGCGGATCGATGCTGCTGATCACCGCGTAGTTGCCCCGAGCCTCCGGACTGCTGAGGTCGAGGGCGAAGCGCCGACCCTCCAGCTCGCCGATCACGTAGTCGCTGAAGAAGGGGTAGCTGGAATAGGTGGATGCGCGGCAGGCGGAGGGGTCGATGTTGAGCGGCCGGCGGCGGGCGTCGATCAACGCCTGGTCGGAGAGGTAGCCCTCGGCGTGCATCCGCCCGAGCACCAGGTCGCGGCGTTCGCGGCCCCAGGTGGGGTTCTCCCGGTTGCAGGGGCTGTAGCTGTTGGGGCTCGGCAGCAGGCCCACCAGGAAGGCCGATTCCGCCACGTCGAGGGCGCTGGCCGACTTGCGGAAATACAGCTGGGCCGCCTGCTCGAAGCCCTCCGCCCCCAGCCCCAGGTAGGCCCGGTCGAGGTACATCTTGAGGATGCGGTTCTTGCTGAACCCCGCCTCCAGCTGCCAGGCCACCCACAGCTCCCGCAGCTTGCGGGCCACCGACACGTCGGTGCCCACGGCCGGGTAGACCATGCGGGCCACCTGCTGGGTGAGGCCGCTGCCGCCGCCGGTGCCCTGCACCAGGGAGCGCAGGGTGCCGAACAGGTCGATGCCGCTGTTCCAGCCGAAGCGCGAATCCTCCGAGGCGATCAGGGCCTGGCGCAGGTGCAGGGGGTAGTCGGCCAGGGTCGGCAGGGCCGTCGAGGAGCCCTCGGCCGCATCGATCTGGCGGCCGTCTGTGGAGAACACCTTCACCGGTCCGCTCACCGAGCGGATCGAGGAGCCGCCGGCGACGGTGGTGGCCAGCAGCAGGCCCCCCAGGGCGACGCCCGAGCCCACCAGGGCGCCGATGGCACCCCAGTGCACCCATTGACCCAGGGGGCTGCGGGGATGGCGGTACACCAGGGTGGGCGCCTCGCCCTTGAGCGGCGAGCCGAGCTGGAGCCGGTCCCCGTCCCGCAGGCGGATGGTGCGGATGCGGCGGTCCCGGTGGAACAGGCCATTGGCGGAGCCGAAGTCCTCGCCCACATAGTCCCGGTCACCGGGCCTCTCCTGCTCGACGATGGCGTGCACCCGGCTGACGCCCGTGGCGTCGGCCTGCAGCTCGCAGAGGGGATCCCGGCCGATGCGGTAGCGGCCCCCCTCCAGCGCCAGCCGCCGGCGGCACTGGCCGCCGATCCAGAGTTCCAGCCAGGCGTCATGGTGCCTCAGCCCCCCCAGGGCTGCCGCCAGGTCCCGGCGGCGGCCGCCCGCCGAGGGGGCTCTCAGGGCCCGCCAGAGGCCGGCCCAGCCGGCGGGTCCGGCCGGTGCGCCGGGGGATTGGGAGGCCGGTGAGGCCTCAGCAGAGGTGGCAGGGCGGGTGCTGGCTGGGGTACTGGCGCCAGCCGACGCCTGCTCCGTCGTCCCCCCCATCCCCGGCCCGTCCGCCTTGCTCCCATACGCTACCCGCAGCGATCGGAGCGGCCGGCCAGGTGGAGCAACGGCGGGATCCATGGGCACCCTTCCGCATCTGGACCGCCCTGACCATCGGGGTGTACGCGGTGCGGGCCAGCTTCGCCGCCACCTGGGTGGGGGCGATCCCCGGCTGGGTGCTGCTGCTCCTGCTGCTGGTGGCCCTGGCCCTGGCCACCTGGGCGCTCTTCTTCCCCGGACGGATCGTCCCCTTCCGGGAGGGGGAACCGGTGGGCTGGTGGGGCCGGTTCCTGGCCGATCGCCGTCTCGGCCGCCGCGGCGGTGCGCTGGACGATCCGCCATGAGCGCCCTGCCCCGCCTGGTGCTGCGGGACGATCCCGGCCGGAGCGTGCCGCTGGATCCCCGCACGCCCCTCTCCATCGGCCGCGATCCGGCCTGTGGCCTCTGCCTGGCCGAGGCCCGGGGCGTTTCCCGCCACCATGCCGTGGTGCGGATGTCCCGCACCCGGCCGGGCCAGTGGCTCCTCTGCGACACGGGCAGCGCCAACGGCACCTATCTCGAGGGCGCCCGGCTGAAGGACTGCCGCCCCCTCTCCGACGGCGATGAGATCCGCCTCGGCCTGAACGGGCCGGTGCTTCAGTTCCGCACTGACGGCAGCCCACCCCCCAGCGCCCCCGCCGCCGCCACGGCCGCCGCCACCCGCGGCCGACCGGCACCGCCGCCGGTGCCGACGGCGGTGGCTGGCCGGCTGGATTTCGCCGGCCGTTCCCTGCCCCTCGATCGGATCCGCTCGGCCTACGTGCGCAGCCGCCGGCGCCACCCCCAGGCCTTCAGCTGGTGGCTGCTGCTCTGCCTGGGCGGCCTGCTGCTGCTCCCCTTCCCCTGGCTGTTCTGGCCCCTGCAGGCGGGGGCGCTGGCGGGCTGGATCGTGCTGGGCTCCCGCTGGGAGCACCTGCTGGAGGTGACGCTCCAGGACGGCCTGGCCTACCGGCACCGCTTCGACAGCCTGGCGACGGCCCTGGCCCACCGCAACGGCATCCGCCGGGCGATGGCGGCGGTGGCGCCGGCCGGGAGGCGGCCATGACCTGGATCCTGCCGGAGGGGGCCAGCCTCGGTTTCGAGGGGCTGGCCGCCCCGGTGCGGATCGTGCGTGGCCTCGGGGGCGGCACCCAGGGCCAGGTGTACGAAGTGGAGCTGGAGGGGGAACGGCTGGCCCTGAAGTGGTACCTGCCGGCCTGCGTCGCCCGCGACGGCGGCCTGGAGCGGCGCCTGGCGGCCAGCATCCGGGCGACGGCGCCGAACGATGCCTTCCTCTGGCCGATCGCCCTGCTGCGGGCCAGCCCCGCCAGCCGGCCCCTGATCCGCATCCGCGAGGAGAGCTTCGGCTACCTGATGCCCCTGCGGCCCGCCGCCTACGTGGGCGCCAGCGAGCATGCCGCCGGCCGGCTGGCGATCGGCCTGCGCCAGGTGCTGCGGGCCTGCTTCGGTCTGGCCGACGCCTTCCACGCCCTGCACCTGGCGGGCCTCTGTTACAAGGACGTCTCCCTGGGCAACCTCTTCCTGGAGCCCGCCAGCGGCGGCATCCTCATCTGCGACAACGACAACGTCGCCGTGGACAGGGCCGACCAGGGCGCGGTGCTGGGCACCCCGGGCTTCATGGCCCCCGAGGTCCTGCTGGGGCAGGCCCGGCCCGGGGCCGACAGTGACCTCTTCTCCCTGGCGGTGCTGCTGTTCCGGCTGCTCACCCGCCACGACCCCCTCAAGGGCCAGATGGAGCTGGCGATCCGCTGCCTCGACGAGCCGGCCCGCCGGCGGCTCTACGGCGAGGACCCGGTGTTCATCTTCGATCCGGTGGACGTCCGCAACCGGCCCGACCCGATCGAGCACGCCGCTGCCCTGATCACCTGGCCCATCTATCCCCGCCCCCTCCAGGCCCTGTTCGAGCAGACCTTCTGCCGCGGCATGACGCAGCCCTCCCGCCGGACCCTCACCGGCCAGTGGAAGCAGGAACTGGCCCGCACCCTCGATCAGCGCACGCTCTGCCCCGCCTGCGGCCAGGAGAACTTCCAGGCCCCAGGCGCGCCGGCGCTGTGCTGGAGCTGCGGCAGCCCCCTGCCGCAGCCGATCACGCTGGCCCTGCCCCGGGGCCCGCTGCTGGCCGCCCCGGACAACGAGCTGCACCCCCACCACTTCGATGCCCTGGTCGGGGAGGATCTGCGCCGGCCGCTCGCCCGGGTGGTGGCCCATCCCCGGGAGCCCCGTCGGCTGGGGCTGTGCAATCTCTCGGCCGCCGCCTGGAGCGCCGAGGCCGCCGATGGCCGCAGCTGGCCGGTGGGGCCTGGCGAGAGCTGTAGCCTCGCGGCACTCACCCGGATCCTCACCCCGGCGGGTCCGATCGCCGTGCAGCGCCCCCTCCCGCCAGCCCCCGCCGCCTGAGAGATGCCGTTCCCCGACGTCAAGCTGGCCAACCGGCCGCTCCATTTCCTCTACCTCTGCGACTGCTCCGGCTCCATGGCCGCCGCCGGCAAGATGCAGGCCCTCAACCAGGCCATCCGCCAGTCGCTGCCGGGCATGGCGGCGGTGGCCCGCGACAACCCGGAGGCCCGGGTGCTGGTGCGGGCCGTGAGTTTCGCTGATCGCGCCGCCTGGCACATCGCGACCCCCACGCCGGTGGAGCAGCTGGAGTGGCGGGATCTGCAGGCCGGTGGCATCACGGCCATGGGGGCCGCCCTGGAGCTGGTGGCGGCGGCGCTCCAGACCCCGCCGATGGAGGTGCGCGCCCTGCCGCCGGTGCTGGTGCTGATCTCCGACGGCCAGCCCACCGACGACTTCGCCGGCGGCCTCGAGGCCCTGCTGCGGGTGCCCTGGGCCCAGAAGGCGGTGCGGCTGGCGATCGCCCTCGGCCACGACGCCGACCTGGAGGTGCTGCAGCGCTTCATCGGCAGCGAGCCGGCGACGGCGGGCCGATCCCCCCGCCGTCCGCTGCAGGCGGGCAACGCCACCTCCCTGGCCCAGTACATCCAGTGGGCCTCCACGGCGGTGGTGGGGGCCGCCTCGATGCCCGCCAGCCGGGTGAGCGAGACGCCCCTGGAGCCCGCGGCGGGCAACATCCCCCTGCCGGACCTGCCCCCCACGGTGCTCGATCCCACCGACGACGTCGGTCCCGTGGTGTGGTGAACCGCTGGGTGGCGCCGATCGGTGCCAGCCGGACCGGGGCCGCCCACCGCCGCGCCGGCCGCCCCTGCCAGGACGCCGTGCTCTGCCGCGCGCTGCGGGGCCTGGAGGGCCAGCCGGTGATGGTGATGGCGGTGGCCGATGGCCATGGCGGCCGCCGCTACCGGCGCAGCGAGGTGGGCAGTCGCCTGGCCTGCGAAACGGCCCTGGCCGCCGTGCAGGGCGCCCTGGCCGCCAGGCCCCTGGACGGGGGAGAGGAGGGCTGGCGCCTTTGGCTGGAGGGGGAGCTGCCGGAGGCCATCCAGCAGGGCTGGCTGGAGGCGGTGGCGGCCCACTGGCAGAGCGACCCCGGGGAGGGCGGCTTCGAGGCCCTGCTCTACGGCAGCACCCTGGGGCTGGTGGTGATGACCCCCCGCTGGTGGGGGCACACCGGCCTGGGCGACTGGGATCTGGTGCGGGTGGAGGCGGACGGCCAGGCCCGGTTGCTGGAGGAGGAGAACGAGCCCGCCGCCCTCGGGGAGGCCACCTGCAGCCTCTGCCAGCCCCGGGCCGCCTCCCTGTTCGCCCGCCGGGCGGGCCTGCATCAGCTCGATGGCGACGCCGGCGAGTTTGCCCTGGTGCTCTGCACCGACGGCATCCGCAAGTCCTGTGCCACCGACGGCGACTTCCTCACCCTGGCGGCCTGGCTGGCCCGCGGCGACGGCGAGGCAGACCCCGATTCGGCCAGCAGCCTGGCGGCGGCGCTGGACCGGATCAGCCGCGAGGGCAGCGGCGACGACGTGACCGTGGCGGTTGGCCGTGTCTGGAGTCCGGGCGGCGGGATGCCGCCGACGCTCCCATCGGACCCGCCCGTCGCCGATGCTCCGCCGGCTCCCCAGACCGCGCCACGCCCGCCGGCGCCCCCTGCACCGGAGCCCGCCCCGGCGACCCCTCCCCGGCGGCGACGTCCGGCGATCGGCCGGGCGGTGGCGATCGGCCTGGCCCTGGCCGGGGTCGGCGGGAGCTGGCTGGCCCTGAACTGGCCCCGCCTCCCGCCAACCCCGGCGGCGACGCCCGGCTTCCCGGGGCTGCAGGCCGCCCTCAGTGAAGTGGAACGCCTCTGCGGCCAGCCGGCCGCCATTCCCCTGGAGCTGCGCCGCCGCCGTGAGCTGTTCGTCGCCCTGCGCCAGGGCCGGCGGGATCCCGCCCTGCTGAAGGCCGCGGCCGCCGGCGATCCCCTCGCTGCCCTGATCGCCGCCGATCTCCCGGCGGTGCCGCCTGGGACGATGCAGGGGCCGGAGCCCGCCCACCGGCCCGGGCACCACCGACCGGTGCGGGCCCTCGGCGCCTGCCCCGCCCTGCTGGAGGCCCTCGACCGGCAGTGGGCCCTCACCCCGGCCTCCCCCACCTCCTGACCGCCATGGCCCTGCGTCTGCTGCTCGACTGCGCCGATCCCCAGGAGTGGGAGCGCTGGCTGCCCAGCGGCCTGTTCCAGGGCATCACCACCAACCCGACCCTGCTGCGGCGGGCCGGCCAGCCCTGCCGCCTGGACCACCTGGCCCAGCTGAGCGCCCGTGCCGCGGCGCTCGGCTGCCGGGAGATCCATCTGCAGACCTGGGGAAACGACGGCCCCCAGCAACTGGCGAACGGCCGGGCCCTGGCCGCCCTTGATCGCCAGCGGGTGTTCGTGAAGGTGCCGATCACCCGTCAGGGGGCGGCGGTGGCGCGGGACCTCATCGCCGAAGGCGTCCCGGTCACCTTCACGGCCTGCTACGAGGTGGCCCAGGTGCTGGTGGCCGCCGCCCTCGGGGCCGATGGCATCGCCGCCTACCTGGGGCGGATCTGCGATCGGGGCCGCGACGGCCACGGCGAACTGATCGCCATGCAGCGGGCCCTGGAGGGGGTGGGATCGGGCACGCGGCTGCTGGTGGCCAGCCTGCGCCAGCCGGAGGATCTGGCCCGCCTGGCCGCCGCCGGCCTGGCCCACCACACGATCAGCCCGGCGATCGCCGCCGCCCTCTTCGGCAGCCCGGACACGGCCGCAGCTGCCGAATGCTTCGAACGGGACGCCGAAGGGCCCTGAGGACGGGGCTTCGGCGGGGGCAGGCCGATCTGGGGGCCGTGGGGATCAGGCGGTCCCGCAGAAGGTGACGTCGGGGAACTTGAGCTTGGCTTCCTCGAGGGATTTGCCGCGCCCTTCCTCCTGCCAGTAGTTGATCACCTCGGTGGCCTTGTTGAGGATCTCGACCCGCTCGTTGTCGGTGATCCAGCTCTTGGCCTCCAGCTCGCCCTTGAGGGTTTCCCAGGCATCTTCCCGGGGCCAGAAGAAGTAGGCGGTGAGGGGGCTGGGCCCGCCACCGACGATCTGATCCACCGCAAGGGCGACGTTGTCGGGCAGCCAGAGGATCTTCACCAGGAAGCGGCCCTCATCGGCCTTGGGGGTGTAGCCCGAAGGCACCCCGTCCTCGTCGATGGTGGCGGTGGCCAGGGCGGCACTGCCGCCGCGCAGCACCGGACGCCCTTCGGTCGTGTCGGCTGCGATGGCCGCCGGGATGGCGCTCAGGGCAGCGGCCTCGGCACTCTCAGGGGCTGTCACGGTTTCGGCGCTCAAGGAGAAACGGCAATTGCCTAACCTACCAGCCGATTCGCAGCAACCCCACTGGCCGCCTCCGCCGCCCCCCGCGCCGTCCTGCTCTTCGACATCGACGGCGTGATCAGGGATGTGGCGGGCAGCTACCGGCGCGCCATCGTCGAGACCGTGCGCCATTTCAGCGGCTGGGCCCCGGAGAGCGCCGTGATCGACGGGCTCAAGGGGGAGGGCCGCTGGAACAACGACTGGCAGGCCTCGATGGAGCTGCTGCGCCGCCACGGCACCGACCCCCTTCCCGCCTGGGACCGGCTGGTGGCGGTGTTCAGCGACCACTACTTCGGCGGCGATCCGGAGGGGGACCCCGCCCTCTGGCGCGGCTTCATCGGCAGCGAGCCCCTGCTGGTGGACACCCCCTTCTTCGCGGCCCTGAGCGCCCGTGGGATCGCCTGGGGCTTCGTCAGCGGCGCCGAGCCCCCCTCCGCCCGCTTCGTGCTGGAGCAGCGGCTGCAGCTGGTGGCGCCGCCCCTGGTGGCCATGGGCCAGGCCCCCGACAAGCCCGACCCCACCGGCCTGCTGGCCCTGGCGGCCACCCTGGCCCGCGTGCCCCTGGGGGCCGGGGCCCCGCCCGTGGCCTACCTGGGCGACACCGTCGCTGACGTGGAGACCGTGCGCCGGGCCCGCTCCGAGGTACCCGGCCAGCGCTTCGAAGCCCTCGCCGTGGCGCCCCCCCACCTGCAGCAGGCCGGCCGGGAGACCGAGCGCCGGCGCTATGAGGACCAGCTGCGCCAGGCGGGGGCCGACCGCGTGCTGGGTGCGACCCGCCAGGTGCTGGAGCTGTTCAGCGCTCCATCGCCGCCGGCGCCTTGAGGGCGGCGGCCGTGAGCACCTCATGGCCGTGGTCGGTCACCGCCACGTCATCCTCGATGCGGATGCCGATCCCCTTCCAGCGCTCCTCGATGGCGGGCTGGCCCTCCGGCACCGCTAGCCGGTCGCTGATGTACAGGCCGGGTTCCACCGTCAGCACCATGCCCGGCTCGAGGGCCACGTGGTGCTCCCCCAGCCGGTAGGCACCCACGTCGTGGACGTCGAGCCCCAGCCAGTGGCCGGTGCGGTGCATGTAGAGATGGCGATAGGCCCCCTGCTCGATCAGCCCGTCCACCGTGCCGTTCAGCAGGCCCAGCTCCACCAGCCCCTCCACCAGCACCCGCACGGCCGTGTCGTGGACCCCTTCGGCGGTCTGGCCCGGGGCCACCGCCGCCACCGCCGCCTCCTGGGCGGCCAGCACCAGCTCGTAGAGGGCCCGCTGCTCGCCGCTGAAGCGCCCGTTGACGGGGAAGGTGCGGGTGATGTCGCCGTTGTAGTAATCGCTGAGGCTGCAGCCTGCGTCGATCAGCAGCAGGTCACCGTCCCGCAGCCGGTCGCTGTTGGCGGTGTAGTGGAGGACGCAGGCGTTGTCGCCGCCGGCCACGATGGATCCATAGGCGGGCCCGCGCGCTCCCTGCTCAAGAAAGTGCTGCTCGATCACGGCCTGCACCTGCCGTTCGCTGAGGCCGGGCCGGGCCACCTGCCGGGCCAGTTCGTGGGCTTCGGCGGAGATGCGGGCCGCCTCCCGCAGGCGCGCCAGTTCCTCCGGTTCCTTGCGCAGCCGCAGCTCGTGCAGCAGCGGGCAGGGGGCCACCAGCCCCAGGGCGGCCTTGCCGCTGCGCGGGGCCCGGTCCAGCTGGCGCCCCCAGGCGGCCAGCACCAGGGGCTCCACCCCGGGATGGCGGCCCACCCGGAAGGCGATCCCCTCGGCCCCCTCGAGGTACTCCGCCAGCCGTTCAGCCAGCTCGCCGCGGGGATGGGCCACATCGGCGCCGAAGTGGCTGACGGCCCCCTCACAGCCCCAGCGGAAGCCGTTCCAGACCTCGGCCCCCGGATCCTTGGCCTCGACGAACAGCACGAAGGGGGTCTCGGGCCGGTGGGGCAGGAACAGGGCCACGGCACCGGGCTCGTCGAAGCCGGTGAGGTACCAGAAATCGCTGTTCTGGCGGAAGCTGTGCTCCACGTCGGCGTGGTGGGTCACCAGCGCCGCCCCCGGGATCACCGCGGCCGCGCCGCCCAGCTGCTGCAGAAACCGCTGGCGACGGCGGGCCAGCAGGGCGGGGTCGATCGGGGGGGACGGGGGCATCGAAGCGAAGGGACGGACAGCGAGAAGATGGCACAGCCGATTAAATACACGTGATCCCCCCGAACCTGCCCGTGCCGATCCTGTCTGTCTCGATCAGCCGCGGATGAACGATCTCCTGCTCCTGGTGCTGGCGGTGGTCGGGATGCTGATGGGGTCCTTTCTGTGCTCGGGGGTGGAGGCGGCCCTGCTCACCGTCAATCCGGTGAAGGTTCAGGAACTGGCGAGCCGCCCCCGGCCGGTGGCGGGGGCCCGGCGGCTGGCGGCCCTGCGTCAGCGGCTCGGCCGCACCCTGGCGGTGCTGGTGATCGCCAACAACATCTTCAACATTTTCGGCAGCCTGATGGTGGGCGGCTTCGCCAGCGTCGTCTTCTCCCGCCTCGGCATCAGCGGCCCTGCCCTGCCCCTGTTCTCCGTCGTGCTCACGGTGCTGGTGATCCTGCTGGGGGAGATCCTGCCCAAGGCGATCGGCAGCAAGCTGGCCCTGCCGGTCGCCCTTGCCAGCGCCCCGGCCCTGGGCGTGTTCACCACGGTGATGCTGCCCCTGGTGCTGCTGCTGGAGCGGATCCTGCCGGCGATCACGGCCGAGAACGAGATCAGCACCGACGAGAACGAGATCCGCCTGCTGGCCCGGCTGGGGTCCCAGAAGGGCCAGATCGAGGCCGATGAGGCCGCCATGATCGCCAAGGTGTTCCAGCTCAACGACCTCACCGCCCGCGACCTGATGCTGCCCCGGGTGTCGGCCCCCACCCTGGCGGGCCACCAGAGCCTCGATGAGCAGCGCTCCACCCTGCTGCGCCACACCACCGCCTGGTGGGTGGTGCTGGGGGAGGAGGTGGACGAGGTGCTGGGGGTGGCCAGCCGCGAGCAGCTGCTCACCGCCCTGGTGGAGGGCCGCGGCGCCAGCCAGGCCGCCGACCTCTGCGAACCGGTGGAGTTCGTGCCGGAGATGATCCGGGCCGACCGCCTGCTCACCAGCTTCCGCCGCAACGGCTCCGGGGTGCGGGTGGTGGTGGACGAGTTCGGCGGCTTCGTGGGGGTGATCGGGCCTGAGGCGGTGCTGGCGGTGCTGGCGGGCTGGTGGCGCCGGCCCGCCTCCGCCGCGGAGAGCAGCCCGTGACGGCGTCGGCCCCGCCAGCGGCGATCGCCCCCCCCGCCGCCGATCGCTGCCGCCAGCTGCTGGCCCGCTGGCGTGCGGGGCTGGTGCTCAGCGGCCGGGAGCAGGCGGCCCTGGCGCCGGAGCTGGCCAGCCTCGACCGCCAGCTGGAGCGCCTGCACCGCCGGCGGCCGCGGGTGGCGGTGTTCGGCCGGGTGGGGGTGGGCAAGTCGAGCCTGCTCAATGCCCTGCTCGGCGAGGACCACTTCGCCACCGACGTGGCCCATGGCTGCACCCGTCGCCAGCAGCAGCGGGCCTGGGGCCAGCCCGTAGCCGGCCTGGAGGGGGTCGACCTGGTGGACACCCCGGGCATCGATGAGATCGCCGCCGCCGCCCGCTCCCGCCTGGCGTCCCGGGTGGCGGTGGGCGCCGACCTGGTGCTGCTGGTGATCGACAGCGACCTCACGGTGATGGACGCCCAGGCCCTCGACGACCTGCTGGCCTCCGGCAAGCCCCTGTTGCTGGTGCTGAACCGCAGTGACTGCTGGCCGGAGGCCGAACGGGACGCCCTGCTCGCCAGCATCGGACGGCGCCTGCCGCCGGGGGCCCGACAGCTGCGGCCGCTGCCGGTGGCGGCCGCCCCCCGGACGGCCCGCCTGCGCCCCGATGGCCGGGTGCGCAGCGAGGCGGCTCCGCCCCGGGTGGAGCCCCTGCGCCGGGAGCTCACCGGCCTGCTGGAGCGCCACGGGGAGCTGCTGCTGGCCCTGAACGCCCTGCGGGCCGCCGACCGCTTCAGCCAGTCGCTGCACCGCTGCCGGCTGCGCCACGGCCGCCGCCAGGCCCAGGGCCTGATCGGCCGCTTCGCCGCCCTCAAGGCCACGGGCGTGGCGGCGAACCCATTGCTGCTGCTCGATCTGGCCGGTGGTCTGGCCTGCGACAGCGCCCTGGTGGTGCAGCTCTGCCAGCTCTACGGCCTGCCGATGACCCGCAGCGGTGCCCGCGCCCTGCTGGCCCGTCTGGGTGGCCACAACGCCCTGCTGGGGGGCGCCCAGCTGGGCCTGCAGCTGCTGCTGGGTGGCCTGCGCCAGCTGCTGCTGGTGGCGGCGCCCCTGAGCGGCGGCCTGAGCCTGGCGCCGGCGGCGCCGGTGGCCCTGGCCCAGGCGGCCCTGGCGGTGCACACCACGCGCCGCACGGGCCGGCTCGCCGCCGCCGAGCTGCTGCGCACCGCCACCGCCGCGGGCCAGCCGGGGGCCCTGTTGCGCCGGCTGGTGCGGCAGGATCCCGAGACCCGCCGCTGGCTGAGCGAATGGCAGCAGCAGGGGGGCCAGGGCAGCGCCGGCGGCGGCCTGCAGCCGTGACGACCGCCGGCACGGCCGCCCCGTTGACCCGTCTTGCCCTGTTCGGCACCAGCGCCGATCCCCCCACCCGTGGCCACCGGGCCCTGCTGGAGGGGCTGCTGGGCCTCTTCCCCCAGGTGCTCACCTGGGCCAGCGACAACCCGCTCAAGCAGCACGGCGCCCCCCTTGAGGTGCGCTCGGCCCTGCTGGCCGCCCTGGTGGCCGCCATCGGCGACCCCCGGCTCAGCCTGCAGCAGGAGCTCAGCAGCCCCTGGGCGGTGGAGACCCTGGAGCGGGCCCGGGCCAGCTGGCCCGACCGGGAGCTGGTCTTCGTGGTGGGCAGCGACCTGGCCGGCCAGATCCACCGCTGGCGGCGGGCCGAGGAGCTGCTGCGCGGCTGCCGGCTCGGCATCGCCCGCCGCCAGGGCTGGCCGCTGCAGCCGTCGGATCTGGAGCGGCTGCAGGGGCTGGGGGCCAGCCTCGACCTGCTGCCCCTGGCCATTCCCCCCAGCGCCAGCTCCCGGATCCGGGAGCGGCCCGATCCGGCCCAGGTACCGTCCGAACTCTGGCCGGTGCTGCTGCAGCACAATCTCTACGGCCTCTCCGAGCCCTGATGCGCCTCGCCCTGGCCCAGCTCAATCCCCTGGTGGGCGACCTGGAGGGCAACGGCCGCCGGATCCTGGCGGCCGCCGATCGGGCCCGTGCCGGCGCGGCCGACCTGCTGCTCACCCCCGAGCTGTCCCTGTGGGGCTACCCGCCCCGGGACCTGCTGCTGCGGCCCGCCCTGATCCAGCGCCAGGAGGGGGTTCTCGAGACCCTGGCGGCGGCCTGCCCAGGCGGACTGGCCCTGCTGGTGGGGGTGGCCGAGCCGGTGGCCGGCCGGCGCCAGCCGGGGCTGCACAACGCCCTGGCCCTGGTGGAGCGGGGCGGCTGGCGGATCGTCTGCCGCAAGCGCCTGCTGCCCAGCTACGACGTCTTCGACGAACGCCGCTACTTCCTGCCCGGCGAGACCCCGGCGGTGCTGGAGCTGGAGGCGGGCGGCCGCCCCTGGCGCCTGGGGCTGACCATCTGCGAGGACCTCTGGGTGGAGGAGAACCTGCGCAGCCGCTGGCCGGATGCGGTGGATCCGATCGCCGACCTGGCACCGCAGCGGATCGACCTGCTGCTCAACCTCTCGGCCTCCCCCTTCGGCCGCGGCAAGGGGGAGGTGCGCCAGGGGCTGGCGGCCCGGGCGGCGGCCCGGCTGGGGGTGCCGGTGGTCTACCTCAACCAGGTGGGCGGCAACGACGAGCTGGTCTTCGACGGGGCCAGCTTCGTGGTGGACCGCACCGGCCGGCCCCTGCTGCGCCTGGCCTGCGCCGCCGAGGACCTGGCCCTCTGGCCGCTGGCACCGGCCCCCGCCTCTCCCGGCAGGGGAGACGCGGACCCCGCCCAGGCCGCGGCGCCGCCGGACCCCTGGGAGCAGTTGCTGCGGGTGCTGGTGCTGGGGGTGCGCGACTACGCCGCCAAGTGCGGATTCCAGCGAGCCCTGCTGGGGCTGAGCGGCGGCATCGATTCGGCCCTGGTGGCGGTGATCGCCGCCGCGGCCCTCGGCCCCGACCGGGTGGAGGTGCTGCGCATGCCCTCCCCCTTCAGTTCGGCCGGTTCCCTCGACGATGCCGAGGGTCTCGCCCTGCGGCTCGGGCTGACCACCGCCACCCTGCCGATCGCGCCCCTGATGGAGGCCTTCGCCGCCACCCTTCCCCCCGCCCTGGGGGCGCCCCCGGCGGGGGTCACCGAGGAGAACCTGCAGTCGCGCATCCGGGGCACCCTGCTGATGGCGGTGGCCAACCAGAAGGGGGGGCTGCTGCTCTCCACCGGCAACAAATCGGAGCTGGCGGTGGGCTACTGCACCCTCTACGGCGACATGAACGGCGGACTGTCGGTGATCGGCGATCTCTACAAGACCACCGTCTTCGGCCTCTGCGAGTGGCTCGATGGCGAAGCCTCCGGCCCCTGCCGGGCCGCCCTGGGCCTGCCGCCGGCCGGTGAGCTGATCGGCGCGGCGATCCGCACCAAGCCCCCCAGCGCCGAGCTGCGTCCCGACCAGCGCGACAGCGATTCCCTGCCCGACTACGGGGTGCTCGACCCCCTGCTGAAGGCCTCGATCGAGGAGCTGCGCACCCCGGAACAACTGGTGGCCGGAGGGGCCGATCCGGCCCTGGTGGCCCGGGTGGCCGGCCTGCTGCGGCGGGCCGAGTTCAAGCGGCGCCAGGCGGCACCGGTGCTCAAGGTGAGCGACCGGGCCTTCGGCAGCGGCTGGCGGATGCCCATCGCCTCGGCCTAGGGTTCAGCGACGAACGCCTCCGGGCGGCAATCCTTCCTGCCCCATGCCAGCTCCCGGCCCGGCACCCCTGGCCTCTCCGATGGCGAGCATCGGTGTGCCCACGGAGATCAAGCGCGACGAACAGCGGGTGGCCCTCACCCCCGACGGCGTCCATGAACTGGTGTCCCAGGGCATGGAGGTGCGCGTCCAGGAGGGGGCGGGCCTGGGGGCCGGCATCAGCGACGACGACTACCGCGCCTCCGGGGCCCGCATCGTCAGCTGCGAGGAGGCCTGGGCGGCCCACCTCGTGGTGAAGGTGAAGGAACCGCAGCCGCAGGAGTTCGGCTTCCTGCGCAGCGACCTGGTGCTGTTCACCTACCTGCACCTGGCGGCCTACCCCGAGGTGGGCAAGGCCCTGCTGGAGGCGGGCACCACGGCGGTGGCCTACGAGACGGTGCAGCTCGAGGATGGCAGCCTGCCGCTGCTGGCCCCGATGAGCGAGGTGGCCGGCCGGCTGGCGGCCCAGGTGGGGGCCCATCTGCTGGAGAAGCCCCACGGTGGGCGGGGCGTGCTGATGGGGGGCTGCACCGGCGTGCGGCCGGCCCGGGTGGTGGTGCTGGGGGCCGGCACCGTGGGCTGGAATGCGGCCCGCATCGCCGCGGCCATGGATGCGGAGGTGTTCCTGCTCGACCGCTCTCCCCACCGCCTGCGGGGCCTGGAATCCGACCGCCGCGGCCGGATGACCAGCCTGGTGAGCAGCCGCAGCCTGATCGAGCGGCTGGTGCCGGGAACCGACCTGCTGATCGGCGCGGTGCTCCTGCCCGGCGGCCGTGCCCCCACCCTGGTGAGCGAGGACCTGGTGCAGCGCATGCGGCCCGGGTCGGTGATCGTGGATGTGGCCATCGACCAGGGCGGCTGCATCGCCACCAGCCGCGAGACCACCCACACCGATCCGGTGGTCACCATCCACGGGGTGCAGCACTACGCCGTGGGCAACATGCCCGGCGCCGTGCCCTTCACCTCCACCGAAGCCCTGGTGAGCGTCACCCTGCCCTACATCCTGGTGATGGCCGGACGGGGCCTGCTGGAAGCGGTCACCGACCGCCCCGAACTCCTCTCCGGCCTGAACACCGTGGATGGGGCCGTGTGCCACCCGGGCGTGGCCAAGGCCCTCGGGGTGTCACCGCGCCATCCGATGGCCTGCCTGCGCTGAGCCGGTTCAGATGGTGGCGCGGAAGATCACCGAGGCGGGCTGGCCGCTGAGGGGATCGATCGGTTCGCGCAGCTCCCGCACGACCAGACCATGGCGCTGGAACAGCCGCACCCAGGATTCCATCGTCCGGAAGAACCAGGGCGCCGGGGTGCGGAAGGCCGGGGAGAACCCGGCCCAGGAGCCCTCCCGCCAGCCGTCCTCGTAGGGATGGTCGGCGCAGATGAGCATCGGGTGCAGGGTCTGGACCAGCAGGGATCCGCCGGGGGAGAGCAGCCCTGAGAGGGCGGCGAACAGCTCGTCAAGGCTGCGATCGCCGAGCAGGGAGAAGTTGGCCACCACCATGTCGAAACGCTGCTGGAGGCCCCCGGCGGCGATCTGCTGGTAAGTGAGCGTCCGGAAGCTGGCGCCGGCCGGGGCCCCTTCGGCGGCGATGGCGGTGAGCTCGGCCACCGCGTCGGTGCCGAGCACCGCGATGCCCTGCCGGGCGCAGTGGTGGGCCAGCCAGCCCTCGCCACAGCCCAGGTCCAGCAGGGTGGCCGGAGCGCAGTCGGCGATCGCCTGCAGGACGGCCCCGTTGGTCACCCTCACGCGGCTGAGGATCTCGCCGCGGCGCACGGCCCGGGTCCAGACGCCGGCGTTGACGACCCACGATGCCAGGATCTGTTCTTCCATCAGGGCCAGCGACGGGTCCAGAACGGTGGCCGCGTCATCGCTGGCGTCGATGGGAACGAGCATGGGCACGTCGAGAGGAGAGGCGGAAGGGACGGGCGGACAGGTCGGCGAAAGCGGCAGTGACGGGCACGATCGGACGGGTCATGAACCCCGGCCTCCGCTATTCACAGCAGCTATGAAAATCGTAGTCACTCCGGATCCGGCCGCAAGCCGCTGTCCCCGAGCCGCCCCTCCCGCTTTCAGCATCGGCACCGCTGTCGCCGGGCTCAGGCCGCAGGCTCCGCCAGCAGGCCGGTGAGATCCTCGCTGCCGAACACCTGGCGGTAGGCGGCCGTGCTGGTGCACAGGACCACGGGCACCGCCACCAGCAGCCCCACGAAGCAGGCCAGCAGGCCCACCAGCACGATGGCGAATTCCACCAGGGCCAGCAGCAGCACCGAGCCCCACTGGGGATCGAGCAGGGTGCGGCCCCGGGTGATGGAGTCGATCGGCCCGCGGCCCTCCAGCAGGGCGATCTGGGCCAGGAACTTCTGGTTCACCGCCAGGTAGATCAGCACCGTGAAGGCCGCCAGGAACGGCAGCACGGCCAGGATCTGGTTGAGCTGGGCGGCGGCGACCCCAACCAGGGCCGCCACCATCAGGATCGCGATCATCAGGATCCCCAGCGCCAGGCCGTTGCGGAACAGCCGCCAGCTGGCCGCCCCGTCCCAGCGGGTGAAGGTGCCCAGGGCCGGCTTACCGCCGGAGAGGGCGCTCCAGGCGCCGCGCACCAGGCCCGTGGTGCTCCACAGACTCACCAGCACGCTCAGGATCGAGCCCACCACCAGGCGGACCATGTCCACCGCCGTCACCGCGGCGGCCTCGTCGGGGTCCACCTGGCCCTGGATCAGCGAGCAGACGCTGCTCAGCACCCCCGCCAGCAGGGTGAAGCCGATGAACACCCAGGGGGCCCGGGCGAAGGCCCCCCAGCCTTCCTTCACGGCCTCGATCACCTTCAGGGAGGATCCGCCGCTGGGATCCTGCATCAGAGACACGGCCATGGCTCGGGGGGGAGTTGCCGGGACATTAGGCAGCGCCCGAGGGCCGGCCACCCCATCGGTGCGAAGCGTTGCATCCGGTGCGGTTGGGGTGGAACCGGCGATCACTCCGGATCCAGGAACTTCAGCACCGCCTGGGTGCGGTTGCTCACCTGCAGCTTCTGGAAGATGGTGTGCAGGTACACCCTCACCGTCCCGGTGCCCAGGCCGAGACTGTCGGCGATCTGGCGGTTGGTGAGACCGCCGGCCATGGCCGCCAGCACCTCCCGCTCCCGTGGCGTCAGCAGGGTCAAGGAGGCCTCCGGCGGGCCGGCGGCGGCAGGGGCGTCCCGGGTGCGCAGGGCCCGGGTGGCGGAGCGGTCCCACCAGCTGGCCCCCTGTCCGACGCTGGTCAGGGCCGTTTCCAGCTGTCCGAGGGCCTCCGCCTTGTGGAGATAGCCGCTGGCGCCGGCGTCCCACAGCCGCTGCACCCAGCGACCGTCGTCCTGGCTGGTGAGGACCAGCACGGGCAGGGCATGGTCGGCGCTGATGCGCCGGCAGGTCTCCAGCCCCCCCAGCCCGGGCAGGCCGATGTCGAGCACCACCACATCGGCCGGGGCCGCCGCGAGGGCCTCCAGGCCCTGCTCGCCGTCGCTGACCGAGCGGACGGCGGTGACCGCCGGCAGGCGCAGCAGGAAGGCCTCGATCCCCACCCGGAACGCCTCGTCGTCCTCGATCAGCAGCACCCGCATCAGCCTGGCGAAGCCTCCAGCGGCAGTCGCACCTCGATGCTGGCCCCGCCGGCGGGCAGGTTGCTGGCCCGGATGCTGCCGCCATGGGCTTCCGCGATCTGGCGCGACAGGTAGAGCCCCAGTCCGCTGCCCCGCTGCTCCGGATCACTCTGGTAGAAGCGCTCGAACAGGTGCGGCAGGCTGGCGTCAGGGAAGCCCCGGCCCCGGTCACTGACGGTGACCACCGCCTGGCCCTGTTGCCGCTGCAGGTCGAGCCAGACCCGCTCGCCCCGCAGGCTGTGGTTGATGGCATTGAGCAGCAGGTTCTCCAGCAGCCGCCGCAGCCGGCCGGGATCCCCCGGCAGGGTGAGGGGGCGCGACCCGGAGGGCTGGCGCTGGATCAGGGCCACGGACCGCTCACGGGCGATCGGACCCACGGCCTCGATCGCCTCGGCGGCGAGGCGCCCCAGGTCGCAGGTCTCCGGCTGCAGCCACAGGCCCTCCTGGTCGGCGCGGAACAGCCGCAGCAGGTCCTCGATCAGCCGCAGGCTGCGCTCCTGGCTGGCGAGGATGGCGCCGATGCCGCGCTCCAGCAGGCCCCCCGCCGTTGGCCCGGCCTCCAGCCCCATCATCCGGGCGGTGGCGATCGTGCCCAGCACAGGGGTCTTGAGGTCGTGGGCAAGGGTGGCGATCATGTCCCGGCGCAGATCCGCCTGGGCCAGCCTCACCTCCAGATCCACCTGCTGGCGCAGCAGGTGGCGGTTATGCAGACACAGGAAGGTGGTCACGGTCAGGGCCAGGCAGACCAGCAGGCGATCCACCAGCACCGCCCTCCAGTCGGGATCCGGCTCCGGCACCACCAGATTCACCAGGGTCAGGCCGCAGCAGAGCGCCAGGAAGGCAAGGGCATCGCGGCGGTCGCGATGGGGGGCGCCGATCAGCAGCGGGATCACGTACAGATAACCGAAGACGATGTGGGGCGGCGTGGCCAGCTCCAGCAGCAGGATCAGGCCGGTGAGCGCCCAGAGTGCCCCCGGGAATCGGACCACCCGGCTCACGGCTCCGTGTCGGCGCCCGGCGCCGTGGTGTCCGAGATCAGGTGCAGATCGATGCTGAGTCCCCGCAGCTGCTGCTGCAGCCGTTCCGAGATCGGCCGGCGCAGCAGCACCTGCCAGCGGGAGCGCAGCGTCTGGCCCAGCACGATCTGGGTGATGCGCCGCTCGCGGGCGACCCGGGCGATGGTGCCGAGCACGTCGCTGCTGTCGACGCGCAGAAAGGTGCCGCCCACGTCCTGGCACAGGGTGGCGCAGGCTTCGAGCCGCAGGCTCTCCTCCTTGCTGAGGAAGCGGCCGGGATCCTGGATGGTGAGGGCCAGCAGCGGCGCATCCATGGTGCTGGCCAGGCGGGCGGCACGGCGCAGGAGCCGCGTCGCACTCGGATAGGCCGACACGCACACCATCACCCGCTCCCGCAGACCCGCCGCCGTGGGCTCCTCCTCCTCCACCCGGTCGGCCACCTCCCGCAGCGACAGCTCCCGCAGGGCCACCAGGTGGCGGCGCTGGAAGAAGTTGGCCAGGGCCTGGGGGACCTTCTCCGGGGCGTAGACCTTGCCCTCCTTCAGCCGCTCCTGGAGGGTCTCGGGGGTGACGTCCACCAGGACCACTTCGTCGGCCTGCTCCAGCACCCGGTTGGGGATCCGCTCGCGCACCACCACCCCGGTCAGTTCGGCCACCAGATCGTTGAGGCTCTCCAGGTGCTGGATGTTGAGGGTGGAGTACACATCCAGACCGGACAGCAGCAGGGCCTCCACGTCCTGCCAGCGCTTCTTGCGTTCGCTGCCCGGGATGTTGGTGTGGGCCAGCTCATCGACCAGCACCAGCTGGGGCCGGCGCTCCAGCACGGCGGCCACGTCCAGCTCCTCCAGGGTCACCCCCTGGTAGAGCAGGCGCTTGCGCGGCACCTGCTCGATCCCTTCGGCCTGGCGGATCGTTTCCTGGCGGCCGTGGGTCTCCAGCAGGCCGATCACCACGTCGGTGCCCTCCTTGAGCAGCTCGCGCCCCTCCTGGAGCATGCGGCAGGTCTTGCCCACCCCCGGGGCCATGCCGATGAACACCTTGTGGCGGCCCCGGCCGCGGCTGGAGCGGATCAAGGCACCAGCTCGTCCAGGGCGAGGTTGAAGGCCAGCACGTTCACCAGCGGCGGCCGCGCCAGCCCGAGCAGCGGCCGGTGGCTCTGGCGCTCCAGCAGGGCCTCCAGCCGGTCGATCGGCAGGCGGCGCGCGGCGGCGATCCGCGGCAGCTGCTGGCGGGCCGCCTCCAGGCTGATGTCGGGGTCGAGCCCCGACCCGGAGCTGGTGAGCAGATCGGCGGCCGGACGGCCCACGCCTCGCTCGGCCCAGGCGACGACCTCCGCCGCGACCCGCATGGCCAGGGCGGGGTTGCCGGGGGCCAGGTTGCTGGGGCCGGAGGCGGGGGAATCGCCGCCGCCGTAGGCCACGGCGCTGGGCCGGCCCTGCAGGTAGCGATCGCCCGCGAAGGCCTGGCCGATCAGGGCCGAGCCCACCACGCGCCCATCGACGCGCACCAGGCTCCCCTCGGCCTGCCGGGGGGCGGCGATGCGGGCCAGGCCCAGCATCGGCACGGTGATCACCACCACGGTGAGCAGCCAGAGCACCAGGGTGAGGCGCAGGCCCTGGCCGAGACGGGAAAGGGCGTTCATCAGAATTTCTCCGGGCGGACCATGGCGGTGAACAGATAGGCCGACAGGGCCAGGGTGACGCTGATCAGCAGGGCCAGGGCATGGCTCTGGAGGCTGTCGAGGCGGCCCCGCTGCAGCGGGGCGAGCAGCACGGTGCCGGCGGCGAGCAGCAGGGGCAGCCAGAAGAGCGGTCGCTTGAGCAGAACCATCGGGAAGGGAGCGCAGCGGTGGAGGGGAGGGAGGGAAGCGGCGGGCGGAAGGCAGCGGCACGGGTGGCGGGAGGGTGCGGGCCCGGCCGGCTCAGACCAGGCGCAGGGCGCCGATCGCCAGATCGATCGCCTTGATGCCCACGAACGGGGTGATGACGCCCCCGAGGCCGTAGAGCAGCAGGTTGCGCCGCAGCAGCTGGTCGGCACTGAGGGGCCGGAACTCCACCCCCTTCAGGGCCAGGGGCACCAGGGCCGGGATGATCAGGGCGTTGAACACCATCGCCGAGAGGATCGCCGACTGGGGACTGGCCAGACCCATCAGGTTGAGCGGCCCCAGCCCCACCCCGGCGAACAGGGCCGGCAGGATCGCGAAATACTTGGCCACGTCGTTGGCCAGGGAGAAGGTGGTCAGGGCGCCGCGGGTGATCAGCAGCTGCTTGCCGATCGTCACGATGTCGATGAGCTTGGTGGGATCGCTGTCGAGATCCACCATGTTCGCCGCCTCCTTGGCGGCCTGGGTGCCTGAGTTCATCGCCACGCCCACGTTCGCCTTGGCCAGGGCCGGGGCGTCGTTGGAGCCGTCGCCGGTCATCGCCACGAGCTTGCCGAGCTTCTGCTCCCGGTCGATCACGGCGATCTTGTCCTCGGGGGTGGCCTCGGCGATGAAGTCGTCGACGCCGGCCTCCCGGGCGATGACCCCCGCGGTGATCGGGTTGTCGCCGGTGAGCATCACGGTGCGGATCCCCATGCGGCGCAGCTGGTCGAAGCGCTCCCGGATGCCCGGCTTGATGATGTCCTTGAGGTAGATCACCCCCAGGATGTCGTTGCCCCGGCAGGCCGCCAGGGGGGTGCCTCCGAGCCTGGACACCTGCTCGTAGGCACCGTCGAGGTCGTCGGGCACGGTGCCGCCCCGGGAGCGCACGAATCCCTTGATGGCGTCGACGGCCCCCTTGCGGAATTCGATCCCGCCGGGGTCGTCGCTGCCGCTCATGCGGGTGCGGGCCGAGAACTCGAGACCCGTGGCCTGCTCGGCGGCGAAGGGCAGCACGGCGCCGCGCTGTTCCGCCAGCCGCACGATCGATCGCCCCTCGGGGGTCTGGTCGAAGCAGCTGGCCGCCAGGGCCACCTCCGCCAGCTCCACCTCCCGGTGACCGCCCACCGGCAGGAACTCCTCCGCCAGCCGGTTGCCGAGGGTGATGGTGCCGGTCTTGTCGAGCACCAGGGTGTTGATGTCGCCGCAGGCCTCCACGGCCCGGCCCGAGGTGGCGATGACGTTGAACTGGGCCACCCGGTCCATGCCGGCGATGCCGATGGCCGACAGCAGTCCGCCGATGGTGGTGGGGATCAGGGCCACCAGCAGCGCCACCAGGGTCACCACCGGGGTGGGTTCCTTGAGGTAGCCGGCCAAGGGCGGCAGGGTGGCCACGGCGATCAGGAACACCTGGGTGAGCACCGCCAGCAGCACCGTCAGGGCGATCTCGTTGGGGGTCTTGGTGCGCTCGGCCCCCTCCACCAGGGCGATCATCCGGTCGATGAAGCCCTTGCCCGGATCGGCGCTGATGCGGATGGTGAGCTGGTCGGAGAGGATCCGGGTGCCGCCCGTCACCGAGCTGGCCACGTCGGAGCCGGCCTCCTTGAGCACCGCCGCCGATTCGCCGGTGATCGCCGACTCATCCACCGAGGCGACCCCCTCGATCACCTCGCCGTCCGCCGGGATTGTGTCGCCGGCCGAGACCAGCACCACGTCGCCCTTGCGCAGGCTGGAGGAATCCACGGGCCGTTCGCCGCCGGCGGGATCGAGCAGCCGGGCCTGGGTGCGGGCCTGGGTGCGGCGCAGGGCATCGGCCTGGGCCTTGCCGCGGCCCTCCGCCAGGGCCTCGGCGAAGTTGGCGAACAGCAGCGTGGCCAGCAGGGTGAGGCTCACCAGGCCGTTGAACAGCCTGCCGCTGTCTTCGGCACCGTCGCCGAACAGATCGGGGCTCACGGTGGCCAGCAGGCAGACGACCGTGCCGCACCAGACCACGAACATCACCGGGTTGGCCGCGGCGGTGCGGGGATCGAGCTTCACGAACGCCTCCAGGACGGCGCGGCGCACCAGGCCCTTCCGGCGGGGCCGGGGCGTGTAGCGCCGCTGGTCGCGGCGGCCCCGCGGCATGCGGGGAAACAGGGTGCGGGCCGGCAGGGAGGTCATCGGGGGGTGGAGCGGCGATGGGGATGGGCGGGGACGGACGGGAGCGCGGGCCTGGCGGAGCGGGGCCTGGGGATTCAGGCCACCAGCAGCAGTCCGTCGGCGATCGGCCCGAGGGCGAGCACGGGGAAGAAGGTCAGGGCGCCGAGGATCACCAGCACCACCGCCAGCACCACCGTGAACAGGCTGGTGTCGGTGGCGAGGGTGCCGGGACCCGGCGGCAGCGCCGGCTTGCGGGCGTAGCCGTCGGCCAGCAGCACCAGGGCGGCGATCGGCAGGTAGCGTCCGCCCAGCAGGCTGAGGCTGGTGCTGAGGTTCCACCAGAGGCTGCCGTCCCCGAGACCCTCCAAGCCGCTGCCGTTGTTGGCCGCTGCGGAGGCGTACTCGTAGACCACCTGGCTGATGCCGTGGGGCCCGGGGTTGCTGATCCCCGTCAGGTCCGTGGCTCCGGCCATGGTGAACGCCGCGGGCAGCAGCACGAACACCGGGTGGATCAGCAGGATCAGGCTGCTCCACACCACCTCCGCCTTCTCCACCTTGCGGCCCAGGAATTCCGGGGTGCGGCCCACCATCAGCCCGGTGAGGAACACCGCCAGCACCATGAACACCAGCAGGTAGGCGATGCCGGTGCCCTGGCCACCGAACAGCACCTGCAGGAACAGGTTGAACAGGGCCACCAGGTTGGAGAGCGGCAGCAGCGAATCCATGGCGCCGTTGACGGCCCCCGTCATCGAGCCGGTGGTGAGGACGGCCCAGAACGCCGTCAGCCCGGCTCCGAAGCGCAGCTCCTTGCCCTCCAGGTTGGGACCGCTGATCCAGGCCGCCAGGGCCGGGTTGCCCCCCTGCTCCGCCGCCATCGCCAGGGCGGAGCCGGTGGCGATCAGTGCCGTGACCAGCAGCAGCAGCAGGGTGCTCTGGCGGCGGTTGCCGAGGAAACGCCCGAAGGCGTCGATGCTGGCGGCCGGGATGGCCACCATCGCCCAGGTGCTCACCAGGTTGGTGAACCCGTCCGGGTTCTCGAAGGGGTGGGCGGAATTGGCCCCGTAGAAGCCGCCGCCGTTCTCACCCAGCTGCTTGATCGCCTCGAACAGGGCCACCGGGCCGCGGATCAGCAGCTGGCTGCCCCCCTCCAGGGTGGTGATCCGCAGGGGATCGGCCAGGGTCATCGGCACCCCGCAGAACAGCAGCGGCACGGCGAGCAGCAGGCTGCCGGGGATCAGCACCCGGGTGAGGGCACGGAGCAGCTGGCGGTGGAAGTTCCCCAGGGGCAGGCCGCACAGGCCGCGGATCACCGCGAAGCCCACCGCCAGGCCGCTGGCCGCCGAGACGAACATCAGGAACTGGATCACCCCCAGCTGGGCGAAGGTGCCCAGGGTCTGCTCCGGCACGTAGTGCTGCTGGTCGGTGTTGGTGAGAAACGAGAGGGTGGTGTGCAGGGCCAGGTCCCAGCGCAGGCCGGGCCAGCCCAGGGGGTTGAGCCAGGCGGGCTGGAAGGCCAGCAGCAGGAAGGCCAGGCCGCCGAAGCAGGCATTGGCCACCAGGAAGGGCTGCAGGTAGGCCCAGGCCGTGGCCGCCGGCTGGCCCCGGTCACCGATCCAGCGCAGCAGCGCCGTCTCCAGCGGCAGCAGCCAGGGGTCCCAGCCGGGCTGGGGGCGGTCATCGAAGACCTGCCAGAGGTGGCGGCCCAGGGGAAAGGCCGTGAGCACCGCCACCGCCAGGGTGATGGCGGCGAGGAACCAGGGGAGCATGGGCAGCGTGTCCTGCGGTGGCGCCCACCCTCCCGCCAACGGGGCGGCCGCCGCAACTGACGAATGGCAGGGTTGGAGCCAGCACAGTGACGGCCGCTTCAGGCGCCGCCGCAGCTGTGCTGGCTGTCCGGCAAGGTCCAGGTGCCGCCGGTGCGCAGGTTGCGGGCCCGGTAGACGCGGCCGCGCCCGTCGCCGCGGGGAGCCCCGCTGCAATCCGGCACGAAGCTCAGACAGAGCTCCACCGGATCCCCTTCCCGGCTGCTGTGGATCGCCGGCACCATGTCGTAGGAAACCTGGTAGCCCCCGTTGGTGTAGCTGACGGCGGAGCCGGAGCCGGCGATGGGGATCTGGACGCCGTGGGCGTCAGCGGCACTCAGCCGGTAGAGGATCTCCCGGATGAACGTCGGGCTGCACGCGCCGAGGCGGCGGGGCAGGGGCGCGGCGGCGGCGGGGGCGACCGGCAGCAGCAGGGCGGCCGCCAGCAGGGCCGGCCAGCGGCGGCGGTTTCTGGCCATCAGCGCAACGGTCCCGGCGGTCCCCCGTTGGTAGGGCGCCCGCCGCGGCTTGTCAGCGGAGGCCACCGGCGGCCTGGCCCGCTGGCGGGGCGGAAGCCAGCAGGGCTTCGGCGGCTCGGCGGGCATCGGTGGCGGCCAGGGGAGTGCGCTGCAGGAAGGCCACCGCCAGGGCGCCTTCGAACAGCAACTGCAACTGGCGGGCCAGACCCTCCGGGTCGGCGACGGCGAGATCGCGGCAGAGACCCTCCAGGAGGTCGCGGCAACCCCCCTTGAAGGCCTCGGCCGCCTGCCGGGGCAGATCCTCAGCCTCGGGGTACTCGCTGGCGGCCTTGATGAACAGGCAGCCATGGAACTGCGGCGAGCGCACCGCCTGCTCCAGCCAGTCGAACACCGCCAGCAGGCGCGCCCCGGGGTCCTCCGGCGCCGCGGCGATCCGCTTGGCCAGCCCCGCGGCGATGGCGTTGCTGCGGCGTTCCAGCACGGCGGCGATCAGCTCCTCCTTGGATCGGAAGTGCTTGTAGAGGGTCATCTTGGCCACCCCGGCCTCGGCCAGCACCGTGTCGATGCCCACGGCCCGGTAGCCGTGGCGGGCGAAGAGCCCCTCAGCCGTGTCCAGCAGCGCGTCCCGCTTGGCGGAGGACCTGGTGGTGGCGCCGCTCGCTGGCATGGAGTTCGCTGCTGTCCTCCCAATCTAGTGAGTAGACAGAAAGGTCTGCTACCTTTGGATGCGCAGACCGGTCTGTCTACTCAGTCTGTCCGCATCCCCCGGCCCCCATCCCCTCGATCCGATGCTCAAGCTCCACGGCCACGAACTCTCCGGCAACAGCTACAAGGTGCGCCTGCTCCTGGAACTGCTCGGGCTCGATTACGAGTGGGTCCGCGTCGATCTGATGGCCGGCGAGCACAAGGGGGAGGCCTTCCTTGCCCTCAATCCTTTCGGCCAGGTGCCCGTGCTCGAAGCAGACGGCCCCACCCTCGCCGATGCCCAGGCGATCCTCTTCTATCTGGCGGCCCGCCAGGGGGATGGCCAGTGGCTGCCCGCCGATCCCCTCGGCCAGGCCCGGGTGGTGCGCTGGCTCTCCACCGCCGCCGGTGAGGTGCGCCAGGGGCCGGAAAGTGCCCGGCTGCACCATCTGTTCGGCGTCAAGGCGATCCCCATCGAGCGGGCCACCGAGAAGGCCGCCTTCCTCCTCGACCAGCTGGAGCGGCACCTGGCCCACCGGCAGTGGCTGGAGCTGGAGCGCCCCACCATCGCCGACATCGCCGTGTTCCCCTACGTGGCCCTGGCCCCGGACGGCGGCATCGATCTGGCCCCCTATCCCAACGTTTCTGCCTGGATCAGGCGGATCAAGGCGCTGCCGGGCTACGTGCCCATGAAGGGCCTGGAGGCCTGAACGGAGCCATCCCCCATGAGCCAGCACTACCTGCACCGCCATCTCACCCCCGCCGTGGGTGAGGCCCAGCTCCAGGCCTATGGCCAGAGCCAGGGCGTACCCCCGGCCCCGTCGTCCGATCGCCTCAGTGCCAGGGAGACCGCCTTCATCAGCGCCCGCGACAGCTTCTATCTGGCCAGCCTCACCGAAGCGGGTGCCCCCTACCTGCAGCACCGGGGCGGGCCGGTGGGCTTCTTGACGGTGCTCGATGAGCGCACCCTGGGGTTCGCCGATTACGGCGGCAATCGCCAGCTGCTCACTGCCGGCCATCTGCGCCGGGATCCGCGGGTGGCCCTGTTCCTGATGGATTACCCCGCCCGTCGCCGGCTCAAGATCGACGGGGAAGCCGAGGTGGTGCCGCCCGCTGATGACCCCCGGCTGGCGGAGCAGCTGGGACCGCAGGCTGCCGGGGAGGTGGAGCGCCTCTTCCTCATCCGGGTGGAGGCCTTCGACTGGAACTGCCCCCAGTTCATCACTCCCCGGTTCACGGCCGCGGAGCTGGAAGCCCAGCTGCGGCCGTTGCAGGAGCGGATCGCTGCGCTGGAGGATGAGCTCCAGGGTCTGCGCCGGCACCCCTCATGACGACCCTTTCATGACGCTCCTTCCCCACCCCGCTGGGGAAAGGACACATCCAGCACCAGGCAGCCTTCCTCGCTGCGAAAAGGTCCATGCAGCTCCCCCGGCGGCCGGCTGGCGTAGTGCCCGCTCTCCAGCCAGATCCCGAAGGCCCCATCGAACAGGCGCCCGCTGACGATGAAGATCTCCTCGGGGAAGGGGTGGGCCTTGC
The DNA here is from genome assembly GCA_003003925.1 of Aphanothece cf. minutissima CCALA 015. Taxonomy (GTDB): domain Bacteria; phylum Cyanobacteriota; class Cyanobacteriia; order PCC-6307; family Cyanobiaceae; genus Cyanobium; species Cyanobium minutissimum. Next base: position 192,184 of record PVWP01000003.1, read on the forward strand.
CCCCGAAGGCGGTGGTGTCGGCCCCGGGCAGGAAGCGGGTGAGGCGGGTGATCTCCCCGGTGGCAGGATCCTCGCTGAGCACCAGCTCCTGCACCTGGCCCTCCAGCCCCTCCAGCCAGCGCCAGCGATGGGCCTGCTCCGGCGCCAGCGGATTCCAGTACGTGCTGGTGGTCTTGCTCATGGTGGGGTGAGGTGGGCGTCGATGAGCGGTGCCAGCCGCCCGGCGTGATGCAGGCCGAGATCATGGTCGCCGCCGTTGATCACGTGCAGACGGGCATCGGGCAACAGCATGGCCAGGCGCTCCCCCGCGGCCACCGGGCTGAACGGGTCGGCATCGCCCCAGAGCAGCAGGGTGGGTGCGGCGACCTCCGCCAAGTGCCCGGAGAGGTCGGTCGTTTCCGTGGCGAACCAGTCGGGGAGGTGGGACAGGCTGGTGCGGAAGCCGGCCCGCCAGTCGGCGGCCCCCAGCTCGGCCATCGGCAGGCCGCCGGAGGTGGCGGCCAGCACCAGATGTGTCACCCAGCGGGGCCGGGCCAGGGCGGCCCGCAGGGCCAGCACCCCGCCCATCGACTGGGCGATCAGGGCGCAGGGGCGATCCAGCGGCTCCAGCACCAGGGTCAGCAGGTCGTCGAAGCCCTCCACCCCCGGCCGGGGCGGGGTGGCACCGAAGCCGGGCCAGCCCAGGTGCAGCCGCTCGGCGTGGCAGGCCAGCCGCTGCTCCAGGGGGCGCCAGAAGGCCGTGTCGCCCGAGGCGCCGGGGAGGAACAGCAGCCGCTCGGGCCGGCCGCTCACGGCCAATCCGCCCCCACCCCCACCAGGGACGCACTCGCCTCCCAGAGCCGCCGGGCCAGATCGGCGTCCTGGCCTTCGGCGCTGGTGGCGGTGGCCTCGAACACGTGCCGGCCCGGAGCCGTGACGCGGTTGCGGTGGTAGGTGAAGCCGCTGGCGGCGTAGGCGTCATCGCTGGCCAGGGCGGCCAGCAGGGCCCCGGCGTTCTCGACGCTTTCGGTGAGGCGCAGCAGCGAGCGGGCCGCCAGGGCGAACAGCCTTTGGCCCAGCTCGTTGGACTGGCGGCTGTAGCGCCAGAAGCCGCCTGTGCTGGTGGGCGGGATCACCAGCCCGGGGCTCCAGGCCAGGACGGGCCAGGGTGTGCCCTGCGCCTCCAGCCGCTGGGCGAACTCGCGGGCGAACAGCACGTTGCAGAGCTTGCTGTCCTTGTAGGCCTTGTCGGCACTGAACGGAGCCGAGCCGTCCACCATCGTGGTGCCCTGGCCCGGCACCAGGCCCGCCAGCGCGCCCAGGCCCGCCGGCGCCCCCACCTTGCCCCCCGCCGTGGTGGGGTCGTGCACCTCGCTGGCGGTGACCACCAGCCGCGGCGATCGGCCCGCCGCCAGCAGGGGCCGCAGCTGTTGCGCCAGCAGAAAATGGCCCAGATGGTTCACCCCGAAGCTGAGCTCATGGCCCTGGGCGGTGCGGCGCGGTTCGCTGGCGCCGGCGTACTGCAGGCCGGCGTTCAGCACGAGGGTGTCGATGGGGGTCCCCTGGGCCCGCAGGGCGGCGGCACAGGAGCGCACGCTCTCCAGATCCGCCAGGTCGCAGACCGAGGCGGCGGGGGGGGGTGCCGGTGCCGGCCCGCTCCAGCACCCGGCGTGCGGCCGCCTCGGCGCTGGCCCGGTCCCGGCAGGGCAGGGTGAGCCGGTGGCCGGCCCGGCAGAGGATCACCGCCGCCTCAAAGCCGATGCCGGAATTGCCGCCGGTCAGGAGGATGTGGCGCGCTGCAGCCAAGGGCGGACTCCTGCGGGTGCCGGAAGGGTGCCGAGCGGGTCAAGGCTACGGAGGCCGGGCCCCGGGCCGCCGGCTCCGGGCTTGCCAGAGTGAGCTCGATGTCCCGACTCCCGCGACGCTCGTTCCTGGCACTGGCGGTGGCCGCGGGCCTGGCGGCGGCCATCGGCACCGGGGTGGCGTTCCGGGAGCACACCCGCAACGTCCTCACGGTCGTCAACAGGAGCGGTCGCACGATCAGGTCCCTGCAGGTGTCCCTGCCCTGGGAGACGCTGAGGTTCGGGCCGATCGCTCCTGGGGAGACGGTCAGCCGCTCCTTCCGCATCGTCTCCGATGCGAGTTTCGTGATCGAGGGCGAGCTGGCGGACGGCACCGGCCTGCGGGCCGAGGAGGGTTATGTCACCAACAGCCAGTACGGGGAAGGGGTCCGGATCGAGGTCGGACCCGGCGGCACGCTCAGCTTCAGCCAGGGGCGCCGGGGCCGGTGACGGCGATGCCCTGGCCGTTCCATCGGGGAACGGGCGCGGCAGCGATCAGAACAGCTTGAACAGGTTGAAGCCACCACCTTGGGGAGCCGGCGCCTCCTGGCCCGCGCCGGAGCCCGGATCGAGGCGCTCCATGCCGTCCCCCAGCAGCCGGGTGGCGGTGGAGCGGCGCTCCAGGCTGAGCCGCCAGGCGGGGCTGCCCTGGGGGCTGCTCAGCAGCAGGGTGTCGCCGTAGGCGGTGAAGCTCACCATCGCCGCCCCCATGGCCGCCATGGCCTGGGCGCTCACCGTGCAGGTGGTGCGCTCCGGGGCCAGCAGCACGCCGCGCTGCACCAGCCGGGCCGCTTCCGGGGCCCGCAGGTCATCCGGCACGGCACTGTCGGCCATCGGCAGCTCGCTGGAGGTCCACATGACGATGTCGCCCTCCTGGCGACCCATGCCCGTGGCCGTCGCCTGGTAGCCGAGGGCGGTGGGGATGGTCGGCCAGCTCAGCCGCTGGGCGCCCCCGGCCGGGGTGCTCGTCAGCTTCACCGGGGCCAGGAAGTCGTGGCCGCTGCCCACCTGGAAGCGGATCTCCGGGGCGTAGTTGCCGGTCACCAGATGGGTCCCCACCAGGGAGGCCTGCGGCGGCACCGCGGGGGCCGCCTCGCCCGACGGCCAGCGGCCCGAGGTGCCCGTGGGGCCGGTGGCGGTTCCCAGCCGCTTCAGCCCCGACAGCACCTGGCGTCGCTGCTCCGTGGTCAGTCCCTGCAGGGTGATGATCTCGGGCTGGCCGGCGCCGGCGCTCTCGCCGCAACCGCGGAAGAGCAGCAGCCGGCCCTTGGCCTCGGGGATGTCCTCCTCCTTCCACTCCCGGCCGAGCTGCCCGGGGCTGGCGGCTCCGCTCGTCAGCGGCAGGGCGGTCCCCATGGCCATGGCGGCCGGGATGCGGTGCTCGGCGTTGGGGTTGGCGGCGGTCTGCGGTGATTGCAGCCGCAGCTCCAGCTGGCGGCTGCTGGCGCCCATGGCCGGACGCCCCCCCAGCATCATCTGCAGCATGCCGGCGCCCCCCATCGCCCCCATCCCCGTCGTGGTGGTGGCCTCGATCGTGTAGGTGACGATCGGCGCCGGCGGCTTGGCGCCCGGTTTGGCCGCCGCCGCCAGGGCCGGCAGGGCTTGACCGGTGCCGAGCAGAAGAACGAGCGATGCGGCCGCCTGCCAGGACACCCGCGGAGCACCCATGACGTCCATGCCGTTGGAGGGACGCACAATCTATGGGCCGCCGCCCCGGACAGGTAGACCCCGGGGCGCCCGCCGCCCCTGCGATGGACTCCGCCGCCCCGTCCCCGCTCCAGCGCATCGACCAGGACCTCTTCGATGCGGTGGCCGCCGCCGCCGCCGGCTCCCCCCGCCGGCGCCGCAACCACAACTTCCACGCCCCCAGTGACCGGGTGCAGCGCTTTCTCAACGTGCTGCAGCCCGGCACCTACGTGCGGCCCCACCGCCATCGGCGCGCGCAGCCCGGCGACGGTTTCGAGTGCTTCCTCGTGCTGCAGGGGGCGGTGGGGCTGCTGCTGCTCGATGCCAAGGGACGGGTGCTGCAGCGGGAGCGGATCAGCGCCGCCGGCCCCCTGCGCGGCATCGAGCTGGCCGAGGGGGTCATCCACACCCTGGTGGCCCTCTCGCCCGATGCCGTGATGATGGAGATCAAGCAGGGGCCCTACGAGCCCGCCGCCGACAAGGACTTCCTGCCCGGATTCCCCCTCGAGGGAAGCGAGGCCGCCGCGGCGCAGGAGGCGGCCTGGCGGGCGCTGTTCGGGCCCGGGGACGACCACCTCTCCCCTGCCCACCCCCTCCCCTGAGCGCCCGGCCCCGGGCCAGGCCGTTCAGGCCAGATCGGCGCGGCGGCAGAAGCTGCAGTGGCCCCAGCGGGCCATCTCCCCGGCCGGCGCCGGCCGGCCGCAGGCGGGGCAGTCGGCCAGGCCGTGCACGTCGCAGCGGCTGGGATGGACGGCCCATACCTCCGCCTCGCTGAGGCTGCCGGGCGTTGCGGAGGCGCCGGGGTGGTGCTGCTGCACCCGCACGTCCCGGACGCTGAAGCCGGCGCCCCGCAGCGACCCCAGCAACTGGTGGCGGTTGTATTGCAGGGCCTGCAGCCAGGGCCCCGGCGCAGCGCCCACCGTCAGCAGGCCCCCCTGCAGCTGCAGGGGACGGCAGTGGGGGGCCAGCTGGGGCCCGGCGATCCGTGGCCAGTCCCGCCAAAGGGCGGCCAGATGGCCGTCGCGGCGCCACTCCTGCTGGAGGTTGTCCAGGCAGCTGGCCAGGGCACTGGCCGGCGGCCGGGCGGGCGGTATCAGCAGGGCGACGTTGCCCACCTGCCGGGTCTGCACCGCCTCGACGCGCTGGCGACGGGAGCTGCTGCGGGAGCTGCTTGGCTCGGAGGCGCGGCGCTGGCGGGACCGGGAAGGTTCCATGAAGCCACGCTAAGGCGTGCTTCGGCCGGTGATGGAAACCCGTTCCCGGGTTGACGGGGCAGGCCGCTGGGCAAGGCTGGGACCCGGAGAACCTCCATCCCCGGGGCATCGCCATGGCCGGCTACTTCGACGATCCCACCCTGATCCGCCAGGTCCCGGTCCTCCGCGCCGCCTATTCCGACCGCACCGCCTGGCTGCTGGCGGAGATCGCCCGGCTGGTCTACGAGAAGCTTCCCGCCGAGATCCGGATCGACGAGCTCGTGCTCCGCATCCTCGAGTCGGCCCGCAGCCAGCGGGGGGAGTCGGTGGTGCGGGCCCTGGTGGCGGCCGCCATCGAGAACGGCCAGACGGTGGACGGGGTGGTGGTCTCGGCCCTGGAAAAGGCCGGCTTCGAACTGCTCGAGGGCATCGCCGTGCAGGGCAGCGAGGCGATCCTGGTCCGCCTGAACCTCCCCTCCGGCCGGGGGCCCGACGCCATGCTCGTGCTGGCCTTCCGGGGCACCCAGGTCACCAGCATCCACGACATCAGCGCCGATCTGCGGGCCCACCTGGTGGCGGCCCCCGGCGGCGGCCGGGCCCATGCCGGGTTCCTCGCCGCCTTCGACAAGGTGCGCGCCCCCCTGCAGGCCGCCCTGGCGCGCCATCCAGGTGCCCCCCTATACATCACCGGCCATTCCCTCGGCGGCGCCCTGGCCCTGGTGGCCACCCGCTACCTCGGCTCCGACAGCACCGGCGCCACCTACACCTTCGGCTGCCCCCGGGCCGGCGATGACGCTTTCTTCGCCCCGATCCGGACGCCCATCTACCGGATCGTCAATGCCGCCGACGGGGTGACCCGCATCCCCTTCGGCTACAGCCTGCTGATCCTGCTGAGTCTGATTCGGCTGATTCCCATCAACGGCACCTTCCGGATCGCCGAGTTCCTGCGGCGGAACCTCTTCGGCTACACCCATGCCGGCAGCGTGGTGTTCCTCTCCGACGCCGCCAACCTCCCGGATGACCAGCAGATCCCCTTCCGGGACCTGAAGGTGGTGATGAGCCCGGACGCGTTCTGGCGTTTCTGCGTCGTGGTCCGCCGCTTCCTGCTCACCAGGGGCAAGGCGGTGGTCGCCGACCATTGCATGGGCGACTACGCCCTCAAGCTGCAGGCCCACGCCCGGCGCCGCAACAGCTGAGGGCCCCAGGCTCGGGTGTGGGTGCGGCAATCCGCTGATCGCCGGGGAAGACCGGGTGGCCGGTTCTGGCTACGCTCGATTTCTGCACTGGCCCCGCCTCCATGGGTTTCTTCGATCGGCTGAGCCGTCTTCTGCGCGCCAACCTCAACGATCTGGTGAGCAAGGCGGAGGATCCGGCCAAGATCCTCGACCAGTCCGTGGCCGACATGCAGGCCGACCTGGTCAAGCTGCGCCAAGCCGTGGCCACCGCCATCGCCAGCCAGAAGCGGCTGCAGAACCAGGCCGAGCAGGCCGAAGCCCAGGCCCGCACCTGGTATGAGCGGGCCGAGCTGGCCCTCAAGAAGGGGGAGGAGGACCTGGCCCGCGAGTCCCTCTCCCGCCGCAAGACCTACCAGGACACCGCCACCGCCCTCAACGCCCAGCTCAACGGCCAGGCCTCCCAGGTCGACACCCTCAAGCGCAGCCTCACCGCCCTCGAGGGCAAGATCGCCGAGGCCAAGACCAAGAAGGACATGCTCAAGGCCCGTGCCCAGGCGGCCCAGGCCCAGGAGCAGCTCCAGAACGCCGTGGGCAGCCTGAGCACCAACAGCTCGATGGCCGCCTTCGACCAGATGGAGGAGAAGGTGCTCAACATGGAGGCCCGCAGCCAGGCCGCCGCCGAGCTGGCCGGTGCCGATCTCGAAAGCCAGTTCGCCGCCCTCGAGGGCAGCGACGTCGATGACGAACTGGCGGCCCTCAAGACCCGCCTCGAAGGCGGCAAGACCCCCATCTCCCTGCCCATGGAGGGCGGCCCGGCCCCCCAGCTGGAGCCGGTCAAGGTGGCCGAGGTGAACGCCGAGCTCGAGGAACTGCGCCAGTCCATCGACAAGCTCTGAATTCATACAATCGGGCCACCGCTGTCCCGACCGCCGTGCCCGCCGACGTCGACTCCCCCGTCCTCGACCTCACCGATGCCACCTTCCAGGCCTCGGTCCTGGAGGTGCCGGGCCCGGTGCTGGTCGACGTCTGGGCTCCCTGGTGCGGCCCCTGCCGGCTGATGGCCCCCCTGATGACCTGGGCCGCCACGGCCTATGCCGACGCCCCCGGCGGCGCCCTCACCGTCGGCAAGCTGGAGGCCGACCCCAATCCCGTCAGCCGCGACAGCCTCAAGGTGCAGGGCCTCCCCACCCTGATCCTGTTCCGCGGCGGCCAGGAACTGGCCCGCCACGAAGGTGCCATGGCCCAGTCCCAGCTGAAGGCTTTCCTGGATGCCCATCTCTGAGCGCCTGTCGCGGCTCGGCAGCGGCGTCTTCGCCCGCAACGACCAGCGCAAGGCCGCCTACAGCGCCCGGGCCGCCGCCGGCCACGGCCCGGATGGGGCGCCCCTGCCGCCGCTGCTGGATCTCTCCCTCGGCTCCACCGACCTCCAGCCGCCCGCTGTGGCCCTCGAGGCCATCGCCGCCGGCCTGAGCCGGCCCGAGAGCGCCTCCTACTGCCTGCATGCCGCCACCCTGCCCTTCCGGGAAGCGGTGGCGGCCTGGGCGCGGCGACGGTTCGACGTGGCCGTGGACCCGGAAACGGAGGTGCTGCTGCTGGTGGGCTCCCAGGAGGGCACCGCCCACCTGCCGCTGGCGGTGCTCAACCCCGGCGATCGGGCCCTGCTGCTCGACCCCTACTACCCCTCCCATCGGGGGGGGCTGCATCTGGCCAGTGCCGAACCGGTGCTGCTGCCCCTCGACGCCGACGCCGGCTGGCGGCCCGACTTCGACCGGCTGTCCCCCAGCCAGTGGCAGGACCTCTCGCTGATGGTGCTGGGCTTCCCCCACAACCCCACCGCCACCACCGGAGAGCAGGCCTGGCTGGATGGGGCCGTGGAGCGGGCCCTGCGTCATGACGTGGTGCTCGCCCACGACAACCCCTACGTGGATCTGGCCCTGGAGGGGGAGGCCCCCGCCCTGCTGCGCCATCCCGACTGGCGCCGCTGCGGCATCGAGTTCTTCTCCTTCTCCAAGAGCTGGTGCCTGGGCGGCTACCGGCTGGCTTTCGCCATCGGCGCCGACGAGCTGATCACCGCCCTGCGCCAGCTCAAGGGGGTGGTGGATTTCAACCAGTCCCTGGCGTTGCAGGCCGGCGCCATCGCCGCCCTGGAGCAGGCCCCCCATTGGCCCCGGCAGTTGCGCGGCGTCTACCGCGAGCGCCGTGACCGCATGGCCGCCGCCCTCGAGGCCCAGGGCTGGCCGGTGCGCCTGCCGTCGATGGCCCTCTACCTGTGGCTGCAGATCCCCGCCGTGGCACGGGAGCGGGGTCTGGACTCGGAACGCTTCTGCGCCGCCCTGCTGGAGGGCACCGGCGTCTGCCTCACCCCCGGCAACGGCTTCGGCCCCGGCGGTGAGGGGTGGCAGCGGCTGGCCCTGGTGCACCCGGCCGGCGAGCTGGAGGCCGGTGCGGCCCGCATCGGCGACTGGCTGCGGCGGTTTTGATCGGCGCGATCGGGGCCCGGCGGCGGCGCCCCACGGCGGGCACGGAGGCCCCGCCGGAGCTGGCCCCCTGGCGGCTGCGGTGGCTGCCGGTGTGCGCCAGCACCGAAACGGAACTGGACCGCTGGCTGGCCCGGGATCCGCGGCTGGCCGGCGACAGGCCGCTGTTGGCCCCCCGGGCCGTGATCGCCCGCCGGCAGCGCTTCGGCCGCGGCCAGCAGGGCCGGCCCTGGTGTTCCCCGGCCGGGGGGGTCTGGCTCAGTGCGGCCCTGCCCTGGCCGGCGCAAGCGGCGACGGCCGCGGCCCCCGGCCTGGCGGTGGCGGTGGGACTCTGCCTGCGGCTGGAGGCCCGGGGCCTGCCGGTGCGGCTCAAGTGGCCCAACGACCTGCTGCTGCCCGGCGCGGGTGGCCCCCGGAAGCTGGCGGGCCTGCTGCCCCGTCTGCGGCTGCGGGGGGGCTCCTGCCGCTGGGCCCGGGTGGGGGTGGGGCTCAACGCCAGCAACCGGGCGCCTCAGGGTGGTGTGGCCCTGGCGGAGCTGCTGGGAGCCGGCTGTGCCGATCCCCGGCACTGGGTCGGGGAGGTGCTGGCGGCCCTGGAGTGGGCCATGGCCTGGGCCGGGCGGCCCCAGGAGGTCTGCCGGCAGGCGGAGCGGCGCCTGCATCTTCCCAATGGTCCGATCCACCTCGATGGCATCGACTGGTGGCCCGCCGGGCTGGCGGCCGACGGTGGCCTGCGCCTGGTGGCCGGCAGCGCCGAGCGGGTGCTGCACCGCGGCTTCGGCGCCGGATGAAGACCCCCCGTACACTGGTCTTCGGCAATTCCGGCGCCGGGTCGTCCCCCTGCACGCCCCCCGGTGTCCCTCCCTGACATGGCTTCCCAGCCCCTCACCGTCCTGACGGCGCTCGGCGCCGGCGCTGCCGCCTCCTGGCTGGCCATGCCGCTGGTGCTCGCCCAGGCGGTTCCCGCCCTCGAGCCGGCGGATCAGGCGGCCCCGGCCCCGGCGCCGACGCCGGTGCAGCGTCCCTCGGTGCGGATCGCGGCGCCGGTGACCCGCCCCGAGTTCCAGACCCCGGTGCAGCCCCTGGCCCCCCCGCCCCCGGTCACCGGGGAAGCCCCCCCGGCCACCCTGCGGCCCGGAACGGCGGAGCGCCGGCCGGAGCCGCCCCGCCGCTTCGACGCCTCCCTCGATGCCCTGGTGCGGGAGGGGGTCGTCACCCCCGCCGAGCGGGTGCGGGTGCGCGGCTCGCTGCTGTCGCCGCAGGAGGCCGCCACCCGAACCCGGGCCTGCAGGGCCGGCGCCCTCTCGGCCCAGGAGTGCAGCACCGGCGTGATCATCATCGGCCGCGGCCGCAAGGATGGCCTCAGCGACGGCCTGGGCGAGGGGGATCTGGTGGCCGGGGGCCGCGGGGCCGGTTTCGGCGGCTTCGGCTTCGACGCCTCCCCCCTGCCGCCGATCACCGTGCCGGTCAGCGCCCTGCTCACCGGTGCCGGCGGCAGCTTCCGCCTCACCGACGTGTTCCGCGTCACCCCCCGACCCGCCCCGATCGTCGGCAACGGCAACCAGCGGCTGCTGTTCCCCCTGATCGGCTCGGCCGTCACCACCAGCGGCTTCGGCTATCGCCTGCATCCGGTCCTGGGCAGCTGGCTGATGCACGCCGGCCGTGATCTGGCGGCGCCCGAGGGCACCCCGGTGGTGGCCGCCCTCTCCGGGCGCGTCGTCAGCAGCGGCCTGGCCGGCGGCTACGGCCTGGCGGTGGAGATCGAGCACGACCGGCCCCGGCGTCGCACCCTCTACGGCCACCTCTCCGAGCTCTACGTCAAGGACGGCGAGATGGTGCGCCAGGGCGAGGTGATCGGCCGGGTCGGCAGCACGGGCCTGAGCACCGGCCCCCACCTGCATTTCGAGCTGCGCCTGCCCCAGGACGGCGGCTGGGTGGCCACCGACCCCGGCGACCTCGATCCGGGCGGCGGCCTGTTCGCCGGCCTGGCCAGTGCCGACGGCAGCGGCCCCACCGACGCGGTGGCCCTGCTGATGGGTCAGCTGATCGCCACTCTGGAGCGTCCCCGCTCCCCGCTGCCCCTGCCCGGGGAGCGGCTGAGCGTGCCCCCCACCGCCCGCCCGACGCCGGGCTGAGGGCGCCTCAGGCGCTGATGCGGCCGTCGCGGAAGTGCACCACCCGGTCGGCCCTGGCGCCCACCTCGGTTTCGTGGGTCACCAGCAGGATGGTGATCCCCTGGGCATTGAGATCGCCGAACAGGCTCAGCACCTCCTCGGTGGTGTGGGAGTCGAGGGCACCGGTGGGCTCGTCGGCCAGCAGCATGGCCGGGTCGTTGATGATCGCCCGGGCAAGGGCCACCCGCTGCTGCTGGCCCCCGGAGAGCTGGTTGGGCTTGTTCTCCAGCCGGTGGGAGAGGCCCACCCGATCGAGGGCCGCCAGGGCCCGCCGTCGCCGCTCCTCCTTGGGGACACGGGCGTAGATCATCGGCAGCATCACGTTGTCGATCGCGCTCAGCTGGGGCAGCAGGTGGAACTGCTGGAAGACGAAGCCCAGCTGCTGGTTGCGCAGGTCGGCCAGTTCGTCGTCGTCGAGGCTGTCGACATCGGTGCCGTTGAGCCGGTAGCTGCCGGAGCTGGGACGGTCGAGGCAGCCGAGGATGTTCATCGCCGTGCTCTTGCCGGAGCCGCTGGCCCCCATCACCGCCAGGTAGTCGCCCTTCTGGACGATCAGGGAGAGGTCGTCGAGGGCGCGCACCTCGGTGTCGCCGCTGCCGTAGACCTTCGAGACGTGGACCAGCTCGGCCACCGGTGGGGGGAGGGACTCCATGGCCGCCAGGCTAGGGAAATCTGCCCCCGACTCAGCCCAGCGGGGCGATGGCGCTGGCGGCGATGGCCTGCTGCAGGATCGGGGTGCCGGCCACGGTGGAGCTGGCCCAGTCGAACAGGGGGCTGGAGAGCACCCCGCCGACGGCGGTGATCACGACACAGCCCACAAGCGCAGCCCGCAGGGGCTGCATGCCGGCCAGGTTCCAGGTGATGGCGGGATAGGCCTTGACCACATCGGAAGCCTCCTGGGGTTCCTTCACCACCATCATCTTGATCACCGAGATGTAGTAGTAGATCGACACCACGGAGGTGACCAGGCCCACCACGACGAGCAGGTACTGGTGGTCGGCCCAACCGGCGAAAAAGAGGTAGATCTTGCCGAAGAAGCCGAGCATCGGCGGGATGCCGCCGAGGGAGAGCAGGCAGAGACTCAGCCCCAGGGTGATCAGGGGATCCTTCTGATAGAGGCCGGCGTAGTCGGCGATGCGGTCGCTTCCGGTGCGGAGGGAGAAGAGGATGATGCAGGCGAACGCGCCCAGGTTCATGAACAGATAGGCGGCCATGTACAGCACCATCGCCGAGAAGCCGTCCTCGGTGCCGCAGACCAGGCCGATCATCACAAACCCCGCCTGGCCGATGGAGCTGTAGGCCAGCATCCGCTTCATCGAGGTCTGGGCCAGGGCGACCACGTTGCCCAGCACCATGCTCAACACCGCGAGCACGGTGAACAGGAATTTCCACTGGGCATCGAAGCTCTCGAAGCAGCCCACCAGCAGCCGCACCGCCAGGGCGAAACCGGCCGCTTTCGAGCCCACCGACAGGAAGGCCACCACCGGGGTGGGGGACCCCTCATATACGTCGGGGGTCCACTGGTGGAAGGGCACGGCGGCGATCTTGAAGGCCACGGTGGCCAGCACGAACACCAGGGCCAGCGCCGTGATCGGCGAGGCGCTGGTCTGCAGGGCCAGGCCGATGGTGGCCAGGCTGGTGGCACCGCCGCTGAGGCCGTAGAGGAGCGAGGCGCCGTAGAGGAACACCGCGGCGGCGGCCGATCCCACCAGCAGATACTTCAGGGCCGCCTCGGAGCTGCGGGCATCCCGCTTCATGTAGCCCGCCAGCAGATAGCTGGCGACCGAGAGGGTTTCCAGGGAAATGAAGATGCTGACCAGATCGGTGGAGCCGCACAGGAACATGGCCCCGAGGGTGGCGGCCAGCAGGATGGCGGCGTATTCGCCCATGGGCGTGCCGCTGCGCTCTACGTAGCGCCAGCTCAGCAGCAGGGAGATCAGGGTGGAGGCGGCCACCACCGCCCGGAAGGCGATGGCCAGGTTGTCGGCCAGGAAGGAGCCCAGGAAGGAGGGCTCCAGCGGACTGTTCCACTGCAGGGCCAGCAGCACCAGGGAGGCGCCCAGACCGCCGTAGCAGATGGGCGGCACCCAGCGGCTTGCGGCCTTCTCGCCGGCCAGGTCGACCACCAGACAGACCACCAGGGTCAGCAGCACGGCCGCCTCCGGCGCGATCGCCCCGGCGTTCAGCTGCAGGGCCAGGGCGCCGGTGCCCAGACCCGAGGCGATCGCATCGGCGGCGGAAGCGGCGGTGGTGGCGGCAGGGGTGACGGAGCTCGCTGCTGCCAGAAACAGGTCGGCCACAGGGTTCGGGTAGGCGCGCGATGTGGCGGACTGTAGCCGCCATCTGGAGGGGCGGTCTGGTGCCCGGATACCCGCCGGGCCCGTCGATGCGATAAAGAAGGAAGCGGTATCGCGCCTTCCCGTGGCCCACACCCTGGTCATCGTCGAGAGCCCCACCAAGGCACGCACCATCCGGGCGTTCCTGCCCAAGACCTTCCGGGTGGAGGCGTCGATGGGCCACGTGCGCGATCTCCCCAACAACGCCAGCGAGATTCCGGCCGCCCACAAGGGCGAGAAGTGGGCCAACCTCGGTGTCAACACCGCCAACGGCTTCGAACCCCTCTACGTGGTGCCGAAGGACAAGAAAAAGGTGGTGAAGGAGCTCAAGGACGCCCTCAAGGATGCCGACCAGCTGCTGCTGGCCACGGACGAGGACCGGGAAGGCGAGAGCATCAGCTGGCACCTGCTCCAGCTGCTCGGGCCGAAGGTGCCGGTGAAGCGGATGGTGTTCCACGAGATCACCAAGGAGGCGATCGGCCGCGCCCTCGACCAGACCCGTGACCTGGACATGGAGCTGGTCCATGCCCAGGAGACCCGGCGCATCCTCGATCGCCTGGTGGGTTACACCCTCTCGCCCCTGCTGTGGAAGAAGGTCGCCTGGGGCCTCTCCGCCGGCCGCGTCCAGTCGGTGGCGGTGCGGCTGCTGGTGCAGCGCGAGCGGGCCCGTCGCGCCTTCCGCAGCGGCAGTTACTGGGATCTCAAGGCCCGTCTGGAGCAGACGGCCTCGCCTTTCGAGGCCAAGCTCACCCACGTGGGGGCCGAGCGCATCGCCGGCGGCTCCGATTTCGACGAGACCACCGGCGGCCTGAAGAGCGGCAGCAAGGTGAAGCTGCTCAGCGAGGCCGAGGCGGCCGCCCTCAAGGCCGCCGTGGAGACCTCCCCCTGGCGGGTGGCGGCGGTGGAGGAGAAGCCCACGGTGCGCAAGCCCGTGCCCCCCTTCACCACCAGCACCCTGCAGCAGGAGGCCAACCGGAAGCTGCGGCTCTCGGCCCGCGACACCATGCGCACGGCCCAGGCCCTCTACGAGCGGGGCTTCATCACTTACATGCGCACCGACTCGGTGCACCTCTCCGACCAGGCCCTGACGGCGGCCCGCAACTGCGTCGGTGCCATGTATGGCAAGGAGTTCCTCAGCCCGGCGCCGCGCCAGTTCAGCACCAAGGCCCGCAACGCCCAGGAGGCCCACGAGGCGATCCGGCCCGCCGGCGAGAGCTTCCGCACGCCGAAGGACACCGGCCTCGACGGCCGCGACCTGGCGCTCTACGAACTGATCTGGAAGCGCACCGTGGCCAGCCAGATGGCCGATGCCCGCCTCACCCTGCTGGCCGTCGACATCGAGGCGGCGGGCGCCACCTTCCGGGCCAGCGGCAAGCGCATCGACTTCGCCGGCTTCTTCCGTGCCTATGTGGAGGGAAGCGATGACCCCGATGCCGCGCTGGAGGGCCAGGAGGTGCTGCTGCCGTCGCTCGCCGTCGGTGACGCGCCCGTCTGCCGCGGCGTCGAGGCCCTCGGCCACCAGACCCAGCCCCCCGCCCGCTACAGCGAAGCGGCCCTGGTCAAGACCCTGGAGAAGGAGGGCATCGGCCGGCCCTCCACCTACGCCAGCATCATCGGCACCATCGTCGACCGGGGTTACGCCACCCTGCAGAACAACTCCCTCACCCCCAGCTTCACGGCCTTCGCCGTGACGGCCCTGCTGGAGGAGCACTTCCCCGACCTGGTGGACACGGCCTTCACCTCGAAGATGGAGCACACCCTCGACGAGATCTCCACCGGCAAGGTGTCCTGGCTGCCCTACCTGGAGAACTTCTACAAGGGGGAGAAGGGCCTGGAGACCCAGGTGCAGCAGCGGGAGGGCGACATCGACCCCGGCATCTCCCGCACGGTGGTGCTGGAGGGCCTGCCCTGCGTGGTGCGCATCGGCCGCTTCGGCGCCTACCTGGAGACCAAGCGGGTGGCAGATGACGGTAGCGAGGAGCTGCTCAAGGCCACCCTGCCCCAGGAGATCACCCCGGCCGACCTCGACGCCGAGAAGGCGGAGCTGCTGCTGCGCCAGAAGGCCGAAGGGCCCGAGTCCCTCGGCGAGGACCCCGAGACCGGCGAGCAGGTGTACCTGCTGTTCGGCCAGTACGGCCCCTATGTCCAGCGCGGCCAGGTGAGCGAGGAGGTGCCCAAGCCCAAACGGGCCTCCCTGCCCAAGGGCGTCAAGCCCGAGGACCTCAGCCTCGAGGATGCCCTGGGGCTGCTGCGGCTGCCCCGCCACCTGGGGGAGCATCCCGACGGCGGCAAGGTGCAGGCCGGGCTGGGGCGCTTCGGTCCCTACGTGGTCCACGACAAGGGCAAGGGCGAGAAGGACTACCGCTCCCTCAAGGCCGAGGACGACGTGCTGGCCGTGGGGCTGAGCCGGGCCCTGGAGCTGCTGGCCATGCCCAAGAAGGGCCGCGGCGGCCGCACGGCCCTGAAGGATCTGGGGGTGCCCGAAGGCTCCGAGGAGGCCATCCAGCTGTTCGACGGTCCCTACGGGCTCTACGTCAAGCAGGGCAAGGTGAACGCCTCCCTGCCGGAGGGCACCACCGCCGACACCCTCACCCTGGAGCAGGCGGTGGAGCTGCTGGCCGCCAAGGCCGCCAGCGGCAAGGGGGCGTCCCGCTCCCGGGCCGGCACCAAGGCCGCCGCCAAGCCCGCCGCCCGGAAGACCGCCGCCAAGACGGGAACCACCAAGGCTGGGACCGCCAAGACGGGAGCCGCCAAGGCCCCCTCCACCAGGGGCGCAGCCGCCAAGGCCGCAAGCACCACCACCGCCGCCAAGAAGCCCCCCGCCACCACCAAGTCCGGTCGCCTGCGGGCCAGCGCCGTGCGGGTGATCAAGCCCGCGGCCAGCTGATGGCCCATCCCCGCCCCCCCCTCTCGCTGGCGGGACCCCTGCTGACCCTGTCCCTGCTGCTCTCCGCCTGCGGCGGCACCTCCTTCGGCGACGCCCTGTCCCGCAGTTTCTCCCGTGCCCCGGCGACCCCCGCCGCCCCGGCCGCCCCCGCCCGCACCACCGCCCCGGCCCCGCCGGCCTCCTCCCCGGCCGCCCCCACCCCTGCGGCTGCCAGGCAGCCCCCGGCGAGTGGAGCGACCCCGCCGCCCCGCCCGGCGGCCGGCGCCACCGGGGCCACCGGGGCCACCCCGGCGCCGCCCCTGGCCCCGGCCGTCCGGCCGGCCCCCTACCGCGTCACCATCCGGCTGCCCCAGGCGGATCCCTCCGCCCCCGCCGAGGTGGTCACCAAGGCCCTGCGGGCCGCCGGCGTGCCCTTCGAGGTGGAGACGATCGAGCGCATGCCCCCGGCCGGCTCCGGGGCCGCCGAGACCCCCGCGGGCGCCGCCAACGGCACCGCCCCCGCCACCTCCCGACCGGCGCCGGCGCCGCGCTGACCCGATGACCCCTCCCCTCCGGCGCCAGCTGAGCCACCGCCAGGCGCGCCAGCTGATGGACACCGCCTACCTGGCGGCCGCCACCGCCCTGCTCTGGGTGGCGCTCTATTACCTGCCGGTGGGCAGTCCCCTGTTCCGCCTCGCCCTGCCTTTGCCCCTGGCCCTGCTGCAGCTGCGCCATGGCTGGCGCTGCGCCGTGGAGGGCGTGGTGGTGACGACCCTGCTGCTGGTGGCCCTGATGGGGCCGATCCGCGGGCCCCTGGTGCTGTTCCCCTACGGCCTGCTCTCCCTCTGGCTGGGCTGGGGCTGGCGCCGCCGCAGCAGCTGGTGGCTCACCCTGGGGGTGGGGGGCCTGATCGGCGCCGCCGGCTTCCTGGTGCGGGTGGCCGTGCTCTCGGTGCTGGTGGGGGAAAACCTCTGGGTGGTGATCACCACCGCTGCGGCCAACCTGCTCGACCGCCTGGCGGGGGTGGTGGGTCTGGCGGGCGGCTTCGACCTCGACCAGGTGCAGGTCGCGGCCCTGCTGCTGGTGCTGCTTCAGAACCTGATCGTGGTGCTGGCGCTGCATGCCGTCGCCTACTGGATCTTCCCCCGGCTCGACCAGCCGATCAGTGAGCCGCCGCCGGCCCTGCGTGGCCTGGTGGCCCTCGACCCCCTTTGAGCCAGCCGGGGCGGATCACCGGCTCCGCCGCCGCCGCCGAGGCCTGGGTCCGGCCCTGGCGCCAGGGGTGGCGTGACGCGGAGGTGCTGGTCCTGCTGGCGGGCACCGCCACGGCCGCCGTGCCCGGCATCTCCGCCGCCGGCGCCACCCCCGCCTCCCGCCGCCGCACGGCGGCGGCCGACGCCGAACTGCTGGTGCTGGGACCCGCCGGGGAGCGCCCCCATGCCCTGCCGCCCCTGCCCGCCGGGGTGTCCCCCGCCCTGATCAGCCACGTGGTGCTGCGGGAGCTGGGCCTGGTTTCCCTCGTGGTCGACCTGGGCTGCCCGGTGGCCCCGGCGGTGGCTCACCTGCGGCTGCCGGGGCCGGCGGGGGCCGGACCGGCCCGCTGCCTGAGCGGGGGCGCGGCCCTCGACCCGGGGCGGCTGGAGGCCCTGCTGGCTCTGGGCCGGCGCTGGGGCGAGCGCCTGGCGCCGGGGGGGCGCCCCCTGCTGCTGGCGGAATGCGTGCCCGGGGGCACCAGCACGGCCCTGGCGGTGCTGAGCGGGCTGGGGGTGGCGGCCGACGGGCTGGTGAGCGGCAGCCTGCGCCACCCTGACCACGGCCGCAAGGCGGCCCTGGTGGCCCGGGGGCTGGCGGCGGCCGGCCTGGAGGGCGGCGACGGCGGTGCCGCCCGGGTGGCCGCCGCCGTGGGGGATCCGATGCAGCCCCTGGCGGCCGCCATGGTGCTGGCGGCCGCCGCCGCCGGCCGGCCGGTGCTGCTGGCGGGCGGCAGCCAGATGGCGGCGGTGCTGGCCCTGGCCCTGGCCCTGGCGCCCCCCTCCCTGCGCCCGGCGGTCGCCGCCGCCGCGGCCGTGGGCACGACCGCCTGGGTGGCCCAGGAGGCCGGCAGCGACCTGGCCCTGCTGCTGCAGCGCATCGGCGAGCGCTGGGGGGTGGAGCCCCTGGCCTTCGCGGCCGACCTGCGCTTCCCCGATCCCTGCCACCCGGCCCTGGCCGCCTACGAGCGCGGCTATGTGAAGGAGGGCGTGGGGGCGGGGGGCCTGGCCCTGCTCTGGCAGCTCAGCGGCCGCTCCGCCCCGGCCCTCGCCCGCCTCTGCGACCAGGCCTGCGCCACCCTGCTGGGGCCGCCGCCGCCTACGGTCCGCTAGATGGGTGCCCCCTTCCCCCCACCGTCGACCCCAGGCCTCAGCCGCCGCACCCTGCTGCGTCTCGGCGCCGCCTCCGCCCTCACCCTGCTGGCCGGCTGCGACCGCCAGGAGACGCTGCTGCTGGCCAGCCGCGGCGACCTGCCCACCGCCTGGGCCCGGCGCCTGCCGAACCCCTGGCGCAGCCAGCTCCTGGAGGATCCCGCCCAGGTGCTGGCCCGGGCGTCCGCCGCCCGGACGGGCCTGCTGCAGCTCAGTGACGGCTGGGCCGCCGAACTCAGGCCCGCCGACCTGCAGCCCATCGGCACCCAGGCCCTGATCGAGCGGCTGACGCCACTGGCGGCCCCGCTGGCCCGGCTCCATGGCCCCGCCGGCGCCGCTCCGGTGGCCTTCCCCTGGTCCTACGGCCCCTGGGTCCTGGTGCTGCGCAGCCGCCCCGACCTGGCCCGGCGCCGGGCCGAGGGCTGGGATCTGCTGCTCGACCCCAGCCTGGCCGGTCGGCTGGTGCTGCCCTCCTCCCCCCGGGTGACGATCGCCCTGGTCGGGGAGGACCCGGAGCGCCTGCGGCGGCTGCGGCGGGCCGCTCTGGCCTATGACGAGAGGGACGGGCTCAGCCTGCTGCTCACCGGTGAGGCCGAGGCCGCCGTGCTGCCCCGCCAGCGGGTGGTGGGCCTGCTGCGCCGGGATCCCCGGCTGCAGGTGCTGCTGCCCGAGAGCGGCTCCCCCCTCACCTGGAACCTGCTGCTGCGGCCAGCCGGCCCCCATCCGGAGCCCCCCCTGGAGTGGTTGGGGGAGGCCCTGGAGCCCCCCCTGCTGCCGGCCCTGCTGGCGGGGGGCTGGGTGCCCCCCCTGCCCAGGGACCAGCTGCAGCGGGCCCTGGCCGACTTCCCGGCGGCCGTCGCCGCCCTGCTGCTGCCCCCCCAGCCGGTGCTGGAGCGGTGCTTCAGCCTGGCGCCCCTCACCGCCGTCGAGCGGGCGGCGCTGCAGCGGCTCTGGGATGGGGCCGCCCCGGCGCCCGCCGCCTGATCCGCCCGGGCACCCATCCGAGCCGGCTCAGCCCCACAGGCGCCGCCGCGGGGCGGCCGCCAGCCGGCGATGGGTGTCCGCCAGCAGGTCCGGGATGGGCAGCTGCAGCGGGCAGCGCGGCAGACAGTCGCCGCAGCGGCCGCAGGCGGCGGCATCCACCGCCTCCCACCAGTGGCCGGCCCGGCCGATCAGGTTGTAGCGCTCCGTGGCGAAGGGCTCCATGCCATGGCCCACCGCCAGGTTGCGCAGCCGCAGCAGGGCCGGGATCGGCACGGCGTTGGGGCAGGGGAGGCACTGGCGGCACTGGCCGCAGCGGTCGGCCCCGAGCCGTTGCCGGCCGGCCGCCTCCAGGCGGGCCAGGGCCGCCGCCAGCTCCCGCCCTGCGGCGCCCGTGGCCTGGGCCGTCGCGGTGGCACCGGCGTCGGCCAGGTGCACTGCCCAGGCAAGATCCTCCGGCACGGCGGCCCCCAGGGTGAGGGTGCTGATCCCCTCGGCCAGCAGAAAGCGGTAGGCCAGCTCCAGCGGCGCGAAAGGGGTGCAGTCGGCGACCAGTTCGGGGGGAGGGTCATGGAGGCGGCCGCCCTTGTCGGCCGGGGAGATGGCCATCACGCCGATGCCCGCCGCCAGGGCGGCCCGGGCCAGGGGCAGCCGCTCCCGGTCGAACAGATGCACGTGCAGGCTGCAGAAGCCGAAGCGGCCGCTGGCCAGGGCCGCCTCGATCAGGGCGGTGTCGCCATGGCTGCTGAAGCCCACCTGACCCACCAGCCCCTCCTCCGTGGCCCAGGCCAGCAGGTCGGCCCCCGGCCCCGAGAGGGCCCAGGCCAGATGCTCCGGCCGGTTGAGGCCGTGCACCGCCAGGTTGTCGAGCCGCTCGACCCCCAGTCGCCGCAGGCAGGCCCGCAGCTGGGCCCGGCCGTCGTCCGGCTCCGGCCCCGGCAGCAGCTTGCTGGTCAGCACCAGGGAGGCACGGGCGGCGGGGTCCCGCTCCCCCAGCCGCGCCAGGGCCCGGCCGAGGAAGGCCTCGGCCGGGCCGTAGGCGGGGGCCGTCTCGATGTGGTTGATGCCCGCCGCCAGGGCCGCATCCAGCACCGCCTCCATCAGCGCCGGGGACTCCAGGGCCCGCATCGTGCCGAGGGTGAAGGCCGAGACCGGCCGGCCCTGTCCGAAGGGGCGGCGTGCCGCCGCCAGCGGCGCCGCCGGCAGCTCAGAGGCCAGGGCTGCCCCCCTCGGGGCCGTCCTCCGGGCCCGGATCGGCCTCGGCGACGGTGCGGCCGATGTGGCGGATCAGGTCGGCCGGGGTGGTGCGGTCCAGGAAGCGGCGGAAATCCTCCTGGTCCTCGGCATCGGCCTCCGCATCCACGGGAATCGAGGCATCGGCGACCACCTCCTCCAGCATCCAGATGCCGCTGTCGGTGCGCAGGGCCAGGGCGATGGCGTCGCTGGGCCGGGCGTCCAGTTCGAGGGGCCGGTCGCTGCCATTGCTGAGCTTGAGCACGGCCCGGAAGGTGTTGTCCTCGATGGTGTGGATGATCACCCGCTCCAGCCGCAGGCCGCCGGCCTCCAGCAGGCTGGCCATCAGGTCGTGGCTGAGGGGCCGGGGTGGCCGCTCCCGGTTGAGGCCCGAGAGGATGTTCTGGGCCTGGGCCTGGTCGATCCAGATCGGCACCTGCCGGCGGCCGGATGGGTCCCGCAGCAGCACGATCGGACTGCGGCTGGCCGCATCCAGGGCGATCCCGGCGACACGCATTTCAACCATGGTCGGGCCCGTTCCTCGCGCGTGTTGGTCCCCGTGAAACGATTATGGCCAGTGCCGCCGCCTCAGGGGATGTTCACCGGACTGGTGCAGGCCATCGGCAGGCTGGAGCGGAGTCCGGCCGGGGTGCGGGTGCGCACCGACCTCGGCCCCCTGGCCCTGGGGGACAGCGTCGCCGTTGACGGGGTCTGTCTGACGGTGGCCGAGCGCCTGGCCGATGGCTTCCGGGCCGACGTCAGCGCGGAGACCCTGGGCCGCAGCACCCTGGCCGAGCGGGCCGCCAGCGGCGGCCGGGTCAATCTGGAACCGGCCCTGCGCCTGGCCGACCGGCTCGGGGGCCACCTGGTCAGCGGTCACGTCGATGGCCTGGGCGAGATCACCGCCATCGAGCGACAGCCTGGTTCCTGGCGCCTGGAGGTGGCCTGGCTGGATCCGGCCTATGGGCGCTACGTGTGCGAGAAGGCGAGCGTGGCCCTCGACGGCATCAGCCTCACGGTGGCGGGCTGCGAGCCCGACGGCAGCCGCTTCTGGATCGCGGTGATTCCCACCACCTGGACCGGCACCACCCTGGCGGAGCGCCGGGTGGGGGACCGGGTCAATCTGGAGGCCGACCTGCTGGCCAAGTACACCGAGCGGCTGCTGCGGCCGGCGGCGGCGGCGCCCCAGGCCACCCTCTCCTCCACCTGGCTGGCGGAGCACGGCTGGGGCTAGGCCGCCGGCGCTTGCCGGCCGGGGCCCATCCGCTGCGGCCCTCCCTCAGGGGTGCTGCAACACATCAAGCGCCGTTGTCAGTGGCGGGCTGTCTTGTCACGCTGGCGACAGCGCGAATGGCGATGATGCTCTCTCCAGATGCCCCCTCCTCCCGTCAGGCCATGGGGACGGCCCTGCGCGCCTTCACCCTGGCCGAAGGGGTGATGCTGATCGTGCTGGGGGTGCTGGCCCTGGTCTTTCCCGTGCTGGCCTCCAAGTGGGTCACCGCCGTGGTGGCCATCGCCTTCCTGGTGGGGGGGCTGGTGGGCTGGATCAGTTCCCTGCTGCGCTCCCCGGGCCTGAGCCGGGCGATCACCTTCTGGCGCCTGGTGACCTCCACCCTGTTCCTGGTGCTGGGGGTGTGGATGATCCAGCAGATGGCGGCCGGTCCGGCGGCGGCGGCCATCCCGATGGCGGGCCTGGCCCTGGCCATCGGCGTGGTGTTCGTGGTGGAGGGGATGGTGGAGGTCCTGGTGGCGACCTCCCACCGTCACATCCCCGGCTGGCGCTGGGGACTGCTGAACGGCCTGGTCACCCTTGCCCTGGGGCTGCTGATCCTCACCATGAAGTTCTGGAGTCTGCTCTGGGTGGTGGGCACCCTGGTGGGCATCAGCTTTCTGTTCAGCGGCATCGATCTGCTGCGCTTCAGCGCCAGCTTCCACCCCGAGCAGGACTGAGGGCCGGAACAGGACCGGTGGCGCTGGGGGCCAGCGGCGGTGCTCAGGACGGGCCGTCGGTGCTGGCGCCATCGAGGGGCAGCAGCCAGATCGAACCGGTCTCCTTGTGGATCTCGATGCGGAACTCCTGGCCGGGCTCCAGCCCCATGCGCCGGGTGTAGGCCTGGCCGATCAGCAGGTTGCCGTTGCCGTGGACCCGGGTGCGGAACTCGGCCTGGCGCCCCTTGCCCACCCCGGCCGAGCCGCCGCCGCCGCTGCTCGACGGGGTGGCGTAGCCCTTGGCGGCCACCAGGGCGCGATAGAAGTTCTTCCGCAGCACCCGACCGCTCGGACCCACGTAGCCGCAGGCTCGGGCGATCTGCTCCTCGGGCCGGTTGCTGAGGGAACGGGCCCGCTCCAGCAGGGCCTGGCCCTCCAGCATGACGGTGCTGGCCGAACGGTCCTCGTTGACTGGTCCTTTCTGGGCACCCATCAGCCGGTCCGACGGAGACGTCTTGATTGATTGTGCCGATGATTGTGGTGATCGGGCAACAGTCAGCGAATCAGAGCAGGTAAAGAATCCCGTAAAGCACCACCCAGATGCCGTCGACGAAATGCCAGTAGAGCTCGGCGGCCTCCAGGCCGAAGGGGGTGGTGCTGGTGACGCGGCCGCCGTTGCGGGTCTGCACCCAGACCAGCAGGATGCAGATCACCCCCAGGGTGACGTGCAGGCCGTGGAAGCCCGTCAGGGCATAGAAGGTGCTGGCGAAGAGGTTGTCGGTGAGGCCGAAGGGAAGGGTGAAGTACTCCACCATCTGGCCGGCCAGAAACGCCGCCCCCAGGGCTGCGGTGAGCAGCAGCCAGTTCCGGCAGGGCCCCATCCGCCCCAGCAGCAGATTGCGGCCGGAGCGATGGAAGGTGTAGCTGCTCACCAGCAGCAGCATGGTGTTGATCGATGGCAGCAGCAGTTCCAGCTCGTAGGTGGAGCCCGCCGGCAGGGGATTGACCGCCCGGAAGGTGAGATAGGCGGCGAAGAAGCCGGCGAAGGTCATGCCGTCGGCCACCAGGAAGGTGGCCAGGCCGAAGAGCCGCAGGTCGGCATGGCCGCCGTGGGCCTCGGCGGCGGCCGCTTCGGCGGCGGTGGCGCTGCTGCTGGTGGCGAGGCTGGTCATGGGCGGGCCGACGGGGGAAGGGGAGGTGGGGACGGCAGGGCGGAGACGGTCAGCGGCGGCCAGCGCCCGTCCAGAGGTCGCGGCCGGTGGCGGCCTCGAGGCTCAGGGTGTCCTCGTCGACGCCGTAACCGTAGGGGTGCTGCACCAGAGGCGCCTCACCGACCCAGTTCTCCACCGGCGGCGGTGAAGAGGTGAGCCATTCCGGGGTGAGAGCATTCCAGGGGTTGTCGCCGGCTTCGCGGCCGCGGAAGGCGCTCACGATCACGTTGTAGAGGAACGGCAGGCTGCTGACCGCCATCAGCAGGGCGCCCACACTGCTGATCTGGTTGAGGGTGGTGAAGCTGGGGTCGTACTCCGCCACCCGCCGCGGCATGCCGTTGAGGCCCAGCCAGTGCTGGGGGGCGAAACAGAGGTTGAAGCCCACGAAGGTGAGCAGGAAATGCAGCCGGCCCAGATCCTCATCCAGCATCCTGCCGGTGAACTTCGGATACCAGTGGTAGACCGAGGCGAAGATCACGAACACCGTGCCGCCGTAGACGATGTAGTGGAAGTGGCCCACGACGAAATAGGTGTCGTGGACGTGGATGTCGAAGGGAACCTGGGCCAGGGCGACACCGGTGATGCCGCCGAAGACGAAATTGACGATGAAGGCGCAGGAAAACAGCATGGCGCTGTTGAGGGCCAGCTTGCCGCCCCAGAGGGTGGCCAGCCAGTTGAAGAATTTGATGCCGGTGGGAACGGCGATGAAGGAGGTGGCGATCGTGAAGAACAGGCGCATCCAGGGGGGGGTGCCGCTGGTGAACATGTGGTGGGCCCAGACCACCAGGCCCAGCACCACGATCGCCAGGATCGAATACACCATGGTGGTGTAGCCGAAGAGGGGCTTGCGGGAGTGGATCGGCAGGATCTCACTCACCAGGCCGAAGGCCGGCAGCACCATGATGTACACGGCCGGGTGGGAATAGAACCAGAAGAGGTGCTGGTAGACCACCACGTTCCCGCCCATGGCGGGGTTGAAGAAGCCCGTGTGGGCGACGATGTCGAAGCTCAGCAGCAGCAGGGTGCCGGCCAGGACGGGGGTGGAGAGCACCACCAGGATGCTGGTGCCGAGCATCGCCCAGCAGTACATGGGCAGCTGCATCAGCTTCAGGCCGGGGCGGCGCAGCTTCAGCACGGTGGCGATGAAGTTGATGCCGCCGAAGATCGAGCTGCCCCCCAGAAGCAGCACACTGACGATCCAGACGACCTGGCCCAGGGCCGGCGTGGTGATGCTCAGGGGTGGGTAGGCCGTCCAGCCGGACTGGGCCGCCCCGGTGATGAAGTAGCTGCCGATCAGCAGGATCCCCGCCGGCGGAATCATCCAGAAGGCCACGGCATTGAGCCTGGGGAAGGCCATGTCCCTGGCGCCCACATAAAAGGGAATCAGGTAGTTGCCGAAGGCACCGTTCACCACCGGCACGATCCACAGGAAGATCATCACCGTGCCGTGGAGGGTGAGCACTTCGTTGTAGGTTTCGCGGCTGACGAAATCCGAGATCGGGCTGGCCAGCTCGGCGCGGATCACGCCGGCCAGGGCGCCGCCGATGAAATAGAAGAGGAAGCCGGTCACCAGGTACTGCAGCCCGATCACCTTATGATCCAGGCTGAAACTGAAGTAGCGCAGCCAGCCCTGGGGCTGGAGGCTCTCCTGGAAGTCGTTGGGGGAGGCGACGGTCATCGGGCGATGGGTGCGGGCGGTGTCGGGTTCAGGGTCGGGATGTCAGGCGGTGGGGTGGCCCGCGGCGCTGGCCACCGTGGCGGCGACGGGACTGTTCTTCTGCAGCCAGGCGTCGTAGGCATCCGGCTCGTGCACCACCACGGTGGAGCGCATGCCGCCGTGGTAAGGCCCGCAGAGCTCGGCGCAGATGATCGGGTAGCTGCCCGCCTTGGTGGGGGTGAAGGTGAGCACGGTGGGCTGGCCAGGGATCACGTCCTGCTTGAGCCGGAACTGGGGCACCCAGAAGGCGTGGATCACGTCGTTGGCCTTCATGCGCAGCTCCACCGGCCGGCCGTTGGGCACATGCAGCTCACCGCTGATGATGTCGCCTTCCGGGTAATGGAAGATGAAGGCGAACTGCATCGCCGTCACCTCCACCGGCAGGACATTGGTTTCCCCGGCCGCCGTGCCGATGCCGCCCCAGACCCGGGGGGCCTTCAGGGGATCCGTGGCAGCGAGGGAGGGGTCCGCCGCGGTGACGGACGCCTCCATCGTTTCCATCGCCGGCATCCGGTGCATGGCGGAGTGGTCGTTGAGGCTGCTCATGCCCCCCATGCGCTCGTAGATGTCGTAGCTGTAGATGCCGACGAACAGCACCACGACCGCGGGGATCGCCGTCCAGACGATCTCAAGCAGGAGATTTCCCTCGATCGCCAGGCCGTCGGTGTGGTCGCCGCTGCGGCGGCGGAAGCGCACCAGGCTGAACACCACGAGGCCGACGATGCCCAGGAACAGGATCGTGCCGATGCTGAACAGCACCCGGAACAGGGAGTCGTAGACAGGCGCGTTGGCGCTGGCGTCCAGAGGCAGAAGGTTGACGTTGGTCCCCACCCACAGGCCGGTGAGCACGAGTGCCATGCCCACCAGCAGGGTGACCAGGGAAGAGGGAATGGGCACAGCGACGGCGGGGGACGGCGTTTCGGGAGGGTGGAAGCCCTGGGGCCAGCACTCCTAGGGCCAACAGCTTATGGACGGCCGTTCGCGCGCCGCGCGTTCGTTGTAACCAGAGAAGCAATTTCGTAGAAATTTCACATTCACAGCGGACGATGTGCTGATTCGCACATCTTTCAACGCCGCCAACTTCCCTGGCTTTCAAGCCGCCCGCCCGGGCCCGGGCCGGCGGCCACTGCGACCATGGAGCGCACCCACGCCCGGCTGCGGTGCGAGCGGCCGCCGGAAGGCCGACATTCCGGGGGCCCCACGCCCCTGGCCGTCCTTGAGCGGAGCTGCGATGCCCTTCACCCACGAGCAGATCCAGAGGCTCCGCCACCGCCATCGCGGCTACATCCTCACCCTCGCCAGCGAGGTGCTGCTGATCCTGCTGCTGCCGTTCTGCCAGTCGCACGCCTGGCTGCTCTCGCTGCTGCTGATCGGCCTGGCGGTGGTGCTCATCACCACGGTGACGCGCTACTCGCCCCTGATCAGCACCCGGCCACTGCTGTACGGGCTCGGGGGCCTGGCGCTCGCCCTGGAGGGGGTGTGGCATCTGGCCCTGGCCTTCGATCCACCGCTGGGGCGCCTGGTCACGGTGCCCCATGTGATCGCCTGGCTCCTGTTCTTCCTGGTGGCTCTGGTCCGCAAGGTGAAGACCCTGGTCCGTGAGCCCTTCGTGACGCTGGCCGTGGTGATGGGGGCCACCTCCGGCTATCTGCTGGTGGGCATCGCCGGCGGCGTGATGCTGGTGGCCCTGTGGGTGCTGCACCCGGGCGCCTACGACCTCTCCGCCCTGCCGGTGCTTCAGGACCCCAACGCTGACGCCGTGGCGATGGCGCCGGCGCTGATGGCCGCGTCCTTCATGATCCTGACCTCCGTGGGATCGGCGGTGCTCCGCAGCAGCGACGTGACCGGGCAGGTGATCACCGTGGTGATCACCATCTCGGGGCAGCTGTACATCGCCATCCTCATTGCCCTGATCCTGGGCCGCTTCCATCGCAGGCCCGGCAACGGACGGGCCTGGCCGCCGTCCCGGTCCCATCGGGAGGGCCATCCGCCTTCTAGCCGCTGAGCCGGGATCGGTGGAGGCCCCTCCTCCCCGTGCGTCGGGACGGATCCGGTGTCTGCCCCCTGCCGTAGCGGTCATCACCATGGCAGGGGGCAGGCCCGTTCGGGCGCCGTGGGTTCGTTGTAGCCAGAGAAGCAATTTCGGAGAAATTTCACATTCACTTCGGACGATGTGCTGATTCGCACATCTTTCAAGTCCCGCTAACTTGGGCAACCGGAAGAGCATTCATTCATGGCCGTGGCGCCGTCCGCGCAACCCCTGCCCCCGCTCCGGTCCGCCGCCGGGGAGAGCTGGCCCGTGCGCCTGGTGCCCGTGCTCACCGCCCACCTCGTCGTCGCCCTGGTGGCCCTGGTGGCCATCGGCGGCGCCACCCGTGTGATGCAGGCCGGTCTGGCCTGTCCGGACTGGCCCCTCTGCTACGGCGTGCTCTGGCCGGGCCGCCAGTGGAACCTGCAGGTGTTTCTGGAGTGGTTCCACCGCCTCGACGCCTTCCTGGTGGGCGTGGCCCTGCTGCTCCTGTTCGCCCTCAGCCTGCGGTTCCGCTCGCGCTTCCCGCTCTGGCTGCCCTGGAGCGCCGGTCTGGCGCTCGGCCTGGTGGCCGTCCAGGGCGGCCTCGGGGCCCTCACCGTGCTCAGCCAGCTGGCCGCCCCCACCGTCACCCTGCATCTGGCCACGGCCCTCAGCCTGGTGTTGCTGCTGAGCGCCATGCACCAGGGGCTGGAGCGCCCTGCCGCCGCCTCGGCCGCTCCGGCGGCCGGCGAGCTGCCGCCCTGGTGGTTCCCCCTCCCCGTGCTGGCCGCCCTGCTGGTGGGCGGCCAGTGCCTGCTGGGCGCGGCCATGGCCAGCCGCTGGGCCGCCCCGCTCTGCCTGCAGGCCGGGGAGGGCTGCCGCTGGCTGCTGCTGCACCGGCAGGGGGCCTATCCGGCGGCGGTGGCAGTGCTCCTGCTGGCCGCCGCCTCCCTGGCCCTGCCTGCCGGCCTCGGCCGGGCCAGGGGACTGGCTTTCGCCGCCGCCGGTTTGGTGGTGGTCCAGGTGGTCCTCGGGGTGCTCACCCTGCGTCTCCAGCTCGCCGTCCCTGCCATCACGATCGCCCACCAGCTCACCGCCGCCCTGCTGGTGGGGGTGCTGGGTGGGCTCTGGGGACTCGCGTTCCCTTCCCCTTCCGTTTCTGTCCGTCCCGAGGTGGCCCATGGTTAGTGTCAGCGCCGTGGCGTCCATCGCCGCTCCCTCCGCGCCGGCGGCGATCCGGCCCTCGGTGAAGCTCCCGGCCTGGCTGGAGGTGGCCAAGCCCCGGCTGATTCCCCTGCTGCTCGCCACCACGGTGGGCGGCATGGCCCTCACCGCCGCCTGGCCGCTCGACCCGGTGCGCCTGCTCTGCACCCTGGTGGGCGGTTCGATGGCCTCGGCCGCCGCCGGGGTCCTCAACTGCCTCTGGGAGCAGGAACTCGACGGCCGCATGCAGCGCACCAGCCGCCGTGCCCTGCCCTCGGGCCGCCTGGCCCAGCGCCAGGCCTTCGGCCTCGCGGTGGCCCTCACCGTTGGCTCGGTGCTGGTGCTCGTCCTGGGGGTCAACGCCCTGGCCGCCTCCCTGGCCCTGCTGGGGCTGTGCAGCTACGTGCTGCTCTACACGGCCCTGCTCAAGCCCCGCACCACCCAGAACATCGTCATCGGCGGCATGGCCGGGGCGATCCCGCCCCTGGTGGGCGCGGCGGCCGCCACCGGCCACCTGGGCTGGAGCAGCTGGTGGCTGTTCAGCCTGGTGATGGTCTGGACCCCGGCCCATTTCTGGGCCCTGGCCCTGCTGCTGCACGAGGACTACCGCTCCGTGGGCATTCCGATGCTGCCGGTGGTGAAGGGGCTGACGGTCACGGCCCGGGCCATCGGCCGCTACAGCTGGGCCACGGTGGCCCTGAGCCTGGCCGGGGTGGTCGCCCTCCCCAGCGGCGGCTGGCTCTACGGCCTGCTGGTGCTCCCCTTCAACGCCCGGCTCCTGCAGCTAAGCACCAGCCTGTCGGAGGACCCCGGCGATCCCCGCCGGGCCCGCAGCCTGTTCCGCTGGTCGATCTTCTACCTGTTCGGCATCTGTCTGCTGCTGGTGCTGGCGCGCACGCCCCTCGCCAGTGCCGTCCACCCGGCCGCCCTGCTGGCCGCCGCCCTCCATCTGGCACCGGCTGCGGCTGCCTAGATTGGCCTGGATTCCAGCCCTTCGCGATTGATCCCGGCTTGATCGAGCTCGAGCACCTCAGCAAGCGTTTCGGTGGCCGCAAGGTTGCCCCCGTGCAGGCCCTCGACGACCTCTCCCTCAGCGTGCCGGCGGGTTCCCTTTACGGTCTGCTGGGGCCCAACGGCGCCGGCAAGACGACCGCCCTGCGCATCCTCTGCACCCTGCTGGCGCCCGATGCCGGCCAGGTCCGGGTGGCGGGGGTGGACGCCCTGGCCGAGCCCCGCGCCGTCCGGCGCCTGCTCGGCTACGTGGCCCAGGAGGTGGCCATCGACAAGATCCTCACGGGTCGGGAGCTGCTCCATCTCCAGGCCGCCCTGCATCACATGGGGGCCGCCGACCGTCTGGAGCGCACCGCCGAACTGATCGAGCTGCTCGCCATGGGGGAGTGGATCGACCGCCGCTGCGGCGGCTACTCCGGCGGCATGCGCCGGCGTCTGGATCTGGCCGCCGGCCTGCTGCACCGCCCCAGGGTGCTGGTGCTCGATGAACCCACCGTCGGCCTCGACATCGAGAGCCGCGCCACCATCTGGCAGGTGCTGCGCCAGCTGCGGGACCAGGGCACCACGGTGCTGCTCAGCAGCCACTACCTCGAGGAGGTGGATGCCCTCGCCGACCGCCTGGCCATCATCGACGGCGGCCGGGTGATCGCCGAAGGCACCCCCGCCGCCCTCAAGGGCGCCCTCGGTGGCGACCGGGTGACGCTGCGGGTGCGGGAGTTCAGCGACGAGCAGGAGGCGAGCCGGGTGCGCGACCTGCTCCAGGCCTGCCGCGGTGTCCGCCAGGTGGTGGTCAACCGGGCCCAGGGCTATTCCCTCAACCTGGTGGTGGAGGACAGCGGTGTGGTGGAGACCCTGCGGCAGCAGCTGGCCGAGGCCCAGCTGCCGGTGTTCGCCCTGGCCCAGAGCCGTCCCAGCCTCGATGACGTCTACCTTCAGGCCACCGGCCGCACCCTGAGTGACGCGGAACTCTCCGTGGCCGGTCGCCGCGACCTCAAGGAGGAACGCAAGCAGTCGATGCGATGACCCGCACCCCCCCATCCCCATGACCAGCGCCAGCCCCTCCCTGACCCCCCTGCCCGCCGCCAGCGGTGAACCGTCGGCCCTGGCCGAGATCACCCAGGAGACGCTCGCCCTCACCCGCCGGTTGTTCGTCCAGCTGGCCCGGCGTCCCTCCACCCTGGTGGCGGGCGTGCTGCAGCCGCTGATCTGGCTGGTGCTGTTCGGGGCCCTGTTCGCCAACGCTCCGGAGGGTCTGCTCCCCGGCGGCCTCAGCTACGGCCGCTTCCTGGGGGCCGGGGTGATCGTGTTCACGGCCTTCAGCGCCGCCCTCAATGCCGGTCTGCCGGTGATGTTCGACCGGGAGTTCGGATTTCTCAACCGCCTGCTGGTGGCGCCGTTGCGCTCCCGCAGCTCGATCGTCTTCGCCTCGGTGCTCTACATCACCAGCCTGAGCCTGGTGCAGAGTCTGGCGATCATGGGCACCGCAGCCCTGCTGGGCTACGGCTGGCCCGGTGGGGCGGGGTTGCTGCTGGTGCTGGTCACCCTGCTGCTGCTCGTCTTCGCCGTCACCGCCCTCAGCCTCGGCCTGGCCTTCGCCCTGCCGGGTCACATCGAGCTGATCGCGGTGATCTTCGTGGCCAACCTGCCGCTCCTGTTCGCCAGCACCGCCCTGGCCCCGATTTCCTTCATGCCCCCCTGGCTGGGCTGGCTGGCGGCCCTGAATCCCCTTACCTTCGCGATTGAACCGATCCGCGCCGCCTACGCGGGATCCTTCCACCTCACCGATGTGGTGCTGGTGGCCCCCTACGGATCCCTCTCGGCCCTCACCTGCCTGGCCATCCTGGCGGGGCTGGCCGCCGGTCTGTTCCTGCTGATCCGCCCGATGCTGGATCGCAAGCTCACCTGACGCCCCGCCCCGTGTCCCTGCCGTCCCCCCGTCCAGAGCTTTCCCAGCTGCTGCTCGAAGCCATCCGCCGCAGGGATGCCGCCACCGTCGCCCGCCTCACCGGCCAGTGGGCCCACCGCCATGGGGTGACCTCCCTGGAGAGCTTCCGCACCGGCAGCGTGGTGGCCGAGGCGGGCTGGGAGGCCGGCGACTGGCTGCTGCAGCACATGGACGCGGCCATGGCCCCCGCCAGCGTGACCATGGCCGAGGCTTTCGCCGCCCTGGAAGATTCCTTCGCCGGCCCGCCGCCGCCCACTCCGACCCCGCCCGTCCCGGCCGCGACCACGGCTTTCCCCACCGCGATCACGCCCGTCCCCAGCCCGATGGTCCCCAGCCCGGTCACCCCCATCAGGGTCGTCGCCGTGGCGAAAGCCCCCCTCACGGACGCCATCGAGCCGCCCCTCCCCGCCCCCGTGGCCGAGGCCGAAGGGACCGCCGGCCTGTCGGACGTCATCGCCCTGCACCCCCTCACCCCGAGCACCTCGCCGGCCCCGGCGCCCCCCACCCTGGCCGACCTGCGCTGCTGGCTCTCCGCGGCGCCGCAGCATCGACGCGCCAGCTGATCCCCGACACCCACTGCCGCCCCGATGGCGTCTTCCCGTCCCCTGCCTGAACGGGCCGCCCTCGGCGGTCGACTGATCGTCTCGGTGCAGGCACCGGAGGGTTCCCCGATGCGCGATCCGGCCGTGATCGCGGCGATGGCGGAGGCCAGCCTGCTCCAGGGGGCCGCCGGCGTGCGGCTGGAAAGCCCCGAGCACATCGGCGCGGTGCGGCGCCGCTGCCCCGACGCCCTGATCGTCGGTCTCTGGAAGCGCACGTTTCCCGGCAGCCCGGTGTACATCACCCCCGGCTGGGAGGAGATCCGTGCCGTCTGGGCGGCGGGAGCCGATGTGGTGGCCATCGATGCCACCGAGCGCCCCAGGCCCGACGGCCAGGAGCTGGAGGCGCTGATCGTGCGTGCCAGCCAGGAGCTGGGGGCCCCGCTGATGGCGGATGTGGACAGCGTGGCGAACGGGCTGCGGGCGGCGACCCTGGGCTGCCAGTGGGTGGGTACCACCCTCTACGGCTACACCGAAGCCACCGCCGCGCAGCCGCCACCGGCCTGGGACCTGCTGGGCCCCCTGCGCCGCGAGCTGCCCGAAGCGGTGGCCCTGGTCTGCGAGGGGGGCATCGCCTCGAAGCAGGAGGCGACCCGCGCCCTCGCCTGTGGGGCCGATGCCGTGGTGGTGGGGACGGCGATCACGGGTGTGGACCTGCAGGTGGCCGCCTACGTAAAGGCCATGGCCGGCTGAGCCTCAGCCCAACCGGCCCGTGCGAGCCCCCCGGGGCTCACATCATGCCGGGCATGCCCATGCCGCCCATGCCACCCATCCCTCCCATGCCGCCCATTCCACCCATGCCGCCGTCACCGGCGGGGGGAGCGGGGGGTTCCGGCTTGTCGGCGATCACGGCCTCGGTGGTGATCAGCAGCGAGGCGATCGAGACCGCATCCTGCAGGGCCAGCCGCACCACCTTGGCCGCATCCAGGATGCCGACGGCGAGCAGGTCGTCGTAGCTGTCGGTGAGGGCGTTGTAGCCCTTGCCCTGGCTCAGCATCTGCTGCACCACCACGTCGCCGTTGGCGCCGGCGTTGATGGCGATCTGGCGGGCCGGGGCCGCCAGAGCCCGCTGCACGATCTCGACCCCGGTGCGGACGTCGCCCTCGCAGCGGCTGGCCAGGGCTCCGAGTTCCTCGGTGAGCTGCACCAGGGTGCTGCCGCCCCCGCCGACGATGCCCTCATCGATGGCGGCCCGGGTGGCGTTGAGGGCGTCTTCGATGCGCAGCTTGCGGTTGCGCAGTTCGGTCTCGGTGGGGGCCCCCACCTTGATCACCGCCACCCCGCCGGCCAGTTTGGCGATGCGCTCGTTGAGCTTCTCGCGGTCGTACTCGGAGTCGGTGGCCTCCAGCTCCCGCTTGATGGCGGCCACACGGTCGGCCACGGCGGCGCGCTGGTCGTCGGCGGCCACGATCGTGGTCGTGTCCTTGGTAATGGTGATGCGGTGGGCATGGCCCAGGTCGGCCAGGGTGGCCTTGTCCAGGGTCATGGCCCGGTCCTCGCTGATCACCGTGGCGCCCGTGAGGATGGCGATGTCCTCGAGCATGGCCTTGCGGCGGTCGCCGAAGCCCGGCGCCCGCACGGCGGCCACCTGGAGCACGCCCCGGGTCTTGTTGACCACCAGGGTGGCCAGGGCCTCACCCTCCACCTCCTCGGCCAGGATCACCAGGGGCCGGCCGCTCTTGGAGACGGCCTCCAGCACCGGCACCAGGTCGACCACGGTGCTGATCTTGCGATCGGTGATCAGCAGCAGGGGATTGTCGAAGGCGCACTCGCGCCGGTCCTGGTCGGTGACGAAGTAGGGGGAGGAATAGCCGCGATCGAAGGCCATGCCCTCGGTCACCTCCAGCTCGGTGGCCAGGGACTTGGATTCCTCCACGGTGATCACGCCATCGGCGCTGACCTTCTCGACCGCTTCGGCGATCATGCGGCCGATCTCCTCGTCGTTGCCGGCGCTCACCGTGGCCACCTGGCGGATGGCGTCGCCCGCCACGGCGCGGGAACGGGCTGCGATGCCCGCCACCACCACGGCCGTGGCCTGCTCCATGCCACGCCGCAGGGCCACCGGGCTGGCGCCGGCGGCCACGTTGCGCAGGCCCTCATGCACCAGCGACTGGGCCAGGACGGCCGCGGTGGTGGTGCCATCGCCGGCGGTGTCCTTGGTTTTCGAGGCCACCTGCTGCATCAGCTTGGCGCCCAGGTTCTCGAAGGGATCCTCGAGTTCGATCTCCTTGGCGATGGTGACGCCGTCATTGATGATGTCGGGGGCGCCGTACTTCTTCTCCAGCACCACGTTGCGACCCTTCGGTCCGATGGTGACCTTCACCGCATCGACCAGGGCATTGACGCCCCGCTCGAGGGAATCGCGGGAGGCATCGGCGAACTGGATCAGTTTGGCCATCGACGGAGTCACATCAGGAGCATCCGTCGCAGCGTCCCACAGCGACCCCGCCACAGGTATCCGGCCCTCGGTGGGGAAAGCCGAATCGCCCGTTCCCAGGAGGCGGCAGGCCCCCGCCGCAGGAGGTACCTTCAAACCATGGAAGACCTGCTGCAGCAGACCCTCGACAGCGCCGCCACCGAATCGGCCCTCGTGCCGAGCAGCTCCGCCGATGGCATGGTGTTCCTGCTGATCGCCGCCCTGGGCCTGCTGATGGCCCTGGTCTATGTGCCGATCCGCCTGTTCCTCACCCTCACGGCCCGCAGTCGCCGGCTGCGGCTGCTGCAGCGGATCCGCAAGCTGCGCGAGGACCTCGCCCAGCCCCTGGCTCCCGAACCCTGAGCAGCGCTCAGCGCATCACCATGCCGCCATCCACCTGCAGCACCTGGCCGGTGATGTAGGCCGCCGCCGGATCGGCCGCCAGGAAGCGCACCGCCCCGGCCACCTCGCCGGGCTGGCCCATGCGGCCGAGGGGGATGGCGGCCAGGATCGGCTCCTTGTCGAGGTCCCGGGTCATGTCGCTGTCGATGAAGCCGGGGGCCACCGCGTTCACCGTGATGCCGCGGCTGGCGAATTCGGCGGCGGTGCTGCGGGTCAGGCCGATGACGCCGGCCTTGGCGGCGCTGTAGTTGGCCTGGCCGGGGTTACCCATCAGGGCCACCACCGAGGTGATGTTGATGATGCGGCCGCGGCGGGCCTTGAGCATGCTGCGGCTGACGGCGCGGGTGCAGAGGAACACCCCGGTCAGGTTGAGGTCGATCACGCTCTGCCAGTCGGCGGTCTTCATCCGCATCAGCAGGCCGTCGCGGGTGATGCCGGCGTTGTTGACCAGCACATCGAGGCGCCCCTCCGTGTCCAGCACCGCCTTCACCATCGCCTCGACGGCCGCTTCATCGGCCACATCCGCCTGGTGGCTCCAGGCCCGGCCGCCGGCCGCGGTGATCGCCGTCACCACCGCCTCGGCCGCCTCGGGCGAGCGGGCGTAGTTCACCACCACCGTGGCGCCCGCCTGAGCCAGGGACTCGGCGATGGCCCGGCCGATCCCCCGGCTGGCGCCGGTCACCAGGGCGACCTGACCGGAGAGGGGAGCGGCGCTGGACATGGCGGCGGGAGCAGGGTCAGGCGATCGTATGCCGTGCGCCGGCCCAGCCCGATCGGCACCCAGCTCCCGCTCAGTCGGCCATCTGGTCGGCACTCTCGAGGGCAGGGCCGAGCACATCGGCGAAGCGCTGCAGCTGCTCCTTGCTGCCCATCACCACCAGCAGCTGGCCCGCCTCCAGGCGGATGTCGCCGCCGGGGTTGGTGACCAGCGTGGCCTCCGGCGTGCCGTAGGTGGTGCCCCGGTAGGAGTACGGGTTGACCACCGCCGGCGCCGGGGTGCGGATGGCCAGCACCTGGGCGCCGCTGCGGCGGCCGAACTGCATCTCCGCCAGGCTGCGGCCCTGGAGCTCCCCCAGCCGGGACGGGTCGTCGCTGAGCTGGAATTCCTCCACCTCGCAGTCGGAGCCCGCCAGGAGCTCCATGAAGTCGACGGCGAGGGGCCGCAAGGCGGTGGCGGCCATCACCCGGCCCCCCGCCACGTAGGGGCTCACCACCTGGTCGGCGCCGGCCAGGCGCAGCTTGCGACCCGCCTCGGCGCTGTCGGAGCGGGCGATCAGCCGGCAGCGGGGGGCCAGCCCCCGGGCGCTGAGCACCACGTAGAGGTTGGCGGCATTGTTGGAGAGGGCCGCCACCAGGCTGCGGCACTGGTGGATGCCCGCCTCCACCAGGGTTTCGTCGAGGGTGGCGTCGGCGAACAGCACCGGCAGCCCCCGCTCCTCCGCCGCATCCCGGCAGCCTGGATCCATCTCCACCACCAGCAGGGGCACCTTCTCCCGGATCAGCTGGTCGGCGATCTCCTGACCGATGCGGCCGTAGCCGCAGAGAATCACGTGGTTGTTCATGCTTTGGACCCAGTTGCGGAAACGGCGCTGCCGCAGGCGCCGGAAGTAGCCGGTTTCGGAGAGCCCCACCAGGTTCTGGATCGTCAGCTGCACCACCACCAGCCCGCCGGCGAGGGAGAACACGGTGACGAGCCGGCCAGCGGTGGACAGGGGCTCCACCTCGCCGTAGCCGATGGTGGGGATGGTGATCGCCACCATCCAGTAGCAATCACCCCAGTCCCAGCCCTCGGTGATCCGATAGCCGATGGCGCTGGCGTTGACCACCACGATCAGGGCGATCAGGGGGGTGAGCCAGGGGCGGCGCACCCGGGCGGAGGGGGGACGCTTCCTGCGGGCGAACCACAGGCGACTCATCGGCGTGGCTCAGCCCAGGCCCAGGGCCCTGAGCACGTCGTTGCAGGGGAGGTCACGCAGGTGGCCATCGGAACCCAGTCCTTGTACTCCGTCGCGCACCGGAAGGCTGTCGCTGCTGCGACCCAGGGCCACCACCGGCGTGCCGCTGAGCAGGGCCAGTTCGATCGTCACCGGATCGCTGGCCAGCACCACGTCACTGGCGGCCACCAGGGCGGCCCGGCCGGGGATCTCGGCCGCCGTGGCCGGCGGCAACTGCTGGCTGCGCAGGCCGGGGAGGCTGGCGGCGATGCGGCCGGGGAGCTCCTGCCAGGCCGCCTCGGGCCAGTCGCCGGGGCGGCCGGAGGGGGCCAGCAGCAGCATGGGCCCGTCGCCGGCCGGCAGCGCGGCCATGGCTTCGTCGAGGGCGGTTCGGGGGAGGGCCAGGCGGAAAGCGGCGGCCTCCAGCCGCACCCCGATCGGCCGCAGGTAGGCCTCAAGGGCCTGGGCCGGCCAGAGACCCTGGGGCACCTGCACCTTCTCGGTGGCGGAGAAGCCCCCGGCCGCCATCCGGTTGGGGATGTGGCTCATCGAGAGCATCAGGTCGACCTGACGGCCGGCCGCCAGATTGATGCAGGCCTGGAAATCGGGCTCTCGCACCGACCCCAGCAGGTTGGCCCAGTCGGCCAGGGTGGCGTCGCCGAAGTTGAAGGGGATCACCTTCTCCACCGCCGGCAGCAGCTTCCAGAGAGCGGCCAGCGTCGGGTGGCAGACCACCTGCATCTGGAACCGGAGCTGTTCGGCGGTGGCCGCCACGGCCGGAAGCGCCTGCAGCTGGCTGGCGCCGTCGCCCGGGATCAGAAACAGTGCGCGCATCGGGCGTTCGGTCGGGCGGGCCTCGCGGCCTGATTGTATGGAGAGGACTCCAGTGTTCCGCCCGGGCGGCCCATCGCTTGTGCATTTGCTGATCGCCGCCGCCGGCAGCGGGCGCCGCATGGGTGCCGCCACCAACAAGCTGCTGCTGCCCCTGGCCGGACGCCCCGTTCTGGCCTGGACGCTGGACGCCGCCCTGGCCTGCGGGGCCATCCGCTGGATCGGGGTGATGGGCCGGCCGGAGGACGAGGCGGCGATCGGCGCCATCCTGGCCGCGGCGGAGCCCCGGCGGTCCCTGGCCCAGCCGGTGGCCTGGATCGTCGGCGGCGACACCCGCCAGGAGTCGGTGCGGCTGGGCCTGGCAGCCCTGCCGGCGGATGCCGAGGCGGTGCTGATCCATGACGGCGCCCGTTGCCTGGCGGAACCGGACCTGCTGGAGCGCTGCGCCACGGCCCTGAAGGAGGCGATGGCCGAGGGGGCCGGCATCATCGCCGCCACCCCCGTCACCGACACCATCAAGCAGGTGGATGGCCGCGGCGTGATCACCGCCACCCCCGAACGCAGCGGCCTGTGGGCGGCCCAGACCCCCCAGGGGTTTGGGGTGGCCCAGCTGCGGGAGGCCCACGGGCGGGCCGAGCGCGAGGGCTGGAGCGTCACCGATGACGCGGCGCTATATGAACGCCTGGGGCTGCCGGTGCGGGTGCTGGAGGCGCCCCCCTCCAACATCAAGCTCACCACCCGTTTCGATCTCACCATCGCCAGCGCCGTGCTGGCGGCCCGCGCTGCCTGAGCTCGCCGATGGACAGCCCCACCCAGATCGAAACGATCGCCACCCGCTGGCAGGGGTCCTTCCACAACCGATGCCAGGTGGCCGCGAACGTGGCCAGGGGCGGCCCGGCAGCGCCCGAGCTCACCCGGGAGCTGCGCACCCTGGAGGTGGAGCGGCTGCAGGCGCCCCAACTGGGGGTGGTGGTGCTCTATTTCCAGGAATCCCGGGCCAGGGCCCCCCAGCTGGCCCACCGCCAGCGGGTGGTGGTGCTGCGTCAGGATCCGGACCGCGGCGCTGTCCGGGCCGAGCAGCTGTTCTTCCGCGGCGGACCCACCTACGACCGCCCGCCCCTGGCGGCCTCCCTGGTGCAGGAGCTGGGCCCGGAGGCCTTCGACCGCCATCCGGGCTGCGACCTCTTTTTCGAGGCGGAGCCGGCCCTCGACCGCTTCCGCGCCCGCATGGATCCGGGCGCCTGCCGCTATCGGCATCCCCAGGACGGGGAGGTCTGCGCCGAGTTCGAGATGCTGCTCCATCCCGACCAGCTCTGGTACCGGGACCGCAGCCTGCGGCTGGCCGACGGGTCGGTGCGGGGCGAGGTCGACGGCTTCAGCTGGCTGCTGTTCGACCGGGCGGCGGGAGCGGCCGAGCTGCCGGCCCTGGTGGGGCAGCAGGGGGTGTGGCGCGGCAGCTTCCGCCGCTACGACGCCGGCGGCGGCCTGCTCGACACCTTCCCCAGCCTGGTCACCATCCGGGTGTTCCAGGAAGCGGGCCACTGGCGCTATCACCAGACCAACCTGCTGGGCCCCGAGAACGCTCCGCTGCGGCGCATCGAGGCCCGGGGCGAGATCCACTCCGGCCGGGTGTGGTTCGCCAGCGAGCGCTACCGGGGCTGGGCCATGGATCTGCCGGGGGAGCAGCCCGCCGCCGGCAGCCTGCTGGTGATGCACCCCCACGACCCCGCCGACCCCGAGGTGCACGAGATCATCAGCTGCAGCCCCGATGGCCGCCGCCGCTGGCGGGTGGCCCAGATGCTGAAGGAGGGCTGCCTGGTGGGGCGCACCGCCATCGACGAGGAGAGGCTCACGGGCGACTGACGCTCCCCCCGGCACCATCGATGAGGCTCAGCCGGCCGCGGTCGGCGTCGAGGCGGGCGCGCACCCCCAGGGGCAGGGCGGCATTGACGTCGCCGTGGCCCACCGGCAGGCCGGCCAGCACCGGGATCCCCAGATCGGCCGTGCGCTCCCGGAGCACCTGCTCCAGGCTGAAGCGGTTGGCGTCGCCTTCGGGGTCGGTGGGATCGTCACAGCCCTCGAAGCTGCCGAAGCCAAGGCCCCCCAGGCGCTGCAGGGCACCGCAGAGGCGCCAGTGGGTGAGCATCCGCTCGATCCGGTAGGGGGCCTCCCCCACGTCCTCGAGGATCAGGATCGCCCCGTCCAGGTCCGGCAGGTGCGGGGTGCCCAGCAGGTGGGTCGCCACCGTGAGGTTGGCGGCCAGCAGGGGTCCTTCGGCCTGGCCGCCCACCCAGCTCTCCCCCGCCAGATCGGCCAGGGGCTCGCCGAACAGCAGGGCCCGCAGCCGCTCCCGGCTCCAGGCCGGTTCGGCGGCCAGGGTGGTGAGCAGGGGCCCGTGGATGGCGCCCCCCTGGCCCGTCGCCAGCCGGTGCCACAGCAGGGACGTGACATCGGAGAAGCCCAGCAGCCAGCCCCCGGCCGTCTCCA
Source organism: Aphanothece cf. minutissima CCALA 015 (assembly GCA_003003925.1). GTDB lineage: Bacteria > Cyanobacteriota > Cyanobacteriia > PCC-6307 > Cyanobiaceae > Cyanobium > Cyanobium minutissimum. The sequence goes on from PVWP01000003.1 coordinate 232,223, forward strand.
GGGGGCGCTCCAGCAGCCGCGCCGATCCCCAGCCCCCCCGCACGCAGGCCAGCAGGGCCGCCGGCTGCCCCGGAGCGGCCTCCGGCTGCAGATCGCCGGCCCGTTCGGCGTCCCGACCCGCCAGGTAGCCCCAGCGGCGCGCGGGCAGCCGGGCGGGATCGTCATCCAGCGCCAGGCCCCAGCCGGCCAGCACCGCCAGGCCCGCCTGCAGCCGCTCCAGATCGGCCAGGGCGGAGCTGGCGGCCACCAGCCGCACCCGGTCGCCCGGACGCAGGGCCGGCGGCTGGTGGGGCGGTGGCGGCTGGGGCGCTGCGGCGGCCATGGCGGTCAGGCGGCGGTGGAGAGCACCACCGCCAGCAGCAGCAGGGCACCAAGCCACACCTGCACCGCGAAATGCCTTCCGTAGGCGCTGCGGGGCAGGTCGGGGCGGCGCAGCTGGGCCGCCTGCTGCTGCATGGCCAGGGCCGCGACGGCCCAGGGCAGCCAGAATGGCAGCCCCGCCCGCCCCTGCAGCAGTACCGCCAGGGCGAGGGCGGCGCAGGTGAGCCCGTAGCAGAGCGCCACCGCCAGGGGCGCCCTGGCCCCCAGGCTCAGGGCGCTGCTGCGCACCCCAAGGCGCCGGTCGTCCTCCCGGTCGCTCATCGCATACACGGTGTCGAAGCCGAAGGTCCAGCTCACCGCCGCCAGCCAGGTGAGCACCAGGGGCCACCCCCCCAGGTTGCCCTGCAGGCCCCCCTGGGCGGCCGCCCAGGGCAGCAGCACGGCGAAGCCCCAGCAGAGGGCCAGCACCAGCTGGGGATAGGCGAACCAGCGCTTGGCGGAGGGGTAGAGGAGCACCAGCGGCAGTGTCGCCAGGGCCAGGCCCACACACAGCACCCGGCTGGCGGCGGGCAGGGCCAGCAGGGCCGCCAGCGCCACCACCAGGCAGAGCAGCAGCAGCACCGTCGCCGTGCCCACCCCGAGGCGGCCATCGGCCAGGGGGCGGTGGCGGGTGCGCTCCACCAGGGGATCGATGCGCCGGTCCCAGAGGTCGTTGGCCACGCAGCCGGCGCCGCTCACCGCCAGGCCCCCCAGCACGATCCAGGCCACCAGCAGGGCCGGTGGCGGCACGGCCGGCCCCAGCCAGAGGGCCCAGCCGGCGGGGATCAGCAGGATCAGCCGGCCGCTGGGCTTGTGCCAGCGCAGCAGCTCGAGCCAGGCCGGAGCGCGGCCGGGGGCCATCGGGACGTTCACCGCGGGCAACGGTCGGGTGGCGGCACCCTATCCAACTCCTGACGGTGACGTTCCAGCGGCCGATCCGGAGCGTCGCCCGGTGGCAAAGTGGCGCCGCCGCCGCCCGGGCCGACCCCCATGCCCCCGATCCCCGATCCGGCGTCCGCCGCGTTGGCTTCGGTTCCCGCCACCACCCCCGGAGGGGAACGGCGGGTGGCGGCCATCGACATCGGCACCAATTCCATCCACCTGCTGGTGGCGGCGATCGATCCGGCCCTCGGCAGCTTCTCGGTGGTGGTGGCGGAGAAGTCCACCACCCGGCTGGGGGAGAGGGATCCGGAAACCGGGGACCTCACCCCGGAGGCGATCGAGCGCGCCTTCCTCACCCTGCGCCACTGCCGGGACCTGGCCACCAGCCACGGGGTGGAGCAGATCGTCACCGCCGCCACCAGCGCGGTGCGGGAGGCCCCGAACGGCCGTTCCTTCCTGCAGGGCCTCCAGGACCAGCTGGGACTGGCCGTGGATCTGGTCAGCGGGCCCGAAGAGGCCCGGCTGATCTACCTGGGGGTGCTCTCGGGCCTCTCCTTCGGCGACCAGCCCTATTTCATCCTCGACATCGGCGGCGGCTCCACCGAGCTGGTGCTCGCCGACGGCCGCGATGCCCGGGCCCTGACCAGCACCCGCATCGGCGCGGTGCGCCTGCAGCGGGAGTTCTGCCGGGAGGATCCCCTGACGCCGGCCCGACGGGGCTTCCTCGAGGCCTACATCCAGGGGGCGATGGATCCGGCCGTCGCCGAGGTGAAGCGGGAGCTGCGGCCGGGGGAGAAGCCCGTCCTGGTGGCCACCAGCGGCACCGCCATGGCGATGGCGGCCCTGGCCTCCGCCCAGGACCCCAATCCACCCCTGAAGCTTGACGGCTACCGCCTCGGCCGGGCCCGGCTGGACGAGATCGTCGAGCGGCTGGTGGCCATGACCCCGGACCAGCGCCGGGCCCTCACCGCCATCAACGAGCGCCGGGCCGAGATCATCGTCCCGGGCGCCCTGATCCTCCAGACCACCATGGAGATCCTCCAGGTCCGGGAGTTGGTGGTCTGCGAGCGGGCCCTGCGGGAGGGCCTGATCGTCGACTGGATGCTGCGCAACGGCCTGCTGGTCGACCGGTTCACCTTCCAGAGCACGATCCGCCGCCGCACCGTGCTGCACCTGGCCCGCACCTACGGGGTGGACACGGACCGGGCCGCCCGGGTGGCCAGCCACGCCCTGAGCCTCTACGACCAGACCCGGGGGCTGCTGCACGACGACGACGGCGAGGGCCGCGCCCTGCTCTGGGCGGCGGCCCAGCTGCACGCCTGCGGCAAGCACGTCAACATCGCCGCTTACCACAAGCACACCTGGTACCTGATCCGCCATGGGGAGCTGCTGGGGTACTCCGAGACCGAGCACCTGATGGTGGCGGCGATCGCCCGCTACCACCGGCGCAGCCTGCCCAAGAAGCGTCATGAGTCGTGGCAGCTGATCGAAGCCGGCCAGCACCGCCACACCGTTTTCACGATGGCCCTGCTGCTGCGGCTGGCCGCCGCCCTCGATCGCCGGCCTGCCCCCGGCATCGCGGCGATCACCGTGTCTGCGGACACCGACCGGGCCCTTCAGCCCCGTGGCTTCACCATCGGTCTGCAGGCCGGGCCGCCGGCCGTCGGCGAGCCTCCCCTGGATCTCAGCCTGGAGGAGTGGAGCCTGCGCTCGTGCGCGGATCTGGTGCTGGAGGCCACGGGCCTGCGGCTCACGGTGCGGCAGGCGTCGCCCTGAAGGTTCGCCACACCACCTGATCGATCCTGCCGAGGGTCTGGGGGGGCAGGGTGCCGGCGCTGGCCGTCACCAGGTCGGGCCGGCCGGCCAGGACCCGCAGGCCGCTGTCCAGGGGGAAGCGCTTCGCGCCGGTGAAGGTGCCGCGGAAGAGGGTCTCGCCGGCGGCGGTGCGCACCTCCAGCCAGCTGGGCTGGCGGCTCTCCAGCAGCAGCTGATCCGGGGCCGGCCGGGGTGTTGCTGGGGCAGGGGCCGGTGCAGCGGGCTGGCCGGAGGCGGTGGCCTGGCCGGGGGATGGCGCCGCTGTCGGGACCCCGGCGGCCATCGGGACAGGGAGCCGGCCCTGCAGGGCCGCCACCGCGACGGCACCGCCGCCCAGGAGGACCAGGACCGCCCACAGCCAGCCCGGGGGGCCGCTGCGGCGGGCGGGGGCGGGCGGGGTCCGGAGCTTTCGCTGCAGGGGGGGCCTGGCGACAGGGCTGCGCCCCAGGCGCATCAGCCGGCTCTGCTGCAGGTCGCTGATCTGCTGGCTCACGTCGATGCCCAGGGTGCCCGCCACCCTCTTGGCCTGGGCCACCACGAACACCGCTTCCGGCAGGTGCCGGTGGTCGCCGGTCTCGAGGGCCGCCAGCTGTTCGGTTCCAAGCCGCAGGCGGTCGGCCAGGTCTTCCAGGCTCAGGCCCTGCTCACGTCGGGCGGCGGCGAGCCGTTCACCGAGCTGCACGAGTTCCGGGATCGGAGTGCTCCAGTCCTCTGCGGCCATGGTCGCGGCAGGAGATTCGGGCAAGGGCAGGGTCTCCTGAAGCGCTGCGTAGCCAGCAGTATGACGAGCGGGCCCGATGGCGACCAGCACCCGCTGGCGGGGAACTTACCGGTGGAGAAACCGGAAGAAAGACATGGGCGATACTGGATTCGAACCAGTGACCCCTTCCGTGTGAAGGAAGTGCGCTACCGCTGTGCTAATCGCCCGTCGTTGCGGCCGACACCCTTGCGACGCTGAAAGTGGTTCTTTCGGCGGCTGAGGGTTCCGACCCGGCCCTGTGGCCAGAACCCTCCTACACGGTCGCCGAACTCACTGTCAAATGCCGGTCAGCCGCTGCAGCCGGCAGTCACCCGTCCGACCGCCACCGGGTCGAATTCGATGCTCGCCGGCCCGGTGAACAGATCCGGCTGCAGGTCCCTCAGGGCCATGGCCTCCCGGTTGAGGCGGTCCTGGGCGGCGTCGATGCGGGCCTCACGCCGCTGGCGCCAGCGGGCCCGCTCGGCGGCCACCTGCTGCTCCCAGGCGCCGAGGGCCTCCTCGTAGCGTTCGCGGTCGAGCCGCTGGTCCTCGGGGCGGTAGCGGGATTCGCGGCCGGCATCCAGGGGCTGGGGGGGCGCCACGCTGGGGTGGAAGGGGCTGTTGCGGGCCGCCGCCAGCTCCTGTTCGGTGCGGCGCAGGGACTCCATCAGGGTGGTGACGGTTCGCTGGCGCCGGCGGCAGGCCTCGAGGGCCGCGCGCCGGGAGGCGGCCGCCTTCTCCGTCGCCGCCCGCTCCTTCGCCAGGCTGCGATCGCTGTCGGGCAGGCAGCGGACGTAGATCAGGGCCGCGCTGACCGGATTGCCCGCGGCGGCGCTGAGCCGGCGGCAGCGCTCCCGGCCGGCCTCACTCACCCCGGCCCCCTGACAGCCGCCGGCCAGCAGGGTCAGGCCCAGCAGCACCGGCAGCAGCGGCCGGCATCGGCTTCCATGGGAACTGGCCATCGCCCTCGAAACGCCCCTCGCGGACACCGACCCCCATTGTCGCCACCGCCCCGGCGCTCCGATGCCCGAGCCAGCCGCCCCCTACGGCGGCACCCGCATCGCCCGGAAGGTGAGGTTGACCCGTGGGGCGTCCACCTTCAGCCGCCGCGGCAGCTGGTGCTGCCAGTGCCGCTGGGTGGGCGGGTCCATCAGCAGCAGGTCCCCGTGGCCCAGGTCCACCGCCAGGGTCGGGGCCGTACCCCGTTGGCGGGGGCGGAAGCGGAGGGTGCGGCTGGCCCCCAGGCTGAGGGAAGCGATCGGGGCCTCCGGATCGAGCTCAGCCTCGTCATCGGCGTGCCAGCCCATGGCATCGCGGCCGTCGCGGTAGAGATTCAGCAGCAGGGAGTGGAACGGCCGGTCCGCGGCCGCCGCCACACGGCGGCGGATGGCGGCGGTCAGGGGGGTCCAGGGCTCGATGGTGTTCTCCAGGCCCGCGTAGCGGTAGCCGCAGCCCGGATCCGCCATCCAGCAGGTGAGGCGGGGCATGGGATGGCGGCGGCCGAAGACGGTGACGGACTCCTGCTTCCAGGGCACCTCCTGCAGCAGGGTCCGCAGCCAGCCATCGGCCTCGGCGGCGCCCACCCAGCCCCGCCAGTGGCGCAGGCAGGGGGCCGCTGGCGTCACTCCGCTCCGCCGCGGAACAGGTGGTTGTGGCTGGCGGAATAGAGCAGGGAGCGGGCCCCACCGGCGTCCCGCAGGGCCGGACTGACCACGTAGAGGGTGGTGCGGATCAGGTTCCGCTCGCGGCTGACCCGGGCCATCGCCTCCAGGGGCACCACCGTGAGCCACTGGTCGGGCCAGCTGACCCGGTAGCCGATGGCCACGGGGGTGTCGGCCGGGTAGTGCTGCAGCAATTCCCCCTGCACCTCCTCCACATGGCGGGCGCTGAGATAGAGGCACAGGGAGGCCTGCAGGGCGGCGAGCCGGGCCAGGGATTCCCGCTCCGGCACGCCGGTGCGCCCGCCCGCCCGGCTCAGCACGATCGTCTGCACCCGGCCGGGGATGGTCAGCTCGGCCCCCAGGGCGGCGGCGGTGGCCTGGTAGGCGCTCAGGCCCGGCACCACCTCCACAGCGAGGCCGGCATCGGCCAGGCGGCAGATCTGCTCCTGCAGGGCGCCGTACAGGCAGGGATCACCGTCATGGAGGCGCACCACCCGCTGTCCCGCCCTGGCCCGCTCCAGCACCACGGCCATCACCTCCTCGAGGGTGAGGGTGCTGGTGCGGACGCTTTCGCAGTCCGGCGGCGCCAGGGCGGCGATCTGGGGATTCACCAGGGAATCGGTCCACACCAGCACCTGGGCCGCCTCGATCGCCCGGGCGGCCCGGAGGGTGAGCAGGTCCGGGGCGCCAGGGCCGGCTCCCACGATCTGGACAGTGGCGGTCATGCGGTCAGGCCGGAGGGGTCGGGGAGGGGACGCCGGAAGCGGTAGAGCCAGAGCAGTCCAGCCCCCCCCAGCAGGATCAGCAGCAGGCTCATCAGCTGGGCCATGCGCAGGCCGCCGCTGCAGAAGGGGGGCTGGGAGAACAGGCAGAGGGGATCGAGCCGCAGCCCCTCGATCCAGACGCGGCCGCTGCTGTAGGCCATCAGATAGATGCAGCTCAGGGCACCGGGCGGCAGCCGCAGGCGGCCGCTGCCGCCGAGGCGGAACAGGATCAGCAGCAGGGCGCAGACCCCCAGATTCCAGAGCGACTCGTACAGGAAGGTGGGGTGGAAGGAGGCCTGCTCCAGGAACTCAGGCGGCCGGTTGGCCATGGGAATGGTCAGGGCCCAGGGGAGGTTGGTGGGCAGGCCGAAGGCCTCGGAGTTGAAGAAATTGCCCCAGCGGCCGATCGCCTGGCCCAGGGCCACGGCGGGCACGAGCACATCCAGCAGGGGCCAGAACGCCTGCCGGCGCCAGCGGCAGAAGAGGACCGTCACCAGCGCTCCGCCGATCAGGGCGCCGTGGATGGCGATGCCGCCGCGCCAGATGGCGAAGGCATCGAGCCAGTCGTTGCGGTACTGGCGCCATTCCAGGGCCACGTAGTAAAGGCGGGCACCGACGACGGCCCCCAGCACCATCAGGGGCAGCAGGTCGGCGATCAGGGCCGGGTCGATGCCCCGCTGGCGGCCCAGCCGGGTGGCCAGCAGCAGGCCCAGCAGCACCGCCAGGGCGATGAGCAGGCCGTACCAGCGAACGGAAACGGGACCCAGCTGAAAGATCAGGGGTCCCGGGGACGTGAAGAGGCCGAGAGGAAGGCTCAGAAGCCCTCCGCCGCCTGGACCTTCTCCACCTGGCGCTTCTTGAGCACCAGCATGATCTGGGCCAGGGCCACGGCGGCGAAGAAGGCCAGCAGCCCGTAGATGCGCACGGGGTTCTGAAGCACCACTTCGGCGTCGATCTGGCCGAAGCCACCGACGTTGGGGTCGTTGGTGATCGGGGTGCCGGCCTCGACGGCGTCGCCGACGGCGACGGTGAGGGTGGGTCCGGCGGGAACCGTCTCGGTGACGGCGCCGCCGGCGCCGGTGATCTCCACCACGGTGGCACCGTTGGCATCGGTGCTGATGGCGCTCACCGTGCCGGCCGCCGGGGCGGTGTACACGGCGTTGTTGGTCTTCTCACCCTCGGGGGTCACCTGGCCGCGGCCCCGGTTGGCCCCCACGTGCACCTGGTACTTGCCGAAGTGGATGGCGCTGTCGGTGGCCGGGTCGGGGGAAAGGATCGGGAAGACGATCTCCTGGTGCTGGTCACCGGGGAGCGGGCCCACCAGGAGGATGTTGGGCTGGTCGTCGCTGTACTGGGTGTAGTAGACGCCGGCGGTTTCCTCCTTGAGCTCATCGCTGAGGCGGTCCTGCGGAGCCAGCGTGAACCCGTCGGGGAGCATCACCACCGCGCCGACGTTGAGACCGGTGGGGCTGCCGTTGCCCGAGACCTGCTGCACCGAAGTGTCGTAGGGGATCTCGACCACCGCCTTGAACACCGTGTCGGGGAACACAGCCTGGGGCACCTCCACCCGGGTGGGCTTCTTGGCCAGGTGGCAGTTGGCGCAGACGATCTTGCCCGTGGCCTCACGCGGATTGGCGTAGTTCTGCTGGGCCCAGAAGGGGTAGGCCCAGCTGGGGCTGGCCCCCAGGAGCACCACACCCAGCGAGAGGCTGAGGGTGAGCAGGGTGCCGAACAGGGGGGAGAGGAAGCGGCGCATGGGGGTGTGAGGTGGCGGGCGTCGGGGGGGAAACGGGGAGAGAAATCAGGCGCCGATCAGGCCCACCAGGCCTTTTCGCCCGTGCGGAAGTCGGTCTCGGTCCACTGGCTGAGGAACACGTTGTCGTTCTCGACACTCACGTGGGCCAGGGCCAGGGAGAGGGGCGCCGGGCCGCGCACCACCTTGCCGGTGGCGTCGTACTGGCTGCCGTGGCAAGGGCAGATGAACTTGTTGGCGCCGCTGTTCCAGGGCACCACGCAGCCCAGGTGGGTGCAGATGGCGTTGATGCCGTAGTCGCCGATGGCCTCGCCGCCCTCGACCAGCAGGTAGGTGGGGTCTCCCTTGAGGCCCTGCACCAGGCTGCGGTCACCCTCTTTGTGGGTGGCCAGCCAGCCGGTGGCGGTGACGTTGTTGCCCAGCTCGTCCTTGGCGGTGACACCCCCGCCACTGCCCGCGGCCCTGGGGGGGATGAAGTAGTTGACGACCGGGTAGAGGGCACCCAGGGCCACCCCCGTGACGGAGCCGAAGGTCAGCAGGTTCATGAACTGGCGGCGGCCCATGCCGGGCACATCACCAGAGGCACCGCCGTTCGAGGAGGCCGCAGGGATCTGGGTCATAGGGAACGGCGCGGTGTGACCGATTGACGTGGCGCCCATTATGAACCTTGCCCTTCCCGCCCCGGGTCCGAGCCGCACCCGGCCGAGGCCGGCTGCAACATGCTGTTGTGGAGTGCCCCGCCCGCCATGACCTCACCGGAACCGCTGCGGCGGGAGGAGCTGCTGGAGCTGCTGCGCAGCCGCTGGCAGGCCTCCTATGACCTGCAGCTGGTCCAGCGCCGCGGCCGCCTCTATCTGCACGTGATGTGGGGCTACCTCGAGCAGCAGTCGTTTCCGCTCACCCCCGAGGCCTACGAAGAGCACCTGGAGGAGCTGGTGGGCTCCCTCAACGGCCTCGGGGTGGCGGCCCAGGTGCGCCAGTGGCTCCGCACCACCACCGACAAACCCCGGCTGGGCAAGGCCCTGTCCCTGCCCCTGGAGCTGCCGGCGGGGCGCGCCAGCGAGTTCATGCTCTGATCCCGGAGGGTCGCCGGCGGTTCAGGCGGAGGGGGACGGGGAGGGCCGCAGCCCCTCGGCCAGGGCCACCAGGGCCACCCCCAGCAGGTAGAGCGCCGTGATCGCGCCGGTGAGCAGCAGCATCGTGATCGGGTCGGTGGAGGGGGTCAGCACCGCCCCGGCCAGGGCCGCCACCAGCACCACCCAGCGCCAGGCGCCCAGCATGGTGCGCCAGTCGATCAGCCCCAGGGCGCCCAGCAGCAGCTGCAGCACCGGCAGCTGGAAGGCCAGGGCCGTGGCCACCATCAGCAGCAGCACGAAGTCGAGGTAGCGCTCGATCGACCAGATCGGCTCCACCACGTCGGCCCCGTAGGACACCAGGAAGCGCAGGGCCGCCGGCACCAGGGCCCACCAGGCGAAGGCCAGACCGGCGGCGAACAGCACGGTGGAGCCGGCGACGGCGGGAGCCACCAGCCGCCGCTCCCGCCGGGTCAGCCCCGGCAGCACGAAGGCCAGGATCTCGAAGATCACGTAGGGCAGGGCCAGGGTGAGCCCCGCATAGCCGGCCACCTTCAGCGACACGAACAGGAATTCGCCCGGGGCCAGCTGCAGGAAGCGGATCCCCTCCGCCGGCACCTCCAGCAGCCGCACCAGGGGCCGCACCGCCAGCAGGCAGGCGGCGGCCCCGACCACCACCGCCAGCAGGCTGCGGAGCACGCGCCGGCGGAGCTCCTCAAGGTGCTCCACCAGGCTCATGTGCACCTCGCCGGGGAATGTGTCCTCGGGGATGGGGTCGCTCATGGCTGTTCCGTTCCCGGCAGCCTAGGGGGCGCGGTCAGGAGACCAGCGGCCCGCTCGGGCACCGCCCACAGGACCTCGCCCCCCCGATGGCGCACCGTGCCGGGGCCGGCGCCGGCGATGCGCTGCAGATCCGTGGTCGGCACCATCACCACCGGCACCCGGCCGTTGGCCCTCCCGCGGCTGAAGTGGGCCGCCAGGTCGGCCGCCTCCCGCAGGTCCGCCTCGCCCGGGGTGCCCTCCGAGCCCTTCAGCACCACGTGGCTGCCCGGACACTCCTGGGCATGGAACCAGAGGTCGCCGCGCCGGGCCTGCTGCAGGCTGATCCATTCGTTCTGGCGGTGGTTACGACCCACCTGCAGCCGCAGGCCGCCGCTGCTGCGCAGCTCCAGCGGGGCCGGCGCGGCGCCGGCCGCCCCCCGTCGCACCCGCCGGGACGGCCCCGGCCCCTGGCCGTCCCGGGCGGGCAGCAGGACGGGCAGGTCCTCCTCCACGGCGGCGAGCTGGGCCCCGTTCTCCGCCTGTTCCAGAAAGGTGAGGCTGGCTTCGATGGCGGCCAGCCGCTGCTGGTGCAGCTCCAGCCGCGGGGTGATCGCGGCGACGGAGCGGCGCAGCTTGCGGGCCCGGCGGTACAGCCGCTGGGCTTCGTCGATCTCCTCCCGCGACGGCGACGGCAGGCTGAGCAGGCCGTCCGCCTGGCGCTGCATCGCCTCGCTGCCGGGCACGGCCGCCAGCAGGCTCTGCTGCTGCTCGGCGTTGCGGCGCTCCCGGGCCGCGGCGTTCAGCAGCCGCTGCCGCAGGCTCGCCCGCCGCTGCTCCAGCTCCCGGTGCCCGAGGCGATCGGCGTAGTACCCCGCCAGCCCCCGGTTGATCGTCCAGTCGTCGTCGGCCGGCGGACCTTCGGGGTCCCAGCAGCGGTAGTCGCTGGGGCCGCCCCAGCCCAGCTGGAAACGCTCCTCGGCCACCGTCTCCAGCCAGAGCCGCCAGCGTTGCCAGAGCCGCTGCCAGGCCTCCTCCTCCAGGCTCTGCACGGGCCGGGCCAGCGCGTCCTGCGCCAGCTGGCGGGCCAGGGCCGGGCCGATCCCCTGGTAGGCGCCCATCAGGGCCTCGCCGACCGTCTGGGGCAGCAGGCCCAGGCGCCGCCGCCAGGAGGCGACCTCCTCCTCCAGCCGGGGCGGTTCACCGGCCATGGGCGGTGGCGGCTGGTAGGGGTCGCCGGTGCCGATCGGCCGCAGCCGCGACCGGTCCTGGCGCACCTGGCGGGCCAGGGCGATCACCCGCTGTTCTTCGTCGATCAGGAACAGGTTGCTGTGGCGCCCCATCAGCTCCAGCACCAGCTGCCTCCGGATCGGTTCGCCGGGTCTGGGGGCGAAGCCCAGGGCCACCACCCGCTCCCAGCCCTGCTGCTCCAGGCTCACCAGGGCCAGACCGCGCAGGCCGTGCTGCAGCTGCTGGGCCAGGGTGCTGCCCTCGCCCTGCTTCAGGGGTGGTTCCACCACCAGCAGGCGCGGCGCCTCCGCCAGCCAGCTGAGCTCCAGCCAGAGGGTGCCCCGCAGGCTGCGCAGGCCCAGCTGCAGGCGGTGGGCGTCGGGCTGCTGGGCCTTCTCGAAACGGCTGGGCAGCAGGCCGCGGCGCATCTCGGCCAGTACAGCGCGCAGGCTGGTCACATCCATGGCCTGGATGGACGGGGTTGGGGCCATCGCCTCCTCTGTCGCTTCCCGATGCGGTCCACCCCTACTGTGCGCCCCAGCGCCAGCGATCCATGGACTCCCCCCCCTCCAGCGGCCGGCTCACAGTGATCACTGGCCCCAGCGGGGTGGGCAAGGGGACCCTGGTGGCCCTGCTGCTGCAGCGGCACCCCGCCCTGTGGCTGTCCGTCTCGGCCACCACCCGTTCGCCCCGGCCCGGGGAGAGCGACGGCCAGCACTACGTCTTCCTGACGCGTCCCGACTTCGAGGCCCGGGTGGCCGGCGGGGGCTTCCTGGAGTGGGCCGAGTTCGCCGGCCACCTCTACGGCACCCCCCGGGCCCCTGTGGAGGCCCAGCTGGTCCTGGGGCGGCCGGTGCTGCTGGAGATCGAGCTGGAGGGGGCCCGCCAGGTGCGTCGCACCTTCCCCGCGGCCTTCCAGGTGCTGATAAAGCCGCCCAGCTTCGAGGAGCTGGAGCGCCGCATCCGCGGCCGCGGCACCGACAGCGAGGAGGCCATCCAGCGGCGGCTGGCGCGGGCCCGCGAGGAACTCACCGCCGAAGCGGAATTCGATGCCGTGCTGGTGAACGCCGACCTCGACATGGCCCTGCAGGAGCTGGAGCGGCTGCTGGGGCTGGCCGACGCCGACTGAAGACAGCCATGAAAAAAGCGGCCCGTTCAAGGGCCGCTGGCGGGGATGCATCCGACCGGATCCGGTCTTCAGGGGTGGATGATCAGATCCGGGAAGAAGCGGAAGATCTCAATCGTGATGCCGGCGGTCAGGGTGAACCAGACGGCGGCCACGACGGGAGCGGTGGAGAGGAATTTCTTCATGGCTCTTGCGTATCAGCGGGGGGAAACGGTGACTTTGGAGTCGGATTCCACCAGAGCTCCGCTGGTGAACTCCTTGAGGGCCGCCAGGGGCCAGACGGCCGCTGCCAGGGTGGTCTTGAAGGCCAGGGGCAGATCGATCTGGATTTCGCGCATGGTGGCGTCCTTGCTGCCGCGGACGGCGATCAGGTAGCCGCGACCGGCCCAGCCGATCGTGCCGGCGATGTACAGGAAGAGCAGGCCGGGGATGGTGAAGTCACCGGCGTGGCTCCAGCGGCCGTCGGTGATCAGGTGGGGCAGGCCATCGGTGCCGCAGAGGGCCTGGCCGTAGTAGGCGAAACGGGCCTTGGCCTGATCCGTGCTGGCAGCGGCGGCGCGCTGCTGGAAGCGGGGGGTCTCGCTGCAGGGGGTGAGTCCGCCGATGTCGGCCCGGGCCGAGGGGGCGAAGCCGAACAGCAGGAACACGGACGCCACCAGGGCGAAGGCCCGGATGGCGAAGGAACGACTGGAGAGAAGACGGCGCATGGAGAGGGGCCGCGGGGGAACTGCCGCGGGGCAGGATGGCTCGTGCGGACAGTAGGGGAGCTCTTCCGGGAGCATGCGCACGGTTCTGGCCCTCGAAACAAGTTGTGACGAGTCAGCGGCGGCGATCGTGGCCGGTCGGCGGGTCCTGGCGGGGGCCGTCGCCTCCCAGATGGAGGAGCACGCCCGCTGGGGCGGGGTGGTGCCGGAGATCGCCTCGCGCCGCCACGTGGAGGCGCTGCCGGCCCTGATCGCCCGGGTGCTGGAGGAAAGCGGCGTGGCCATGGCCGACCTCGACGCCGTCGCCGCCACGGTGGCCCCCGGCCTGGCCGGGGCCCTGCTGGTGGGGTCGGTCACGGCCCGCACCCTGGCCCGGTTGCATGGCAAGCCCTTCCTGGGGGTGCACCACCTGGAGGGGCACCTCTGCTCGGTGCACCTGGGCGATCCCCTGCCGGAGGGTCCGTACCTGGTGCTGCTGGTCAGCGGTGGCCACACCGAGCTGATCCGCGTCGATGGCCCCGGTGCCTACACCCGCCTGGGCCGCAGTCGCGACGATGCGGCCGGTGAATGCTTCGACAAGGTGGCCCGGCTGCTCGGGCTGGGCTACCCGGGCGGACCGGCGATCGAGGCGGCGGCGGCCGGCGGCGACCCCGGCCGTTTCCGCTTTCCCAAGGGGAGGGTCTCCCGTCCCGAGGGGGGCTTCCACCCCTACGACTTCAGCTTCAGCGGCCTCAAGACGGCGGTGCTGCGCCAGGTGCAGCGGCTTGCCGCCGAGGGCGCTCCCTTGCCGGTGGCCGACCTGGCGGCGAGCTTCGAGCAGGGGGTGGCCGAAGTGCTGGTGGAGCGCAGCTGCCGCTGCGCTGTCGACGCGGGCCTGGAGACGGTGGTGCTGGTGGGGGGCGTGGCCGCCAACCGACGCCTGCGCCGCCTGATGGCGGAGGCCACCGCCGCCCGCGGCCTGTGCTGGCGCGTCGCGCCCCTGGCTTACTGCACCGACAACGCCGCCATGGTGGGCCTGGCGGCGATCGAGCGGCTCGAGGCCGGGGGGCACAGCGGGATCAGCCTGGGGGTGGCCCCCCGGCTCCCCCTGGAGCTGGCCGGAGGGCTCTATGCGCCACAGCCCCCCTTTTGATGCCCCTATGGTGAGAAGGTCGCCCTAGGTCTGGCCCGATGGCCCCCGCGAATCCCCTGCCCCTCGAGCAGGTCGAATCCTCCCTCAGCGACACGGAACCCGTGTCCCAGCAGGAGCTCAACGCCTGGCGGCGGGGGTTCACCCCCCAGGCCGAGATCTGGAATGGCCGTCTGGCCATGCTCGGGCTTTCCGTCGGGCTGGGTGTATTGCTGCTGGTGCGGCTGGTGGGAGGCTGAGGTCCTGCCCGGCCCCCGGCCGGGATTTGCCGGCTCAGGTTCGACCCCGCAGCGTCTGGGCCAGCTCGCCGGGTCTGAGGCTGGCGGCTAGGGCCTCCTCGGCATGAACCCTGCCGGAAGAGACCAGATTCGCCAGGTACTGGTTGGAGGTGATCATGCCGTCAAAGCCGCTGCGGGCCATGATCGCCTCGATCTCATCAAGATTGGCCCGCAGGATGTAGTCCTTGCAGGCATCGGTGTTGATGAAGACGTCGTGATAGGAGGCCCTTTTGCCATCCACCGTCTTGATCAGGCCCTGGGAAATCACCCCCAGGAGCGAGTCGGCCACCGAACGCCGGACGATCTCCTGTTCGTCGGGGGGATACATGCCCAGCATCCGCTCGACGGAACGCACCGCCGAGTTGGTGTGCAGGGTTCCCAGCAGCAGGTGTCCGGTCTGGGAGGCTTCGATCGCGGTGGTGAGGGTGTCCTGGTCACGGATCTCCCCCACCAGGATCACGTCGGGATCTTCCCGCAGGGCGGCGCGGAGGGCGGTCTTGAAGTGGCGGGTGTGGCTGCCCAGTTCCCGCTGGCGGATCAGGGACTGGCGGCTCTGATGCACGAATTCCACCGGATCCTCGATGGTGAGGATGTGGCGCTTCATCGTGCGGTTGATGTGGTCGATCACCGCCGCCAGGGTGGTGCTCTTGCCTGACCCCGTCGGGCCGGTGACCAGCAGCATGCCCTTGGGACGCTGGGCCAGATCCTTGAGCACCGGCGGCAGATTGAGCTCGTCGATGGTGGGAATGGCCTGGGGAATCAACCGCAGGACCATCGCCGGGCCCTGAAGGGATTCGAGCAGGTTGATGCGCACCCGCACGAAGCCGAAGGCGAAGGAGCCGTCGTATTCCTTCTGCTGGAAGAAACGATCGATCTGGGCCGGCTCCAGGATCTCCCGCAGCCAGTCGCGGAAGGTGTTGCCATCGGTCACGCCCAGGCCGGCCAGGATCATGTCGCCGCGGCTGCGGAACCGGGGCTCCTCCCCGACGCCGAGGTGGATGTCGGAGAAGTTGCGCTCGAAGGCCACCCGAACGATCTGCTCCAGGGTCGGCGGGGGTCCACCCTCCGCCGACATCGGCATCGCCTCGGCGAAAAGGGAGCCCCTGGGCTGAACGCCCACGGGGGGCGGTGGCGGTGGCGGGTGGGACTGGGACATCAAGGAACGCGGCTGGAGCGCGGGGCGATCCCGCTGGTGAAATCCGTTGAGCGAATCCGCGTCGGGCGGATCCGCTGAGACCTGGGCGAATGCGCCGAAGGCTGTGTCGCTCCGGGCCGGATCCTAGGGGCGGATTTCGATCTGTGGACACGGGGCCGAGCGGTGCCGCGCAGGGCGGGGGAAGCGCTGAACCCGGGCTGCCTAGGATCCTCCGACCCGCGTCGGCCCGTGTCCCCACAGCCTCTGGTCAGCATCGTTCTGGGCACACGCCCCGAGGCCATCAAGCTGGCTCCGGTGATCCTGGCCTTCCAGCGGTCGCCGGACTTCCGCACCCGCGTTGTCCTCACGGGACAGCACCGCGAGATGGTCACCCAGGTGATGCACCTGTTCGGGCTGGCCGCCGACCATGACCTGGCGCTGATGGCCCCGAAGCAGACCCTCACCCACGTCACCTGCGCGGCCCTGCAGGGACTGAAGCAGGAGTTCGAGTCGCACCGCCCCGATCTTGTGCTGGTGCAGGGCGACACCACCACCGCCTTCGCCAGCGCCCTGGCCGCCTTCTACGAGCAGATCCCGGTCGGCCATGTGGAGGCGGGCCTGCGCACCGGCGACCTGCTCGACCCCTTCCCCGAGGAAGCCAACCGCCGCCTGATCTCCCAGCTGGCCCGCCTGCACTTCGCCCCCACGGCCCAGTCGGCGGCGAACCTGCGGGCCTCGGGTGTGGTGGGCGAGATCCTCACCACCGGCAACACGGTCATTGATGCCCTGCTGCTGATGGCCCGCTCCGCCCCCGACTGGGACCTGCCCGGCCTCGACTGGCAGAAGCAGCGGGTGCTGCTGGCCACCGTGCACCGCCGCGAAAACTGGGGCGAGCGCCTCCAGGACATCGGCCGGGGCTTCCTGGCCCTGCTCGACCGCTTCCCCGACACCGCCCTGCTGCTGCCGCTGCACCGCAACCCCACGGTGCGGGAGCCCCTGCAGGCCCTGCTCGGCTCCCACCCCCGCGCCTTCCTGATCGAGCCGCTCGACTACGACCGGCTGGTGGCGGCGATGCGGGGCTGCACGCTGCTGCTCACCGATTCGGGCGGTCTGCAGGAGGAGGCCCCCGCCCTGGGCAAGCCCGTGCTGGTGCTGCGCCGCACCACCGAGCGACCCGAAGCGGTGGCGGCGGGCACGGCGAAACTGATCGGCACCGACAGCGACGCGATCCTCAGCGAGGCCAGCCGGCTCCTGGAGGACCCACAGGCCTACGGGGCCATGGCCCAGGCCCACAATCCGTTCGGTGACGGGGCGGCCAGCGGCCGGATCGTGGAGGCGGCCCGCCGCTTCCTGGGCCTGGCCCCCCTCAAGGCAAGCGGCTCCTAGGGGCGCTTCTTGGCCCAGGGGGGCAGATCGATGAACACCCGGGTGCCGCTCTCCAGGCCCGAGAGGATCTGGGTGTCCTTGCCGCTGCTGGCGCCGAGCTCCACGGGCTGGAAGGTGGGCTCCTGGCCCTTGCCCACCAGCAGCACCCCCGGCCGGCCGTCCTCCGTGACGATGGCGACGGTGGGCACCACGGTCCGGGCCTGAAGGGTGCCGGTCTGGAAGTCGATGTCGGCGGTCATGCCGATGCGCAGTTCCGGGGCCGGATCGGTCAGCTGCAGCTTCACTTCGAAGGAGGTGACGTTGTTGGTCTTCACCGCCCGCGGGGCGATCTGGCGCACGGTGGCCTGGAAGCGACGGTCGGGGAAGGCATCGACGCGCACGCTGGCGGGCAGTCCCACCCGCAGACGGCCGATGTCGCTCTCGGGCACCTTGGCGACCACCTCCAGCCCTTCCGAGAGCTCCACGATCGAGGAGCTGGTGGCGCCGGCGGTGGCCGACGCGGTGGTGGTGGGGGTGACGAAGGCGCCCGGTTCGGCGTAGCGCTGGCTGATCACCCCATCGAAGGGGGCCCGCACGATCAGTTCGTCCTTCTCCACCATGCGCTGCCTCAGCCGTTGCCGGGCGGCGGCGGTGGCCAGGCGCCGCACCTCCGCCTCCGAGCGGAAGCGGTTCATGGTGTCGAGGCTGATGGCCCCCTGGCGGAACAGGGGTTCGTTGCGGCGCAGCTCGCTGTCGCTGCGGCGCTGTTCCGACTCCGCCGACTGCACGTTGGCCTGCAGTTCCATCAGCCGGTCGCGCAGGTCGCCGTCATCCATCAGGGCCAGGGGCTGGCCCCGGCGCACCGTGTCGCCCTCGTCGACCATCAGCTCCAGCAGCACCCCCTGGCGCTTGGGGCTGACATTCACCCGCTTGACGGCATCGAGCTCGCCGCTGGCGGTGATCACCCCGGGCAGGGAGCCCTCGCGGGCCACCACGGTGAAGGGGGCCAGATCGCGGCCGGCCTGCTGGCGCTGGCGCTGCCAGAGGCCGGCCGTGGCGAGAAGGGCCAGGCCCACCGCCAGGCCGATCCAGAGGCGGCGGCGGCGGCCGCGGCGCCGGCCCTTCGGCGGCGCGGTCGGGGGCGGGGGCGCGTCCTGGGTCGGGGCGGGGGCCGGCGGCAGGGGGGTGATGGCGGGAATGGGCCGGCGAATCGCTGCCGACAGTTTCGCCTGTCTGCGCGAGGGTTGTGGATGGCGGGTGACCGAAGGGCCCCGTCCGGGCGCCCCCTACATTTCCCCCATGCTCAAAGCCGGAATCGTCGGGCTGCCCAACGTGGGCAAGTCGACCCTCTTCAACGCCCTGGTGGCCAACGCCCAGGCCCAGGCGGCCAATTTCCCCTTCTGCACCATCGAGCCCAACGTGGGGGTGGTGGCGGTTCCCGACGAGCGCCTGCAGAAGCTCTCCGATCTCTCCAGTTCCAAGGAGATCGTGCCGACACGGGTGGAATTCGTGGACATCGCCGGGCTGGTGCAGGGGGCCAGCCAGGGAGAGGGACTCGGCAACAAGTTCCTGGCCAACATCCGCGAGGTCGATGCCATCGTCCACGTGGTGCGCTGCTTCGAGGACGATGACGTGATCCACGTCTCCGGCAGCGTCGACCCGGTGCGGGACGCCGAGATCATCAACCTGGAGCTGGGCCTGGCGGATCTCGCCCAGATCGAGAAGCGGCGCGAGCGGCTCAAGAAACAGATGCGCACCAGCAAGGAGGCCGCCGAGGAGGACGGTGCCCTGGCCCGGCTGCAGGCGGAGCTGGAGCAGGGCGGCGCCGTGCGGCGGGTGAGCCTGAGCGAGGAGGAGCAGGCCCTGGTGCGCAACCTGGGCCTGCTGACCGGCAAGCCGATCATCTATGCCACCAACGTCAGCGAGGACGACCTGGCGGACGGCAATGCCTGGGTGGCCGCCGTCGAGGCCCTGGCCGCCCGGGAGGGGGCCGAAGCGGTGCGCATCTCCGCCCAGGTGGAGGCCGAGCTGGTGGATCTGGCCGCCGAGGAGCGCGCCGACTACCTGGCCGGTCTGGGTGTCAGTGAGGGCGGGCTGCAGAGCCTGATCCGCGCCACCTACCGCCTGCTGGGCCTGCGCACCTACTTCACCACCGGCGAGAAGGAGACCCGCGCCTGGACGATCACCGCCGGTATGACCGCCCCCCAGGCGGCCGGGGTGATCCACACCGATTTCGAGCGGGGTTTCATCCGGGCCCAGACCATCGCCTACGCCCAGCTGCTGGAGGCCGGCACCCTGGCCGAGGCCCGCAACCGGGGCTGGCTGCGCAGCGAGGGCAAGGAGTATGTGGTGGCCGAGGGGGATGTGATGGAGTTCCTGTTCAACGTCTGACGACGCCCCGTGGCCACACCCGTCGGTTTCATCGGCCTCGGGGCCCTGGGCGCGCCGATGGCGGCCAACCTGCTGGCCCAGGGCTTCCCGCTCACGGTCCACAACCGCCATCGGGATCGGGAGCTGCCCCTGGCCGCCGCCGGGGCGCTGCGGGCGGCCACCCCGGCGGCCGCCGCCCGGGGCGCCGATGTGCTGGCCCTCTGCCTGAGCGACGACGCGGCGGTGGCGGCGGTGCTGCTGGGGGAGGGGGGCGACGCCGCCGCCGCCGTGGAGGGCCTGGCCCCCGGCGCCCTGGTGGTCGATTTCACCACCATCGCCCCCGCCACCTCCCGGGCCATGGCGGACGCCCTGGCCGAGCGCAGCGTGGCCTATCTGGATGCGCCGGTGACCGGCGGCACCGAGGGGGCCCGGGCCGGCACCCTCGCGGTGCTGGTGGGGGGAGCGGCCGCCGACCTGGAGCGGGCCCGGCCGGTGCTGCAGGCCGTGGGCCGGACGATCACGGCGATCGGTCCGGTGGGGGCGGGCCAGGCGGCGAAGGCCGTCAACCAGGTGCTGGTCGCGGGCAGCTACGCGGCGGTGGCCGAGGCCATGGCCCTCGGGCAGCGGCTCGGCCTGCCGATGGAGGAGGTGCGGCAGGCGCTGGTGGGCGGGGCCGCCGGCTCCTGGGCCCTGGAGCACCGCGCTGGCGCCATGCTCCGGGGCGAATTCCCGCTCGGGTTCCGGCTGCGGCTGCATCGCAAGGATCTGGCGATCGCCCTGGAGGCCGCCACCGCGGGGGGGCTGGAGCTGCCGGTGGCCGAGCTGGTGGCGGCGATGGAGGACGACCTGATCGCGGCGGGCCATGGCGACGAGGACGTGTCGGCCCTGGCCCGCTGGTTCAGCGCCCGCTCCCGGTGAGCGACCCGGGCTCCCTACCTTGGTTCGGCTCCTGTGGTGGTGGCCGCCAGGCCGTTGACTGAATGCCTGATGCGCCCCTTGACGCGCCCCCGGCCTCCGCGATCGAACTGCGGGGGCTCAGCAAGCGGTTCCAGGAGGGGGAGAGCGAGCGGACGGTGCTGCAGGCCGTCGACCTGACCATCGCCCCCGGCCAGTTCGTGGTCCTCCTCGGTCAGAGCGGCAGCGGCAAGAGCACCCTGCTGCACCTGATCGGCGGCATCGACACCCCCTCCTCCGGCAGCGTGGGCATCGGCGGGGTGGACCTGACGGCCCTCGACGAGCGCCACCGCACCCTGTTCCGCCGCGACCACATCGGCTTCATCTTCCAGTTCTTCAATCTCATCCCCACCCTCTCGGTGCTGGAGAACGTCACCCTGCCCGGTGAGCTGGCGGGTCGGCCCCGGCAGGCCCTGGAGACGGCCGCCCGCGACCTGCTCGGCCGGGTGGGGCTGGCCGACCGGGCTTCCACCAGGCCCGATCGCCTCTCCGGCGGCCAGCAGCAGCGCGTGGCCATCGCCCGTGCCCTGCTGCACCAGCCCCTGCTGATCCTGGCCGACGAGCCCACCGGCAACCTCGACGAACACACCGGCGAGCAGGTGCTGCAGCTGCTGATCGACCTCACCCGCCAGCAGGGCCGCACCCTGATCATGGCCACCCACAACGGGGCCATTGCCGGCCGGGCCGACCGGGTGCTGCGGGTGCAGGAGGGCCACCTGCTCGAAGCGTCCGCCCCTGCGGCTGCGGTGGCGGCATGAGCCAGGGGGATGCATCGCCCGTGGTCCGCAACGGGCCCCTGTGGCGCCTCGCGGCCCGGCGTTGGCGCCGCCGCCCGCTCCAGTACCTGCTCTGCATCCTGGGGATCGCCCTGGGGGTGGCGATGCTGGTGTCGATCGATCTGGCCAGCGGCTCGGCCCAGCGGGCCTTCTCCCTCTCCACCGACGCCATCACGGGCCGCACCAGCCATCGCCTGGTGGCGATCGGGCCCGGTGGCGTCCCCGACAGCACCTTCGTGGAGCTGCGCCGCCGCTTTCCGGAGATCCCCGCCGCGCCGGTGATCGAGGCCTACGGCCGGGCCGAGGAGCTGGACGGTGAGCTGCTGCGGCTGGTGGGGGTCGATCTGTTCAGCGAGGGTCCGTTCCGCGGCCTGCCGGGCGGTGACGGCGATGGCCAGGGCGGCGGCGGGAAACCCGGCGGCAGGGGCTTCGTGCCCTTCCTCACCGAGCCCGGCACGGCCGTGATCGCCGCCGAGACTGCCGCGCGCTACGGCCTCCACCCCGGCGCCGCCGACGCCTCCGGAACCCTGCATCTCGATCTGGCCGGGCGGACGTCGGCCCTGCGGCTGGTGGGCAGCGTCAGCAGTGATTCGGCCCTGGAGCGCCGTGGGCTGGAGACGCTGCTGCTGGTCGACATCGCCACCGCCCAGGATCTGCTCGCCCCCGCCGGCGCCACTGTGGCCCCGGCCCTGGGCCACATCGATCTGATCCTGGAGGGTCCCGCCCAGGAGCAGGCCATCCGCACCTGGTTGCCCGCGGGGCTGAAGCTGGAGACGGCGGCGGCCCGCGGCAATGCCGTGCAGCAGATGACGGCCGCCTTCGAGCTCAACCTCACCGCCATGAGCCTGCTGGCCATGGTGGTGGGCATCTTTCTCATCTACAACACGGTCACCTTCAGCGTGGTGCAACGCCGCAGCCTGTTCGGGGTGCTGCGCTGCCTGGGGGTGACCCGGGGCCAGCTGTTCACCCTGATCCTGGGGGAGGCGGCCCTGTTCAGCCTGGTGGGCTCCCTGCTGGGTCTGGTGCTGGGGGTGGTGCTGGGGCGCACCGTCGTCGGCCTGATCACCCAGACGATCAACGACTTCTACTTCGTGGTCTCGGTGCGGCAGATCAGCCTGTCGGGATTCACCCTGGCCAAGGGGATGGTGGTGGGGGTGGCTTCGGCCCTGGTGGCCTCGGCCCTGCCCGCCTGGGAGGCGATGGCCACCCCGCCGCAGATGACCCTGCAGCGCTCCAGCCTCGAGGCCGGCTGGCAGCGGCTGCTGCCCTGGTTCCTGCCGGCGGCCTTTCTCAGCGGCGGCCTGGGGGTGCTGCTGCTCCGCTGGGACAGCCGGGGCCTGGTGCCCGCCTTCGCCGGCCTGTTCGCCCTGCTGATGGGGGCCGCCCTGCTGATGCCGCCGGTGCTGGCCGCCGTCATGGCGGCCCTGGGCAGGGCCAGCGGCGGCCTGGGGGTGGTGGCCCGCCTCGCCCCCCGCGACATCCTGCGCTCCCTCAGCCGCACCGCGGTGGCCGTGGCGGCCCTGATGGTGGCGGTGTCGGTGATCGTGGGGCTCTCGATCATGATCGGCTCCTTCCGGGGCACGGTGGTCACCTGGCTCGACCAGACCCTCCAGGCCGACCTGTTCGTCTCTCCGCCCAGCACCACGGCCAACCGGGTGCTGGGCAAGGTGGATCCCGCCATCGTCCGGGCCGTCGCGGCGCGCCCCGACCTGCGGGCCATGGTCACCTACAACAGCTTCGACGTGCACCTGGTCGACCAGGACCGGGACATCACCCTGATCGCCGCCGGCGGTGACGTCTCCGCCGGCCGGCGCCCCTACGCCTGGGTCCGCCCGGGCGTTGACGATCCCTTCGCCGCCCTGGCAGCCCGCGAGGGGGTGATTCTCTCCGAGGCCGTCTACCTGCGCGACGGCCAGGGCGCCATCCCGGGGCAGGTCAGGCTCGAAACCCCTGACGGCGAAAGGAGCTTCCCGGTGGTCGCCGTCTTCTACGACTATTCCTCCGACCGCGGCAGCGTGCTGATGGACCGCTCCCAGGTGGCGGAGCTCTGGCATGACGACAACGTCGCCTCCCTGGGGCTGTTCCTGGCCCCGGGCGTGGAGCCCGAGGCGGTGGCCGCCGAGCTGCGGGAGGGTTTCCGCAGCCGCCAGAGCCTGCTGGTCCAGACCAACGGCGCCCTGCGGCAGGGATCGCTGGAGATCTTCGATCGCACCTTCGCCATCACCGGCGCCCTGCAGCTGCTGACGGTGCTGGTGGCCTTCATCGGTATCTTCAGCACCCTGATGAGCCTGCAGCTGGAGCGGGGCCGGGAGTTCGCCGTGCTGAGGGCCGGCGGCATGACGCCCCTCCAGCTGGGGCGCCTCACCCTGCTGGAGACCGGCCTGATGGGCCTGCTGGCCGGCACCTGCTCGATGCCCCTTGGCTACGGGCTGGCCTGGGTGCTGGTGCATGTGATCAACGTGCGTTCCTTCGGCTGGACCCTGCAGATCGCCCTGGAGCCCCGCTTCTTCGTCCAGTCCCTGTTGGTGGCGGTGGGGGCGGCGGTGCTGGCGGGCCTCTACCCGGCCCTGCGCCTCGGCCGCATGAACATCAGCGAGGCGCTACGGCAGGAATGAAGCACCCCCATCCCCTGCGCACCCTGCTGGCCCTGGTGGCCGTGCTGCTGGTGGGCCTGGCCGGAGCGGCACCGGCCGGGGCCAGCAGCGGCATCCGCTGGGGGGAGACGCCGGAACCCGAGGGGTTCGTCCGGGCCCTCAGCCCGCGTCGCTGGCAGTTCCCCGCCGACTTCGGCCCCCATCCCGAGTACCGGACCGAATGGTGGTACTACACGGGCAATCTGGAGGGCGACGACGGTCGCCCGTTCGGCTACCAGCTGACGTTCTTCCGCCAGGCCCTGGCCCCCGACGGCCCAGCCGCACCCGACGGTTCAGCCACCTCTCAAGCCCCAGCTGCCCCCGCTGAGCCTGGGGCTACGGCCACGAGCGCCGGTTCCCCCTGGCGCACCCCCCAGGTCTTCTCTGCCCATTTCACCGTCAGCGACATCGCCGCCGGTGCCTTCCTTGAGGAGGAGCGCTTCGCCCGCGGCGCCCTGGGGCTGGCCGGCGCCGAGGCCGACCCCTATGCCGTCTGGCTCAACGACTGGCGCATCAGCTCCGAGGGACCCGACCGGGTGCGCCTCCAGGCCGGCACCGACGCCATGGCCATCGACCTGAGCCTCACCCAGAGCCGGCCCCCGGTGCTCCAGGGCCAGGACGGCCTCAGCCGCAAGGGGCCCGAAGCGGGCAACGCCTCCCACTACTACTCCCTGGTGCAGCAGCCCAGCGAGGGCACCATCACGGTGGCGGGTCGCACCTACGCGGTCCGCGGGGTCAGCTGGAAGGACCATGAGTTCTCCACCAGCGTTCTCAGCCCCGGCACCGTCGGCTGGGACTGGTTCTCCGCCCAGTTCGAGGACGGCTCCGCCCTGATGCTCTACGGCCTGCGCCGGGAGGACGGCGGCAAGGAGCCCTTCAGCGGCGGCCGCTGGATCGCCGGCGATGAGGCGGTGGAGCTCGGCGCCGACGACTATGTGCTCACGGTGAAACGCACCTGGCGGAGCCCCCACAGCGGTGCCACCTACCCCGCCGCCTGGACTCTCACCATTCCACGGCTGGAGCTGGAGCTGGCGATCACGCCGCAGATGGCCGATCAGGAGCTGACCACGGCCTCGGCCACCTACTGGGAGGGGGCGCTCCGCTACGGGGGCCACCGCGGCGAGCGGCCGCTGCGGGGCCGCGGCTACGGCGAGCTCACCGGCTACGTCGACCGCCTTGATGGCCTGCGGGGTGGGTGATCGGCGAGGATGGCCCCAGCAGGAGCGAAGGGCCATGGCAGCAGCGGACCATCCCGGGACCCCATCCCCCCCCTCGGCGGAGTTCGGCGACGCCGACGGCACGGCCGCCGAGCATCCCCATAACTTCGAGGTCCAGAAGGAGATCCACCGCCGCATCCGCAACGATCCCGATTACGACGACTGGGAGTACGGCACCGAGCCCCTGCCCCATGAGGCCTGGGTGGAGCGGCAGGCCGCCGCGTCAGGGGAGCGCCCGGCGGGGGCCTAGGCCCCGCACCAGCAGCAGTCCCCCCAGGCAGGCCACGGCCATCAGCAGCCAGAGTCCGGCCCCATGGCCCTGGCCATCCAGCAACCGGCCGGCGAGCAGGGGCGCGGTGAAGCCGCTGATGGCGAAGCACTGGGACAGCAGCGCCAGGGCCAGGCCCTGGTGCTCGATCGGGCTGCGTTCCACCACCGCTTCGGTGGCGGTGGGCAGGAAGCAGGCCATCCCGAGGGCCAGCGGCAGCTGGGCGAGCAGCAGCAGCCCCAGCCCCAGCCCCCGTTCGCTGTAGGCGGATCCCGCCAGCAGCAGGTTGCCGGCCGCGAAGCTGACCAGGCTCAGGGTCAGACCCGTCCTCACCGGCCGGCGGGCGAGGGCCTGACCCACCGGCCACTGGAGCAGCAGCAGCAGGGCCAGCTGCAGGCCGATGGTGAGGGCACCGAGGCTCACCGGCAGGGCCCGGCGCAGCAGGCTGCCCCGCACCAGCTCCAGGGGCAGGGCGCTCTGCATCAGGGCCGGCATTGCCGTGGCCAGCACGGCCACGGCCAGCAGCGGCAGCAGGCCGGGCAGCCAGGGGCCCCAGGGGCTGGGGTGGGCCAGCCGCTCCCTGGGCCTCGGATCCGGCAGCTGCCGGCGCGACAGCAGCAGCAGCAGCACCAGCATGCAGCCGATGTCCACGGCGTAGATGCCGCGCAGCCATCCCCGCCAGGCGAGCACCGCCCCCAGCAGGGCCCCGGCGGCGATGCCCAGGGCATCGGCGCTGCGCATCAGGGCGAAGGCCCGGCCCGAGGGCACCGGCGCGCAGCAGAGCGGCACCGCCAGCTCGATCGCGGGCCAGTAGAAGCCCACCGCCATGCCCAGCAGCACCTGCCCCTGCAGGTAGCCGCCGAAGGAGCCGGCGCCCATCAGCCGGGCGTCACCGGCGATGGCCATCAGGGCCGCCAGCAGCACCGGAACGGCGCAGTTCAGGCCCCGATCCAGCAGGAGACCGCTGAGGATCCGGCCCAGGGTGCCCGCCAGGGCGGCCAGGGCCAGCCCTTCGGTGACGCGGCCGGCGCTGAACTGGGCCTGGTGGAACACCATCGGCGTCAGATAGAGCACGCCGCCCGCCCCGAGCATCGCGATCAGGCGGATCAGGGCGACATGGCGCAGGGCTGCTGGAAACTGGGTGAACCAGGACCGCGCCCTGGCCCTCCCCTGTGCCTGTTCCACTCCGCCTTCGCCTGTTCAAGGGTCTGCTGGCCAGTCTGCTGATCGCCGGGCCGGCCCTGGCCGGGCCCGTTGCCGCGGCGGAGGTGCTGGAACTGCGCTTCGATGGCCTGGAGCTGCCGGTGAACCTCGAGCAGCTCGATGGCTGGACCCGCAGTCCGGCCGGCCGGTCCGGCGGCGGGGACCTGGCGGTCTGGCTGGATCTGCTCGACCCCCGCAGCCGCCAGGACCTGAAGATCCTGCTGCGCGCCCCCCTGCTGCGGGACACCAGCTTCGGCCAGCAGCTGCTCGACAGCTGGGCCGGCAGCCAGATGATGGCCCGCCTCGGGGACCTGCTGACCACGGCCGACGGCCGCAGCACCACGGCGGTGCTGCAGACGACGCTGCGCCGGCTGCTGGAGTCCCGCCAGGACGTCTCCACCATCGGCCTGCTGCGGGCCCTGCCGGTGCAGCGGCTGAGCCTCCA
The DNA here is from genome assembly GCA_003003925.1 of Aphanothece cf. minutissima CCALA 015. GTDB lineage: Bacteria > Cyanobacteriota > Cyanobacteriia > PCC-6307 > Cyanobiaceae > Cyanobium > Cyanobium minutissimum. The sequence continues at coordinate 258,862 of PVWP01000003.1, forward strand.
GCTCGATGGGCTCTACGAGCTGGCCGTTCAGTGGCGCCAGCAGATCGACCTGCAGCGGCAGGCGCTGCGGCGCCTCCAGGCCCTGGCCCTGCCGGAGCGGCGCACCGTCCCCCTGGCCTTCGCCGATCGCACCCCCCTGAGGCCCCGGCGGCTGGGGCTGGCCGTGGGCCACCGCCAGCAGCCCCTGCCGCTGGAGGTGTGGCCGGCACCACCGGCGCCAGCGGCGGCCACCGGCCGGGGAAGCCCGGCCCCGCAGCGGCCCTGGCTGCTGATGATGCCTGGCCTGGGGGGCAATGCCGACCAGTTCGGCTGGCTGGCCAGCGAGCTGGCCGAACGGGGCTGGCCGGTGGTGGTGGTGCAGCACCCCGGCAGTGACGGACCTGCCCTCAAGGCCGCCCTCGACGGCCAGCGGCCGCCGCCGGGCGCCGAGACCCTGGCCATCCGGCTGGCCGACGTCGAGGCGGTGCTGGCGGCCCAGCGCCGGGGCGAGCTGCCGGTGCGGGGCCACGGGGTGGTGCTGCTGGGCCATTCGATGGGGGCCCTCTCCGCCCTGCTGGCGGCGGGGGTGGTGCCGGAGGCGGGCCTCGCCGAGCGCTGTCGCAAGGCCCTCGACCGCCTGCCGATCGCCAACCCCTCCCGGCTGCTGCAGTGCCAGCTGCCCAGCACCGAGTTGCCCAAGCGCCCCTCCCCCCCCGCCGACCTGCGGGGGCTGGTGCTGCTCAACAGCTTCGGCAGCCTGCTCTGGCCCCGGCGGGGCCTGGCGTCCCTGGGGCTGCCGGTGCTGATGGTCGGCGGCAGCCTCGACCTGGTGACGCCGCCGCTGGAGGAGCAGCTGCGCCTGTTCCTCCAGGGCAGCGATCCCCGCAGCCGGCTGGTGATGGTGGAGGGGGGCAGCCACTTCTCCCCCGTGCGGCTGATGCCCACCGATGAGGTGCTCTTCCGCCTCGACGACGAGCTGGTGGGGGTGGACCCGGCCCGGGTGCAGTCGGCGCTGCTGCGCCTCACCACCGAATACCTCCAGACCCTGGAGCAGCCCCTGCTGCTGCCGGCCCAGCGGCGGGTGCAGCAGGGGGTGACCCTCGATGTGCTCGACGCCGCCGCCGCCCGGCGCTGGAAGGCCGGCCTGCAGCCCTGAGACTTCGGCACCGGCACCGGCCCGGCGCTCAGAAGCGGATGCGCGGATCCAGCAGGGCCACCAGCAGGTCCACCAGCACGGTCACCAACACCACCAGGGCCGCCACCACCACCACGATCCCCTGCACCACGGGATAGTCGCGCTGGGCGATCGCCTCCTGCAGCCGGAAGGCGATGCCCGGCCAGGAGTAGGTGACCTCGATCAGCAGGGCGCCGCCGATCAGGGAGGCCACGGTGATGCCCGTGATCGTCAGCACCGGCAGCAGGGCATTGGGCAGGGCGTGGTGCAGGACCACCCGCCGCTCGCTCAGGCCCCGGCTGCGGGCCGCCTCCACGTAGTCGGAGCCGAGGGCGCGGCGCAGGTTGAGCCGCAGGGCGTTGGTGAAGATGCCGCTGAGCAGCAGGCCCAGGGTGGCCGCCGGCAGCACCAGGTGGCGCAGGCTGCCGACCAGCTGGCCCCAGTCGCCTGCCCGGAGGCTGTCGAGCAGATAGAAGCCCGTGCCCTCCGGCGGCATCAGGGTGGCGGGAAAGCGTCCCCCCACCGGCAGCCAGCCGAGCCAGACGGAGAACACCAGCTGGACCACCATGGCGGCCCAGAAGGGGGGCAGGGCGTAGGTGCTGATGCCGTAGAGACGGCCGGCCAGATCGATCCGTCCCTCCGGACGGGCGATGCCGCTGAATCCCACCGCCAGCCCCGCCACGGCCGCCAGCAGCAGGGCCACCACGCCGAGTTCCAGGCTGGCGGGCAGGGAGGCCTGGATGATGCGGGTCACCGGCTCACCGTTGGTGAGCGACGTGCCCAGGTCGCCCCGCAGCAGATGGCCGAGGAAGCGGCCGTACTGGTCGGCCAGGGGCAGATCCAGGCCCAGCTGGGCCCGCAGGGCGGCGCGGGCCGCCTCCGGGGCGCGGGTGCCCAGCAGGGCGTCGATCGGATCCCCGGGGGCCACCCGCAGCAGCAGGAACACCAGGGTGGCGATCAGCCAGAGCATCACCGGAGCCAGGGCCAGGCGGGAGGCCAGGTAACGCGCCAGGTCGGAGCGGCGGCTCATGGCACCCGGGCCGCGGCAGCGGCGGGGAGACGGCGCAGCTCCCCCAGCACGACCCGGCCGGACCCGTCGAAGCGGGGCTGGCTGACCCCCGGCTGGCCCCAGGCCACCGGGGCGCTCAGCCACACCGGCAGGTAGGGGCTGGCGGCGGCGACCCGGCGCTGGATGGCCATCAGCAGGGCGGTCCGCTCGGGGCCGTCCAGCTGGCTGCTGCGCTGCAGCTCCTCCTCCAGCCCCGGGGCGGTCCAGAAGGTGCCGCCCAGGACGCTGTTGCCTTCCAGACAGCGGTTTCCCTCGGCCTTGCTGCAGGAGAGCAGCGGCATCAGGAAGTTCTCCGCATCGGGGTAATCGCCGATCCAGTCGTAGAAGAGCATCGTCAGGGCGCCTTTGTCGAGCTGGGAGTAGGCGGTGGTCGACTCCATGCCGCTCACCTCGAGCGTCACGCAGTCGCCCAGGTCCCGGCGCAGCTGGGCCTGCCAGGTGAGGGCGAAGAGGCGGTCGGTGGGGATGTCGGAGCGGTAGGTGAACGGCAGGGTGAGCACCTTGCCCCCGCAGTACCCGGCCTGGCGGTAGAGGGCGCGGGCCCCGGCAGGGTCGTAGGCCGGCCAGGCGGTGGGATCGGAGCCCGGAAGGTCGGGGGGCACCAGCTGCCGCTGGGGGGAGCGCAGCCCCAGGGTGACCCGCCGCACGATGGTGGCCCGATCGAGGCTTCGGGCCACGGCCTGCCGCAGGGCGGGCCGGTTCAGCGGTGGCTGGTCGGTCAGCAGGGACACCAGGCTGATCTCCTGGGAGGGGCCGACGGCCTGCCGCAGGCGGCCGGCCGCCGCGTCCCGCTTGAGGGCCTGCTGGTGGTCGATCTCCAGGCCGGTGCTGAGCAGCAGGTCCACCTCGCCGCTGCGCAGCGCCCCGAACAGGGCGGTGGAGTTGCTCAGGGTGACCAGGTCGATGCCCCCGTTGGCCGGCCGCCGGCCCCAGTAGCGGGACCAGGGCACCAGCCGCTGCTGCTGGCCGCCGAAGAATGCCAGGGTGTAGGGGCCGGTGCCCACGAAGCGGTCGTTCAGGGGCCGGTCCCGGTGCTGCCGGTAGGCGGTGGGGGAGACCGGGGTCAGGAAGATGGCGCTGAGCAGCCGCGGCAGTGGGCTGAAGGGGCGCTTCAGCACCAGCTCGATCTCGTGGGGAGCGGTGACCCGCACGCTCGCGACCCGTTCGCTCAGTTGGTAGCCGAGGGTGCCGATCGCCATGAAGCGGCGCAGGGAGAAGGCCATGGCGGCGGCATCGAAGCGGGTGCCGTCGTGAAACAGCACCCCCCGCCGCAGGGGGATGCGGGCCCGCATCCCGTCCGGACTCAGCACCGGCAGGGCCGTGGCCAGCCGCGGCTCGATGCGGCCGCCGGCGTCGATGGCATAAAGGGGGTCCCCCAGGCCGCTGAGCACCTGCATCACGCCGATGCGGGAGGCCTGGACCGGATCAAGGGAATCGATGCGGCTCTTGGTCGCCACCACCAGGGAGCGGCGCGATCCCGATGGCTGACAGCCCGCCAGCAGCGGCAGGGCCAGCAGCAGGGTGGCAAGGGCCGTGGCCGCCGCGGCCGGCCCGCGTGCTGTTCTGCCCCTGGTCGTCGGCAAGACGCTGCGATCCGGTGGCGCCCATTCAAGCGGCCTGTCCAGCACGGTTCCGGCGGAGGCGCTCAGGGGGTCCGTCGCTGGCTCCTGGGCCGCCGCCCGCGCAGGATCTCCAGCTGCCGGACCAGCTGCTGGAGCAGGGTGAGGGACACCCCCGGCCGCTGGGCGCCGGCGGCGAAGGCGGCGGCGAACCCCACCGAGGCGATGCTCACCCGCGCCACCCCCTGGCCGAGGGCCCAGACGTCGGTGGGGGCTGGGCCGCTGATCCGGCCGGAGGCGCGGGTCTCCGTCTTCTGCAGCTCATCGAGCAGGCTGCGCTTCAGCTCGCTGAGGGGCAGGCTGAGGGCCGCCGGGGGCAGCTGGGGCCGGGGGGCCGGAAGCCGCGAGAAGCGGGCCTGCAGGTCCTCCGGGCTGGTGGCCGCTTCGATCGCCTGGCGGATCCCCGTCACCCGTGTGTCGAGCACGCTGCGCTGCATCGCCTGGGCGCCCTTCGCCTGGGAAAGGATCCGCCAGGTGGCGAAACCCTGCAGGGGCACCAGCAGCAGGAAGGCGAACACCACGACGATCGCCCACTGGCGGGCGATGGCCAGCTTCGCCCGCAGGAAGCCGTTGGTGGGTTCGATGTAGAGCGCGAGGTGCAGCAGCAGGAACCCCAGCAGGGCCAGCAGCGCGGTGTTGACCATGCGGTTGGTGAACCGCAGCTGCCAGGCGGGACTGAGGAGCGCGAGCGGCAGGGAGTCGACCAGGACGAAGGCCAGGAACACCAGCAGCAGGCCACCACCGCTCCAGGCGAGCAGGCGGCTGAAGCCGGCGATCGTCTCCTCGCGGCTGGCGGAGTGGTCAGGCATCCGAGGTCCGGGCTGGACAGGGTGGTGCGGACTGGCCAGCGGCCCAGACCTTAGGGGGCCCCACCCATGCCGTCAGGGGCGCGGCAGACCGCCCCAGCCTGCCAACTGAAACGCAAACCAGGCAAACCTGAAGGCTGGCTGATAAGATGGTGAAACATTCCTGGTTGTACATGGTGCGCTTCCCTGGGTTCGGTGCCCTCGGCCTGAGGCGTTTCCGCCCGTCGGTCCATCTCTACCCTCCCCTGGTGCTGCTCAGCTGCCTGATTGCCAGCACCGCGGCCCCGGCCGTGGGCAGCTACGGGCATGACGCCCTGGCCGAGCTGGAGGACCTGCGGGAACTGCTGGTTCCCGGATTCGGGCGGGAGCCGGAGATCCGCATCGGCGTCGGTGGCATCGGCCTGGGCAACCCCGTCACGGGACTGGTCGTGCCCCCGTTCCTTCTCGGCTCCCCTTCAGGGTCCGGTTCCATCATCGATGGGTTCGTCGTTCCCTCGGGCTTCTTTCTGGCGCGCTCCGGCGACGTGCCCGGCCGCGGCGGCTTCCGCCTGACGAATCCCCTGGCCTTCCGCTGGACGGGGACGGCGACAACCGCGCCGCTGCAACTCACCTGGCAGGCCGGAACCCTCTTCGACAACGTCTTCGACGGCTCCACGGGCGCCTTCGTTCCCTTCCGGATCGTGCCGGCCGGCTCCCCCTCCATCGAGCCGGTGCTCGCCCTGGTGGCCGAGCCCGCCGACGGGACGGACGGTTCCGGGGATGGGGACGGCGTGTTCGAGACGGCTCTGCTTGCCCCGGCTCCGGAAAGCCCCGCCGGCGATCAGCCCGGCGGCGGCCCCGGCGAGCTGCCCGGTGATGGCGGCGACGGCCCCACCGGGCAGCCCGGTGGTGAGGGGGAGGCTCCTGACCCAGCTTCGGTGCCCGGACCCCTGCCCGTGGCCGGGGTGGCCCTGGCCTGGCGCTGCAGCCGCCGGTTGCGCCAGCGCCTTCGCCAGGGGCGCTGAGCTGCCGCAACCGGCGGTTGCAGCCCTGCCTCAGAGGGTGCGCAGGCAGGCGGCCACCGCCTCCACCCCCTCGAGGGCCTCGATCGCGCCGAGGGCTTCGCGGAACCGGTCCTCCCGCACCTCGTGGGTGATGACGACGATCTCGGCCTCCCCCTCCCGGGCGTCGAGCTGGACGATCGACTGGATCGACACCTGGGCGGCACCGAAGCAGGTGCCGATGCGTCCGATCACGCCGGCCTCGTCCCGGGTGCGCAGCCGGACGTAGTTGCGGTGGTGCGTCCGGGAACCGTCGACCAGGGCGCAGTGGCGCCAGCTGCTGGCCGCCAGCAGGGGGTCGAGGCCGGCCTGGGGCCCGCCCACCTGGCGGATCCCGGCGATATTGAGGATGTCGGCCACCACCGCCGAGGCGGTGGGCCCGGCCCCGGCGCCGGGCCCGAAGAACATCACCTGGCCCACCGGATCCCCTTCCACCAGGATGGCGTTGTTGACGCCGTGGACCCCCGCCAGGGGGTGGTGCTTGGGCAGCAGGGTGGGGTGGACCCGCACATCGAGCGCCACGCCGCCGGGCGGTTCCGAGAGATGGCGGTCCGGGGCGTCTGCGACGTCCTCGACCCGTTCGGCCACCGCCAGCAGCTTCACCACGAAGCCCAGCTGGGCCGCATAGGCCACGTCGCGGGCATCGAGCCGGTCGATGCCTTCGGTGGCGATGCCGCCGCGCTCCACCGGCCCTCCATAGGCCAGGCCGGCCAGGATGGCGATCTTGTCGGCCGCGTCGCCCCCTTCGACATCGGCGGCGGGGTCGGCCTCGGCGTAGCCCAGCCGCTGAGCATCGGCCAGCACCTCGGCGTAGGCCGCCCCCTCGTCGGCCATGCGGCTGAGGATGTAGTTGGTGGTGCCGTTGATGATGCCGCTGACCCGGCGGATGCGATTGCCGCCGAGGGACTGCTTGATCGGCTCGATGATCGGGATGCCCCCGCCCACGGCGGCCTCAATCAGCACGTAGACACCCCGTTCCGTGGCGGCGGCGGCGATCTCCTGGCCATAGCGGGCGATCACCGCCTTGTTGGCCGTGACCACCGGCTTGCCGGCGGCGATGGCCCGCAGAATCAGGCTGCGGGCGGGCTCCAGCCCCCCCATCACCTCCACGACGATGTCCACAGCCGGATCGTCGATCACGGCCTCCGGGTCGGTGGTGAGGCGCTCCGGGGGCAGGGTCAGGGGACGGGGACGGCTGAGATCGCGCACGGCCACCCGTTCGAGCACCAGGTCAGCGACCAGGGGATGGCGGCCCTGGGGACTGGCGAGGATCGCCGCCACCCCGCTCCCCACCGTGCCCAGCCCGAGCAAGCCGATGCCGATGGCCATGGGCTGCAACCCCACAAACCACCATCCTAGAAATCAACCGGCATCCAGCTGGCTGGCCTGGCCCTGCATGGTGCGCAGGATGTTGAGGAAACCGTTGGCCCGCGAGGGTGTCAGGCTCGCCTGCAGGCCCGTCGCGGCGATGAAGGAGGGATCGAGGGCGGTGACCTCTGCGGGGGTCAGGCCCTCCAGCCCCTCGATCAGCAGGGCCAGCAGCCCCTTGGTGATCTGGGCATCGGAATCGCCGCGCCAGTGGAGCCGGCCCCCCTCCAGGCTGCCCACCACATAGACCTGGGACACACACCCCTTGACCTTGAAGGCGTCCTGGCGCAGGTCGTCGGGCAGGGGCTCGAGCTTCTTGGCCAGCCACAGCACGTACTCGTAGCGGCGGCGGGGGTCGCTGGTGCTGCCCAGGCGTTCCACGATCCGATCGAGGGCGGGGCTGCCGGTGGCCATGGACGGGAGGGAGGAAATCAGGACGGGCGGCGAAGCCTCAGCATCCTGGCCAGACCGGCCACGGCGAGCACGCCGAGGGGGGGCAGAAAGGCCCATCCCTCCAGTCGAGGGTAGGGAAGGGAGCGGCTCACCCGCGCGGGCGCCGCCGAGGGGGCCGCCGGTTCCGGCAGTTCGAGGTAATCGCGATGGCCCGGGCCCGCATCCACCTGGACTTCCCACTGGCGGCCGGCCTGGGGCGGCAGGGTGAAGACGATGCTCCCATCGGCGCCGGTGCGCCCGAGTTCGATCGGGGTGCCCCCGTCGGGGGGGACGATGCGGACGGCGGCATCACTGGCGGGCTGGCCGCCGGAGAACTGGCTCTCCAGGCGCAGCGTCTCGGGGCCGGGGGCCGCCGCGGAACGGTTCAGGGACTCATTGAGGCTGGTGAGGCGCTCCAGGCTGCTCTCGATGGCGTGGGCGCGGACCTGGGTGGGGGCCACCACGAGGCCGACGAGGCCGATCAGCCCGGTGAACAGAAGGGGCTTCATCCGTGAATCAGGAGGCTTTCCAGCGACTATCGCTGCTTTTGCCCGCCTGCACCATCCTGGCGACCGAACTGACCATCATCGAGAGGGCGTCGCTGGAGGAGCCGCGGCTCTGGATCTCGGAGGTCATCACCCGCTCAGCGGCCGTCAGGGGACGGTTCTGGAGCGACGAGAGGATGGAATCCAAGGACGGCACGGATGCACTGCGCCGATCCTGGCAAACGATCGGGGCCCTGGCCCGCTGCGGGCCCCATCGTTAAGAGCTTGCAACCTTCCGCAGCCCCGCCGGCGTGAGATGGCAGTCGCGCTCATCGATCCAGCCGTCGAAGGGGATGTCCCAGGGATCCCTGGGCAGGGCCGCGCTGACGCAGGCGGCGGGCAGCACCGCCAGGGCGGGCACCGCCGCCCAGCGCGGATCGGCCCGCAGCCGGTCGTACCAGCCGCCGCCGGAGCCCAGCCGCAGGCCACTGGGGGCCACGGCCAGGGCGGGCACCAGCAGCAGGGCCATGGCGGCGGGGTCCAGGTCCGGCCCCCGGGGCGGGGCCGGGATGCCGCAGGCATCGGCGGCCAGCGGATCGCCCGGCGCCCAGGGCCGGTACACCAGCCCAGGGCCCGCCACCGCCGGCAGGGCCAGCCGGCCGGCCCAGGCCGGGGCCAGGGGCCGCAGGTCGGGTTCGCTGCCCAGGGGCCAGTAGAGCCCCAGGCGGCCCCTCCGCCGGGCCAGCAGGGCTCCCAGGTGCCGCTCGGCCGTCGCCAGGATCCCCGGGACGGCCCCGGCCAGGCACTGCCGCCGCCGGCGGCGGAACAGGCGCCGCAGCTCCTCCTTGGTGCTCCCGTCGCCGGCGGGCGGCCTCACCGCTGAAACCAGCCGGTCAACGCCACCGCCAGGGCATCGGCGGCGTCGTCGGGGCGGGGGGGATGTTCCAGATTCAGCTCCCGCATCACCGCCGCCAGCACCTCGTCCTTCTCAGCGTGGCCGGAGCCGGCCAGGGCCAGCTTGATCTGCATCGGCGGGAACTCCACCACCGGAACGGCGAAGCGGGCCAGGGTCATCATCACCACCCCCCGGGCCTGCACCACCGCGATGGTGGTGCTGGAGCGGTAGAAGAAGAATTTCTCCACCGCCGCCAGCTGGGGTCGCCAGCGGCGCACGATCACCCGCAGATCGCGGGCGATCTCCACCATCCGATCCCCGTCGCTGCGGCCGGGTTCGGTGCGGATCATGCCGCAGTCGAGCAGGCGCTGATGGCCGCCTCCCGCGGCGGAGCGACCTTCCACATCGATCACCCCGTAGCCGACGCGCGCCAGCCCGGGATCGATGCCAAGGATCCTCACATCGCTTGCCTCACGCCACGTCCCTCACCCCGCCAGGGCCAGCTGGAAGGCGGAGGGGTCGCCGGCGGGGCGGTCGAACACCTTGCAGAACGTCTTCACCACCCGCTCGCCGGAGTCGATCTGCTCGAGGGGGTCCTTGCGCAGCCGGTGGCGCAGGCAGCAGGCCACCACCCGGGCCACGTCGTCGTCGCTCACCTCGAGATGGCCCTCGAAGGCGGCCAGGGCCCGGGCGGCCCGGTTGGTGACGATGTCGCCCCGCAGGCCGTCCACGTCCAGCTCGCCGCAGACCGCCGAGATGCGGATGCGCAGCTCATCGTCGATGGCCACCTGGGGCAGCCGCTCCTGGGCCTCCACCACCCGGGCCTGCAGGGCCTCCTGGGTGCTCTGCAGCCGGTCGCTGAAGCTGTCGGGGTCGGCATCGAAGCTGGTGCGCTGATCCACCACCTGCACCCGCAGCTCCGGGTCGCGCACGGTGCGCACCTCCACGCTCATGCCGAAGCGATCCAGCAGCTGGGGCCTCAGCTCACCCTCCTCCGGGTTGCCGGAGCCGATCAGCACGAAGCGGGCCGGGTGGCGCACCGACACGCCCTCCCGTTCCACCGTGTTCCAGCCCGAGGCGGCCGAATCCAGCAGCACGTCCACCAGGTGGTCGTCGAGCAGGTTCACCTCATCCACGTACAGCAGGCCGCGGTTGGCCTTGGCCAGCAGCCCCGGCTCGAAGGCGCGCACGCCCTCGCTGAGGGCCTTCTCGATGTCGATGGTGCCGCAGAGGCGGTCTTCGGTGGCCCCCAGCGGCAGGTCGACCATCGGCACCTGGCGGGCCTCCACCGGCAGCTGTTCGCCCCGCTCGGCCCGCTGGCGCACCTCGCTGCTCTGCAGGTCGGGGTCGCTGGGCGAGCTGTTGTAGGGGTCCCCGGCCACCACGTCGATCGCCGGCAGCAGATCGGCCAGGGCCCGGATGGTGGTCGATTTGCCCGTGCCCCGGTCGCCCATGATCATCACCCCGCCGATGCGGGGATCGATCACGTTGAGCAGCAGCGCCAGCTTCATCTCCTCCTGGCCGACGATGGCGGTGAAGGGGAAGACCCTGCGCTTCCTGGTTGGCGTCACGGACGGCTTGCGGGCGGAGCCCCGGATTGTTTCACAGCCGCCCCTGGGGCCGCCCCCGGAGCAGTCCCAGGGGCCACCGGCTTCACCACCGGAATCAGTGACAGCACCTGGGGCGGGGTGGCATCGGCCGGGTAGATGAGCCGCACTCGCAGCTGCCGTTCCTGGCCGGGGCGCAGGCTGACCGTGCCCAGGGGCGGGCCCTCCTGGCCGGCCCGCAGCACCAGGTGGAACCGCCGCCGTCCCCCCGGCCCGCCGGCGGCGTTGTCGAGGCCGCTGACCTCCACGGTGCCCCGGAACATCACCGCCCGCGCCGGGGTTGTGTTGAAGCGCAGGCCGCCCAGGGGCTGGTCGGTCTTGATGGGCGATTCCAGAGCCAGGGCCAGCTGCACCGGCCGGGGGGTGTCGTTGCGCAGCGGCAGGCTGAGGTCGTAGGTGACGCCGTAGTTGCCGTGGGCCGCCCAGGCGGTGCCCGGGTAGAAGGCGCGCAGGGGGGCCGTCTGCACCTGGCCGGTGCCCAGGGTGCCCCGCTCCAGGGACGCGATCGGCCAGGAGATCGGTGCCCGGCTCACCGACAGGGTCGGCCGGCCCGGATCGGTGATCCGCCCCACCCAGGCGCTGCCCTCCTGCACCCCGCTGACGCGGGAATAGATCATCGGACCGCTGGCCCCCCGGGGGCTGGGGCTGTGCTCCTTCGGGCTGAGGCCGCCCTGCAGCAGGCGCTGCCAGACGGCCGGATCCGGCGGGCGATCCACGGGGCCGAAGGCGGCCAGGGTGGCCACATCCACCGGAGCGTCGCTGTGGAGGCGCAGCTGCAGATTGAGGCCGTTGAGCAGCGGATCGAGGCCGCGCACCGGCAGCGGCAGCACCATCAGGGTGCTGAGCTGCCCCGCTGGCAGCGTCCAGCCCTCCGGCACCAGGGGGCTGCGCTGCCGGGCCAGCAGCTCGGTGGCCACCCGGCTGCCGGGGCCGGCCCAGATCGGCGTGCTGCCCTGCTCCATCAGGGCCGGCAGGGGCAGGAAGGGGGCCGAGGGCTGGTCGGGGTCCACCGACTGGGACAGGGCGGTGGAGCCGGCCACGGTCCGCAGCTTCACCGGGCCGCTGCCCCGCGGGGCCGCCACCACCGCCAGCCAGAGGGTGGAGTCGAGGCTTTCGGGGGTGCCGGCGTAGATGTGATGGCTGAACAGCTCGAAGGGGCCGCTGACGGCCGCGTTCAGGTGCGCTGATGGCACGCCCAGGGGCCGCCCGGCGTAACCCCGCTGGCCATCGAAGGTGGACAGCAGGATGCCGGGACCCTTGATCACCTCGGGGTTGTTGTCGTTCACCATCGGCACGGCGTCCAGCCGGCCCGGCAGGGGGGCCACCGTCCCCGGGCGCAGCACCGGCGGCGTTGGGGCGGGTTGCGGCTGGGCCTGCAGCGGGCCGCCCAGGGCGGCCAGAGCGAGGGCGGGCAGCGCCAGGGCGCGGATGGTGGCGTTCATCAGCGTTTGACGAGGGTTTTGGTGACGGCCCCGGCCATCGACCGGATCAGCTCGGCGGAGCGGGGATCGTTGAACGGACCCTTCACCATCACGGCCAGGACGGCCCGCTGGCCGTTGGGCATCTGGATCAGGGCGGTGTCGGAGTAGGCGATGCCGATGTCGCCGGTCTTGTTGTAAACGGTGATGCCCTCCGGCAGCAGCTCGCTGTCGGGATCGGAGGAGTCCTTGCCCAGGCCCATCAGCAACCCGAGCGGGATCAGGGTGTTGGTCCGGGAGGTGCCCATGATCTCGCGGAACAGGTCACGGGCCCGGGGCGTGAGCTTGTCGCCGGTGTCCACCAGGGCGATGGAGCGGGCCAGATCACGGGAGCTGGTGGTGTTGGTGCCGTCCAGGTCCGGGAGCCAGTTGTTGACCACCGTGGCCGTCAGGCCGAGGCTGCGGAAGCGGCTGTTGAGCTCGGTCTTGCCGCCGAGGCGGCGGATCAGCAGGTTGGTGGCGGTGTTGTCGCTCACCCGGATCATCTCGGTGGCCGCCTCGAAGAAGGGGAAGCGGGTTCCCAGGGGCTTGCTGGCCATCCAGCCGGCGCCGCCGCCCACCACCTCCTTGGTGAGCGGCATGGGCTCGTTCCAGCGCAGCTTGCCGCGGTCGAGATCCTCCAGGCCCGCCAGGAGGATCGGCACCTTGATCGAACTGGCCGCCGACAGGGGCAGATCCGGCTGCAGCTCGGCGTAGCGGCCGTCATCCAGCACCAGCAGGAAGGCACTGGCGGTCAGACCCTTCTGGGCCGCCGCCAGCCGGGCCCACTGCTGGCTGAGGCCGACGAGTTCCTGGCGCGGTTCGAACCGTCCCAGGGCCATGGGGCCGCTGCCGGGTTTCGTCGCCACCGGTGCCGCCGGTGCCGGCGTACCGAGCGCCCCCTGGACCAGACGCGGCGCCATCAGCTTGAGGGCGGTGCCGACGATCACCCCCAGACCCACCCCGAGCACGATCAGCCGCAGCACCAGCCCCACCGGACGGAGCCAGGGGTTGCTGCGGGGACGGGTTGGACGGCCAGCGCTCACGGAAGCAGGACGTTGGGGCGATGTCCGACGCTAGTGGTCCTGGGCAGAAGGGAAAGGGCGACGGCTCGCCCAGCGCAACTGGCACACCATGCCCCGCAGCAGGGCCACCTCCGGGCCACTGACCTGACCGCGCTGCAGCAGGGCCCGCAGCTTGGCCATCCGGGCGGCGGCCGTGTGGGGCAGCAGGAAGCCGACCTCCAGCAGCAGCTCCCGGGCGTCGTCGAGCATGGCCTCCAGCACCCCCCGGGGGCAGGGGCCTTCCCCGGCGGCAGCGGGCGGGGAAGGCGGGGGCACCCGCGCCGGGCCCCGGCGCCCGAGGCGGTGCAGGTCGTGCAGCACCACCGCCACGGCGTGGGAGAGGTTGAGGGAGCCGTGGGCGGTGGGGGTGGGAATCTGCAGCAGCCGGCCCGCCTGCAGCAACTCGTCGTTGCTCAGCCCCCGGTCCTCCCGGCCGAACACCAGGGCCGACGGCAGGGCCCGCTGCTCGCCCGCCAGCAGCCAGGCCAGGGCGTCCTCCGGGTCCTCCAGGGGCAGGGGCTCGCCCTCCGGTCGGCCGGAGGCGGCCACCACCCGCCCGCAGTCGGCCAGGGCGGCGGCCAGGGTGGGAAAGACGGTCGCCCGCTGCAGCAGGGGCAGCCCCTTGACGGCCATGAGTCGGGCCTCCTCGCCGAGGGGATCGCAGCGCGGAGCCACCAGGCGGAGATCCTCGATGCCGTAGTTGCGGCAGAGCCGGGCCACGCTGCCCACGTTCAGGGGGCCGGCCGGCTCCACCAGGACCAGCTTGGGGATCAAGGCAGGGAGTGGAGGAAGGCCAGCAGATCGGCCATGGCCTGGGGTTCGGGCTGGAAGCTGGGCATCGGCGGGGTCCGGCCGCTGACCACCTGCTGGATCAGCTGGCGATCGTTCTTGCGCCGATCGACGCCGTGCAGATCGGGTCCCACCAGTCCCTGGGCGGCCAGCCCGTGGCAGCCGGCACAGTTCAGCCGGAACAGGCGGCCCCCGTCGGTGGCCGAGCCGGTGAGCTCCAGGGTCTGGCGGGTGTAGGGATCGCTGCGGGCCGCCGGCAGCACCACCACCGCCAGCAGCAGGATGCAGGCCACCGCCGCCAGCGTCGCCAGGGCCGCCACCAGGCTGCGGCGCTGGGCGGGAACCTGTTCACCCCCGATGGGGGCAGAGGGCGTCGCGGCGGCCGGGGTGGTGGAGGACGGACTGATCACAGTGCTGGAGTTGGGCTCGCGATGCCGGCGGTGGTCGTGGAAGAATTGTGCATCGCCAGAACTGACGGCCCCTCCATGATCGAACCCCTCCTCTGCGGCATCGTGCTTGGACTGATCCCCGTGACGCTCGTGGGTCTGTTCGTGGCGGCCTGGAATCAGTACCGCCGGGGAAGCGCCCTGGGGGGCTGAGCGTTCGTTTGAACACACCCTAGCCAGTCCGGCTGCCCCGGACAGGGCGGCGGGGTCCGGAACCCTCCTTCCGTTCGGAATGGGGGCCATCCCTCGAAGGCCACCCATCAACCCGCAACACCGCCCCACGGCAGGGCGGCCCGCTAGTTCCCACAGGCAGCGGTGAGCTCGGCCTTGCCGGCGGCGGCGGGCGCCTCCAGCAGCACCACCGTGGTTCCGCCGTAGCGGCGTTGATCACGGCCCTGCCATCCCGGCGGCAGCTCCGGCACCTGCTCACTGGCGCACTCCCACACCAGAATTCCCCCGGGAACCAGCCAGCCGCCGCTGAGCACCGCCGCCGCGATCGGCCCGTACAGGCCGGCGGCGTAGGGCGGATCGGCGTAGATCAGATCGAAGGGGGCCTCGCCGCGGCGCGCCAGCCAGCGCAGCACCTCGTCGCCGTCCACGCGGCAGCGGGGGGAAGCCTCCGGCGACGGTGGAAGGTCGCGCCGCACCAGCTCCAGATTGGCCCGGGCCACGGCGGCGATGCGGCGATCCCGCTCCACGGCCACCACCTCGGAGGCGCCCCGCTGCAGGGCCTCGCAGGCCATCACGCCGCTGCCGCAGCAGAGATCCAGCCAGCGGCTGCCGGGGACCCGGGCGGCCAGCAGGTTCATCACCGCCAGCCGCACCCGCGAGGCGGTGGGTCGGGCCGTGCTGCCGGGGGGACTCTGCAGCCGGCGCCCGCCGCTCAGCCGCAGCGTCACAGGGAGCCGACCCAGTCGATCCAGCGCCGCAGCATCGCTTCGCCCACGGGGCCGGACTTCTCCGGGTGGAACTGGCAGGCGGCGATGGTCCCCTGCCAGACCGCCGCCGTCACCGGGGTGCCGCCGTAGTCGACAAGGGCCGTGCTGGCCGTGGCCTCGGCCGGCTCGGCGGCGAAGGAGTGCACGAAGTAGACCCAGGCCTCCGGGGTGGCGGCCGGCAGCAGCGGGCTGGCGGTGGCCGGAATCAGAGGGGCCCAGCCCATGTGGGGCAGGGGGTGGCCCGCCAGCCGCGGCAGGGAGCGGACGCGCCCGGCCAGCACACCCAGGCCATCCGTTTTGCCTTCCTCGCTGGCCTCGAACAGCAACTGAAGCCCCAGGCAGATGCCCAGCAGCGGGCGGCCGCTGGCGCAGGAGCGACGCAGGGCCGGCTCCAGCCCGGCCGATCGCAGCCGCTCCATGGCGGGATCGAAGGCACCGACGCCCGGCAGCACCAGGGCCTCGCAGGCCTCCAGATCCGCCGGGCCGTGGACGCTCACCAGCTCGGCACCGAGCCGCCCGAAGGTGCGCTGCACCGAATGCAGGTTGCCCATGCCGTAGTCGATCAGGCCGATGCGGGTCATGGCTGGCTGACGCTCGGGACCCGCTCGGCCGGATGTTCCAGGGCCGGAGAGGCCGGCAGGTCGAGGGCGTTGAGGTGATCGATGAACTGATAAAGCCGACCGACGCGGCGTTTGTCGAAGCGCAGCCACAGGCAGGGCCGCAGCAGACCGTTGTCGTCGACCCCCTCGCCGGTCTGGATGGCGCCCTCCTCCAGCAGATCGGCGAAGCGTCGGTTCAGCTCCGGCAGCAGGTCACGGGGCACCTCGGCGTTGAGCAGCAGCTCGATGCGGTCCTGCCCCAGCTGGGCGCTGTGGAACACCCGGTAGAACCGGCAGATATGGGCCACCGCCGCCTCAGCGGTGGTGGCTTCCACCATCAGATCCACGTCCTCCGGGGAGATCAGGCCCCGGGTGGCGAGTTCCTGATGCACGTTGCGTTTCCAGACCTTCCAGAAATCGTCGCCCTCCGGGGAGAGCAGCACCAGGGGAATGGGCGAGGTGCGACCGGTCTGGATGAGGGTGAGGCACTCGAACAGTTCATCGAGGGTGCCGAATCCCCCGGGCATCACCACGAGCGCATCGCTCTCCATCAGGAAGAACAGCTTGCGGGTGAAGAAGTAGCGGAAGTAGAGGAGGCGCCCGTCGCAGGCACTCACGTAGGGATTGGGATGCTGCTCGAAGGGCAGATCCACGTTGAGACCGATGCTGTGATCGCACCCGGCGCCACTGTTGGCGCCCTCCATCACGCCCGCCCCGGCCCCCGTCATCACCTCGAAGCCGGCCTGCACCGCCTGGCGGGCGACCTCTTCGGCCAGCAGGTAGCAGGGATCGTCGCGGCGGGTGCGGGCGGAGCCGAAGACGCTGATCTTGCGGGCACTGCGCCTGGGGCGGAACACCTCCAAGGCCTCGCTGATGTCGGCCAGACAGCCGGCGATCAGACGCCACTCCTCCTCCTCCTTCTCCTGGCGCGCCACCTGCAGCAGGGACACCACGGCACGCTCGATCTGGCGGCGCTGGGGATGGCCGCGGAGGGCTTCGGCGAGGGCCTGGAGGGGGCTGATGCCCGCCGCCGGCGGGGGATTCGGGGAGAGGGGCGGCGTCAGCGGAGCTGGGTCAGAGGTACTTGGAGATGGTGCCCGAGAGGGTGTTCTTGGGAACGGCACCCACCACGGTGTCGACCTTCTGGCCACCCTTGAAGAGCATCAGGGTGGGAATGCTGCGGATGCCGTACTGGCTGGCGACGTTGGGATTCTCGTCGGTGTTGAGCTTGTAGACGCGGATCTTCCCCTCGTATTCCTTGGCGATCTCATCGACGATCGGCGCCACCATGCGGCAGGGGCCGCACCAGGGTGCCCAGAAATCAACCAGCACGGGCACATCACTCTTGAGCACGTCTTGCTCGAAGGAGGCGTCGGTGACGGCAGCGGCGCTGGACATTCCTTGCAGACTCGGGATGTAGTGAATCTAGCAACCGGGTTCGGCCGCCCTTCCCGGGAATGGGGCCAGCGTTGCAGGCCGTAGCGGAAGCCAGGGCCGCCGGCAGGCGGCGGCAGAAGACAAAAAGCCCGGACACGCCGGGCCGGGGGGTGTGAGGAGTGTGCGAGCCGGAGCCCCCACATCCAGAGGTTAGCCCCCATCTCGCCTTGAGGCCGTGGCGTCCAGACCTGGGACGACCTACTTGCCCATGCCCAGCTGCTGGGCCTTCTGGTACACCTTGCCCTCGGTGAGAAGGGACGGTGCCACCACCACCTCCACCTCACGCATCTCCTTGAGGGTGCGGGCTCCGAGGGTGCCCATGGAAGTGCGGATGCAGCCCAGCAGGTTCTGGGTGCCGTCGTCGAGGCCGGCCGGGCCGCGCAGGATCTTCTCGAGGCTGCCGGTGGTGCCCACCTTGATGCGGGTGCCCCGGGGCAGCACGGGGCTGGGGGTGGCCATCCCCCAGTGGAAACCGCGGCCGGGGGCTTCGGCGGCCCGGGCGATGGGGGAGCCGATCATCACCGCATCGGCCCCGCAGGCCAGGCACTTGCAGATGTCGCCGCCGGTGACGATGCCGCCGTCGGCCACCACCGGCACGTAGCGGCCACTCTCCCGCTCGTAGTCATCCCGGGCGGCGGCGCAGTCGGCCACGGCCGTGGCCTGGGGAATGCCGACGCCGAGCACCCCCCGGGAGGTGCAGGCGGCTCCGGGGCCGATGCCCACCATCACCCCGGCGGCCCCCGCCCGCATCAGCTGCAGGGTGACGTCGTAGGTGACGCAGTTGCCGATCACCACCGGGACCCCGAGGTCGCGGCAGAGGGCGGCCAGGTCGAGGGTCTGGCGGCCTTCGGGGCCGATGTGCTCGGTGGAGACCACCGTGGCCTGAACGAAGAACAGGTCGGCGCCCGATTCGGCCACCGCCGCCCCGAAGCGCAGGGCGGCCGCCGGGGTGGCGCTCACGGCGGCGATGCCGCCGCCGGCCTTGATCTCGCTGATCCGCTGCCGCACCAAGTCCTCGCGGACCGGCTGGCTGTAGAGCTCCTGCATCAGGCCCACGAACTCCTCACGGCCCACCGAGGCGATCTTTTCGAGCACCGGTTCGGGATCGTCGTAGCGGCACTGGACGCCTTCGAGGTTGAGCACCCCGAGTGCCCCCAGACGGGTGAGCTCGATGCACATGCCCACATCCACCACCCCGTCCATGGCGCTGGCGATGATCGGGATTTCCCGCTGGATCCCCCCCAGGCTCCAGCTGCTGTCGGTCACCTCGGGATCGACGGTGCGACCGCCCGGGACCAGAGCGATCTCATCGATGCCGTAGGCGCGGCGTACGGTCCGGGAGCGACCGAGCTGAATGTTCACCGTTGGACGGACACAGTGGGCACAAACTATCAACCGGTCCGCGACGGCCCCGGCCCGGGAGTGGGCGCAGGCTCACCCCTGGCCCCGGAAATCGTTCCAACGGCGGCTCCAGTCGGCGAAGACCTGATCCCGGTCGCTCTTGCGCACCAGCCGGGTGGCGGTGAACCGGACCGAGGCGATCAGGCCCACCAGCTCCAGCAGGCCACCCACCAGGGGCAGACTGTCGAGGGTGCCGATCAGGGAGGCGTAGACCCGCAGCAGCAGCACCACCCCGATCAGGATCGCCAGCCCCTTGAGGGGGCCGCGGAACCGTTGCCACTGGGCCTGCAGTTCGCCACTGCCGAGCCATTCCCTGATCTTCTGCAGCAGCAGATCAAACTCGCCGCCACCTTCGCCGCCCGGCTCGGCGGAGCCCTCCAGGGGCGGGACCTCCAGGGTGGCGGTGATGCCGGGTTCCGGCTCGCTGACCGGTGCCGGCTCCGGCTCCGGGGCGGGCGACGGGATCTCGCTGTCGGCCTCGGCCAGCGGCTCGAAACCGGCCAGGATCGGTTCCTGGGCCGGTTCCGGTTCCGCTTCGGGCTCGGGGGCCGCATGCTCCGCCTCGTGGGCCAGGGGCTCCGGCTGATGGATCGCGACGTCCGGTGTGGTCACGGCCGGCTCCATCCCCCACGGCTGCGCCGAAGGTCCGTTCTCCTGAGGCTCGGGGCTGAAAGGGGTCTCGGCCATGGCAGGCGCCGGAAGCACACGGCGGAGCTTACGGCCGTTTTCCCCCGCCGCCCCGGAGCTGTGAAGGGAGTTCAGCTGTCGATGGGGATCAGCCCAGGGCGGCCGGAAAGGGGCCGGACCGGCAGGCGCAGCGGAAAGCGGTCCTCCAGCAGCCAGGTGACCAGCTCGGCGCCGATCGCCTCCGCCAGCCGCGGGCTGTGGGCAGGAGCGGCGGTGACGCGGCGCCCCTCCACCTGGATCCGGCCGGACCTGAGCCGGGCGTAGCTGACCGATCCAAGCCGTGGCCGCAGACGGCGCGGAATGGAGACATCCAGCACCGGCGCCTCCAGGTCCTCGTCACCGCAGGCGGCCTGGCGGGCCACCGCTTCGTTGATCAGGGGGATCGGAGCCGCCAGGCCCACCAGCAGGGCGGCGCCGTGGCCCTCGAAGAAGCAGGGCCGCAGCCATTCGGGCCGCAGGCCGTGCAGATCCACGCTCACCGCCGCCACCGCCCCGGGGCTGAGGGCCTGGCCGCCGGCGGAGCGGGGCACGCCGGGCTGGTGGCCGCTGCCGCTGCCCACCACCCAGCCGATGGCCCCCGCCACCAGCACCGGCGAGCCCGGTCCCAGCAGGGCCAGCCCCGGCATGGTCAGGCCGATGCTGCCGGCGCCGCCGCAGCTGTGCAGGGCATTGCCGAACGGCCCCAGCACGGGCCCCCAGGGAGTGCGCAGCACCCCTTCGGTGCTGCTCACGGCCACCAGGCCGTTCTCGGTGATCCCCCGGTGCAGCAGCAGCCGGCCGGAGCCGATCCGCTCCAGATCCAGCTGGGTCTGCAGGTCCCGGCGGGGGTGCAGGGCGGTGACCTCCCCGCTGGCGGTGAGGGTCACGCTGCCGCCGCGGAGGAGCCGGTCGAGCAGGTGGGCTCCCCCCTGCCGCCGGGCTTCCCCGAGCCCGCCCCCGATGGGCAGCACCAGGTCGCCGCCGCCGCCGCCGCTCTGGGCGCCGAGGGCCTCCAGCTGGGCGTCCCGGAAGCGGATCGGGGGATCGCTGGGGCCGATGTTGAGGTGCAGGCTGCCCTGGTCGGTGAATTCGGCATTGGCAGCCACCACCACGTCGGTGGCGTCGTAGGCCTCCGCCAGCCCCGCCTCGGCCACCAGCCGGCGGAAGTCGGCGGCCACCCTCACCCGCAGCACGCCCTTGCGCTGGCGCTGGCGCAGGGCCGATTCACTCCGGGCCGGCAGGGTCATCGATAGAGTGGGTTGTGCCCCATACGGTCTTGCATGGCGGATCCAACCGGACCCGGTGAATCCACCCCCGGCGACTCCGACGGACGGATCATCCAGACCGACCTGCGCAATGAGATGTCGCGCTCCTACCTGGAGTATGCGATGAGCGTGATCGTGGGCCGGGCCCTGCCCGATGCCCGCGACGGCCTCAAGCCGGTGCACCGGCGCATCCTCTACGCGATGTACGAGCTCGGCCTCACGAGCGATCGGCCCTACCGGAAATGTGCCCGTGTGGTGGGGGAGGTGCTCGGCAAGTACCACCCCCACGGCGACACGGCCGTGTACGACGCCCTGGTGCGCATGGCCCAGGACTTCTCGATGCGGATGCCCCTGATCGACGGGCACGGCAACTTCGGCTCGGTCGACAACGATCCGCCGGCCGCCATGCGGTACACGGAATCGCGCCTGCAGGCCCTGACCACCGACAGCCTGCTGGAGGACATCGAAGCCGAGACCGTCGACTACATCGACAACTTCGACGGCTCCCAGCAGGAACCCACCGTGATGCCGGCCCGGGTGCCGCATCTGCTGCTCAACGGCTCCTCCGGCATCGCCGTGGGGATGGCGACCAACATCCCCCCCCACAACCTCACCGAGCTGATCGACGGTCTGCTGGCCCTGATCGACGATCCGGAGATCGAGGACCGGGCCCTGATGGCGATCATCCCCGGCCCCGATTTCCCCACCGGCGGCCAGATCCTCGGCCGCCGCGGCATCCGCGAGACCTACACCACCGGCCGTGGTTCGATCACCATGCGCGGCGTGGCCTCCATCGAAACGGTGGAGGCCAAGGGCCGCCCCGACCGGGATGCGGTGATCATCACCGAACTCCCCTACCAGACCAACAAGGCCTCCCTGATCGAGCGCATCGCCGAGCTGGTCAACGACAAGAAGCTCGAGGGCATCGCCGACATCCGCGACGAAAGCGATCGCGACGGCATGCGCATCGTGATCGAGCTGCGCCGTGACGCCTACCCCCAGGTGGTGCTGAACAACCTGTTCAAGCTGACGCCGCTGCAGAACAACTTCAGCGCCTACATGCTGGCGCTGGTGAAGGGGGAGCCGGTGCTGCTGACCCTCAGCAAGATGCTGCGGGTGTTCCTCGAGTTCCGCATCGAGACGATCGAGCGGCGCACCCGCTATTTCCTGCGCAAGGCCGAGGAGCGCGACCACATCCTCCAGGGTCTGCTGCTGGCCCTCGACCAGCTCGATCCGATCATCGCCCTGATCCGGGCCGCCCCCGACACCGCCACCGCCCGGGCCCAGCTGCAGGAGCGCCACGGCCTCAGCGAGATCCAGGCGGACGCCATCCTGCAGATGCAACTGCGGCGTCTCACGGCCCTGGAGGCCGACAAGATCCGCCTCGAGCACGACGACCTCGTCGCCAAGATCGCCGACTACAAGGACATCCTCGGCCGCAAGGAGCGGGTGCTCGGGCTGATCCGGGAGGAGCTCCAGGTGCTCCGCACCCGTTACGACTCCCCCCGCCGCACCGAGATCCTGGATCTCGAGGGTGGCCTGGAAGACATCGACCTGATCGCCAATGAGCGCTCGGTGGTGCTGCTTACCGAGAACGGCTACCTCAAGCGGATGCCGGTGAGCGAGTTCGAGGCCACCAGCCGCGGCACCCGCGGCAAGGCCGGCACCCGCAGCCAGGGGGAGGAGGCGGTGAAGCTGTTCATCAGCTGCAACGACCACGACGCCCTGCTGCTGTTCAGTGACCGGGGGGTGGTGTACTCCATTCCCGCCTACCGGGTGCCGATCTCCAGCCGTTCCGCCAAGGGCACGCCGATCGTGCAGCTGCTGCCGATTCCGCGGGAAGAGGCCATCACCTCCCTGCTGGCGGTGAGCGCCTTCGACGACGACGTCCAGCTGGTGATGCTCACCAGCGGCGGCTACATCAAGCGCACCCGTCTGTCGGCCTTCAGCAACATCCGCTCCAACGGACTGATCGCCATCTCCCTCGAGGACGGCGACGCCCTGCGCTGGGTGCGGCTGGCCCTGCCCGGCGACAGCGTGCTGATCGGCTCCCTCAAGGGGATGACGATCCACTTCCGCCTCAGCGACGAGGAACTGCGCCCCCTGGGCCGCAGTGCCCGCGGCGTGCGGGCCATGAACCTGCGACCCGGCGATGAGCTGGTGAGCATGGATGTGCTCACGGCAGAACTGGCCGACCGTGTCGCCAGCACGGCTGACGCCGGCGCCGACGAGGAGGAGGGGGACGAGGTCGCCCCCAGTGAGGGCCCCTGGGTGCTGGTGGCCAGCGCCAGCGGCCTGGGTAAACGGGTACCGGTGGATCAGTTCCGACTGCAGCGCCGCGCCGGCATGGGACTGCGGGCGATCAAGTTCCGCCGTGACGGCGATGTGCTGGTGGGCCTCAAGGTGCTCGGGGCCGGCGAGGAGCTGCTGCTGGTGAGCGAGCGGGGGGTGATCGTGCGCATGAAGGCCGACGCCATTCCCCAGCAGTCGCGGGCGGCCACCGGCGTGCGGCTGCAGAAGCTGGATGCCGGTGATCGCCTCACCGAGGTGGTCCTGGTGCCGCCGGCCGCCGAGGAGGAGGAGCCGGCCGATGCGGTGGAGGCCACGCCGGTGGCCAGCGAAGCCACCCCGGACAGGGGTCCTGAAGCCACGGCGGATGCGGTGGCCGGCGAGGAGCCCACCGAGGAGCCCACCGACGACTGAACGCCTGACGACTGAATGCCTCAGGCCGTCTCAGCGCTGGCCCAGGGCCCAGAGCAGCAGCATCCCGTAGCCGGCCAGGCTGGCCAGCTGCAGCCCCAGCTCCAGCCGTTCGATCCGGCGCTCGAGCCGTGGGGGCAGCGGGCCAGCGCCCTCGCTGGTGAGGCGATCGAGCCGGTTGGCGCACCAGATGAACTCGCAGAAGAACACCAGGGTCACCAGGTAGGAGAAGGCGTAGAGCCCATCCAGCACGGTGAGATAGGGCAGGGAGGGCAGGGAGTCGCGGTAGGCCTGCTGCATGAACACCAGCGTCAGCAGGATCACCGGTGGGATCGCCAGCCGCTCGGAGCTGAAGCCGGCCCGCAGGTTGGGGGTGAGCAGCATCACCACCATGGTGATCGTCAGGGGCAGCAGCCACTTGACCAGCGCCGCCCAGCCGATCGGGTCGTAGAGCAGCTCCATCTCCACGCCGCCCTGGCTGGGGAACAGGCGCCAGCTGCGCAGCCGGTAGCCGTTCATGTTGCTGCGACGGCTGACCCCGGAGCCGGCGCGGTCGGGCTCCAGCCGGATCCTGGGCGGTTCGGCGACTGTGGCGGGGAAGCTGGGGTCGGCCACCAGGCGGATCTGCAGGGGCAGGGTGCCGAACGGGTAACCCCGGTAGTCAATCTCGTCGGAATAGAAGTTGCCGTTGAAGCGGTAGTCGCGGCCCAGGTCCGCCCCCAGCCGCAGCGGGCCGCTGCTGGCCTCCAGCAGGGAGTCCCAGGGCTCCACCAGGTTCTGGAAGCGCACCAGGGTGATGGGATCCACCCCCGCCGCCAGCCACGGCCCCAGCACCGCCGCCGGTGCCGACAGCCGCAGCGTCCCCTCGACGCTGAAGGTCTTCTCCCGCGAGGAGAAGCGGTAGACGTTGTCCACCGCCATGGCGACGCGGATGGTGACCTCGCGGGGCGTCACCCCGGGGGGCGTCGCCCCGGGGACCGGCGCAGGCCCCCCTGCCCCAGTTGCCGCGGCAGAACCGCGGCCCGCCAGCAGGGCCAGAACCAGGAGCAGGCCCAGGCAGGCCAGCGTCGCCAGCCGCCGGCGGGCGAAGCCGCGCATGGCTGTGGTGCAGGATGAGCCCTCACCGTACCGGCGAGATGGCGAGGGACGTGCTGGTGCTCGGTGGCGGCCCCGCCGCCCTCTGCATCGCGGCGGCCCTGGCGGAGGAGGGGCTCTCCGTGACGCTGCTGGCGCCCCACGATCCGCGCGCCCCCTGGCCCAACACCTACGGGATCTGGGGGGACGAGGTGGACGCCCTGGGCCTGGGCCACCTGCTGGAGCACCGCTGGAGCGACACGGTCAGCTACTTCGGCGCCGGTGATCCGGACCCGGGATCGGCGGCCAACCGTCCCACGGCCCACGGCCGCGATTACGGCCTGTTCGACCGTGAGGCCCTGCAGCGGCACTGGCTGGAGGCCTGCGGGCGCGGCGGTGTGGAGCTGCTCCAGGGGCTGGCCAGCGGCTGCGGGGCCTCCGGCCCGCTGAGTGCGGTGGAGCTTGCCGATGGGCGCCGGCTGCAGGTGCGGCTGGTGGTGGATGCCACCGGCCATCAGCCGGTGCTGGTGCGGCGGCCTGACCGGGGTCCGGTGGCCGGCCAGTCGGCCTACGGCGTCATCGGCCGCTTCTCGGCGCCGCCGGTGCAGGCCGATCAGTTCGTGCTGATGGATTACCGCGCCGACCACCTCTCGGAGGCGGAGCGGGCCGGCCCCCCCACGTTTCTCTATGCGATGGATCTGGGCGGGGGCCGCTTCTTCGTCGAGGAGACCTCCCTGGCCCTGGCCCCCCCGGTCCCCTTCGAGGTGCTCAGGGAGCGCCTGCACCGGCGCCTGGCCCACCGCGGCGTGCAGGTGCTGGCGGTGGAGCACGAGGAGTTCTGCCTGTTCCCGATGAACCTGCCCCTGCCGGATCTGCAGCAGCCGGTGCTGGGCTTCGGGGGGGCGGCGTCGATGGTGCACCCGGCCTCGGGCTACATGGTGGGCGCCCTGCTGCGCCGGGCCCCGGCGGTGGCGGCGGCGGTGGCGGCGGCGATGGCCGACCCCGCGGCCCCCTCGGCTCTGCTGGCCCGGGAGGGCTGGCAGGCCCTGTGGCCCCCGGCGCTGCGCAGCAAGCACGCCCTCTACCAGTTCGGGCTGGGCAAGCTGATGGGCTTCACCGAAGCCGAGCTGCGCCAGTTCTTCGCCAGCTTCTTCTCCCTGGGCGGCCCCCAGTGGTATGGCTTCCTGACCAACACCCTGACGGTGCCGCAGCTCCTGGCGGCCATGCTGCGCCTGTTCGCCCTCTCCCCGTGGTCCGTGCGGGCCGGCCTGTTGCTGCCGCCGCGCCGGCCCTGACGGTTTCGTGTCTCCAGGCCGCCCAGCGGCGGATTGGGTCGGCGGTCTGGGGTCGGGCGTTCACCACCCGTCCCAAGACCCCATCCGCCGTCCATGGCCAGTCCCTCCACCCAAGGGTGGCTGCCCCTCTGGTGGACACGAGAAGGACCCGGTGACGTGTCCTGATGCCTGACGGGGCCAGGACGTTCCACGGGCGGTCAGGTGGGAGTTTGATGCCGTTGCGTCTGGAAACGACACCGCAAATTCAAGGAGATCAGTCAGCAGTATGTGTGCAGATGTGCATCGCTTTTGGAGGCCAACGACTGTGCCGGCACACAAGACTGAAGACAGGAGTTAATCGGCTTCTGCCTCCTGATTGCGAAGCCATTGGGTCATCGATAGATGCAAAGACATCGGGATGCGGTCTGGATCGCGCTGGCTTGGTTATTGGCTGTTTGCAGCACGCCCGCGAAGGCCCAGTTCGCCGGCCCTTACGCCCCATCCCAATGGACGCTGACGAACTCCACCTACTTTGACCCTGTGCTGGGTCAGATGGTGCCGGCGAATGGTTTCGTTGACCCCTCGCAGGCACCTGGCTCCATTCAACTGACAGGGCCGTTCTGGGTCTATTACGGCCCTGATACTCCGAGCTACCAGAATGTAAAGTATACGATCCAAGCGAACCAGGCAGGTACCTATAGCTTCGCGTGGAGCTACACGTCGACAGATACCTTTGGACCCCTGTTCTCCGCTCCGGGCTTCATTAATCAAGGGGTTCTCGAGGCTTTCGCCGGTTTCGATTCCTTTGGCCCGATGAGCCAGTCTGGATCAGGTTCCTACAGTTTTCTCGCCAATGACATTTTCGGCTTTCAGGTCGACTGCATCGACTGCGTGTCAGGACTGTCATCCATCACGATATCCGATTTCCTGTTCACACCACCCTTCATTCCGCCGATTCCACCTCCTTTCATCATTCCCGGTAAACCCGCCACAGCCAGCAATCCCTACAGCACCACCTTTGCCGGCGGCACCATGGTGGTCGACATGCCGGGCATCTTTACCAGTTCGTTCAACACAGGGATCGGCGGCACCATCGACATCAATGGCATGCCGTCACTGTTCAGTGGCGTCTTCAGTGGGCCGGGTTATCTTGTTTTTTCCAATTCATCCCAGGGGGGCTTCGTTTCTCTTGGGGGAAGCAGCACCTATACAGGACCAACAACGGTCGAATCCGGCGTCAACCTCTATGTCAACGGCTCGATCGCCTCATCCTCGGCTCTGAACATCCAATCCGGTGCTCTGGTGGGCGGCAATGGCTTTCTGCCCCAGACCAACCTCATTCCCGGTGCCATCCTTTCGCCCGGCAACTCCATCGGCACACTCACGGCCAGCGGTCTGAGCCTCAACGGCGGCGCCATCGTGGCCGAACTTCAAGGCCCCCAGAGCGACCGCATCAATGTCACCGGCCAGGTCACCCATTTCACGGGAACGGCCTATCTCGTGCCCCATGGCGGTGGCATGCCCTGGCCATCGCTGGATTACACGATCCTCTCGGCACCAGCGAGCACGAACTTCGCCACGTTCAACAGCCTGACTCTGAACACCTTTGGCATCACCAGCGCCCTGCTGCGCTACGGCACCACCCTGATCCAGGAGGCCGATGGCAACCCCCGCACCTTTGATGTCCAGTGGCGACAGCGCAACGGGATCGGCGCCACGGCCTCGGCTCTGCAGCTTCTTGGCCAGGGCCGGACCAACCAACTGGCCGCCGCAGGGGTCTTCGACCGCGTCTTCCAGTCGCTGGCCATCAGCAGCGCCAGCAACGCCAACAACACCGGACTTCCGATCGGCACCAGCGGCTTCAGCACCGGCCAGGCCGCCGCTGCGGGCCTCTCCCCCGATCTCCTGCTGGCCACCAGCCAACTGCTGACGCTACCCACCGGCAACCAGCTCACCGCGGCCGTGTCGTCCCTCTCCCCGGAGCCCTATGCCGCCTTCCAGAGCGTGGGTCTCAACACGCTCAAGCGTCAGCGCGAGCTGCTGCTGGCCCAGGCCGGCCATTGCCGCACCACGGGCTGGGTGGTGAACACCTCCGGCAGCAGCGCGAACAGGCAGGGCCGACACCCCTTCTGCATCTTTGCCCTGGGGGCCAACGCCACCAGCTCCGTCCGGGGCCAGGACGGACTCGACTCCTATGACGCCGGAATCTTCTCCAGCGCCTACGGCATCGAATACCAGCCGAACGACCGCTTCACCCTGGGGGCCGCCTACGGCTATGGCACCTCCAACCTCAGCGTCATGGCCCGGTCCAACGGGTCGGTGTCATCGAAGGTCAACAGCGGCAGCCTTTATGGCGTGTACAGGCCATCACCGGCCTGGACGCTGCGCGGCCTGTTCGGCTACAGCGGTTTCCAACTCGACGGCAGCCGCCGTCTCTCCTTCATCGGCTCCGGATCACCCATCGCCGCCAACCCCAGCGCCAATGGCCTCACCCTGGCCCTGAACGCCGATGTGCAGATTCCGCTCACCGGGCCCAAGGCAAGGACGGCCATCGTCCTCAAGCCCCTGCTCGGTGTGGCCTGGGGCCGTTATCAGCAGGGCGGCTTCCAGGAATCGGACCGTGGTGTCCTGACCATGAACGTCCAGGGTCATACCTCCGACAGCCTGTTGGGAACCATCGGGGCGGAGTTGACCACGGCTCCGATGTCCCTGAACAGGGCGGACACGGTGGCCCTCACCCCACGGCTGGCCGTGGCTTACCAGGTGGATGTCCTGGCTGCCAACAGGAGCAACACGTCAGTGACGGCCTCCTTCACGGGGGCACCGGCGGCTGGCTCCTTTCCGACGCAAGGGGAGAACCGTGGCACCAACACCGTCACGGTCGATGCGGGGGTTGATCTGAAGGTGGCAAAGAACGCCTCGCTCTACGCCAGCGTGGGCTACGAGATCTTCTCCACCGGCTCCCAGCTCAGCTACGGCGGGGGCCTGAAGCTCAGTTTCTGAACCCCCTCAGGCCAAGCCCGGCTCCCAGCCTGGATGGCCGCACCGCCCAACAGCGGCCCACCGAGCTGCAGGCCTGTACAACCTGGGGGCACGGCTCAGCTGGCCGGCGCCGCCAGCCCCAGCACCTCGGCGCTCTCGCTGCGGATCCGCCGGCAGAGGTCGGCATCGTCGCGGATCGAGGCGCCGTAGGAGGGCAGCATCCGCTTCAGGGTGGCCTGCCAGCCGTCGGGCAGCGTCTCGCGGAAGCAGGAGTGGAGGATCTCGAGGCAGATCGCCACCGCGGCCGAAGCGCCGGGGGAGGCCCCCAGCACGGCCACCAGGGAGGTGTCGGCGGCATGCACCACCTCGGTGCCGAACTGAAGCACCCCGCCGCGTCTGGCATCGGCCTTGATGATCTGCACCCGCTGGCCGGCCACCGCCAGGGTCCAGTCGGAGGGGCGGGCGTCGGGATAGAAGTCGCGCAGGGCGGCGAAGCGTTCCTCGGCGCTGGCGAACACCTGGCCGATCAGGTATTCGGTCAGGGGCAGGTTGTCCCGCCCCACCGCCAGCAGCGGCAGGAGATTGCCGGCCCGCAGGGAGCGGGGCCAGTCGCAGAGGGAGCCGCTCTTGAGGAACTTGCTGGAGAAGCCCGCGTAGGGCCCGAACAGGATCCACTGACGGCCGTCGACAAGACGCGTGTCGAGGTGGGGCACCGACATCGGCGGTGAGCCGGCGGCGGCCATCCCGTAGACCTTGGCGTGGTGGCGGCTGGCCAGGGCGGGGTCGCCGCAGCGCAGCCACAGGCCGCTGACGGGAAAGCCGCCGTAGCCGCGCCCTTCCGGAATCCCCGATTTCTGCAGCAGGGTGAGGGCGCCGCCGCCGGCCCCCAGAAACACGGTGCCCGTATCGATCAGCCGGGTCTCCCCAGTGGTCCGGTCGCGGGTCTCCAGGCGCCAGCCACCCTCCGGCCGCCGCCGCAGCGACTGCACCGCCGTGGAGAACCGCGCCTCAAAGGCCCCGCTGGCCCGCAGGTGATCCAGCAGCTGGCTGGTGAGGGCTCCGAAGTTCACGTCGGTGCCGGCGGCGATGTGGGTGGCGCCGATCGCCTGGGCCGGATCCCGTCCTTCGATCAGCAGCGGTGCCCACTCCGCCACCTGGGCATGGTCTTCGCTGTAGGCCATCCCCGCGTAGCAGTGGTGGGCCGCCATCCGCCGGTGGCGCTCCCGCAGGTAGGCCCGCCGCTCCTCCCCCAGCACGAAGCTCATGTGGGGGACACCCTGGATGAAGGCCCCGGGGGAGCCCAGGGCCCCGTCCCGCACCAGATGGGTCCAGAACTGACGCGAGAGATCGAAGGCTTCGTTGATGTCGAGTGCCTTGGCCAGGCTGATCGAGCCGTCCGCCGCCATCGGCGTGTAGTTGAGCTCGCAGTTCCCGGCGTGGCCGGTGCCGGCGTTGTTCCAGGCGCTGGAACTCTCCTGGGCCTCCCGGGGGAGGCCCTCGACGAGCAGCAGGCGCAGGTCAGGCTGCAGCTGCCGCAGCAGGGTGCCGAGGGTGGCGCCCATGATCCCCGCCCCGACCAGGGTCACATCGACGGTGGTCAGCGTCACGGGGTCAGCGGTGGGGTCGGTTCGGCGAGCGGGCCGGGCGACACGGTATCCGATGGCCGTTGACGCCTGGCAGCATGAATCCTGATGCGCCCCGTGCCGCGGGTGAGAGCAGTGACCCAGGCTCCCCCTGCCACCCCCGATGGCCCGACCGCTGCCGCCGGCGAGGCCCCGGCCTGCCGCCAGGAACTGCTGGGGTTGCTGCGGGCCGGATCCCCCGGCGCTGCCCCCAGCGCCGCCCGGCGCATCGAGGCCCTGATCGGGCGGCTGGAGCTCCTGCAGCCCGCCGATCTCAGGTCCCAGGCCGCCCAGCTGGCGGGCGTCTGGGAGCTGCGCTGGAGCAGCAGTTCCCAGCCCTATCTGGCGGTCAGGCCCTGGCTGGAGAATCTCCAGCTGCTCGATCCGGCCGGCGGCCGTGCCCTCAACCTGCTGCGGCCGGCCGGGCCCCTGGGGCCCCTGGCGGGGATCGCCGTGCAGGCCAGCATTGCCGTGGCCTCCGAGGTCCCCCACCAGCGGGTGTCGGTGCGCTTCGAGCGCGGCGGCTGGAGGGGGCCCCGGTTCGGCGATCAGCGGCTGGAGCTGTTCCGGCAGGTGCGGCAGAGTTTTGCCGCCTGGCTCGATGTCACCGTGCTGGATGACGAGCTGCGGGTGAGCCGCGGCCAGAACGGCACCCTGTTCGCCCTGGTGCGGCGCCCGGACCTGGAGCTGGCGGCGTTTCTGGACTGAGGGCCAGAGCCCCCCCACCAGCTCCCTTCACCACCCCCCGGCGTCGTCCCCCTCGCCGTCCCCGTCCTCCGCCGGGTCGGTCGGCCAGGCCAGGCGCACCGTCACCGGCGCGTGGTCGCTGGGCTGCTCGTTGCCCCGCTGGTCCCGGTGGATCACGCAGGCCGTGGCGCAGGCCAGCAGCTCCTCGGATAGATAGATGTGGTCGATGCGCCAGCCCGTGTCCCGGTCCCAGGCGCCGGTGCGGTAGTCCCACCAGCTCCAGTGCCCGGCATCCGGTTCGAAGACACGGAACACGTCCTCCAGCCGGTCCCCCAGGGCGTCCCTCAGGGCCTGGCGCTCCGGATCGCTGGCCATGATCCCGCCGCTGAGGCGCTCCGGGTCGTGGATGTCACGGGCCTCCAGGGCGATGTTGAAGTCCCCCACCATGGCCAGGGGTTCCCCCTGAGCGTCCTGGGCCTCCAGGTAGCGCCGCAGGCAGGCCAGCCATTCCAACTTGTAGGGGTACTTCTGAGAGGTCAGGGCCGAGCCGTTGGGCACGTAGAGGTTCAGCACCCGCACCCCCTCGATCCAGGCGCTGATCACCCGTTTCTGCTCACCGAGCTCCACGGCCGCCGGATCGTCCGGGAGGAGCGCGGCGAAGCCCACCCGCACATCCTCGATCGGCTGCCGGCTGAGGATCGCCACACCGTTGTAGGCCTTCTGACCGCTGATCACCGCCCGGTAGCCCAGGGCCTCGAAGGCGGTGTGGGGAAACAGGTCATCGGCCACCTTGGTCTCCTGCAGGCAGAGCACGTCGGGGGCCTCGGCCTGGAGCCAGGCGCAGACCTGATCGAGCCGGGTGCGCACCGAGTTGACGTTCCAGGTGGCAATCCGCAGGGCCATGGCGACGGGACGGGGAACCGGTGGGGGCCCTTATCATGGAGGCCTCGGTGCTTTGACCCTCCGCCGGCAGGAGCCATGATCCCTTCGTTCTCCCAACGTGTGTGTGCCGTCGGCGCCGGGGCCCTCGCCCTGCTGATGGTCGGAGAGGCCCGCGCCCAGCAGGCCGGCTACGGCCAGACCCTGGGCACCAGCATCCAGGAGCGCCAGCTCTACGACTACGGGCCGAGCAAGTCGGGGTCCGGCAGCGGATCGATCCTCGACAGCACCAATCCCCTCGACCTGATGAACAAGCTGAAGCGCAGCACCGCCCTCGAGGACGCCACACCCCCCAGCTCCGCCATCGATCAGGCCCTCAGGGAGTTCGACGCCCAGGCGCCGAAGCCGGCACCGGCGGGGTCTGCGGGGCAGCTGAAGGGGATCTGAGCGGCTCCAGGCCCCAGCTGGCCGCCAGTTTGTCCAGCCTCGGATCCGGCTTGTCGGGATCCAGGCTGCGCAGCCGTGCCTGGGCCAGGGCCTCCTGGGCCCCCTTGGTATCCCCCTGTTCGTGGCGCAGCATCGCCAGACCCAGCAGGGGGCGCTGATCCTGGGGGAACAGGTTGGCCAGCTGCAGATAGGTGGCCGCCGCCGTTGCCGCCTGATTGCGCTTGAGCTGCAGTTCCGCCAGCAGCAGGCCGATGCCGAGGGCCTCCGGCCTCACGTCGGGTCTGATCGCCATCCCGTAGGCCGCCTTGACGCGGGCCTCGGCGGCGGCGCCGCGACCCTGTTCCAGGTTCAGCAGGCTGAGCAGCTGCAGGGCCTCCACCTGGGTGGGGCGCAGGTTGAGGATCTGGCGCAGCTCCCGTTCGGCGCCGCTGCGGTCGCCCTGGTCCCGACGCAGCTCGGCCAGCATCAGCCGCAGGGACCAGCGCTCGGGCTCCCGGTCGGCCATGGGCTCCAGCAGGCCGATGGCCTCCCCCTTGCGGTCCAGGGCGACCAGCAGTTCCAGCAGCCGCTGACGGTCGGCCGGGGTGGCCTCATCGGCATCGAGCCGCAGCCGCAGGCGGGTGGCCTCCTTGGTCAGCAGGGTCCGCTTCGGGTCGGCGCTGGCCTGCGTCGCCGACTGGCGATGCCCCAGCCACCAGCCCCCCCCGAGGGCCAGGATCCCGACCAGGCTGACGGCCAGCAGCGACCAGAGGCCGCTCAGGCTTCGGTTCGGGGAGGGCATCCGTTGACGGTGTGGGCTCGGGGTCGCGACCGAGTCTGGCCTGGGCATCGCGCTTCCGCTGCTGCTTACATTGACCCGGGCCAGTCCAGGTACCGCCACGGGGTTTTTCCTTCCACCATGCGCCAGCATCCCATTTCCCCGGTCACCGAGCCGCTCCAGTACCGGGCCATCGGAGTGGTGCGCGGGTCCTACGTGCCGGCCGATCCGGCCCAGCTCACCCGGGGGGTGATCCGCACGGCCGAAGGCACCGAGATCGAAGCGGTGGTGCTCGGCCGCCTGCTCACCCTGATGCGCCGCCACCTCGACCTGGAGACCCCCCATCTGTGGGTCGTCTACCCCCGCTCCCGGGAGGAGAACCAGCTCCACCTGCAGATGGTGGGGGTGTGGGAACCCAGCACCCTCTCGGCGCCAGGGCCTGACGCCGCGGCGAGCGCCGCCGCCGCGAGTGACGTCGATGCGCCCCAGGCCGATCGGCCCGAAGCCGAGGCGACCCCTGCCACCGCCGAGGGGCCTTCTGACGCCGACCAGCTCCCCGAGGGTGACGACTATTTCTCCATCCGCGGCGAGCTGATCTTCACCCGCCCCGAGACCGGGGATCTGGTGATCAAGGTGCGCCAGCAGCCCCGCCCCGACGGCAACCGTCCGGTGCCGTTCAAGCTCCAGCTGCGGGGGGAGATTCCCCTGGAGCACCTGCGCCATTTCGTCGCCCTCGATCTGCGCCGCCAGGGCCAGCAGCTCGCCGTCGAGCGCTTCGAGGTGATCGGCCCGGTGGCCCAGCGGGGCAACCGCGGCGGCCGGGCCCGCCGCCCCGGGGCGGACAAGGGCGGCCCGGCCAAACCGAAGGGCCATGGGCGGGCCGTGACCCGACAGGGCCGCTGAGATGACCAGCGGTGCCTTCACGGCCGGGGTCGTGGTGCTGCTGGTGAGTCTGGCCGCCGTGGCCGGCCCCCTCGTTGGACTCTCCCCCTGGTGGATCAGCCTGCTGGTGGTCCTGGGCCTGGGCTCCCTCACCGTGGACGCGGCCCGCTTCGGTGGACGGGGCGGCCATCTGCTGGTCGAAGCCCTGCCGGGAGGCCAGGGGCGCCTGCGCCGCATCGCCGTGCATGAGGCCGGCCACGCCCTGGCGGCGGACAGCGACGGCCTGGCGGTGCGGCGGGTGCTGGTGGGCAGCCTGGCCTGTCTGCGGGCCGGCGTCGACAGCGGCGGCTGCACCGAATTCGCCCTGCCCGAGAGCGTGCGACTCTCCGCCGAGGACCTGCGCCGCTGGAGCCGGGTGCTGCAGGCCGGCATGGTCGCCGAGACCCTGGTCTACGGCGACAGCGTCGGCGGCGACGACGACCGGGCCCTGCTGGGCCGGCTCTGGGGCCTCTCCGGCTTCGACGTCGAGATGGCCCGGTTGGAGCAGCGCCGGGCCCGCCGTGAGGTGGAGCAGGCCCTGCGGGAGCGCCGAGCCGAGATCGAAGCCGAGGCCGACCGGCTGCTGGCGGCGGCCCCCCGCTTCGGACGCCGGTCCCCTTCATGACCCTGGCCCTGCTGGATTGCCCCACCGGCCTGGCCGGCAACATGTTGCTGGCGGCCCTCCTGGACCTCGGGGTGCCCGAGGAGATCATCACGGCTCCCCTGGCCGCCCTGGGGTTGGAGGGCCGCTACCGGCTGCGAATCGAGGAGCGCCGCAGCGCCGGGCTGCGGGGACTGCATCTGGCGGTGGAGGCCACCGAGCCCCAGCCGCACCATCGCCCCTGGGGGGCGTTGCGTGGCCAACTCCAGGCCGCCCCCCTGGAGCCGGCGCTGCAGCAGAAGGTGCTGGCGGTGTTCGGCCTGCTGGCGGAGGCGGAGGCGGCGGTCCACGGCCATGCCGCCGAGGCCGTGGCGTTCCATGAGGTGGGGGCGATCGATGCCTTGGTGGACATCGTCGGTGTCTGCGCCGGCCTGCTCCATCTGGAGGTGGACCAGCTCGTCTGCGGCGTGCCGCCGGCGGGCCATGGCCGCGTCGTCACCGCCCACGGGGCCCTGCCCCTGCCCGCCCCGGCGGTGCTGGAGATCGCCCGCTCCCGGGGGCTGCCGCTGGCCTCCAGCGAGGGCTTCCCCGCCGGCGAGCTCACCACCCCCACCGGGATGGCCCTGGCGGCCTGCTGGGCCGACCGTTTCGGCCCCTCCCCCGCGGCCCTGCCGTTGCGGGTGGGGGTGGGTCTGGGCAGCCGCCAGCTGGATCGGGCCAACCTGCTCCGCCTCACGCTGGCCCGGCCCCTGGGGGAGGCGGGTGCGGAGGGGGCCATCCAGGGGGGCAGCGAGGGGGGCGAGGTGCGCGAAGCCCTGCTGCTGCAGCAGGCCCAGATCGACGACGCCACGGCCGAGGACCTGGCCTACCTGGCCGAGGCCCTGCGCCTCGAGGGGGCCTTGGAGGTGTTCAGCCAGCCGGTGGCGATGAAGAAGGGCCGCACCGGCACCCTGATGACGGCCCTGATGCCCCCGGAGCTGGGGCCCCGGCTGCGCCGGGTGTGGTGGCGCCACGGCACGACCCTGGGGGTGCGGGAGCAGCGGCAGGACCGCTGGATCCTGCCGCGGCAGAGCGAGACGCTGGCCACCCGGCTGGGGCCGGTGCGGATCAAGTGGGCCACCCTCCCGGACGGCCGCCGGCGGGCCAAGGCGGAGCACGCCGACCTCGTGGCGCTGGCCGCGCACCTGGGACGCTCGATCGAGGAGGTGCGCGACGAGGTGCGCCGCGCCCTGGCCGCCGGCGGGGAAGCCCAATGAGCGCCTGGTCCCGCCAGCTCCTGCTCCTGTGCCAGCGCGTGGGGCTCGGCCTCGCCGCCCTGCGGCAGCGGCTGCCCTCGCCCGCCAACTGGCCGGCCTTGCCCGGCGGCCTGCGGCCCTGGATCACCCTGGGCAGCATCGGTTTCGTGATGGCCGCCCTGCTCAGCCACGGTCGCCAGCTGGTGCAGCTGCGGCTCGATGGCCAGGGCTGGCTATGGCTGCTGCTGGGGGTCGGCGTGAGCCTGCTGAGCCTGGTGGTCAACGGTGTGGCCTGGGGCGTGGTGCTGCGCTGGCTGGGGCTGCGGCCCGACTGGGCCGCGGTGGTGGAACTGCACGTGGCCACCAACCTGCGCAAGTTCCTGCCCGGTGGGATCTGGCATCTGGCTTCGCGGGTGCAGCGGCTGCGCAGCGAGGGCGCCCCCTTGGCCGCCCCGCTCAGCACCACCATGGCCCTGGTGGCGGTGCTGCTCGATCCCCTGGTGGCGGCGGTGGCGGCGCTGGCACTGGTGCCCCTCGGCGGCTTTCAGGGCGGGCTGGGCCTGGTGTGCCTGCTGCCCCTGGCCCTGCTGCTGCCCCGCTGGCTCGATCCCCTCCTGGTGCGGCTGGAGCGGCGCCGGGCCCGGGACCTGGGCCTGGAGGAGGAACTCAGGCAGGAGTCGCCGCCGGAGCGGTCCACCTGGCTGCGGGGCTATCCCTGGCCGCCGCTGCTGGCGGAGATGGCCTTCGTGCTGCTGCGCTTTGCCGGCTTCTGCTGCTGCATCCAGGCCTTCGACCTGCCGCTGGCCAGCGATGCCGGCGTCTGGCTGGCGGGATTCGCCCTGGCCTGGACCGCCGGCCTGGTGGTGCCGGGGGCGCCGGGGGGCCTGGGGGTGTTCGAGGCGGTGCTGCTGCTGCGGATGGGGGTGGCCCTGCCGGAGGCGCCGCTGCTGGCGGTGGCCCTCAGCTACCGCCTGATCGTCACGCTCACCGATCTGCTGGGGGCTGCCCTGGTCAGCCTGGACGGCAGCCTGGCCCGGGGGGCCTCGGCCAGGGGGGCGACGTCGGCCAGCACACCGACGCCAGACAGCCCTTCTCAATAGGCCCTAGTGTTGCGAGGGTCTGGGATCGCGTGGTGAACACTCCCCCCACCGGTCTGGCCCAGCCCCGCAGCCTGCGCACCACCCTGAACGACCGGGGCCAGCGGCTCACGCCCCAGCGTCAGCGGGTGCTGGATCTGTTCGAGCGGATCGGCGAGGGCAGCCACCTGAGCGCTGAGGAGGTGCATCTGCGCCTGGTGCGCAGCCAGGAGCGGGTGTCGCTGGCCACCGTCTACCGCACCCTGCGGCTGCTGAGTTCGATGGGGCTGCTGCAGGAGCTGGAGCTGCCGGAGGGGGGGCGCCGCTTCGAGCTGGCCGGCGACGCCCACCGCGACCATCACCATCTGGTCTGTGTCCGCTGCGGCCGCACCGAGGAGTTCGAGAGCGGAGCCGTGCTGGCCGCCGGCGAGGCGGCGGCCGGGGCCTTTGGCTTCCGGCTGCTGGAGTGCGTCCTCAACGTGCGGGCCCTCTGTCCGGCCTGCGCGGCTGAGGAGCAGGGCTGAGGGGGGCGCCGGAGCCGAGCAGCGGCAGTTGCAGCTGCTGATCGGCCCAGTGGGCCGCCAGGGCCGCCAGCAGGCTGGAGCGGTCGCCACGGATGCGGAGCATGGGGGCTGAAGCGAAGGGATCCCTCCAGGCTGCAGACGCTCGGCGCGGCAGCCGCCGTTTCGGGCACTGCCCCGGGCATCGATGGCGACGGGCGGGGGTGCCTGGAACCCGCCCCGCTTCGCAATCACCAGCTGCTATTGAGAATCGCTTGCAAAAGTGACGGTGGGTCCTCTAGGTTGAGAGC
>PVWP01000017.1 GCA_003003925.1 Aphanothece cf. minutissima CCALA 015
GCCCAGTGCTCGGGGAACTCCTGGACGGGAATGCCGCGGGCATCGAGGCTGCGGATCATGTCCTGCAGCGAGCAGCTGACGAAGAAGTGCTGCTGCTTGAGGCGCAGCTGGCGGCCCTTGGCGGTGCCGTCGTTGGGGTAGAGCACCTTGCAGAGGGTCTCGGAGCCCACCTTCTCCTCCACGGCGCCGTAGTAGTCGCCGCTGTTGAAGGCGTAGAAGTCGAAGGATTCGGTGGCATCGGCGCGCCAGAGGCGCAGCCGGTCGCAGGTGTTCACCCGGTAGCCGAGCACGGGCACATCGTGCGGGACGCCGATGGCGTGCTCGGCGGGGATCCAGCGCACCCGGTAGGCGCCGTGCTGGTCGCGGTAGCTCTCGGTGTGGCCACCGAAGCCCACGAAACAGGCCTGGTCGGGGTGGGGAATCTCCCAGGGCCAGCCGGCCTTGAGCCACTTGTCGGTGATCTCCACCTGCCAGCCGTCGCGGATCAGCTGGTCGAAGATGCCGAATTCGTAGCGGATGCCGTAGCCGGTGGCCGGGATCTCGAGGGTGGCGAGGGATTCGAGGAAGCAGGCGGCCAGACGACCCAGGCCGCCATTGCCCAGTCCCGGTTCCTCCTCCACGTCGAGGATCTCCTCGATGTCGTTGATGCCGAACTGGCGCAGGGCTTCGGCGGCCTCCTTCTGGATGCCCAGCATCAGCAGGTTGTTGCCGAGCTGGGGACCGATCAGGAATTCGGCCGAGAGGTAGGCGACGATCCGTTTGGGGTTGGAGCCGATGGCCTCGATGCCCGCCAGGTAGCGGGTCATCAGCCGGTCACGCACGGCGTAGCTGAGCGCCATGTAAAGGTCGTGGCGGCTGGCGCTGGGGGCCAGCTTGCCGAGCGTGTAGAAGAGGTGCTCGGTCATGCCCTCGAACACGTCCGTCGCCGTCAGGCCGCTGCGATCGGGATCCGCGAAGCACCCGGGCGTCGGCAGGCTCAGGTTGCGGGGTTGCTGGTCGGTCATGGCGGTCGGCGCGCGGTGGTCCCTCGGGCACAGGTCTTGCCGTGCGTCCCAAGACCGTAGCGGTGGTTGCCATTCCTCCTGAGCGGCCTGTTGGGAGATCAGCAACGGCACACGTGATCAACGCCAACGCCCCTAGCGTCCGATGGCCCGTGCATCCCTTCATGGTCGCGCCCAGCCTGCTGCTCGAGGTCGGCAACACCCAGATCGAGACGGTGGAAACCCTGCTGCAGGTGGGGCGCTACCTGGTCATCTTTCTGGCGGCCCGGGCCCTGGCGGAGCTGATGGTGCGCCTCGGTCTGCCCACGATCCTCGGGGAACTGCTGGCGGGCGTTCTGGTCGGCGTCACCGGTCTGCACCTGATCCTGCCGCCGGAGGTCCACGCCCAGCTCAACCAGGGCATGCTCGAGCTGATCGGCACCTGTGCCGGGGTCAGCCCGGAGGCCGTGGCCACGATCTACGCCGAGAGCTTCCCCTCCCTGGAGGCCACCGCCAGGCTCGGTCTCTACGCCCTGCTGTTCCTCACGGGCCTGGAGAGTGAACTCGACGAACTGATGGCCGTGGGTCGCCAGGCCACCACCGTGGCCCTCACCGGCGTGGTGCTGCCCTTCGCCATGGGCACGGCGGGGCTCTACCTCCTGTTCCATGTGCCCCTGTTTCCGGCGGTGTTCGCGGGCGCCTCGATGACCGCCACCAGCATCGGCATCACCGCCAGCGTCTTCGGGGAACTCGGATTCCTCCGCACCCGGGAGGGCCAGACCGTCATCGGTGCCGCCGTGCTCGACGACATCTTCGGCATCGTCATCCTGGCGGTGGTGGTGGCTCTGGCCGGTGACGGGGTGCTTTCCGCCGGTCCGATCCTGAAGCTGGTGCTGGCGGCGGCGGTGTTCGTGGCGGTGGCCCTGTTCCTGAGCCGCACGGCCGCCCCCGTCTTCGACTGGGTCCTCGACCGGCTCAGGGCACCGGGGGAGGTGGCGGTGGCCGGCTTCGTGGTGCTGGGTCTGTGCTGCTTCGTCGCCGAGGCGATCGGCCTTGAGGCGGCCCTCGGGGCCTTCGCCGCCGGTCTGATCCTCAGCGCCTCCAAGCACACCGAAGCCATCCAGCAGTCGGTGAAGCCCCTGGCGGCCCTGTTCGCCACCGTCTTCTTCGTGCTGATCGGCAGTTCCCTGGACCTGTCGGTGATGAATCCCCTCAACCCCGACAACCGGGAAGGGTTGGTGGTCGCCCTGTTCCTGCTGGTGGTGGCGATCGCCGGCAAGGTGGCCGCCGGCTGGAGCTACCTCAGCAAGGAGAAGACCAACCGTCTGGTGGTGGGCCTGGGGATGATGCCCCGCGGGGAGGTGGGCCTGATCTTCCTGGGGCTGGGCAGCCAGGCCGGCATCCTCTCGGCGCCCCTGGAGGCGGCCATCCTGCTGATGGTGATCGGCACCACCTTCCTGGCGCCCCTGCTGCTGCGGCTGGCACTCAGCGGTGTCGAGGTTCCTGCCGACCCGGCGGAGCCCCCGGCCCAGCAGGCCGCCTGATCCCTTCGCCGCCTCAGGACCTGCGGTCGTCGTCCCGTCGGGCCGCCAGGCCGATCGACAGGCCGCCGAGCACGGCAATCAGGCCCAGGCTGCCGGCCCAGCCCGGGCCCAGGGCCCAGCTGAGCAGCAGCTCCACCCCCAGGCCCACCGCCAGGGCCAGCAGCAGGCTGCCGCCCACCAGCACCAGCTGCTGCAGCCCCTCTTCCAGAGAGGCGTCGGCCAGCGCCTGCTCCAGCCGGGCGAGGGGAACGCTCAGAGGCAGATACAGGGCAAGGGCCCAGAGGGCGATCCCCGGCAGCAACGGGCTCAGGTCGGAGAGGCTGAAGGCGTCGGGCATGGCGGCAGGCGCAGGGGGCAGGGCCGCGCACTGGCCGCGCTTCCTAGCATCGTCCCTCATTGCGCCACCGCTGCGTTCATGGCTTCGTCACCCGAGACCTCCTGGTCGTTCCTGGGCCACCGGGTGCATGCCCTGCGGGCGGCTCCGGAGCAGCCCACCGGGCCGGCGATCCTGCTGGTGCACGGCTTCGGCGCTTCCACCGACCACTGGCGGTTCAACATCCCCGTGCTGGCCCGGACCCATGAGGTCCATGCCATCGATCTGCTCGGCTTCGGCCGCAGCGCCAAGCCCGCCGGCCTCTCCTACGGCGGTGCCCTCTGGCGCGACCAGCTCTGCGCCTACGTGGAGGAGCGCATCGGCCGCCCCACCGTGCTGGTGGGCAACTCCCTCGGCGGTTTCGCCGCCCTCGCCGCCGGGGCCGCCCTCGGCGAGCGGGCCGCCGGCGTGGCCCTGCTCAATGCCGCCGGGCCCTTCAGCGACGAGCAGGCGCCGCCGCTGGGCTGGGGGGCCATCGCCCGCCGCACCATCGGCGCGGCCCTGCTGCGCAGCCCCGTGCTGCAGCGCCTGCTGTTCGAGAACATGCGCCGCCCCGCCACCGTGCGCCGCACCCTGAATCAGGTGTACATCGACCGCACCAACGTCGATGACGCCCTGGTGGAGGCGATCCTGCGCCCCTCCCGCGACCCCGGGGCCTTCGGCGTCTTCCGCACCGTCTTCGACATCCCCCGCGGCCAGCCCCTCGACGAACTGTTCGCCGAGCTCACGGCGCCGCTGCTGCTGCTCTGGGGCATCCGCGACCCCTGGATCAACGCCGCCGGCCGCCGGGCCAGCTTCCAGCGGCATGCGCCGGCCCGCACCACCGAGGTGGTGCTCGAAGCCGGCCACTGCCCCCACGATGAGGTGCCCGACCAGGTCAACCGGGCCCTGCTGGAGTGGCTGGCGGGTCTGGTGGCCAGCCCGGTTGCCGCGCTGACCGCCGGCTGAACCCGGCGGCGGCTGCCGGTCGGTACATTTCCCTCCACACAGGGGGGCCGGTTTGATCGCCGCCGTCACAAGCACCGGAGCCGCGGCAGCGGCGAGCGGCCCAGCGAGCGGAGCCGGCGGGAAGGGAGGGGGATTCGCCTACCGGCCGGACATCGACGCGCTGCGGGGAGCGGCGATGCTGGCGGTGCTGGTGTTCCACCTGAACAAGGACTGGCTGCCCGGGGGCTTCACCGGGGTGGACATCTTCTTTGTGATCTCGGGCTACGTGGTGATGGGCTCGCTGCTGGCTCAGGCGGGCAAGCCGCTGGGACCACGGCTGGGGATGTTCTA
Organism: Aphanothece cf. minutissima CCALA 015; assembly: GCA_003003925.1. Taxonomy (GTDB): domain Bacteria; phylum Cyanobacteriota; class Cyanobacteriia; order PCC-6307; family Cyanobiaceae; genus Cyanobium; species Cyanobium minutissimum. The sequence continues at coordinate 4,176 of PVWP01000017.1, forward strand.
CCTGCGGCGGGTGCGGCGTCTGATGCCGAACCTGCTGGTGTGCCTGGGGGTGACGAGCCTGGGGGTGGCGATGCTGATCCCACCGCTGGAGAGCGGGCCCTATTTCAACGTGGCCCTCAAGGCGCTGTTCGGGTGGTCGAACAACTTCCTGATGGGCCAGATCGATTACTTCGCGCGGGATGCGGATCTGAACCCGTTCCTGCACACCTGGTCGCTGGGTGTGGAGCAGCAGTTCTACCTGGTGTTTCCGCTGCTGATGGTGGGGATCGGCTACGGGGTGCGGCGCAGCGTGCCGCTGCTGGCGGCGCTGGTGGTGCTGTCGCTGGGGGCGAGCTGGTGGTG
>PVWP01000004.1 GCA_003003925.1 Aphanothece cf. minutissima CCALA 015
TGGAGCTGCCCAACCCCCTGCGCGAGCAGGGGGTTTTTTCATGGCGACGCGGTTCATGGCGACGCGGTCCGGCTGGGCCTGGCTGAGCCTCCCCGTCGCTGTGGCAGCGTGGTCTGGCGGAGTTCCGCTGCCGGCGGTCCGCTCGAGCTCCGGCCCCCATGGCTGGCCCCCACGGCACGCGACCCCATGAATGCTGACGCTGGCCCCGATCCCCTCCCGTCCTGGCGGGAGGGCAGCGTCAAGACGCGCCTGCTGGAGTTTGTGGCCGCCGTCAGCACCCCCGGGGACCCCGGCTGGGTAGCGCCCCAGGAGCGGATCGCCGTGTTCGACAACGACGGCACGCTCTGGTCGGAGCAGCCGATGTACGTGCAGCTGGCCTTCGCCCTCCAGCGGGCCCGCAGCCTGGTGGCGGAGCGCGCCGAGCTGGCCAGCCATCCGCTGGTGGCGGCGGCCCTGGCCGACGACATCGATGCCCTGATGGGCCACGGCCTGCGGGGGCTGCTGGAACTGGCGGCCATCACCCACGCCGGGATGGCCGACGCGGCCTTCAGCGGCCTGGCCCGCGACTGGTTGCGGGAGGCCCGCCATCCCCAGCTGGGGGTGCCGTACACCGGGCTCGTCTACCAGCCGATGCTGGAACTGCTGGCGTTTCTCCGCGCCAGGGGGTTCCGCAGCTGGATCGTGACCGGTGGGGGTGTCGAGTTCGTGCGGGTGTTCGCCGAAGCGACCTACGGCATTCCCCCGGACCGGATCATCGGCTCGACGCTGCAACTGCGCTACGGCGAGGAGAACGGCCAGCCGACCGTGTGGCGCGAACCCGTGGTGGACGCCATCAATGATGGCGACGCCAAGCCGCTGGGGATCGCCCGGGCCATCGGCCGCCGCCCGATCGCGGCCTTCGGCAATTCCGATGGCGACCTGGCGATGCTGCGCTGGACCACCGCCGGCCCCGGCCAGCGTCTCGCCCTGCTGCTGCACCACGATGACGGCGAGCGGGAGGTGGCCTACGACCGTGCTTCCCGCTTCGGCCGGCTGGACAAGGGCCTGGATCTGGCCCGGCGCCATGGCTGGTGCTTGGTCAGCCTGCGGCGTGACTGGGACCGGATCTTCCCTTGTTCCGCCCAGGACTGACACCGATGCGCAGCCCCTCCCCCTCCTCCACCTGGTACGCCCGCCAGAAACGGCGGCGCGCCTCGCCGTTCTTCCGGCTGCTGGATCGCTCCTTCGGTTTCCGGGTGCTGGTGGCCGCCGTGCTGTCCTTCGGATTGCTGGCCCTGGTCAACCGTTTCGAGAACTGCCATGCCCAGGCTGGTCAGGCCGATTGTCTGACCAGCAACGTGCTGGAGATCATCAGCATCGGCACCGTCGAGTCGTTCAGCATCGTCACGGCGGCGATCTTCTATCTGCTTGAGGCCGGACAGCGCAAGGAGAAGGAACATCATGAGATGTTTGAACTCCTGCTGACCCAGGGCCAGGCCGGGGCCTCCAACAGCCTGGGTCGACTTCGGGCCCTGGAGATGTTTTCCGCCGATGGCATCTGGCAGGACGGCTTTGATCTGGAGGGATCGGATCTTGAGGGTCTGAGGATCCCGTTCAGCCGCTGGCGCGGCGCCAATTTCTGCAACACCGTGCTGCGCAACGCCGACTGCCAAGGCGCTGATCTGGCCCAGTCCGATTTCCGCCGCTCCGATCTGAGCGGGGCGAATCTCAGGGGCGCCGATCTGCGCGGCGCCAATTTCACCGGGGCGATTCTCCATCAGGCGGATCTGCGCGGCGCCCTGGTGGAGGGGGCCCAGTTCCGGGGCGCCCAGCTCAGCCGGACGCTCAGCGATGGTCCGCTCCCGGGGCTGGAGGATGGATCGGAAACGGACGCCGGCTGAGTTCAGGCTCAGGCGACGAGCCTGGTGAGGGCGTCCTGGGAGAGGGAAGCGTTGACGAAAGCGAGGCCCACGTAAGTGTTGAAGCCGGTGTTTCGCACCCAGCGCACCTTGGAGCGCAGGCTCAGCTTCGAGCCGGCTTCGTAGTTGCGGGCTTCGAAGATGACGGTGTCGTCCTCCTTGACGTCGAGGCTGCCCTGACGCAGGACACAGGCCCCCCGCTCGCTGACGTCACGGAGATTGACGAACACCGATTGCTTCGAGGCCAGGGTGAGGCTGACGGAGACGCCCACCGGCACATGGTGACGGGGACTGGCACGCTTCCCTTCGGGATGCTGATCCTGGGACATGAAGAGGGCACAACGCACCCCTGCCTTGAAGCGCCAGCAGGAGCAGGACAGATTCTAGGTCCGGTGCTTGGTGGCGCTACCCCCTGGCGCCCCGTCCCGGCGGCTCCCCGGCCAAGGGAGGCCGTCGCATCCGCTAGGGTCGGTAGATCCGGCAGAAGCCGGCGAACCAGTTGTTCGCCTTCGCCGGAGCCAGCACCGAGCCGCCCCGCGCTTCCTGGGGTCGGTCCACCAGGTCCAACGTCGGTCCATCAGGTCCAACAGTGGTTGCCGTGTGCGATTCCCCGCGGGGGAACGGCAGCCTCCCGGTGCGAGATCCATATCCCCTTGTCCAACCTTCCGAATGAACACCCTCTCCAGGCGCCCGTCCGCCGCGACCCGCCCCAGCTCCAGCCCCGCCGCCGGCGGCCGGGGCCCCCACGCCTACCCCTGCTGCCCCCTGGCGGCCCGGCCGGCCCGCCACGATCCCTCCCAGCATCCCCTCACCTGGGAGGACCTGCTCGGCCGCCGCTGAGGGCGGCGGCGTCCCTGCTCAATCGTCGTCGTCGTCACGGTCGCGCCGCTTGTCCAGCACGTAGACGCGGCCATCGGGGGTCACCAGCCGTTTCCCCGGCTGACGGGAGGCCCGCCAGCGATCGCGCGCTTCCTCGGCACGCCTGAGCTGCCGGGCCTGCCGGGCCTGGGCCGCCCGTACCCGCGGCGCGTAGGTGTTGCGGTACCAGTCGTCCTGCACGAACAGCACCGGCACGGTGCAGGCCTGGTAGAGCCCGCAGTAACGGCCCCAGTCGCGGGCCTGCTGGGGGGGTACCCGCAGGTAGATGGGCGCGATCGCGGACTGCCCCCAGCGGTCGCTGCCCAAGGCCGGCCTGGCGATCACCGGGCCGTAACCGAGCACCGGCGGTGGGGCCAGGTTGCCGATGGTGATCCGGCCGAAGTAGCCGGACTGCCCCAGGGGCACGGTCAGGGAGGTCTGGGCCTGGACCGGGGCGTAGACGATTCCGGCGCCGCAGACCACCACCAGGGCGGCGTGGAGCAGGCGGGAGGAACGGCTGATCATGGCGGAAGCTCCGTGGCCCCACCAGGCAAACGCCCCCGTATGACTCAGTCCTGACCGGGGCGAGGGCCATCTGTGACTGGACGTGACAGCTCCCTGCCGGTGGCGTGGATCCGGGCGAGCCCATCGGCCGCCCGCACCACCAGGGTGTGGCGCTCCACCAGGGCCGCCAGGTCGTCGTAGCCCCCGCCGATGACGGTGGCCACCGGCAGGCGGCGCCGCAGGGCGGCATCGATCACCAGCCGGTCCCGCCGGTACAGGCCGTCATCGCTGAGCTCCAGCCGGCCGAGGCGGTCGTGCCGGTGGGGATCGACGCCGGCGTTGTAGAGCACCAGATCCGGACGCACCTGATCCAGCAGATCCGGCAGGGTCCGCTCCAGGGTCCGCAGGTAGGCGTCATCCCCGACGCCGTCCTCCAGGGCCAGGTCGAGGTCGCCCGTCTGCTTGTGCAGGGGGAAGTTGCTGGCCGCGTGCATCGAGAAGGTGAACACACGGGGGTCGCCGGTGAAGATCGCCGCCGTGCCGTCGCCCTGGTGCACGTCCAGATCCACCACCAGCAGCTGCCGCACCAGGCCCTCGGCCAGCAGCACCCGGGCCGCCACGGCGCAGTCGTTGAAGATGCAGAAACCGCTGCCGTGCAGGGGGAAGGCGTGGTGGGTGCCGCCGGCCAGGTGGCAGGCCAGGCCGTGGCGCAGGGCCAGCCGGGCCGTGAGCACGGTGCCCCCCACCGCCAGCCAGCTGCGGCGGACCAGGGGTTCCGACACCGGCAGCCCGATGCGGCGCACCTCCTGGGGGGTGAGCAGTCCCCGGGAGAAGGCCTCGTGGTAGCCGCGTCCATGCACCAGCTCCAGCCAGCGGCGCGGCGCCGGCAGGGGCTGGTGGATCTGCTCCGGGCGGGCCAGCTCCAGCTGCTCCAGCCGCTCCTTCAGCAGCCGGAACTTCTGCATCGGGAAGCGATGGCCGCTGGGCAGGGGGACCGCATAGGCCGGGTGATACACCAGCGGGGGCCCCATCAGTCCGGCGCCAGCGGCTCCAGCAGACCGTAGGGGGTGTAGCGGCGCTCGATCCGGCAGAGGGGGCCGTCGGCAGGCTGCCAGCTGAGGGCCACCCGCACGGGCCCCGCTTGGCCGGGCCCAGGGGCGATGATCACCTCGACGTCGTCGTCCAGGCGCCAGCGGCTGCCGCCGGCCTCCCCTGGGGCGATGCTCTCGATGACGGCGACCAGCGGCGTGGCGGGGCCGCCGTCGGCGAGGCCGGGCCGCCATTCCCTGGCATAGGTGAAGCTCTCCAGCCGCTCGACGCTATGGCGCAGCACCACGCGCCGGCGCCGCTCGCCCTGGACGACGCAGAGTTCGGCGATCCAGGGCCAGGGGCCCATCCGGTCCATGCCCAGGCTCCAGTGGCCGGCGGCGCTGATCTGCATCGCTGCCGGCGGCTCCCGGAAGCGCATCGGCACGGTGCGGCCGGAGTTGAGGTAGGTGAGGGCCGCCTCGATGGTGCCGTCCTCGTCGCTCACCCGCAGGCGGGTGGGGAAGCGCTCGATCTCGCGGCCATCGGGTCCGAGCCGGTGGAACAGGCCCTCCCAGCAGCCGCCGTTCACCTCCAGCAACCTCTGACGGGGCGGGGCGCTCAAGGGCATGGCACGTGGGGAAGGGGTGTCCAGCATGGCGACAACAGACCCGCCGGCGGGGGCTGCGCTCTGGGGTCAGCGCTCAGCAGAGGGCCAGCGCTCAGCCGATGGCCAGAGGGCGGGGCTGGGCCTGCCGCGGCGGTGCCGGTAGCCGGGTGCTCACCAGCCAGGCGAGCCCCACCAGCAGGGCCGAGCTCCACAGGCAGGCCTGCAGGCCGCCCACCAGGAACAGGGCGCCCGAGAGCACGGTGCCGAGCAGGCGGCCACCGGCGTTGGCCATGTAATAGAAGCCCACGTTCAGGCTCACCGATTCGGCATCGGTGTAGGCCAGGATCATGTAGCTGTGGATCGAGGAATTCATGGCGAACACCACCCCGAAGGCCGCCAGTCCCACCACCACGGCCACACCGGGATTCCCCACCTCGCGCCAGAGCGCGATGGCGATCAGGGCCGGAATGGCGGTGAGCAGTCCGCTCCAGAAGGTCACGGCGGAGACGCCCGGCGGCGCGGTCTGGCCCCAGCGGCGCCGCAGGGCCGGGGCCGATCCCTGCACGAGGCCGTAGCCGATCACCCACAGCCCCATGAAGCCGCCCACCTCCCAGTAGCGCCAGCCGAGGCTGGTCTGCAGGAACACCGGCAGGGCCACCACGAACCAGACATCCCTGGCACCGAAGAGGAAGAACCGGGCCAGGGAGATGCGATTGATGCCGGGGGACTTGGAGAACAGGGAGGTGAAGGCGGGCTTCTGTTTCATGCGGCCGATCTCCCCGGGCAGCACCAGGGTGAACAGGAAGGCCAGGAACAGGCCGGCGGCCATGGCGCCGACGGCGGCGTTGAAGCCGATCGTGGCCAGCAGCAGGCCGCCGAGGAAGAACCCCACCCCCTTGAGGGCGTTCTTGGAGCCGGTGAGAATCGCCACCCACTGGAACAGCTGGCTCTCGCCCTTGTCGTGGTCGTCGGGGGTTTCCGGCACCACCGACTTGATGGCACTTTTGGCGCTCATCTTGTTGAGATCCTTGGCGATGCCGCTGAGGGCCTGGGCCACCATCACGTAGGCCACGCTCCACCATTTCGGCCAGCTGTCAGCGACGGGCACCAGCATCAGCAGGGCCGCCACCTGCATCAGGGTGCCGGTCCAGAGGGTGAGGCGCAGGCCGAAGCGGGCCCCCAGCCAGCCGCCGCAGAGGTTGGTGATGATGCCGAAGAACTCGTAGAAGAGGAACAGAAAGGCGATCTCCAGGGTGCTGTAGCCCAGCGATCGGAAGTGGAACACCACCAGCATCCGCAGGGCGCCGTCGGTGAGGGTGAAACACCAGTAGTTGGCCGTGACGATGGCGTACTGCTGCAGGGCCGTGAGCGGCCGGCCGGGGAGGGGCGGATGCATCGCCGCTCACTCCGCCCGGGCGGCATCCAGGGCCGCCACATGGCAGGCCAGATCCGCCATCCGGCAGCTGTAGCCCCACTCGTTGTCGTACCAGGCGTACACCTTCAGCTGGGTGCCGCCCGTCACCATCGTCGAGAGGGCATCGACGATCGAACTGCGGCTGTCGTTGAGATAGTCGACCGACACCAGCGGCCGCTCCTCGTAGCCCAGGATGCCCAGCAGGGGCCCCGCCGCCGCCGCCGCGAAGGCGCCGTTCACCTCCTCCACCGTCACCGGGCGCTCGAGTTCGAACACCGCATCGGTGAGCGAGGCATTGAGCAGGGGCACCCGCACGGCGTGGCCGTTGAGCTTGCCCTGCAGCTCAGGGAAGATCAGGCCGATCGCCCTGGCCGAGCCGGTGGTGGTGGGAATCAGGCTCTGGCTGCAGGAGCGGGCCCGGCGCAGATCGCTCTTGAAGCTGTCGATCACCACCTGGGTGTTGGTGACGTTGTGCAGGGTGGTGATCGAGCCATGGCGGATGCCGAAGCTCTCGTGCACCACCTTCACCACCGGCGCCAGGCAGTTGGTGGTGCAGGAGGCGGCGGTGAGGATCCGGTGCCGGTCCGGCACGTAGGTGCCGTGGTTGATGCCGAAGACGATGTTGGGGATCTCCACCCCGTCCAGCTCGCCCTTCACTGGGCAGGCCACGATCACCCGCTTCACGCCGCCCTGGTGCAGGGAGGGGGCGAGGGTTTCGGGGGTCTTGACCTTGCCGCTGCACTCGAGCACCAGCTCCACCCCCGCCGCCTGCCAGGGCACCAGGGCCGGATCGCTCCCCCGCGACCAGCCCACCCGGCTCCCCTCGACCGTGAACCCCCCGCCGTCGGCCTCGGCCGCCACCGCCCGGTTCCAGCGGCCGTGCACCGAGTCGAATTCGAGCAGATGGGCGGCGGCGGCGGCGTCCCCGGCGCTGTCATTAACGTGAACCAGCTCCAGGCCCGGCCGCCCCCAGAGGGCCCGGAACACCAGGCGACCGATCCGCCCAAACCCGTTGATGCCGATCCTCACAGCCCTTGCCCCGACTGGCTCCACCCTCGCATCAACCAAAATTGATTGATTTATGGCCGGGTTAAGGACCATCGCTTCTCCGCCGATCGCCGACGCTTCGGCGCCCCTGGAGGCCGAGGAGGCGCGCCTGCTGCTGCGGGCCCTGGCCGATCCGATCCGCCTGCAGGTGATCGAGGCCCTGGGCAGCGGCGAGCGCTGCGTCTGCGACCTCACCACCGACCTGGGCCTGGCCCAGTCGAAGCTGTCGTTCCACCTCAAGGTGCTGAAGGAAACAGGTCTGCTGGCCGACCGCCAGAGTGGCCGCTGGGTGTACTACCGCCTGCAGCCGGAAGCCCTGGAGCGCCTGCGGGCCTGGCTTGCCGCCCTGGCCGCCAGCTGCACCGCACCGGCCGAACCCTGCGGCTGAAGGCCCGAACGGCGTCATGCTGGAGGCCGGCACCGGCCCTCCCCATGCTGCGCTTCCTCCTCAACGTCCTCTGGTTCCTGCTCGGGGGCTTCGTGATGGGCCTGGGCTGGTGGCTGGCCGGCCTGGTGGCGGCGATCACGATCGTGGGGATCCCCTGGGCCCGGGCCTGCTTCGTGATCGGCAATTTCTCCTTCTGGCCATTCGGCTACGAGGCCGTCAGCCGCCGCGAGCTCACCGGCCGGATGGATTTCGGCACCGGCCCCCTGGGGCTGGTCGGCAACGTGATCTGGTTCCTGCTGGCCGGCTGGTGGCTGGCGATCGGCCACCTCAGCGCCGCGGTGGCCTGTTTCGTGACGATCGTGGGCATCCCCTTCGGCATCCAGCACATCAAGCTGGCCCTGATCGCCCTGGCCCCGATCGGTCTGCAGGTGGTGCCGGTGCGGCGCTAGTGCAACGCTGGAGCCAGGCCCAGGGCGGCGGCGGCCTGCCGCATCCGCCCGTCGAAGCTGGCCAGATGGGAGCAGCGGCTATGGAGGGCCACCGCCAGGTGCAGGGCATCACCGGCGCGCAGCCCGAGAGCGGGATCCTGCAGCAGCTCAGCGGCCTGGCGGAAACGGTCCCGGTCGAGGGCGCGCAGTTCCACCCCGCCCTGCAACAGACGTTCGAAATGCTCTCCGGCGGTTCTGCGGGCTTCCGGGCTGAGCCCGTGGTGGCGCTGCTTGAGGCCGAGGGCGCTGTGGGTTTCGGTGATCAGCCAGTCGCTGCTGATCAGGGTGTCGCGGCACTGCTCCAGCCATTCCAATGCCCCCGGGCTGGACGCTTCCGGGGTCAGCAGGGCAACCACGACGCTGGTGTCCAGGTAGATCACGGCTGAGGCGACCTCACCAGCGCTCCTGGTCCCGGCACGCTTCGATCACCGAAGGGGTGATCGGCATGGTGGCCTGCAGCTGGCGCAGGTCGGCGGCCAGCGCGCGGCGATCCAGCCGTTGCAGGGGCTCCAGGCTCAGTCGGCCGTCGGCTCCGACGACGATCTCGATCGGGTCACCTTCCCGCAGGCCGGCCTGACGCAGGCACTCGGCGGGGATCCGGACAGCCAGGCTGTTGCCCCAGCGACGGATCGCCTGCTGGACGCGCCGGCCAGGTTCCTCGGCTCGTTGACTGGGCTGGGATGGTGCCAAGGCGTCCAGTACGGCCGGTGCCGGCGGGATGTAGATACACGACTCTACATGGGTTGGTCGGGCTTCGGCGCGCAAATCCCCGGCCGTTTCTGCCAACGCCCCCTGATGGATTCGAACCATCGACCGGCTGCTTAGAAGGCAGCTGCTCTATCCAGCTGAGCTAAGGGAGCACGGACCGCATTGTGCCAGCGTTCGGCGGCCAGGCCACTCCGGTAGCCCCCCCTACAGTGGACGACCGCGCTTGAACCGTTCCATGGCCGCCACCCGGCTCAGCGACAGCCAGAAAACCGAGCTGGTTGGGCGATTCCGGGAGGGCTCCAGCAGCCAGCAGCTCGCGGACAGCTACGGCTGCAGCTCCAACACGGTCATCCGCGTCGTTCGCACGGAGCTCGGCGAAGAGGAGTACGAACGCCTCAAGGCGGAGCGCTCCCGCCGCCGCAGCCGGACGACGACCGGCGATGCCGAGCCGGCCGCTGCCCCGGAAGCCCTGCAGACGGCCCTCGCCATCCCCACCCCCGAACCGGAGCCCGAGCCCGCCCCCGGGCCTGAGGCGCCGGCTGAGCCGGATCCCCGGCCGGAGGCGCTGTCGGGGTCCGAGGCCGTCCCCGCGCCGACCACCACCGCTCGCAGGGTCATCCCTGCACCGCCCCGCCGTCTGTCGGTGCCGTCCCCGGCGCGGAGCGAGGTGGTGGCGGAGGACGGCCCTGCGGTGCTGGCCATCGAGGATGCCGACGATTTCGGCGCCGATGACGACGACCTGCTCACCAGCGACGACGGCGACGACGAGGGCTCCGATGACGGCACCGACGGGGCGATCAACCCGTTCCAGCCGATCCCCGTGGTGCTGCTCGACGACGGCGCCCCGGCGGCCGCCGACGGGCGGCTCCAGCCCCTGGCCAGCGCCGCCCTGCCCTCCAGCGCCTACATGCTGGTCGACAAGACCGTGGAACTGCAGGCCCGGCCCCTGAGCGAGTTCCCCGAACTGGGCCGGCTGCCGGCCGCCGAGCTGGAGCGCCAGGCGCTGGTGGTGTTCCTCAATCCCCGCCAGGCCAAGCGCCAGTGCGGCCGCACCCAGCGGGTGATCAAGCTGCCCGACCTCAAGGTGTTCGAGCTCACCGCCCCCTACCTGCTGGCCCAGGGCATCAGCCGGGTGGTGATCGAGGGTGCCCTCTACGCCCTGCCCGGCAGCTGAGGTCTCAGCCCTCGTCGCCCGGGGAGCTGCCGGGCAGCAGCAGGGCCGCGCTGGCACCGCCGCTGATCACCCCCAGCACCAGGGCCACCCCCACGATGAAGCCGGCCGGCAGCGGGGCGCTGCGGGCGAAGCCGAAGCGCAGCTGGGGCCGCACCTCCAGGTTCTGGGCGCCGAGGCAGAGCAGGGTCAGCAGCAGGGTGCCGCCCAGCAGGCTGCCGCACAGGAGGCGCAGGCGCAGAAGCATCGGGGCGTTGCAGGACCAGCTGCCTCAGTCTGACGGCTCGCGGTGCAGCAGGGCATAGAGGTCCCGGCGGCTGTGGCCGCTGCGCTCGGCCAGGGTGCGGGCGGCCTCCCGGTTGCTGAGGCCCCCCGCCACCAGCGCATCGAGGGCGCGGCGCAGATCGGCCTCGTCCCAGACGGGGGCCGCCGCCGGCGGGGCACCGCCCAGCACCAGGGTGCACTCCCCCTGGGGCGGGGTGCGGCGGAAATGCTCCAGCGCCGCCGCCACCGTGGGGCCCACCTGCTCCTCGTGGCGCTTGGTGAGCTCCCGCGCCACCTGCAGGGGCCGGTCGCCGAGCACCGCCAGCAGGTCTTCGAGCAGGGCCAGCAGCCGGTGGGGTGCTTCGAACAGCACGAGGGTGCGCTCCTCGCCGGCCAGGGCCTCCAGCCGCTGGCGCCGGGGGCCGCCCTTTGGCGGCAGGAAGCCCTCGAAGCAGAAGCGGCCCATGGGCAGGCCGCTGCTCACCAGGGCGGTGGTGACGGCGCTGGGGCCGGGCACGCAGATCACCTGGCGGCCGGCGGCGCGGGCGGCGGCCGCCAGCTCCTGGCCGGGATCCGACACCCCCGGCAGGCCGGCATCACTGATCACGGCGATCGCCTCGCCCGCCTCCAGGGCCGCCAGCAGCTGGGGAATGCGGGCCGTCTGGTTGTGCTGGTGGAAGCTCAGCAGGGGCGCCCGGATGCCGAGGTGGTGCAGCAGCAGGCCGCTGCGGCGGGTGTCCTCGCAGGCGACCCGGTCGGCCCCCGCCAGCACCCGCCGGGCCCGGGGGGAGAGGTCGTCGAGGTTGCCGATGGGGGTGCCCACCAGATAGAGGACGCCGGCGGCGGGTTCGTGCTCCTGCACCGGGTCCTGCACAATGCCGTTTTCCGGTCCCCATGATGCCGTCTTCCTTCGCCCTGCCCGACGGCATCGGCCGTGAGCCCCTGCTGGCGGAGCTGCGCCGGCTGGCCTGGGGGGCGGCCGACATCCTGCGGGCCTACGCCCGCGGCGAGCAGCCCCCCTACGGCTTCCCGCCGGCCATGAGCGTCGACCACGGCGGCGAGGGGCCCGTTTCGGCGGCGGATCTGGCGGTGAACCGCTGGCTGCTGGACGGCCTGGCGGCGGCGTTCCCGGCCGCCGGCTGGACGCTGCTGAGCGAGGAGACCGCCGCTGAGGTGCTGGTGCCGGGCCAGCCCCTGGAGGCCGAGTGGCTGTGGATCCTCGATCCCCTCGATGGCACCAAGGACTTCCTGCAGGGCACCGGCGAGTACGCCGTCCACCTGGCCCTGGTGCATGGCCAGCGGCCGGTGCTGGGGGTGGTGCTGCTGCCGGAGCCGGAGGAGCTCTGGTTCGGGCTGGTGGGAGCGGGCGATGCCGGCACGGCGGGCGAGGCCTGGCGCGAGAACCGGGCCGGTGAGCGCACCCCGGCCACCCTCAGCGGCCGCGGCGAGGAGCTGGTGCTGGTGGCCAGCCGCAACCACCGCGACGACCGGCTGGAGCAGCTGCTGGCCGAGCTGCGGCCGGCCCGCAGCACGGCGATCGGCAGCGTCGGCGGCAAGGTGGCCACGATCCTGCGGGGGGAGGCCGACCTCTACATCTCCCTGTCGGGCCGCAGTGCCCCCAAGGACTGGGACATGGCCGCCCCCGAGGCGGTGCTGGTCGCCGCCGGCGGCGCCTTCAGCCATGCCGATGGCCGGCCCCTCACCTACAACAGCGGCGATGTGCACCAGGCGGGTTGCCTGATCGCCAGCCACGGCCCGGCCCATGCCGATCTCTGCCGCCGGGCGGCGGCGGCGATGGCGCTGATCGATCCGGGTTTCCCCGTCTGAACGGGAATCAGCCGATTCAGCAGGCAAGCAGCTCCAGCCCGCAGGCCCTGGCGGCCCCGATGAGCGCGTTGTCGCGGCTGGCGAGGGGGAGACCTGCGCGCATCGCCAGTTCCAGATAGGCGGCGTCGTAGCTGGTGAGACGGTGCTGGGCCGCCAGGCTCAGGACGTCATGCCAGACGACGGCCGGGTCGGCGGGATCGATGGCCAGATCGAGCTGAACCACAAGGGTGAGGAACTGGCTCCGATCCGCTGCGCTGATCCGGCCGCGTCGTTCGGCCATCAGCAGCACGTTGGCCAGCTCCCAGAGAAACAGCGCCGGCACACAGAGTTCGGACGCCGGCAACCGCGCCAGGAGCGCCTCTGAGGCCGCGGAGCGCTCGTCCTCGAAACACCAGGCGCAGACCGCGGACACGTCGGCGACGAAGCTCAGCACCGGCGGCCTTCGTCCCGCAACTCCTGAATCGAGGGGCCGTTGAGGCGCCGGCCGGTGGCAAAGCGGCGCAGACGCTCGATGGCCTCGATGCGGCGCTCGCGGCCATGGGCGTTGACCGGAACCAGCCGTGCCAGGGGATTGCCGTGGCGGGTGATCAGGATCTCCTCGCCACCGGCCACCTCCTCCAGCAGGCTGGAGAGGTGGGTCTTGGCCTCGAAGGCCCCGACTGTCTTCATCGCCCGATTCCAACCAGTTGCCAACCAGTTTAGGGCTGAGGACCCGGCCGTAGGGCCAGGCCCCCATGGCGGTCAGACCGCCGCCGGCTCCTGCTGGGGAACGCCCCGCAGGGTGAGGTTGATGCGGCCGCGGTTGTCGATCTCCCGCACCCGCACCGTCACCTGGTCACCGACGTTGACCACGTCCTCCACCTTTTCCACCCGTGCTTCGGAGAGCTGGGAGATGTGGATCATTCCCTCCTTGCCGGGCAGGATCTCCACGAAGGCGCCGATCGGGATCACCCGGGTGACCGAACCGTTGAACACCTCCCCTTCACTGACGCGACGGGTGAGGCCCTCGATGATGCGCTGGGCCTCCTCGGCGGCGGCGCCGTCATGGCTGGCGATCGTGACGATGCCGCCGTCCTCGATGTCGATCTTGGTGTTGGTGCGCTCGGTGATGCCCTTGATGGTGCGGCCGCCGGGGCCGATCACGGTGCCGATCAGTTCCGGATCGATGCGGAAGCTGAGCAGGCGCGGGGCGTGGGGGGAGAGGACGTCGCGGGGCTTGTCGATGGCCTCGAGCATCTTGCCGAGGATGTGCAGGCGGGCCGGGCGGGCCTGGTTGATCGCTTCGGCGATCGTTTTCACCGCCAGGCCGGTGATCTTCATGTCCATCTGCAGGGCGGTGATGCCCTTCTCAGTGCCGGCCACCTTGAAGTCCATGTCGCCGAGGAAGTCCTCGATGCCCTGGATGTCGGTGAGGATGCGCACCTCCTCCCCCTCCTTGATCAGGCCCATGGCCGCACCGCTCACCGGGGCCGCCAGGGGGACGCCGGCGTCCATCAGGGCCAGGGTGCTGCCGCAGACCGAGCCCATCGAGGTGGAGCCGTTGGAGCTGAGGCACTCCGACACCACCCGCAGCACGTAGGGGAAGCTCTCCTTGGAGGGCAGCACGGGGATCAGGGCCCGCTCGGCCAGGGCGCCGTGGCCGATCTCGCGGCGACCGGGGGAACGCATCGGCCGGGTCTCACCGACCGAGTAGGGGGGGAAGTTGTAGTGGTGGAGGTAGGTCTTCTCGCTGTTGGGGTTGAGGTCGTCCATCTCCTGGGCGTCGCTCGGGGTGCCGAGGGTGGCGCAGGAGAGCACCTGGGTCAGCCCGCGCTGGAACAGGCCCGAGCCGTGGACGCGCTTGGGCAGCACGCCGGCGGCGGCCTGGATGGGGCGCACCTCGTCGAGGCTGCGGCCATCCACCCGCTTGCCCTCGACGAGGATCTGCTGGCGCATCAGCTTCTTGGTGAGGCTCTTGTAGGTGTTGCCCAGCAGCTTGCCGTTGCTGCTCACGGCCACCTTGATCGGATCCTCGCCGTCGAGGGAGGCGATCTTCTCGGCCACCTCGGCCTTGATGGCATCGAGCTTCTCGTCCCGCTCGGACTTGGTCTGCTCGAAGTGCTTGAGCACCTCACCGATGCCCTTGGCGCATTCCTTCTCCAGGAAGGAGGGGAGGGCGGGGTCTTCGCTGCGCTCCTCGGGCAGCACCTGCTCGATGCCGAGCTCCTTGAGCAGGGCCAGCTGGGCGCGGATCAGCTCACCGACGGCCTCGTAGCCGAAGTCGATGGCCTCGATCACGTCCTGCTCGGGCAGCTGGTTGGCACCCGCCTCCACCATCACCACGCCGGAGGGGGTTCCGGCCACCACCAGGTCGAGCTCGCTGCGCTCGATCTCGCGGAAGCTGGGGTTGAGAACGAAGTCGTCGCCGAGCAGGCCGACGCGCACGGCGGCCATTGGGCCCATGAAGGGGATCTTCGCCAGCAGGGTGGCCATCGAGGCGCCGGTGACGGCGAGCACGTCGGGGGGAACCCGCTCATCGAGGGACATGCAGGTGGCGACGATCTGCAGGTCGTCCCGCAGCCAGCCCGGGAACAGGGGCCGCATCGGCCGGTCGATCAGGCGGCAGGTGAGGGTGGCCCGTTCGGGGGGGCGCGCCTCCCGGCGCATGAAGCTGCCTGGGATGCGGCCGGCGGCGTAGAGGCGTTCTTCGTAGTCGCAGATCAGGGGGAGGAAATCGATGCCCTCCCGGCCTTTCGAGCGGGTGGCGGTGACCAGAATTGCCGTATCACCGCATTCCACCATCACCGAGCCCCCGGCCTGGGGCGCAAATCGGCCGCTGGTCAGCCGGATCTCCCGACCATCGAAGGAGATCGACTGAGTGTGTCCTTGCACTGGGCGTTATGTCCGTTTTGTTGTCGCCGACCATTCTCGCACCCGCCGTTCCAGGCCATGAAGAAGGCGCCCTCCCGGGGCGCCTGCTGCGACGGAAAGCCGTTGCGGTGGCAGGGCCGAAGCCCGCTGCTCACCAGCTGGACTTGACCACGCCGGGAAGCTCGCCCTTGTGGGCCCGCTCGCGCAGCTGGTTGCGGCAGAGGCCGAAATCGCGGTAGTAGCCGCGGGGCTTGCCGGTGGCCCAGCAGCGGTTGCGGATGCGGTTGGGGGCGCTGTTGCGGGGCAGCGACTGCAGCTTGCGGTGGATCTCCAGCCGCTCCATCGGATCGCCGGCGGCATCGAAGGCCTCCTTGAGGGCGGCACGGCGCGCCGCGAAGCGCTCCACGATCTTGCGGCGCTTCACGTCACGCGCGATCATCGACTTCTTCGCCATGCGGCCGGAGGAGGGGGAAACTTCAGCCCGCCATCGTACCGTCTGGCGCGCCCTCTTCGGTCCGGCCCACCGGGCTCAGGGGCCGGGATGGCTGGGGCAGAGATCGGCCAGGCCGCAGCCGGCGCAGCGGGGCTTGCGGGCCACGCAGACCGCCCGGCCGTGGAAGATCAGCCGGATCGAGAGGGTCTCCCACTCCGGCCGCGGCACCAGCTTCATCAGATCGGGTTCGATCTTCTTCGGGTCGCTGTGGCGGGTGAGGCGCAGGCGGTTGGCCAGCCGCTTCACGTGGGTGTCGACGGTGACGCCGGCGTTGATGCCGAAGGCGTGGGCCAGCACCACGTTGGCGGTCTTGCGGGCCACCCCCGGCAGGGGAAGCAGCTCCTCCATCGAGGCCGGCACGGCCCCGCCGTGGCGTTCCATCAGCAGGCGGGAGGCGGCCACGATGTGCTTCGCCTTGTTGCGGTAGAAGCCGGTCGACTGCACATACGGTTCCACCGCGTCGCTCTCGACGGCGGCGGCGGCGGCGGCATCGGGGAAGCGCTCGAACAGGGCCGGGGTCACCTTGTTGACCCGTTCGTCGGTGCACTGGGCCGAGAGCATGGTGGCCACCAGCAGCTCCCAGGGGGTGCGCCAGTCGAGGGAGCAGGTGGCCTCCGGGTAGAGGACGCCGAGGCGCTCGAGGATCAGCGGCGCCCGGGTGCGGGGGCTGGGGAAGCGGGGCACCTCAGCGGCTGAGCAGCTGCTGGATGGCGGGCAGCTGGCTGGTGTCCTTGACGATCAGCACCAGGGAGAGGCCCACCAGGAAGACGAAGCCCGATTGCATGAAGGCCATCTGGTAGCGGTCGGAGAGGGGGCGGCCCCGCACCCCCTCCAGCAGCAGCAGGGCGAACTGGCCGCCGTCGAGCAGGGGCAGGGGCAGGGCGTTGAGCACCGCCAGGTTGATCGAGATCAGGGCGGTGAACAGGAACAGGCTGCTGCCCCCCTGGCTGGCCAGGGAGGCCCCCATCTCGACGATCTTCACCGGCCCCGAGACCTGGGGGGCGGTTTCGCCGAAGTGGGTGAGCAGGGTGCCGAAGCCCTCCACGGTGCGGCGGGTCAGCACGATGAAGTCGTGGTTGGCCTGCAGGATCGGCTCCAGCGGGCTGGTGGCCGGCCGGAAGGACTCGGTGCCGTTGGGCTGCAGCTGGGCGCCGATGCGGCCGATGCCGCCGCTGTCCGTGGGGGTGAGGGGCAGCCGCAGGAGGGTGCCGTTGCGGTCGGCCTGCAGGCGCAGGGTGAGACCGGGGGCGTCCTTGATGCGCTCCACCAGGGCCATCACCGCGTCCTGGCCGCCGGCCAGGGGGGTGCCGTCAACCGCCACGATGCGATCGCCCGGCTGCAGGCCGGAGCCGGCGGCCGCCTGGCCGGGCTGGACCGCGGCCACCACCACACCGGGGGTGGCGCTGAAGCCCGACGGGATGCCGAGCACCAGGCCCTGGGCCAGCAGCACGCTCCAGGCCAGCAGCAGGTTGGCGATGACGCCGGCGGCGATCACCAGGGCCCGCTGGGGCAGGGGCCGGTTGCCCATCAGGTCGGGATCGTCGGCGGCGATGCTGCTGTCCTCCTCGTCGTCGGGGAAGGCCACGAAACCGCCCAGGGGGATGGCCCGCAGGGCGAACAGGACGCCGCGGCGCTTCCGCTGGATCAGGGCGGGCCCGAAGCCGATCGAAAAGCCGCTGACCCGGATGCCCTGCCAGGTGGCGGCGAAGAAGTGGCCGGCCTCGTGCACCACGATCAGGCCCGCCAGGATCGCCAGCGCCGTCAGTACACCCATTCAGTTTCCCGGCTCCATTGACCCCATTCTGCGGGAACCGACCCGGCACCGGGCCGCTGGCGCTGCCGGAGGGGACCGATAGCATGGTTTCGTTGATGGGCGGGTCTGCCTGCATGGCCGAGCAACAGACCAGTGGGCAACCAGCCGCTGAGCAACCAGCCGGTGAAGAGCCTCAGGAACTGCGCACCTCCCTCCGCCACGCCCTGCCCGGTGGTGTCTCCGCCAGCATCCGGCTGTCGACGGGCCGCACGGTCTACGTGACGGTGGGGGATGTGAGTCGCACGGGCGCCTGCGTGGTGCGCCGGGGATCCCTTGAGGTGACGGCCGATGAGGAGGTGCTGCTCGACATCAGCGATTACGAGAAGCACCAGAGCGTCTCCCTGCCGGCGCGGGTCCAGTGGGTGAACAGCCGCAGCTACAACACCCTCGTCGGCCTAGCCTTCAGCGACGGCCCGCTGTTGCCCGGCACCATGCTCGACCAGTACTTCGACCAGACCCTGCAGATGCGAGGCAACTTCGAAGGCTGATCTGGAAGCCTGAGGTGATCGCTGCGCTGGGTAGTCCCGCAAAGCGCGTCCCTCCCAGGTTCCCTGTCTGGCCATGGGGTCCGCCCCGTGCTTAGGCTTGAGCTCACGCATTAAGGACGCTCGGGCGCCGAGATGGAGAGATCAAACCGCAGATCGAACCGCCACACCTGTCAGGTCGGCCCGATCCATAGGCAGCAGGAGAAACGGCCAGGATCCTTGCTAAAGTTTCATAAAGATTTTCCTGGAAGCGAGCGTGCAGCGATGAAGTTGCGCAGTCGAGTGCCTTTTGGCCTGACCCTCCAAGCTCGGCTCACCAAAGCCAGGTTGTTGCTGCACCTGTTGACGAAACCCGCTCGAAACGAGCAGCAGGCTGGCTCCACCATGCTGGCCGGTGTGTTGGTGATCCTGGCTCTCCTTGTGGGGACCTTGGGCTTGGTGGCGATCGTCAACGGGTCCAATCTGGCGTCGCTGGGGAGCGGCGAGGGCCGCGATGCCCAGCAGGTGGCGGAAGCCGGTGCTGACCAGATCATTGCCACGTTCAACCAGCCTGAGAATCGTCAGCTGCTCGTCGCTGGGAGTACACCTCCCAACCAGTGGAGCACCACCAACATGGATTTGCAAAGTCCGTGTGTTTCCACCACCAATGTGCGGCCCGGTGCGAATGGTAATGGCTTGCCTTCTGCCAGAGCCGTCAATTTTGCCAATGGCCAGTTTCGCAATCTAGAAAATGTCGATCAGGTCAATCAGGGAAACAGGCGATTTGTATTGAGGAGTATCCGATATTCGGCCGGGAACAACGGAAGCACGGATCGTCGCGCCGTCTATCGCACTTTCGCCGCCAACGGCACGGCCCTGAGCCAGGCCGGGACCATCCCCACGGGGACCAGGTTCAACAGCCTGCTGAACCTGGACGATCCCGATGGCGGCGGTGCCCTTCGACCCGGCACCCATACGGGATACATCGCTGTGACGGTGGAGGGTCGGTTGTATCGGCCCGACGGCACCTTCTCCACTTCCACCGTCACCAGGGAATTTGAGGTTGTGCCTAAATGCTGTGGCGGCTCTTTCGGCAGTAATGCCTCCGGAGGTTCGACCACGGGAGCCACCGCTGCCGGCGATCTCGGTGCCGACAGCCGCTTCTGCGGCATTGAATTCGGCATGATCACCGGCATCAACGGAGGTCGCTTCCTCTCCCAGGCGGCCAACGATCGCTACACCAGGCGAAACTCCGCAGGGCAGGTGGTGAATATCGGTGCCATTCTCGGGATCATTGATGATCCCAGTTACGTGTGGGATCGCAATACCAAGCAGGTCGTCAGCAATATTCAAGTGGGTTGCCGAACGGTTCCAAGCCCCTGCAATACCGCAGCAGAAATCATCCCGGGTGATACGAGCGGGAACACTCTCGTCACCTATTACCAGCCATTCACCGGTACCACCACCCCGAACGTCTGCCCGCCCGCCTCCCTCTCGCCACTCTCGCAGGCTCTTGGAAACGCGGCCTCGATCGAAGGCCGCGCTGCCTCCTGTATTCCGATCGTTCCTCTCTTCCTCTCGGCGGGCCTTCCAAGCATCGCCTCCAAGTACACCCATAACTGGACGTCCGGTGGCCACCCGGATGCCGTCAGCCAGCAGACGGTCACGTCCGCCAGCCCTGGTGATTACCCCCAGATCAGTGCATTTGCTGGGGATCAGAATGGCGTCAATGTAAATGGGGTGGACATCTGGATTCGGGGCAATGGGGCCACCAACGTAAGTCAAGTCACCCCTGGCCCTTTCCTCGAGTACTGCAACACCCGCTATCTTCCCGGCAACGCCTGCGCCTCCGTGTTCGATGGTTCGGGTTCCAACATCCATACCTGGGCCGTCGTTTCTAGGCCAGGTCCGGTTGATGGTGGGATCAGCGATGAATTCACCAACGCCGCCTATGTATCTTCAGCTTCATCAACCACATTCACCTTCAGCGGTTATACCGCCGGCTCCACACCACGCTGGCCCTCCCTCTGGCAGGTGAGTAACCAGGATTTTGCCAGCGCAGGTAATCTCAGCACCGGGGATCTGATCGTTCGGACCCTCACAGGCATTGGTCGGGTGGTCACGTTCCGTGATGTGGGTAACAACCAAGGCGCAACCCTCACCAACCGTCCCGCGCTCGCCAGGGCGGTGAATCTGTATGCCCTCAGGGCGCCGGTGCTGGAGTTCAGCTTCACCCGGACCCGCGGCACCAGTGCGGCCAACACGGCCGCCCTCCGGCTCGACTACTCCTTTGACGGCACCATCACCACCGACAGGCCTGTCAACCAATCCAACGACACCGGCTGGACCAGCCTCGCCTCGGTGACTGCGGATGGGGGTGTCAGAACCCAGAACGGCACCACGATCGGCGGCTCTAACATCAACATTGGGAACAATCTGAGCAATGGTGCAGTGAACCTCAGCGCCGGCAGCAGTGGTCAATGTGCGACCACGACGTCGGCTCCCTATTCCTCCACCAATCCGCTCTACACCTGCCGCATCCAGCTGCCTCCACAGGCGACCGCCGCCACCAACCGCTTCAGTCACTACGTGAAGTTTCGGCTGCGGGCCAACAGCGACTTGGGCCCGGTCAGTACAGCCAGCAATATCAGTGAGATCAATCTCACCAACGTGGAGATCAAGTCGCGGGTTCCCTCCTCGAACTCCGTTGGAGATGCCACCTACCTCAACTGGTGCGAATACAGTTCTTCGTTCCCGGTTACCACAGGCTTCTCCGGTGGCTTCCACTGCCTCGGGCCCAGCATTGATCTCCGGGCGCTGGGTAACAACCTATGGATCGACACCACTGACCATTCTGTCAGCTTCTATTACAACCGCGCCACCGATTTCCGCGGCATTACGGCGGCCAATCCCCTCATTAACCTTGTCCAAGGAGGGACGATGTCGAACGTGGCCTGTCCCACGGGCCGTGGAGCTGGCCGGCCCTACCTAAGCGTGGCGCCGGTGGAGAATTGCAAAACACTCGTCCCTGAAAATGAATTCAATCCGGTGGCTGAGTACGACAGGTTCAACATCTTTGGGAGGGATACATCTCCAGGAAACAACTGCATCGATGCCGGACGTACCAACCAACCCTGCAATCAGGTGATCATCATCGGTGCCGACTCCTCGGCCTCAGCGGCCAACCGCTCACGCATCGCCGGGGCGTGGTTCTACCTGCCGTGGGGATTGGTTTCCTTCTGCGTCAACGGTTGCGGCGACTTGCCAGGTTTGACGCCGGCTGAGCTGGCCCAGGATGACAGTTGGAACTTCGGTGGCAGGATCTGGGTGCGCACGATTTTGGCTGGTGGCCAGAACCACTTCCGGGTTCCGCCCTCGGCGTCCTCCAGCCTCACCCAGTTGGTTGGGGTCGCCAACTCAGCGGATGTGAGTTACATCGGCTGGGAAGGCATCGATTGGGTGGCTCGCTCTCCGACAGCGGCGCGCAAGGGGTTCTCTCTTGATTAGGCCGATGCCGATGACATGCCGACCGCAATCCCGTCGATCCGTGCCAGCAGAGCAAGGGATCGGCATCGTTGAGCCCTTGGTGCTCACGGTCATGCTAGCGATTGTGATCGGCTCCACCGCCCTGGTCTTCAACAGCATCAATCGGCGAACGATCTCTACCCAGCAACAGGTGGTGATGCAGGCTTCAATTGACGACAACCTGCGTCAGATCAAGACGCTGGCGCGCAGGTACACCTGCTGCTCCGGTGTCTGCACCACCACCATCCCCACCACATTCGGTGTGGTCAGCGGGACCACCCAGCCGTGTGCCACCAATAATCCCCTGGATGATCGCTATTACTTCCCCCAGGTTGACTTGGCTTCGACAACGGCTAACTTCCCCAATACAACCACTTCATCTGAACAGATTGCCGTCGAGCAGCTCTGTGCGAATAACACGGCCTTTCTGACTCCCTTCCAGACGGCCGTCAATGCACTGCCGCAGCCGGTCAACGCCACCCGCACCACGGCGATTCAGCCCGAGCGGATCCTCCGGGTGACCTTCACGGATAACAACAGCAATAACCGAGTCACCAGGGTGGAAAACATCATTCCCCATATGGCGTATTTCTGCCCGTGAGACATCTTTTGTCCTTCTTCCCACGCCGGGGCCAGTCCCAGGCTTTTACCGTCGTCGAGTTGCTGGTCACAGTGGCGGTCATCGGCATCCTTGGATCTGTTGCCTTCGCTTCTTCGCAGGTGTTTTTACGCCGAGACCAGGCCAATGGCGCGGTTGCCGAGCTCATGGGTTGGCTGGAGGGCATCTCCGGGCGATCCGGCGCCTTCGGGCCCTGTGTGGTCCAGTTCACCACCGGAACCAACGTGGCTCCCGGTACCACCTTGGCATCCCTGCAGAACGTCGCCAGTAATGCCCGTTGCACCCCGGAGGCCACCTTGAGGCTCCCAACGACCGATGGCAACCGCACCTACAACGTGGCAGTGACGTATACACCGAACTCGGCGACCTCCCTCACCTTCACCCCCAGAGGTGGTGTCGTGGCCAATGGTGTGGAGGCCGTCGTCAAGATCTCCGTGAATAATCAGTTGCCCCTGCGATGCGTGAGAATCTCCTTCGGAACCCTGAGCACTGGCCTCAACAACACGACCGGTGATGTCAATCAGACGTGCACGGTATGGGAGCGAACCTGATGGGAGCGAACCTGAGGCCATCCATCGTGAACCAGAGGAGAACTGCCGCTGGGTTCACCCTGATCGAGTTGCTGATTGGTGGCGTGCTCACCGCCATCGCCCTGGGATCGGTGGCTGTGCTCTCTGTGCATCAGATCCGGATCGCTGACCGCGTCTATGCCCTCACCACGATCAACCGCAACTTCCGGCGGATTTCGGATCTGTTGAAGGTGGAAGTGGGTGAGGCCTGCCTGTTGCGCGGCGGCGCCAATCCGCGTACCACGGCCACCCTGCCGGACACCCCCTGCAAGCCTCAAGATCCATCCGTCTGCGCCCCAGCTGCCGCCTCCACAGACCTGCGACTGCTGATTCCGATCCAGACCTCGGGCTCCAATACCATTACCTACAGCATCGTCAGGTTTTACCGCAGTGGCAACGAGCTGCTGCGCGATGGTCCTCAGGTCGATGCCAATGGCCTGTTGACGGCCACCGCGGCTACCGGCAGCAGGGTCCTCAGCAACGTGTCCACGTTCACTCCCACCGTGTCGGCCGATTGCACCTGGGTCAGCCTCGATCTTGGCCTGAGCGTGCCTGGCTCCGCCGATGTGGTGACCCGCACGCTCACTCTCTACTCTGGGGCCGCGGAGAGCATCAACTGATTTGGGCGAGGCCTCCTGGGACCATGGGTATCACTCGTCGACCTCCTACACGAGCGCCTTTTTTCGTGAACTGAGCCCCAGCTGGCTGGATTTCGCCGCCCTGCTCAAGGGACATCTTCCGCCCAGGGATTCTGAGGGAGAACCGTTCACCTTTCTCGACCTCGGTTGTGGAACGGGCTTTTCGCTGGTGATGTTGGCAGCCCTCTACCCGGAGGGCCGCTTCTATGGCGTTGACTTTCATCCGGATCATGTGGCCCACGCCCTTGATCTGGTTCGCCGCGCCGGGTTGAAGAATGTGGCCATCCACGAGGCCGACTTTCTGGATCTGGCCGAAACCGCTGAGCCATGGCCATGGACGGCTGGTGGCTGTGATTACGTGGCGGCCCACGGGATCGCCACCTGGGTCACCGAGCCCGTTCAGAGCGCCATGCTTTCGGTGGCAACGGCCTCACTGCGTCCCGGGGGTCTGTTCTACTGCTCCTACAACACCTATCCGGGCTGGCTGGCCCGCAGCGGCTTTCAGCAGCTGCTGAGCCTTGAACTGCCAACGGCCAGGCCGGGTGAGCTGGGCCGCTGCTTCCGTGATTCCGCGGGCCTTCTGAGCCAACTTCTCGGTGAGGACTCCCAGCCTTCTCCCCTGGGATCGGCCTTGCCGGGGTTGCGCCGAGAGTTGCAGTCGTTGCAGTTCGCCCCAGTGGATTATCTCTGTGGTGAATTTGCCAATGCCGGCTGGTCGCCGCTGTACGTCTCAGAGATGCTGGCGCGCTGCGAGAGGCACAAGCTCTCCTTTCTCGGGTCGGCCACCTATTCCGAGTGCCTGGTCGAACTCCTGCCGCCATCCGTGCGCGATCTGGCGATGAGGGAAACCAGGCCCGTGGTCCGAGAGCTCCTGATTGACCTAGCCACCAACAAGGCGTTTCGAAGGGATCTCCTGGTCCGGGGGCATGTGCGGCTCACCCAGCAGGAATGGGGGCAGCGCCTGGCTTCGCTGTCGTTTCGCCTGCTGCTCCTCCCGGATGAATGGGCCCCCACCCCACGGGACACGCTGCATTTCCGATCCAGCTTCGGGGAAATCCAGGGTGACCCGAAGGCTTACGCACCCGTGATCGCTGCCCTCACGGCGGCTCCGATGTCCTTGGCTTCCCTGCTGAGCTCCGGCCAGCAGAGCCAGGGCGAGCTGGTGGTCATGCTGGCGCTGTTGCTGGAGGCGGGGAGCATCGGCTTCGACCGTGGTCCCGCGGGGGTGACGGCGGCCCCCCTGGTGCAGCGCCTCAATCAGGTGCTGCTGGACCGCATGCAGGAGGGACGCTCCTACACCCAGCTGGCCTTGCCGGCGGCAGCGTCCGCCCTGCCCTTCTCGATCCTGGAGGCATTGATTCACAAGGCCCTGCTCGACCGTCTGGAGGAACCGATGCTGAGCAGCTGCGTGCTCCTGTGGCTTCAGGAGCTGGACGTGCAACTGCTCAGCCAGGACAACCAGGTGATCACCGACCCTCAGGCCCAGATCGACAGGATCAAGGCCATCACGGGTGCCGTCATGGCCACCAAGCAGCCGCTGCTGCAGCGACTGGGTGGCCTCCCCGGCATCCCCCTCAGCCCGCCCCGATCCGGTCGGCGCCGAAGTAAGGCACCAGGGCCCCCGGGAGTCTGACGCTGCCATCCGGTTGCTGGCCCGCCTCCAGCAGGGCGGCCATGGTGCGGCCCACCGCCAGGCCGCTGCCGTTGAGGGTGTGCAGCAGGCGGGTGGTCTTGCCGTCCCGGAAGCGGATCGAGGCCCGCCGGGCCTGGAAGTCGCCGCAGGTGCTGCAGCTGGAGATCTCCCGGTAGGTGCCGGCGCCCGCCAGCCACACCTCCAGGTCGTAGGTGCGGGCGGCGGAGAACCCCAGATCGCCCGTGCACAGCTCGATGCGGCGGTAGGGCAGCTCCAGGGCCTCCAGGATCGCCTCGGCATCGAGGGTGAGCTGCTCGTGGGCCGCCTCCGATTCCTCCGGGGCCACGAACCAGTACAGCTCCACCTTGTTGAACTGGTGCAGGCGGATCAGACCGCGGGTGTCGCGGCCGTAGGAGCCGGCCTCGCGCCGGAAGCAGGGGGTGTAGGCGGCGTACCTGAGCGGCAGCTGCTCGGCGCCCAGCACCTCGCCGCGATGCAGGGACGTGACCGGCACCTCGGCGGTGGGGGTCAGCCAGAGGTCGTCGTCGGCGCAGCGGAAGCTCTCCTCGGCGAACTTGGGCAGCTGGCCGGAGCCGGTGAGGCTGGCGGTGTTCACCAGCACCGGCGGCAGCACCTCGGTGTATCCCCGCTGGCCGTGGCGATCGAGCATGAAGCTGATCAGGGCCCGCTCCAGCCGCGCGCCCTGGCCCAGCAGGGTGACGAAGCGGCTCTGGGCGATGCGCACCGAGCGCTCGGTGTCGACGATGCCGAGTCGCTCGGCGATCTGCCAGTGCTCCTGGAGCTCCTCTCCCTCAGCAGGAAGCCGTGGTGTGCCCCAGCGCTTCACCTCCACGTTGTCAGCCTCGCTGCGGCCGCTGGGGCAGAGGGGGGAGGGCAGGTTGGGCAGCACCATCAGCTGCTCGAGCAGCTGGGCCTCGATCCCCTTCTCCTGCTCTTCGAGCTCAGCCACCTGGCGTTTGATCCGGTTGCCCTGCTCCCGCAGCTCCTTCACCTCCTCCCCGCCCGGGGCGGCGCCGCCCCGGATCCGCTCGCCCACCTCCTTGCCGATGCGGTTGCCCTCCGCCTGCAGCTCACTGCGCCGCTGCTCCAGGTCGCGGGCCTCCAGGGCCAGCTGGCGCAGCCCGGACAGGTCAGTGGCCATGCCGCGCCGTGCCAGGGGGCCGGTGATCAGCGTCGGGTCGTTGCGCAGCAGGCGCTGATCCAGCACGGGAGGGCCATCGTCTTGGGGGCAGCCTACGGACCGGAGGTTCCCTCCAGCACCTGGCGATCGCAGCGGCTGTAGGCCTCGGCGGCGGTGGGCAGGAGATCCATGCCGTTGCGGATCTCCGGGGGCAGCAGCCGTTCCAGCTCCGCCACCGCCGCGTCGTAGCCCTGCTGGGCGTCGCGGTACGCCTCACTGCCGGGGGCGTGGTGCTTCTGGGCCACCATCCAGGGCTTGGCGGCGTTGGTGAGCCTGGCCGACGCCGCCTGCACCTCCTCCTGGTGCACCCGGCAGTAGCGGTAGCGATCGATCGGCGCCGGGGCCGGCGGCGCCGTCGCCACCGGCGCCGGGCGAACCGGGGCCGGTGACGTGGGCGGCTCCCGGAGGGCGGCGGCCAGGCAGTCGGCGTTGCGCCGCAGCGCCTCCTCGGGGGTGGCGGCGCTCTCGGCCTCACCGCGGCAGGCGGCCCGCTGGCGCTCGCTCACCTCCCGCGCGGGCCGCCCGCAACCCGGCAGCAGCAGCAGGGGCAGCAGCAGGATCAGCAGCAGCACCGGCCGCGGGGCCGGGGGGCGGGGACGCATGGGGGCGGCAGTCAGGGGTAACTGGAGGTGCGCGAGCGCGTGGAGCTCGACAACCCGGTGAACGACGCCCCCAGCCGGTCGCTGAGGGCCAGGGTGTAGGCCGGTTCGCGGCTGTTGGTGAGGGTGGGCGTGAAGGCGTCGACGTTTGTGAGCAGCACGGAGGACACGTTGGCCGTGCCGCCCGTGAGGTTGAGGGTGCCGTTGTCGTTGATGGGCGGGCCCCTCCGGGTCAGGGTCCGGGTGCCGCCGTCATAGGCGTAGGTGATCGTCTGCCCACCCGCGAGGGTGAGGGTAAGGGACGTGCCGGGGACGGCCGCGGCGGAGGCCGATTCGGTGATCTCGTTGTCGAGCAGGTGGTTGATGCGGCCCCAGTGGTCCTGCAGCCGCCGCAACGATTCCTGCTGGGCGGACACCCGGATCTGGCTCACCATCACGTTGCTGCCGGTGGCGAAGATCACGCCCATGATCACGGAGGTGATCAGCAGTTCGACCATGGTGAAGCCCCGCTGCCGGGGGCGCCGCTGGCGTTGAAGGTGGGAGCTGGGGTGGTTCATGGCGTCAGAGGGTGCCTCCGTAGCTGCTCTCCGGGCAGTCCCCGCCGCTGGAGTTGCTGGCGCCCACACTGATCAGGCCGAGGCCTTCGGAGATGCGCACACAGCGCATCGGCCCGCCGCTGCCCGCCAGGGAGATCTGGATCACCACCGGGGCGGCGAGCTGGGTGTTGGCGGCCGCGGCATTCACCGTGCCGCGGGGGGTGAATTTGAAGCTGGTGGCGCCGCCCGGGACGATCGTGTAGGTGGAGGACCCGAGGGTTTCGCTGATCTGCATCGGCTGGCCGGTGAGGCAGTTGTTGGCGATGGTGGGGTTGGCGATGGCCGTGCCGGCGATCAGCTCCGAGGCGGTGGCGAGGGTGGCGCCGCCGGCCAGGTTGCCGCCGCTGATCGTCACCATGCAGGCATTGCCCTTCAGGGAGGTGCGCCGCACCGCCTCCAGCCAGCCCGCCAGTTCGGTGGCCACCGCATTGACCCGCTCCCGCCGCCATTCATTGCCGGAGGCGCTCAGCCCGACGGCGGAGAGGATGCCCACGATCACCACCACCACGGTGAGTTCGATCATGGTGAAGCCGGCGTTGGCGGGGTGTTTCATCACGGGCACCAGGCGACGGTGGTGGGCACGAGCGTGACCCGGCGCAGCAGTTCGCCGCTGGTGCCGTTGGTGTAGGTGATCGTGTAGCGGTGAAGATTGCGCACCACGTTGGTGCCGAATTCGCTGACGGTCTGCTGCCCCTGGTTGGCGGTGTCGATGCTGTAGGTGATGCCGGCGCCCGTGAGGGCGGCCGGGGGAGCGCCGATATCGGCCACCAGCTGGGTGATCAGGCCGGTGGAGTTGCACAGGGCCTCGAAGAGCTGGCCGGCGCTGCTGTTGCCGTTGGCGGCGGTGGAGACGGGCGGCGGAAAGAAATCGTGCTTGCCGAGCTCCACGCTGCCGAGGCTGGTGCAGCTGCCGGTGCTGCAGGTGTAGCGATCGTTGAGCCGCCGCACCCGGGCCAGATCGGTGTCCACCAGGGCCTGCTGGCGGTAGCGCGTCTCGGCAGCCGCCGAGGAACGGTTCGATTCCACGAACAGCACCGAGGTGCCGGTGAGGGCCAGCACCAGCAGCACCGACGACACCATCAGCTCCACCAAGGAGAAGCCAGCGGCGCCGCGGCAGCGGCGGGGCGCGGGGGAAACGGTGGCAAGGGAGGGGTTCACGGTGGCTCAGGAGTAGGTGAGGCGAAGCACGGCTCTGGTGACGTAATCGATCGAAAAGGATTCATAAAGGGAGTCGTCCCCGCCGCAGAACTTCATCAGGCCGCAGACGCTCTCGAGATCGCTCGGGGAGATCGTGACGGTGATGTTGCCGTTGGCCCGGAAATCGTTGGTCCAGATCACCCCCTTGAAATCCGGGGTGCCGCCCATCTCGATGCTGCCGAGGGGGAAGTACAGGAACATGCTCTGGGAGGCGCCGTTGCCGTTGCCCAGGTCGAGGAACTGGGCGCCGCAGGGGGCGGGTGCTCCGGGGCGGCAGCCGAACAGGGCCAGGTCGGCGGCGCGGGGGGCGCCCTGGGTGCTGGTGCTGCAGGTGATGGCACCGGCATCGGAATCGCACTGGAAGATGCCGGAGGAGCCGTTGCCCCGGGTGACGCTCTTCTGACCGCTGGTGGAGGCGTTGGGGAAGTGCAGCCGCACCGGAATCGTGCTGGCGGCGGTCGTGCCGCTGGTGTCGAAGAACAGCTCGACGTTGTTGCCGGTGCTGAGGCGGTTGAGGCTGCAGGAGATGGTGGCGAACGTGCCCGGCGGTGAGGCCCCGCCGTTGGCGTCCTCCCGGGTGCAGAGGCTGTTCCAGGGGGCGGGCCAGCTGGCGAAGTTGCGGCTGGCCAGGGTCAGGTCGCTGCTCACCGTCACGTTGCAGCTGGCCGGCGGCGAGGCGCTGCGGCAGGTGGTGTTGGCCGTGGGCAGCGGTGGCGGCAGGTTGACGTCCACCACGTTGACGCTGGTGTGGGCCAGGCCGTCGACACAGCCCGAGGGGCTGGAGGCGATGCAGGTGACCGGGTCGACGTTGAGGTTGTAGGCGCCGCCGGAGATGACCAGATCGCCGGTGTTGTCGTCGGCGGCGCCGGCAACGAAGCCGAAGCCCGGGGCCAGGCTGCAGCGGCGGATGTCGTTGCCGAAGGCGAAACCGAGGCCGCGCAGGCTGCGGTCGAGGCATTTGGGCACCACCTCCAGGGTCTGCTGCAGGGTGCTGGCGGCCACGACGGAGCCGCCGCGGAGGGCGAAGCCGCGCACGGTGAGGGTGAGCTGGCCGGCGGAGGGGGCTACGGCCGCGACCCCGGTCATGGGGTTGGCCAGCGTGCCCTGGCGCACACTGGCGGCGGTGGCGGCGGAGCAGTCCACATCCACCAGCCGCCAGCGCTGCTGTGACCCGTCACCGACGTTGATCGTCTGGGCGGTGGGGAGGGTGCCGGCGGTGGGGAAGGTGACACCCACGTTGGCGAAGGCCCGCCCATCCGGCACCTTGACGGCGTTGTTGACGGCGATCGCGGCGGGGGTGGACGTCTCGAGCAGGCAGGCGTTGACCAGGAGCTGGCGGTTGCGGTGGCGGTTCAGCTCACTCACCACGGCCGCCATGCCGATGTCGGCCGCGGCCCGGGCATCGCGGGCCTGGCTCTGGTAGGCGGAGGCCAGCTCCGCCATGCTGGAACGCTTGGCCATGGCCAGCCCGCCCAGGAGCACGGCCATCACGATCAGAAAGCAGGCCACCATGAACCCGCTGCCATCGCGGGGCCTGCGCGACCTCGCCAGCGTCAGCATCAGCAGCCGGCTCGTCATCGCTCCAGGCCTCCTCCATCACGGAACGGAACCTTCTTCGCTGCAGCACTTCTGCCGCCCCTTCAACGTACGACCGGGAAACCCCGGGCCCTTGAGAAGCGGGCTGCCGTCGGCTGGGGGGACCGGAAGAGCCCGCTGATCATCGGCCATGAAAAAAGCCCCCCGGATGGGGGGCGTCTCCGGGTTCCTTCCGGCAGGGTTCAGAGCACCTGCACCACTTCGCTCACTTCGGGGATCGCCTCACGCAGCTTGCGCTCGATGCCCATCTTCAGGGTCATGGTGCTGCTGGGGCAGGACCCGCAGGCGCCCTGCAGGCGGACCTTCACCACCGGCCCGTCGATCTCGACGATCTCCACGTTGCCGCCATCGGCCATCAGATAGGGGCGCAGCTCGTCGAGGACCCGCTCCACGTTCTCGATCGTCAGGGCGCGGGGGTCGCTGTCCACGGCGGGCGCCACGGTCCCGGCGTCGACGGTCTCGGGGCTGGCGGTGTCGGTGGTCATGGCTCGGTTACGCACTGGAACGAGCTTAGGCGCCGTCTCCGTGGGGCCGACGAACCCTGCGCCGGGTGGCAGGGCCCGGTTCCTGAGGCATCCTGCGCGCACAGCACCGCATCGCCGGGATGGAACCAAAGCCCGATTACCCCATCGAGAAGACCTATGGGGCCTTCCTGCACAGGGAGCTTTCTGTTTCCTGGCTCGTGCTGGCCACGCTCATGGGCGGTCGCCACCGTCTGGATCCCGGCCTGCTCAACAGAAGCTTCACCTATCTCGATCTCGGCTGCGGTCACGGCCTCAACCTGCTCTTCAATGCGGCGGCCCATCCCCGCGCCAGCTTCTACGGACTGGATCTGAATGCCACCCATATCGCCGAAGCCACGGCCCGGGCAGAAGCGCTGGGCCTGACCAACGTGCACTTCGCCCTGGCGGATCTCACCACTTTCGCTGCCGGCCGCCCTGGCGGCGGTCCCTGCTGCGGCTGGCCGGAGGCCTTTGATTTCGTGGTGTCCCACGGACTGGCCAGCTGGGTGAGCCCCGAGGTACGCCAGGCCCTGGTGGCCGCAGCCAGCTCCGTTTTGCGGCCAGGTGGACTTTTCTTTTGCTCCTACAACACCTATCCCGGCTGGCTGGCCCGCAGCCCACTGCAGATGCTCAGCGTGGAGGAGGCTCTGCGTGCAGGCGGAAGTACCACGGTGGCGGGGATCCGCTCCGCGGTCGCCACCCTCACCCGGCTGACGGGACCGGAGGGCTCCTGGCCGTTGGGCAATGAACTGCCGGCCCTGCGGACGCTGGAGGAGCAGTTGCGGCCGATGCCGGAGGACTATCTGGCGGGGGAGTATCAGGCGGCCCACCAACCGCTCTATGTGGGGCCAATGCACCGTCTCTGCAACGGTTTTGGACTTAGCCACATTGGCTCGGCGTCGTTGCCGGAGATGTTCCCGAACCTGCTTGATCCCGGCAGGCGTGCCTTGGTGGAACAGGGCAGCGACGCGGCGATGAGGGAGGTGCTGCTTGACCTGGCGATCCACCAGACTTTCCGCCGCGATCTGTTCGCGAAGGGGATCCGCCAGCCCCCCGCTCCCTGGCGCCGGCAGGCACTGGCCGATGTCACTCTTCACTTCTCCGCCGTTCCCGATAACTGGGAAACGTTCGGGTCAAGCTTCGGCCAGCTGGGGATGGAGCCTGCCTTCCTGGCGGCGCTGAAAGACCTGCTGGCGGAGGGGCCCCGCAGTCTTGGTGAACTGATGGAGGTTTTCTCTATGGAATTGGAAGATTTGGTGCTGCGGCTCTCGGTGCTGCTCTGGTCGGGAGGGGTCGTTGGCGCGTTTCTTGCCGGAGCGGAGGGCGAGCAGGATGTTCGCTCGATCGCCGCATTCAACCGGCGCTGCCTCGATCTGATGACAGCGGGAGAGGACATTGAGGCCCTGCTGTCGCCAGTGCTCCGGCAGCCGTTCCCGATCCATCGGCTCGAAGCGTTCTTCCTGCAGGCCGTCGGGGCCGATCTCCCCGTGGAGGAACTGGTGCCCTTGGTGTGGATGGGCATTGACATGGCAGGCGGCAACGTGAATGACGCTGAGGGGCGGTCGATCGAGGACCCGGAGGAGGCCATGGCCCAGCTGCGGCAGTTCGGGGAGACCTTCGCCTCAGGTCGCCTGCCGGTGCTGCGGCGCCTCGGCATCGGCGCCTGATCGTCGCCGAGGGAACCCGAGGGGGCTGCCTAGGATCGGGCCCTTGTTCCCTTCGCGGCTGAGCCTCCGGGCGCCCATGACCGACGTTCCCGCCCAGCGGATCCGTAACTTCTGCATCATCGCCCACATCGACCACGGGAAATCGACCCTGGCCGACCGCCTGCTGCAGGACACCGGCACAGTGGCCGCCCGGGACATGCAGGCCCAGTTCCTCGACAACATGGAGCTGGAGCGGGAGCGGGGCATCACGATCAAGCTCCAGGCCGCCCGCATGGAGTACAAGGCGGCCGACGGCCAGACCTACATCCTCAACCTGATCGACACGCCGGGGCACGTCGATTTCTCCTATGAGGTGAGCCGCAGCCTGCTGGCCTGCGAGGGCGCGCTGCTGGTGGTGGATGCCAGCCAGGGGGTGGAGGCCCAGACGCTGGCCAACGTGTATCTGGCGCTGGAGAACGATCTCGAGATCATCCCGGTGCTCAACAAGATCGACCTGCCCGGGGCTGACCCCGACAGGATCAAGGCGGAGATCGAGGCGATCATCGGCCTCGACACCTCGACGGCCATCAACTGCTCCGCCAAGACCGGCCTGGGGGTGCCCGAGATCCTGCAGGCGGTGGTGGATCGGGTGCCGGCGCCGCCGGACCAGGCGGATGAACCGCTGCGGGCCCTGATCTTCGACTCCTACTACGACCCCTACCGGGGGGTGATCGTCTACTTCCGGGTGATCAGCGGCGTCATCGCCCGCAAGGACAAGGTGCTGCTGATGGCCAGCGGCAAGGTGGTGGAGCTCGACGAGGTGGGGGTGATGGCGCCGGACCAGCGCCAGGTGGAGAGCCTGCATGCCGGTGAGGTGGGCTACCTGTCCGCCTCGATCAAGGCGGTGGCCGATGCCCGCGTCGGCGACACCATCACCCTGGCGGCCAACCCGGCGAGCGAACCGCTGCCCGGCTATGCCGAGGCCACGCCGATGGTGTTCTGCGGCCTGTTCCCCACCGACGCCGACCAGTATCCCGACCTGCGGGAGGCCCTCGACAAGCTGCAGCTCTCCGATGCGGCGCTGCAGTACGAACCGGAGACCAGCAGCGCCATGGGCTTCGGCTTCCGCTGCGGCTTCCTGGGGCTGCTGCACATGGAGATCGTGCAGGAGCGGCTGGAGCGGGAGTACGACCTCGACCTGATCGTCACCGCGCCTTCGGTGATCTACCAGGTGAACATGATCGACGGCAGCACCCTGATGGTGGACAACCCCGCCACCCTCCCCGACCCCCAGAAGCGGGAATCGATCGAGGAGCCCTATGTGAAGCTGGAGATCTACACCCCCAACGTGTACAACGGTGCCCTGATGGAGCTGTGCCAGGAGCGGCGCGGCGAATTCATCGACATGAAGTACATCACCACCGACCGGGTGACGCTGCACTACGAACTGCCCCTGGCGGAAGTGGTGACCGACTTCTTCGATCAGATGAAGAGCCGCACCAAGGGCTACGCCTCGATGGAGTACAGCCTGATCGGCTATCGCAAAAATGAGCTGGTGCGCCTCGATGTGCTGATCAACGGCGAGAAAGCCGATCCGCTCACCACCATCGTTCACCGGGACAAGGCCTATAACGTGGGCAAGAGCCTGGTGGAGAAACTCAAGGAGCTGATCCCGCGGCAGCAGTTCAAGATCCCGATCCAGGCCTCGATCGGCAGCCGCATCATCTCCAGCGAAAGCATCAGCGCCATCCGCAAGGACGTGCTGGCCAAGTGCTACGGCGGTGACATCTCCCGCAAGAAGAAGCTGCTCAAGAAGCAGGCCAAGGGCAAGAAGCGCATGAAGGCCATGGGCCGGGTGGAGGTGCCCCAGGAGGCCTTCATGGCGGTGCTCAAGCTGAACCAGTGAGCAGCGGATTGCACAGCGTGAGGCCGTCCATCTGGCGCCCATGGCTCAGGTCTTCTGAAAAGAGAACGTCGCAGTGGCTGCGGATGGCGGCTTCCACGATCAAGGCATCGAACCAGCTGAGTTGCTCGTTGATCGTCAGCTGATGGGCGTCGAGCACCAAGGTGCTGTCGGTGGGCACCACCTCGAATCCGCTGAGGGCCTCCAGAAGCGCGCTGATTTGCCGATCACTGAGTGGTGGACGCAACTTGCGTGTCGCGACGGAGCGCAGTTCGATCAAGACCTGGGTGCTGATCACCACCTCATGGTTGCGCGTGACTTCCGCCAGCCAGGAGGAGATGTGCATGGACTTCATGGGGTCCCGCCGGTCCAGTCGGTAAGCCCACAGGTTGGTGTCGATGAAGACGCGCATCAGGGGCGCTCGTGGAGCGACTCCCGGGTCCAGGGTTCGGTGCTGGAGCTGTCGCAGGACGCGGCGACGGCCTCAAACTGGGAGAGAGCCTCCAGCCGCCGGCTGCGGGCATCGACGTAGCGGGTGAGAAATTCCCTCACCAGGGCATTCACCGAGGTGTTCTGGTGCAGGGCGGCCTCACGGGCCCGCTGGAGCAGGGCGTCATCGATGGCGAGGGTGAGGTTGGCCATCGGCACAGGCTACACGGGTTCCGTGTAGCACGGGCGTTAATCCGTCGAGCGTCTTCGGTGCAGGTGGACCGGCCCTGTGGCGTCGGTGCGGAAGAACAGGCTCGGGGTGAGGCCCACCCGCCGCATCTGGTGCCGGCCGCGCAGCTGCATCAGCACCAGCCCGGCGCCGGTGACCGCCTGCAACAGCAGGGTCGTGATCAGGCGCACGGGGTTGAGCAGATGTTGCTGCAGGGGCGAGAGGGGTGCCAGATGGCGCTGGCTGAACAGGATGGCGGCGTCATGGATGGTGACCGCCGGCAGCAGCAGCAGCAGGATCAGCCCCAGGGGCAGCAGGGTGCGGTGCAGGGCGCCGGTCCAGGGCTGCTCGCGGCGGTGGCGGCGGTGGCCGCCGCCGAGCAGGTAGAGGACGAAACCGAGGGGCAGCAGCGGCAGGGCAGGGGAAAGGCCGATCAGGCCGTTGAGCCGGCCGGCGGGAGCCTCGACGCTGGCGAAGCTCCCCGCCAGCAGCAGGGTGCTCAGCTCCAGCACCAGCAGCACCAATCCCACCAGCCGCAGCTGGCCCAGGGAATAGTCCAGCTGGTGGCGATTCACGACGGCGTCCACCTCGTCGCGGGTGTCCCTGTGCCGGCTGTGGTTCATGGGCCGCTGGAGAAAGGCACGGTCACTAGGGGCAGTTTCCCCCAGCCATGGTGTCCCTGCGCGGGAACGTTGAAAAGGTGTTCGCTGCCATGGTCATGCCCTCATTGCACCGCCCCTCGTTGCACCGCCACCGCGCCCGGGAGCAGGGGTTCGTCCTGCCCCTGGCCATGGGGGCCTCGATGGTTCTGCTGCTGGGGAGCCTCTCGGCCCACACCGCCAGCCTGCAGCTGCGTCTGCAGGGGATCCGGGAGCAGCAGCAGCGCCGGGCGGAGGACCGGCTGGCCTCGGCGGGCCAGCAGCTGCTGGCGGAGCTGCACCGCAGCCATCGCTGCCTGCTGGCGCTGCCGCTGCCCCAGTGGGACGTCCAGGGCCTGGCCTGCGCCCAGGCCCCGGCGATCGCGGCCCTGCGCCAGGGCCAGGTGCTGGGGGGCTCCTATCGCCTGGTCGCCTGGCGCCCGGACCTGCAGCCGGCCGAACTGCTGCTGGAGCTGGCCGCCGGCGGGGGCCAGCCGGCCCGCCAGGGGGCGTTCACGGTGCAGCTGGCCCCGGCCCAGCCGCCAACCCAGCCCCAGCCGCAGATCACCGACGTGCGGCTGGTGGGCCTGCGGGGGGTGGTGCCATGAGCCTGATCGAACTGGTGACCGGGTCGGTGGTGTTCCTGAGCGCGGCGGGATCCTCCCTGCAGCTCTGGGCCCTGGCGGGCGCCGCATCCATGGCCGAGCAGCGCCAGCAGGAGCGGCTGGAGCAGGCGGAAGTGGCCCTGGCGCGGGCGGAAGCCACCCTGCGCGGCCTGGCCCCATCGGCTGGCGACTGCACCACGGCGACGACCCAGCTGCTGCAGGCCCTGGCGGCCCAGCCCCTGCCCCCGGGACTGGCGCGCCAGCTGGAGGTGTCGGCCAGCGGAGACGGGGTGGTGCTGCGGCTGGCGGTGGCTGGCGAAGCCGAACCACGCCAGCGGCTGTACGTGCCGGCGGCCTTCGGCCGCTGCGGGCCTGCGCCGGGAGGTGGTGGTGGCCCGATCTGACGCGGGAGGCTTCACCCTGCCGGAAGCCCTCCTGACTTTGGTGCTGGTGGGACTGCTGGCCCAGCTGGGGTTCACCTCCGCCAGCCGGGACCTGGCCGCCGCCCGGCTGGAGGGGGCCAGCCGCCGGGTGATGGTGGGGCTGGAGCGGGGACGGGATGCCGCCCTGCGCAGCGGCCGTCCCTGTGCCCTGAGCCTGGAGGCCACGGGCTGGCGGGAGCCCCTGGCGGGCAGCCTGCCCGCCTGCGAGGGGGCGGCCCTGGAGCTGGGGGAGGGGATCGGCGGGCTGGCGGTGAACGTCAGCCACAACCTGCCGGCGGCGGTGCGCTTCACCAGCAACGGGCTGATCATCGACGGCGGCACCGTGCAGCTGAGCACCGAGGGCACCGATCTGGTGCGGTGCGTGGTGGTGGCCCTGCCCCTCGGGGTGACCCGCCTGGGACGGCAGGGGCCGGGCGGCTGCCTGCCGGATCCCCAGTCGTGAGTCGCCCTGTTCTCTATCACCGGAGCTGCGCCATGGCCTTGCTGCATTCCCACGGCCGTTCCGTCAGGGGGCCGGCCGGCTTCTCGCTGGCGGAGCTGCTGGTGGCGGTGAGCGTCGGGCTGCTGCTGTGGGGGGTGGTGCTGCAGACCCTGGTGGCGGAGGGCCGGCAGGTGGAGCGGATGGTGCGGCAGGTGCGGGAACGGGGCCAGCAGCGGCGGGTGCTGGCCCTGCTGCGGGGGGATCTGCAGCGGGCCACCCGGGTGGATCTGGGCCTGGGGACCGGGGCCGCCTGCGCCCTGGGCGGCCGGGATCCGGTGCTGCAGCTGCAGACACCGGCCGGCCCGATCACCTACACGGTGGGCAGCGCTCCGAGCGCCATCTGGCGCCGGCGGGTGCTGATGCGCTGTGGTCCGGCCTTCGGGCTGGATGGGGAGCCGAGCGCTGGAGCGGCCCAGAACCGGGTGCTGCTGGATGGGCTCACCCAGCCGGGGCTGGAGGCCGCCGCGGAACCCGACGGCCTGCTGCACCTGCGGCTGCGGCAGGAGTTCGAGTCCTCAGGGGGTGGAGTCCAGCGGATCGAGACGGAGACGCGGGTGGAGACACCCTGATCGCGCGGTCAGCCGAGCTGGAGTGATCTGATGACCAGTGCTAAGGCCTCCTGTTCATTCATCAGGTTGTAGCTCTCCTGATGTCGAAGAAACCACAGATAATCCAATGCTGGCATGTTCAATTCACCGACTTCCCTAAGGATCGGTGATGCGATGGCTGGCTGTGGGGAACGCCACACCAGAGCCTGTGGATTACCGTCAGTGATGATGGTGCAATAGCTGAGAAGAGGATGGAATGTCCGGATCAGCGGAATGATCTTATACGTGTCTCCATGCCAGGCATTGCTTGGATCGCCTGCCATGAATTGACGCATCATCACCGCTTCGACTTGATCGCGGTTGCAGGAGAAAACATCGCTGGGGAAGATGTCGTCCAGAAGAATGATCGATCGCTCGTGGGTGATGAGAAGGGTGTTGCAGAAGTCTCGGTAGGTCTGCTCCCAGGTGTGCAGGCCATCGAGAAAGACGAGATCGTACTTGAAGTCTCTCTTGACATTGCAGAAGAACCGGTCGCTTGTGGTTTCGAAATACTCAATGGAGTCTCCCTTTGGCGCCGACTCGCGGTCAAACAGGAACTTGGGATCGACGGCTGTCTTGAAGTCTGCCGAAATCTCAAAGAAGGTCTGTCCTGTCTCAACGCCCACCTCCAGGTAGCGAGTTGGAGAGGGAATCGCAGTTAGCAACGAGTTGAGGCGTCTCGCCGAAGCGTTGAGGAAGGGACTGCCCTGGGATGGGACTGGGGTATCTAACATGGCTTCAGGTATCGCAAAGGGAAGATCGGCGAGAGTCAAGCCTCATGAGGCCCACCTCTTTTCTCTCGTGCTTGTTTTTCATGGTGTCAAGGCAGAAAGCTTCAAAATTCTGAACATAATCGATTCGATTAAAGACTCGATGATTGTTCGTAAGGATCGCATCTTTTAGCTTCTTTCGTCGATCCGGATCGTTGCAGAGTTCGCTCACTAGGCGGACATACTCGGCTTCGTTGGCGGCGATCGGCGGTTCTTCTATGCCCATTTCGCGGTAGCCGCTGGAAACGACGCGAGAGCGTAGATTCGAGCCTTCCAGGGTGACGATGGGAGTGCCGACAAAGCACGCCTCAAAAAAGGTGATCCCGGATCCATAGTAAATGGGATCGAGCAGCAGATCGAGGCAGTTGCAGAGGGCATGGTACTCAGCGCGGCCCATGTATGCCAATGGGATGCACCGCTCTCTTGCCGAGGGAGCGGTCCTCGAGAGCCGCTCCAGAAAGAGTCCGGTTCGCGATGGTATCGAGTCTTCCACGAACACGAAGGCAACCTCCGGATTCGCCTGGGCAATCTTCTCCAGGAGCAGATCAAAATCGGGATGCAGCTTGTGCAAGCCCTGCAGGCAGCCCACCAAGGTGTCGCACGGAGGAAGAAAAAAGTACTCCCGGGGCAGCGGTGTGAGGCTCAGACCTGCGTCCTCGAAGTGACAGGGGAGGCCACCGGGCAGCCGGATCAGCGTTTCGGTGTACTGATCTTCTGCGCCAGGCGGCTCCAGTTCCTTGGCAGAGATATAGTAATCAATCTCACGGATCCCTGATGTATGGGGGATCCCCCAGCCGGTGAGTTGGATGGGTGCAGTGCATAGAAATGGCAGAATGAATTCGTAGGGATTCATTCCGAGATCCGTGAAGAATAGGATGTCCAGTTCTTCGGATACAAGTGTCTGGTAAGCATCAGAAAAATCCGATGACAATAGGACGGCTTTCTCGCAGATGGCGTCGAGGCTGTCACGGACCTCGTCTTGTCTTGAATGTGCCGTGTGAATCAGGACCACCTCGAACTGATTTCTGTCGAGATGACGGATCAAGCCAGAGAAAGCGATCGTATTGCTGTGGCCGGAGAAGTGCTGGGAGAGAAAACCGATCCGCATCTTCTTGTCCCCTCCTGTCGGCTTGGCCTTTACACCAGCGACGTGACTTTGGCGGATTTCCTGTAGCAGAGGCTCGCAGAGCCTGCGCATCAGGTCAATGTAGCGCTCCAGCAACCTGCGATCGTTCCGGTTGTGATAGGCGAGCTCGAAGGTGTGCGGGACCGCCTCATCGCCGATATCTAGCCTCATAGCAGTATTGCTTTCCACCAGCGAGAGCCCAGAGAGGAAGCGCCGGCGTGCCTCTTCGATCTCCTCTTGGCTTGAAGGAATTCCCGGCTGAATAAGATCACGATTGAGGTGGTAGATGGCGGAATACGGACGCATTGAAGCCACCTTCGCGTAGGACAACGCAGCACCTCTCCAGTCGCCAGTCAGCTGCAGGAGCCTCCCTCGGCGGCAGTGGTAGATGAAGGATTCCGGATCGAACCCCAACGCCTTGTCGACATACTCAAGAGCCGCCTCATGACGCCGCATTCGGATCATCACGACGCTCAAGTGTGCATAGACCTTCTCCGCGGTGGGGGCGATCCGATGGGCTTTGCCGAGGCTGGCTACGGCTTGCACGTTGTCCCCCCGCTCCGAAAGAAGTTCCGCTTCCAGCAGGCGCCCTTCAAGACTTTGGGGATTCCGGCTCAGCCAGCGCTCCACCACCTCCAAAGCCCGATCCTCGCGATTGGTTGCGCGCAACGAAGCCACCCAGATACTCCAAACCTGCTCTTCCTCTTCTTGCGAGC
Source organism: Aphanothece cf. minutissima CCALA 015 (assembly GCA_003003925.1). Classification (GTDB taxonomy): domain Bacteria; phylum Cyanobacteriota; class Cyanobacteriia; order PCC-6307; family Cyanobiaceae; genus Cyanobium; species Cyanobium minutissimum. The sequence goes on from PVWP01000004.1 coordinate 40,073, forward strand.
AGCTCCCGACGAGTTTCTCAGCGAGTTCCATCACGTCCTCATGGCGCTGCTCGACACTGAGTGCCTTGAGCCGGCTCAGCAGGGCTGGAAGGAAGCAGGGATCCTGCCTCAAAGCGCGATCGAGAAACAACAACGAAGGACGGGGCAACCCCATCATCAGCAGGCAGCTGCCGATGTTCGCATTCGCTTTCAGACCATAGATCGCATCGGAGCGGAGGGCGGAGAGGCATCGGATGGCTTCTCGATAACGCGCCGACTCGAAATACTCCCTAGCTAAAAGATAGAGTTCCACGGCTTTGGAGCGATCCTCAGCCGGGGAACCTGTGGCATCAGCCATGGATGGACGGGATGGGAGTATTGGAATGGTTCACAGCGGACAATGCTATTCCGCTAATCAATCTGTCAGACCTGCTTCACCGCAGATCAACTGCCAAAGTGTGATTGTCTCCAGGAAAAAAGAAAGGTCTAGAAGTAAACGGTAGGGTCATGTTGGTAGGGGCCAAAAACTCGTTCGGCCAAGATTCCTCGACTCGACACAAAAAAGGCGGAGGTGTTCCTCCGCCATTTGACTTTTGGCCAGTGAACTGGAAGCAGTGTCAGCTGAAGGCGCAGCTGATTGCACCGATGTTGGTGGCGTTGGAAGCACCAGTGATAGTGATTTTGACAGTGCCATCGCCAACGACGGAGGTATCGGTCAAGCACTTCACGCCCGCAGCTCCAGCCGTGAAGGTGCGGGTCACGACTCCGTTGGCGCCCGTAGCGCAGGTGACGTTGCCGGAAGCAGTTGGCTCCACACCCACACCACCGGAGGCAAGGAAGGTGGCGCATTCCTTGCCGAGGCCGATCGCTTCACCAACGGCAGCACCAGCAGAGGCCGCAGCTCGAGCGCCCAGGAAGTTGGGCAGAGCTACAGCTGAAAGGATTCCCACGATGGCCACCACGATCATCAGCTCAATCAGGGTGAAGCCTTGGGCCACCTTCGACTTCTTCTCGCGCAGGCTGCGCATCAGCGCAAGCTTGGTCTTGGGGGAGATGTTCATTGGAAATGCCGCGAAGCGCTTGACTCAACCGATTTTATGCACCGAAAGCAGTCCCGTCCATCCAGGCCCTGTTGTTGTGGTGGGTGGGGAGTTGTTGTTTCCCCTAAGGCTCTGAACCCTTGACGTGGCTGGGCTTTGCCGGTTTCCAACCCGGCTCTGGTTTGGCGGCGCTGAGACCTTTTCATTGTCTATTACGATTCACTTGGCAGTGGATCTTGTCGAGGTCTAATGAAGCTCTAATGGAATTGATGGGTATTTCTCGGCCTCTAGGCTCGTTCTTCCTTCCTGCCAAGGCGTTTTCGATGCGCCGGCGCCTCCTGGGGCTCAGCCTGCTGGCCGTTCTTGGGGGCTACGCCCTTCTGATCGGGGCCACCGCCCTGCTGGCCAGCCAGGAGCGGCGCGACCAGCACCGTGCCACGGTCGCCAGCGTCCGCCAGGTGCTCCTCTCGCGCCGGCCCGTGCCACGCACGCTCGACGAGATCAGCGAAGCCCTGGCCAGGCTGATCAGCCCCAACTTTCTCGGCTGGGTGGAGACCGACCAGGGCATCCCCTATGGCGCTGCCGACCAGATCCGCCTGTTCTCCATCCCCACCGGCGTGCCTTTAACGCGATTGCCGGCCCAGCGGAACGGCTACGGGCAGGTCGCCGTGCTCCGTTTCGGGAACCTCACCTACCTCACCAGCTCGGAGCAGATCCATCTCGGGACGGGCACGGTGCGCCTCCGCTTCCTGGAGGACATCACCCACAAGCTGGCCCAACAGCGGCTGCTGCTGACCCTTCTGATCGTGGCCGCCGGTCTTGCCACACTGTTCACGGGGTTGCTGCTGCGGCCGGTGCTGGTGCGGGGCCTGGCCCCCCTCCATGATCTCGGGCTGCGCATGCAGGCGATCAGTTCCGACACCCTCGACAGCCAGCGGGTGCTGGTGGACGCCCAGCCCCGGGAGCTGGCACCGATCGCGGTGGCCTTCAACGATCTGCTGGATCGTCTCTCCGCCTCCTGGGAGCGCCAGCGGGGCTTCGCCAATGGGGTGAGCCACGAACTGCGCACCCCCATCAGTCTGGTCCGCAACTACGCCGGGCGCCTGCGGCGACGCTCCCACGGGCTCACGGAGGAGGAGGCCGCCCAGCTGGCGCTGATCGAGGAGGAGGCGGGCCGGATGGGGAAGCTGGTGACGGATCTGCTGGCCCTCACCCGCATCGATGCCAACCGCACCTTGATGCCCTTCGAGCCGTTTGATGTGGCCCAGGCGATCGAGCGGGTGGCCGAGCGGCTGCGCTCGCGCTGCCAAGGCCGGCTGCGGATCTGCCCAGGGGCCACCCAGGGGGCACGCACCTTCGCGCTCGGTGATGCCGATCGCTTCGAGCAGTGCCTGGGCAACCTGATCGAGAACGCCCAGAAATACGATCCAGGCGGTGGCCCGATTCAGCTGCGGCTCGATGCCAGCCTCGATCGGGTGGTGGTGCACGTGATCGATACCGGGCCCGGTGTGCCCGACCGGGAGAAGACGCTGATCTTCGAGCGTTTCGGCCGGGGTCGCCACACCGGCGCCATTCCCGGCAGCGGCGTGGGTCTGGCGGTGGTGCGGGCCCTGATGGAGGCGATGGGGGGGAGCGTGACGGTGGCGGATGGGCCGGAGGGGGGAGCCGATTTCCAGCTCCGCCTCATGGGCGCGGCTCCCCTTCACGGAGCATGAAGCCCACGCCGCGCACCGTCTGGATGAGGGTGGGAAGCCCCTCCGGTTCGAGCTTGCGGCGCAGATAACGGATGTAGACGCCCAGCAGGTTTTCGTCGCCGAAGTGGTTTTCGCCCCACACCTCACGCAGGATCTCCTCCCGTTCCACCACCCGGCCGGTGCCGCGCAGCAGGCAGAGGAGCAGGTCGTACTCGCGCACGGAGAGGGAAATCGCCTGGCCCGCCCGCATCACCTCCCGGGTGGCGGTGTTCACGGAGAGGTCGGCGCAACGCAGCAGATCGGATTCGGCCACACCGCGCCAGTAGGCGGTGCGGCGCAGCTGGGCGCGGATGCGGGCCAGCAACTCCTCGATCGAGAAGGGTTTGAGGATGTAGTCATCGGCCCCGGAATCGAGCGCCTCAACCCGGTCGCGGATGTCGTCGTGGCAGGTGAGCATCAGCACGGGGGTGATGTCACCGCTGGAGCGCAGCCTTCGGCAGATCTCGACGCCGCTGAAATCGGGCAGGGTCCAGTCGAGCAGCACCAGATCGGTGCAGGCGTCCCTCAGGTGCATCAGCGCCCCCTGGCCGTCTTCGGCTTCGGTGACGTCGTAGCCCTCGCAGTTGAGTTCCCCGGCCAGGAACGTGCGCATCCGCTGGTCATCCTCGACAACCAGCAGCCGCGACTTGGATGGGGCCTCCGCCATTCTCAGCGGGGCGGCCCTTCCTTCAGCATGAAGCCGACACCGCGCACCGTCTGGATCAGGGTGGGCTGGCCGGCCGGCTCGAGCTTGCGGCGCAGGTAGCGGACGTAGACATCCAGGAGGTTGTCGTCGCCCAGCCAGTTTTCACCCCAGAGGGCATCGAGGATGGCGCGCCGCTCCTGCACCTGATTGGGGTGGCGCAGCAGATGCATCAGCAGATCGAACTCCTTGGCGGTGAGGTGAATCGACTCACCGCCCCGCGCCACTTCCCGGCTGGCGGGATTCACCTCCAGATCGGCCATCCGCAGCACACCGCCTTCCTGCTCATCGATGCCGCTGCGACGCAGACGGGCCCGCACCCGGGCCAGCAGTTCCTCGATCGAGAACGGCTTGATCAGGTAGTCGTCGGCGCCGGAATCGAGCGCTTCGACCCGTTGCTGCACCTCATCACGGGCGGTGAGCATGAGCACGGGGGTGGAGATGCCGCCTTTGCGCATGCGCCGGCACACCTCGACACCACTGAAATCGGGCAGGTTCCAGTCGAGGAGCACCAGATCCCAGGTCTGGCTGCGGATCCGGCCCAGGGCCTGCTGGCCGCAGGCCGCTTCTTCACACTCGTAACCCTCGACCGCCAGCTCGGAGGTGAGGAAGCCGCGCATTTCAGGGTCGTCGTCGACGATCAGGAGGCGGGCGCTGGTCATCTGATCGGGAAGGCTGAACGACGCTCGGCCACGATGGAAGTCAGCACTCTGGAGTTGAGTGGCGCATATGATGCACATTATACCAGCGTGAGAATTCACCTGCAAGCGCACCTGCAGGCTCTCTTGCAACTCGGTGGAAATCCATTGCTTCGCTGCCAGCTTCCGGTTGATCCGGTGAGTACGGACCGAAGCGGGAACCGCGGCCCAGCTTGACGCCCGCGCCTTCAGAGGCATAAATTCCGCCGGATTTCATGGCCGCCAACGATGGCCGCCCCACGGATCGGCGGCCACGGAAGGCAGCCTCGCTGATCCCGCAGTCGCCATATCGGCAACCCCTGAGGTTACTCTTCTGGCGAACCTGATCCGCGTCTGTTTCAGCGCAGATACGCACGAATCCTGGCCGTGACTGTCAACTTGTGATACGGAAGTCCACTGGTAAGGCCGACCGGATTGGACCGCCCCCCGGAGTCGGTGGTTCCACCCTGGCGCAGCGCATGGCGCGCTGGGGCCTGGTGATCGTGGTCGTCTACGGGCTGATCGCCCTGGCCACCCCGCTGCTGGTGCACGGGGGTCTGCTGAGCGATCCCAATGCGGGCCTGGAGAATCCGATCTACGCGCCGCCCTCCTTCGGCCACTGGTGCGGCACCGATCGCCTCGGCCGTGACGTCTGCGTGCGCACGCTCTCCGGCAGCAGCGTCGCCCTGCAGGTGGTGCTGAGCGCCCTGGTGCTGGCCCTGGCCATCGGCGTTCCCCTCGGGATGGTGAGCGGCTACCTCGGCGGCGGGGTCGACCGCCTGCTGGTGCTGGTGATGGACACCCTCTACACCCTGCCGGTGCTGCTGCTCTCCGTCGTGCTCGCCTTCCTGCTGGGCCGGGGCCTGCCCAATGCCGCCGCCGCCCTCTGTGTGGTGTATGTGCCCCAGTACTTCCGGGTGGTGCGCAACCAGTCGGCCCAGGTGAAGGCGGAGCTGTTCATCGAGGCGGCCCGCTCCCTGGGGGCCGGCCCCGCCTGGATCCTGCGCCGCTACCTGTTCCGCAACGTGATCACCTCCGTGCCGGTGCTGCTTACCCTCAATGCCGCCGACGCGGTTCTGGTGCTCGGGGGTCTGGGGTTCCTCGGCCTCGGCCTGCCGGAGACGATCCCCGAGTGGGGCAGCGACCTGCAGCAGGCCCTGACCGCCCTGCCCACCGGCATCTGGTGGACCGCCCTGTTCCCGGGGCTGGCCATGTTCGTCCTGGTGCTCGGCCTGTCCTTCCTGGGCGAGGGTCTGGAGAACTGGCTGAGCGGCGTTCCGGCCGGTGCGCGCGACTGAACGCCACCGGGCCGGCACCGAATGCCTGGGGTAGCGTTCCAGGGAAGCGTGGTTCCGGCGATGCCCTGGTGGTTGGATCTGGCCCTGCTGGCCCTGGCCGTGGCCCTCTGGCAGAAGGCGGGCAACACGCCCGACGACGTCTGGAGTGTCTTCCAGAAGTTCCTGTCGTTCGTGGCGGTGGTGGTGGTGCTGCTCGGCGGCCGCCAGCTGCTGCTGGAGATCCTGGCGCTCGCGCTGACCTTCTGGCTGCCGAGCGCCTCCCGCTTCGACGGCGGCCCCCTCAACAGCGAAGTCGCACGGTCCGGGGAAGCTCCTCGAGGATGGCGCCTTCGGGGCTGAGGGCCGGGTAGGGGCGCCCCTCGCGCCGGCACCAGGCGGCCACCTCCGGGTAGGCCCACTCGAACAGCAACCGGGCGTACTGCTCCGGCGGCAGCCCTTCGCCCCGGGTCGGCAGGCAGCCCTTCGCCTGCCGCTGCCGCAGCGCCTCGAACAGCAGGATCGCGGTCGCCACCGACACGTTGAGCGACTGCACCATGCCCACCATGGGAATCACGATCGCCTGGTCGATCGCCGCGGCCGTCTCCTCGCTCAACCCCCACTTCTCCGCCCCCAGCACGAAGGCCGTGGGCCCGGTGAAGTCGCAGTCGCGGTAGTCGACAGCCTGCGCCCCCAGGTGGGTGCCGTAGAGCCGGAAGCCGCCGGCCCTGAGCCGGGCGATGGCGTCGCCGCTGCACCCGTGCCGGTGCAGCGCCACCCACTTCTGGCTGCCCAGGGCCGTGCTGTTGAAGGTGGGCGTCCGCCCCGGGAGGCTGACGGCGTGGGCTTCGAGCACCCCCACCGCATCGCAGCTGCGCAGGATCGCCGAGAGGTTGTGGGGCTTGTCCACATGCTCCAGCAGCAGCGTCAGATCCCCCATGCGGCGATCGAGCACCGCGCGCAGGCGCTCGAAACGACGGGGCAGCAGCGGCATCGGTGCACAGCGGCGGACCATCACTTCAGCACCTGCGCCGTCAGCAGCTCCGCCACCGCATCGCTGATCGGTGCCTCACCCGCGCCCTCGGTCCCGGTCTCGAAGACCGTGAACCCCGGCATGGCGTTCACCTCGAAGATCACCCAGCGCCCGTCCGGCGTCAGCCGCAGGTCGATGCCGGCCAGCCCCAGCCCCATCTGCCGGCAGGTGTGGCGGCAGCGCTGCGCCACCTCCTCCGGCAGCGGCTGCGGCATCAGCCGCGGCGCCGCGCAGCCGGACGCCGGCAGGCGGTAGTCGACCGCCTCGCTCTCGATCCGGCAGCCGAAGACCCGCTCCCCCACCACGTGGACCCGGTGGTCGACGCCCACGATCCGCCGCTGGAACTGGGTCGGACACCAGGACAGCAGCGCCAGCCGCGGGTCGTGCTCCCCGTCGAAGCGACGCACCCGGCTGCGGCTGCTGCCGACGGCCTTCACGATCACCTCCCCGTGCCGCTCGCGGAAGGCCAGGGCCTCTTCGGCCGAGGTGGTGACCAGGGTGGGCGGCACCTCCCAGCCCCAGCGCCGCAGCCAGCGCAGCTGGGCGGGCTTCGAGGCGCAGATCGCCGCCGCCGCGGGGCGGTTCAGGACGAGGGCCGGTGTCAGATCCAGCCAGCTCTGCAGGGCATGTTCGGCCACGGGGTCGAGGCCCGCCGCCGCACCGGTGGGCCGCACCAGCACCGCGCTGATCTCCGCCTGCCAGCGCCGCAGCTCCGCGGGCCGGAGTCCCGCGCTCCAGGGGCCGATCCGCGGCGCCACACCCCGGCGGCGCAGGGCCTCCGCCACCCCCTGCAGGACCGGATCGTTCACCGCCCCCAGCAACAGCACGCTCATCCGGCCTCCAGCCGCTGCTCCAGCAGCCGATCGAGCGCGTCCAGTTCCGCCGCGCCCACCCTGTCCAGTCCCACCCGCGCCTGGACGAGCGCCCGTTCCGCTCCCTCGCCCTGGAAGTGGAAACTGGCCATCTCCTGCCCGGCCCCCGCGCCGAGCCGGCGCGCCCAGGCCGCCTCCTCGTCAGCCCCTGCACCGATCACCGTGTCGCCGACCATGGTCACGAGCCGGGTTCCGCCTGGATCGGGGCCCTGGTCCCGCACGGGAATGCCGCAGCCGGAGGCGTGGGCGGCCCAGTGGGACCAGCCCCAGTTGCGGCCACAGAGGCAGCCTGGACTGGGCCGATCGATCACCGGACAGCCCAGCCCCTCCAGCCAGGCCAGCAGGAAGGCGGTCATCTCGGCGGCAACGAACTGCCGTCGGGGGGGCTGGATCCAGGTGAGTTCCAGCGGATCCACCTGCACCAGCCGCGTCAGCACCGCGGTGATCGCGGCATCAGGCCGGTCCACCCCCTGACAGGCCCAGCGCCCTTCCCCTGTCTCCTCCACCACCAGATGCCACCCCGGCTGGGAAAGGTCGCGCGGGGTCAGCAGAACGGCCTGGGGTGCCCAGGCCGCCTGCAGGCGGCGAGCGTCGCCGTCGTGCGCGCTCGCCAGGATGACGCGCAGGCCCGTCAGGGTTCCGGGGAGAAGAAGGAATCGCCCCCGGCCGATTCGCCCGCGAGCGAATCGATGGTGCGGGCCATCAGGCTCAGACCGTCCTGGAGACGCGCCAGCGTGGCCCTCAGTTCAGGATCCGTTCCCGCACCGGCAATCGGCGGCACCGGCCCGGGCGGCACCGGTCCCGGCAGCACCTCCGGCAGGGACGGCAGGGGGCGTCCGGGGAAGGGAATCGGATTCGTGTTGTCGATCAGGGGCTTGAGGTCCCGCACCGGTGATGGCAGGCGGAACAGCGCACTGCCGGTGGCCGTGGGCAAGGCCACGATCAACTGGTCGAAGTCCCTGCCGTTGTTGTTGGCGACTGGCAGGGGTGGGGGCACGAAGGAGAAGTTGTTGGGCAGGAACGTGCCGCGGTGCTCAGGTGTCAGCAGCACATCGAAGGTCTGCCCTTGGAAGGTGCGGGTGGTGATCTCGATCTCCACGAAGCCGCGGAACTCCACCGAGTCAGGCAGATTCGCCAACGTCACATCGGGTTGAAGAATCACCAGGGCGGTGTCCCTGCCTGGAACCCTCACGCTCAGGGTGAAGCGATTGGGATCGGCGGTTGGGGTGAGATCGCCGAAGGAATTGCCTCCCGTCACGTCGGTGGCCTGAACGGTCTGCGCCAGATTGAGGGCGGGCGTGGTGGCGTTGAAGGTCAGCAGGAACGTCAATGTCGTTGTTGACGTGTTCGCAATCGTCAGAAAGTAGCCCTGAAGGATTCCCCGTGCTGCCCCGGGGACGCGCACCAGAGGTGGGTTGGCCGGTGTGGTGGCCTTGAAGAGGAGCTCGAAAGTGGAAACAAGCATGATCGTTGGATTCCAGACAGTGAGCTGACAACTGCCGTCTGCCGAACGTTGCCAGGAGTGGACAGATGCAATGTATGTCGTTGAACTCAGTCCCCCTGTCTTTGCCCGCAATCCTTACTGTGATTCGGGTGACATCAAGTTGCCTGATGAGTTCCATGGGTCCGTAGTCCGGATTCCACGGCGACTAGTCTGTGCTCCATGCTTCGGCAAGCCGTGTCCTCCCATCCTTCAGAAGCCGCCACTCCCGCCGCGCCCCTTTCCTTCGACCAGCGCGTCTACGCGATGGTGGCCCTCATCCCCGCCGGGCAGCTGGCCACCTACGGCCAGGTCGCCGAGCTGATCGGGGCCTGGGGCTGCGCCCGCCAGGTGGGCTGGGCCCTGCGGCGCCTGCCCCTGCCCTCCGAGGTCCCCTGGCAGCGGGTGGTGAATGCCCAGGGGCGGATCGCCATGAGCCCCGGCCGCGAGGGCAGCGACTGGATGCAGCGGGAGCTGCTGCTGGCCGAGGGGATCGCCGTGGCCCCCGACGGTCGCCTGCCCCTGGCCCGGCACCGCTGGCATCCGCCCGCCGCGCTGCTGCCGGAGGCCGGGGACGCCTGGCCCCCCTGAGCCCCCGTGCCCACCCCTGCGGTCCTGTACAAAGGATTGATTCTTCCCGGGAGCCCGCCGATTCACGCCAGCGACGTCGTCCCCGGCCTGGCCTCCCGGCAGCTGGCCTGGCAGGTGCTGCAGGCGGTCGCGGCCGGGGCCTACGCCGACGCGGCCCTGGAGCGGGAGCTGGCCTCCCTGGCCCGCGGCGGCGGTGGCCTGTCGCCGGCCGACCGTGCCCTGGCCACCGAGATCGCCTACGGGGCCATCCGCCAGCGGCTCCTGCTCGACGGTTGGATCGATGCCCTCGGCAAGGTGAGCGCCCAGCGTCAGCCCCCGGCCCTGCGCTGGCTGCTGCATGTGGGGCTCTACCAGCTGCTGTTCAGCGACCGGGTGCCGGCGGCGGCGGCGGTGAGCACCACGGTGGCCCTGGCCAAGCGCGCCGGCCTGGGCCGGCTGGCGCCGGTGGTGAACGGCCTGCTGCGCACCCTGCTGCGGCGGCGCGAGCGGCAGCCCGGCGGCGGAGCCTGCCTGGAGCCCTGGGACGGGCTGGCACTGCCGGCGGACCCCGCCGCCGCCCTGGCCCTGCGCCGCTCCCTGCCGTCCTGGCTCAGCGCCGGGCTGCTCGACTGGCTGCCGCCGGAGCGGGCCGAGGCCTTCGCCCTGGCCTGCAACGCGGTGCCCCCTCTCGACCTGCGCGTCAATGCCCTGCGCACCAGCCGGGAGGCCCTGCTGGCGCGTTTCACCGACGCCGGCGTGGCCGCCCGCGCCCTGCCCGGGGCCCCCCATGGCCTCACCCTGCTGGAGCGGGTGGGGGACCCCCGCGAGCTGCCGGGCTACGGCGAGGGGCTCTGGTGCGTGCAGGACCGCAGCGCCCAGGCCATCGCCCCCCTGCTCGACCCGAGGCCCGGCCAGCGGATCCTTGATGCCTGCGCCGCCCCGGGGGGCAAGAGCACCCACCTGGCCGAGCTGATCGGTGACCGGGGCGAGGTGTGGGCCCTGGATCGCTCCGAAGCCCGGCTGCGGCGCGTGGACCGCAACGCCGAGCGGCTGGGGCTCACCACGATCCGTTCCCTGGCCGCCGACGCCACCGGCCTCGGGGAGCTGAAGCCCCACTGGCGGGGCCATTTCGAGCGGATCCTGCTGGATGCCCCCTGCTCGGGACTCGGCACCCTGGCCCGCCACCCCGATGCCCGCTGGCGGATCACCCCCGACGCCATCGACGGGCTGGTGATCCTGCAGCGTCAGTTGCTGGAGGCGATGCTGCCGCTGCTGGCCCCCGGTGGCCGGCTCCTCTATGCCACCTGCACGGTGGAACCGCGCGAGAACGGCGCCCTGATCGCCGCGTTGCTGGCGGCCCGTCCGGACTGGACCCTGCTGGAGGAACGTCAGTGGTGGCCCACACCGGCCACGGCGGAGTGCGGCGGCGGCGACGGCTTCTACGCCGCCCTGCTGCGGGGGCCGGACACCGCCTAGGGCGGTGGCGGCGGGGCGGCGACGGGCGGCGGTGGCGGCAGGGGGGCGGCGGGTTCCGGCGGTGGGGGCGGGGGAATGGCCGCATCGCGGGAGCGGGGGGCGGCGACGGGATTGTTCGGGGGTGCCGTCTGGGTCGGATCGGCCTGGGAGGGCGGCTGCTCGGTGGGGGGCTCCCGGTCGGGGGGGGTGATGCGGCTGGGCTCCTGATCCGGCGCCTGCCAGCTCGGGGTTTCGCGGCTGCCGCTGTCCTGGGGCCGGGCATCGCGCTCGGTGGTCCGCTTGCCCGGCACCGGTTTGAAGGTACCGGTGAGTGTCGGCTTGGGGGGGAACGCCTTCACCGGCATCCCCTTGGTGACCGGTTCCATGAAGGTCCGCCAGGCGTAGGTGGCCAGCACGCTGGTGGTGCCCGTCTCCCGGTTGTTGTCGTACCCCAGCCAGACCCCGGTGGTGAGCTGGGGGATGGAGCCGATGAACCAGAGGTCCCGACCCCCCTCGGAGGTGCCCGTCTTGCCGGCCACCGCCCGGTCGGCCAGGGCGGCGCCGCCGCCGGTGCCGCCCCGCACCACCTGCTGCAGCATCCAGACCATCGCATCGGCGATGTCGCTGCTCACCGCCCGGGTGCCGCGGGGGCCGTTGGCCCGGCGAGACCACAGCAGTTCCCCCTCCGGCCCGTAGATCTCCTCGAAGGCCAGCGGCTGGATGTACACGCCACGGTTCACCAGCGCCGCATAGGCGGCGGTCATGTCGAGCACCGTCTGCTCGTTGGCCCCGATCGCCATCGACAGGTAGCGGCCCAGTTCCCGGTGGATGCCGAGGCTCTTGGCGGTGGCGATCACCGGGTCGTAGCCCAGTTTCTGCAGCAGCCCCACCGCCACGATGTTGAGGGAGTTCTGCAGGGCCGTGGCCAGGCTCACGCGGCCCATGTAGCGGTTGCCGAAGTTCTTGGGGCAGTAGCTGCCGAAGCAGCGGGCCGAATCCAGCACCGTGTCCTCCGGCTTCATCCCCAGCTTGAGGGCCGTCAGGTAGACGAACAGCTTGAAGGTGGAGCCCGGGGAACGCAGCGCCTGGGAGGCCCGGTTGAACTGGGTCTTCTCCCAGTCCTTGCCGCCCACCATCGCCCGCACCAGCCCGGTGCCGGGTTCCATGGCCACCAGGGCCCCCTCCATGCTGCCGGTGGCGTAGGAGTCGATCGTTTTCTGGGCCTCCGCCTGCCAGGCCGCATTCAGGCCGCTGCGGATCGTCAGCCCGCCCACCTCCAGCTGCTCCTTGCTGAGCACCTTGGGCAGTTCCTGCTCCAGCCAGCTGGTGTACCAGGGAGCCGGGTTGAAGAAGAACTTCGGTTCCGCCGGCTTCAGCGCCAGGGGGGCGGCGTCGGCCCGCTGCAGCTGTTCATCGTCGATGAAGCCCGCCTCCCGCATGCGCTGCAGCACGATCGAGCGCCGCCGCAGCGCCACCTCCGGATTCACCAGCGGCGAATACACCGAAGGGGCCGGCGGCAGGCCGGCGATCAGGGCGGCCTCCGGCAGGGTGAGCTGGTCGGGACGCTTGGAGAAGTAGATCCAGGCCGCATCGGAGACCCCGTAGGCGCTGGAGCCCAGGTACACGTAGTTGAGGTACTGCTCGAGGATCTGGTCCTTGCTCAGCTGGCGCTCGATCTTTCCGGCCAGGGCCGCTTCCTTGAGCTTCCGCATGATCGTGCGGTCCTGGCTCAGGAACACGGTGCGCGCCAGCTGCTGGGTGATCGTGCTGGCGCCCTCCTCCACGGCCCCCTGCTGGACGTTGCGCAGCACGGCGCGGCTGATGCCGAACAGGTCGATGCCGTCGTGCTGGTAGAAGCGCCGGTCCTCGGCGGCCACGAAGGCGCGCTGGATCAGCAGCGGCATCTTGCCGGCGGGCAGTTTCTCCCGGGTGGCCGGCCCCTTCTTGAGCACCACCTGGCCGTCGGAGGAGAGGATCGTGATCGTCCCCGGCCGGTTGAAGCTGGTGATGCGGGCCGCATCGGGCAGCATCCCGTCGAGGGCGCGCACCACGGTCGTCTGCCCCAGGGCAACGAGCCCGCCCACGGCGGTGGCCGCGACGGCCGGGGCGAGCAGGCGCCAGCCGGAGCGTCGGGATGGGCGGCTGGGCGGAGGCTCACCGGGCTGCCGCGGGCCGGTGGTGGCCGTGGACAGGCCCACCCTGGTCATGGCAGCGGTGCCGTCAGCGCAGCGATAGGGGTGAGGTCACTGTGGCCGATCGCCAGGGCGGTGACAAGCATCCCCAGCACGAGGAACGGCTGGGCGCTGGCCTGGTACTTCACATCGAAGGCGACGGGATCACGCAGCAGCCAGATGTCCTGGAAGGTGATCTGGGGGATGATCAGCAGCACCAGGAGCACGGCGGCGAAGTGCTGGCCGATGGCGATCAGCACCGCCACCATCGCCAGCTGAAAAAGGTCGATCATGCCGGCGCTGATCCAGCTGGCCCGCTGGACGCCGAACACCACTGGCAGCGATTGCAGCCCCAGGGCCCTGTCCCCTTCGACGCTCTTGAAGTCGTTGACGACGGCGATGCCGAGCCCCGCCAGGCTGTAGGCCAGGGTGAGCAGGGCCGTGGTCCAGGTGAGCTGGCCGAACAGGGCCTGGCCGGCCCACCAGGGCAGGGCGATGTAGCTGGCGCCGAGGGCGTAGTTGCCGAGCCAGCCGTTCTGCTTGAGCTTCAGCGGTGGCGCCGAATAGATGTAGCTCACGAACGAGCCGCCCAGGGCCAGCAGCAGCAGCACCGGGGTGCTGTGGCCAGCCCAGACATCCAGACCCCAGGCCACGGCCAGCCCGGCCAGCAGCAGCACCACGATCTGGAGACGCACCTGGCCCAGGGGAATGGCCCCGGACGGGATCGGCCGGTAGGGCTCGTTGATCGCGTCGATCTCGCGGTCGTAGTAGTCGTTGATGGTCTGGGTGTAGCCGGCCAGCAGCGGACCGCTCATCAGCATGCAGGCCACGGAGGCCCCCACTTCAGGCAGGGTCCAGTGGAAATTCCCGGAGGCTGCCGCGCCGCAGATGACTCCCCAGATGAGGGGAATCCAGGTGACGGGCTTCATCAGCTGCAGCCGGATCTTCCAGATGTTGGAAGTGCCGGCGGCACCCTTCATCCCGAGCAGCTGACGGGCGCCACCGGAGACGCCTGGGGAGCCGGCGCTGGGTTCGGGGCTCTGGCTCATGGGTTGGGCCGTCTCAGGCAGGGGTGATCTCGTCGTCGAAGAACCAGGTGGTGGTGCCGCCGCTGAGCTCCACCACCACACCGATCCCGGTGCCGTCGGTGACACGGAAATCCTTCACCGTGCCGGTGGCATCGGCCTTGAGGGCGGCCACCAGATCGGCCGGAATCCGATCGCGCACGCGGGTGACCCGCACCTTCGAACCTATGGTGATGCCAGCCTGGGCCATGTCCGGCGCGATTAGAAAGTCGCGCAACCCTAACAGCGAACCCGTGGTAGCCAAGCGGATCATCCCCTGTCTCGACGTGGCCGACGGCAGGGTGGTGAAGGGGGTGAATTTCGTCGGGCTGCGCGACGCCGGCGACCCGGTGGAACTGGCCTGTCGCTACAGCGCTTCCGGTGCCGACGAGCTCGTCTTCCTCGACATCGCCGCCAGCCACCAGGGCCGCGCCACCCTCGTCGACATGGTGCGCCGCACCGCCGAGGCGGTGACGATCCCCTTCACGGTGGGTGGCGGCATCGTCAGCGTCGAGGGCATCACCGAGCTGCTGCGGGCCGGCGCCGACAAGGTGAGTCTCAATTCCTCGGCGGTCCGCACCCCCGAGCTGGTGACGGCCGGCGCCGACCGCTTCGGCTGCCAGTGCATCGTGGTGGCCATTGATGCCCGCCGCCGGCCTTGTCCCGACGGGGAAGCCCCCGGCTGGGATGTGTTCGTGAAGGGGGGGCGGGAGAACACCGGCCTCGATGCGGTGGCCTGGGCCCGTCGGGTGGTGGCGCTCGGGGCCGGGGAGATCCTGCTCACCTCCATGGACGGCGACGGCACCCAGGCGGGATACGATCTCGCCCTGACCCGGGCGGTGGTCGAGGCGGTGGAGGTGCCGGTGATCGCCTCCGGAGGTGCCGGCTGCATCGACCACATCGCCGAGGCCCTTGAGGTCGCCGGCGCCTCGGCCGCCCTGCTGGCCTCCCTGCTCCATGACGGGGTGCTCACCGTCGAGGAGATCAAGACCGACCTGCTGCGCCGCGGCCTGCCGCTGCGGCCCCTGCTGACGAGCCTGGCGGCGGGTTGAGCAGCCCGGGGCCGCGGCGATCGCACCGCTTGCTTCACTCGCCGTAACATTGGGAAACGTTCGTGGTTCGTGGTGCATCGGTGAACGCCTTCCTGCTGCTGCCGACGCCCCTGGTCACCGTGATCGCGCTCGTGGTGGTGGTGGTGGTGATCGCGCTGGTGGCCTGGGCCCTCCAGCTGATGCAGGCCGCCACCGACCGCCGCGAGTTCTCCCTGATGCTCGCCGGCTGCATGGTCTGCTCGGCGGCGGTGGGCCTGGCCACCGTGATGGTGCTCACCTTCACCAGCCCGGTGCGGCTGGAGGCCCGTGGTCTGGCGGCCCCCGAGCCGGAGATCTCCGGCGTCAGCCTGGATGCGATCGTGCTGCCCTGGGACGACTCCCTGACCCTGCAGGGCGAGGGCTGAGGCCCGATTCCGCCGTCCCCCGTTCCGCTCCGTTTTGGCCACCGTTGATCCCCGGCAGATCAGCGATCTGTTCGACACCATCGCGCCCCGTTACGACCAGCTGAACGATCTGCTCAGCCTGGGGCTGCACCGGCTCTGGAAGCGACAAGCCCTGCTCTGGCTGCGCCCCCGCCCTGGCCAGCGCCTGCTCGACCTCTGCTGCGGCACCGGCGACCTGGCCCTGCTGCTGGCCTCCCGGGTCAGGCCCGGCGGGCAGGTGCTGGGCCTGGATGCGGCGGCCGCCCCGCTGGCCATCGCCGAGCACCGGGCGGCGCTCCAGCCCTGGCTGCCCCTGGAGTGGCGGCAAGGCGATGCCCTGGCCACCGGCCTGGCCGATGGCTGGGCGGACGGGGCGGTGATGGCCTACGGCCTGCGCAACCTGGCCGATCCCGCCGCGGGCCTGGTGGAGCTGCGGCGCCTGCTGCGGCCCGGCGGGCGGGCGGCGGTGCTGGATTTCAACCGGCCCGACCCCGCTTCAGCCCAGGCGGCTTTCCAGCGCTTCTACCTGCGCCGCCTGGTGGTGCCCGCCGCCCGCGCCGTGGGCCTGCCAGAGCAGTACGCCTGGCTGGAGGAGAGCCTGGCCCGCTTCCCCACCGGAGCGGCCCAGGAGGAACTGGCCCATGCCGCCGGCTTCGCCGGGGCCCGCCACCGTCCCCTGGCCGGCGGCCTGATGGGGTTGCTGGAGCTGCAGGCCTGAGGGCCCCGGCGGCGGCCTGGCCGCCCTGATCGCTGATCACCGATCTGGCAGCATCAAGCCGTCTTCCCTGCCGTCCTGGCCCGTACCCGACCGGCGCACCATGCTCTTCCAGGACATCATCGCCAGCCTCAACCGGTTCTGGGCCGACCAGGGTTGCCTGATCCTCCAGCCCTACGACACGGAAAAGGGCGCCGGCACCATGAGCCCCCACACCGTGCTGCGGGCGATCGGCCCGGAGCCCTGGGCGGTGGCCTACCCCGAGCCCTGCCGGCGCCCCACCGACGGCCGCTACGGCGACAACCCCAACCGGGCCCAGCACTACTTCCAGTACCAGGTGCTGATCAAGCCCTCGCCGGACGCCATCCAGGAGACCTACCTGGCCTCCCTCGAAACCCTGGGCATCCACGCCGCCGACCACGACATCCGCTTCGTGGAGGACAACTGGGAGTCCCCGACCCTCGGGGCCTGGGGCGTGGGCTGGGAGGTGTGGCTCGACGGCATGGAGGTGACCCAGTTCACCTATTTCCAGCAGTGCGGCGGCCTCGACTGCCGGCCGGTGTCGATCGAGATCACCTACGGCCTGGAGCGGCTGGCGATGTACCTCCAGGATGTGGAGAGCATCTGGGACCTGCGCTGGAACGGCGAGCGCAGCTACGGCGACATCTGGCTGCCGTTCGAGAAGGGGCAGTGCACCTACAACTTCGAGGCCTCCAACCCCGAACGCCTGCTGCAGCTGTTTGCCCTGCATGAGGCCGAGGCCGCCGATCTGGTGGCGGCCGGGCTGCCGGCCCCGGCCCTCGACCACGTGCTCAAGTGCAGCCACACCTTCAACCTGCTGGAGGCCCGCGGCGTGATCTCGGTGACCGAGCGCACCGCCACCATCGGCCGCATCCGCCACCTGGCGCGGCAGGTGGCCGAAGCCTGGCTGGAGGAGCGCCGCGCCCTGGGCTTTCCCCTGCTGGACGCCCCGCCGGCGTGAAGCGCACCCTGCTGGTGGCGGTGCTGGTGCTGGGCGCCTTCCAGGCCGGCCGCCTCACCGAGCGGGCCATCTGGCCCTGCCGGCTGCGGCCCCTGGCGGCCCTGGTCGCTCCGCTGGTGGGTCAGGAGCTGCCCAGCCCCCAGCTCTGTGAGCTGATGCTCAAGCTGCCGAGTTTCTGAAGGGCCGGGCTCCTCTGATCAGGGTGTCGGCGGCGTGGCCTGGCTGGCCGGCGCGGCGGCCACCGCCCGGCCCTTGGGGGCGCCGCCGAAGAAGACCTTCACGCCCACCTCAATGCCGTTCTGGTAGGTGGCGAAGGCGTTGGCAGGGTCGCCGCCGTTGTCCCAGGTCAGGCCCATCAGGCGCCAGGACAGGTTCAGGTCGGTGTTGTCACCGATGGCGTAGCCCAGGCCCACCTGGGCGTTGCCGCTGAGGTCCTGCTGGCCGGCCAGGCCGAAGCCGCCGATGTCGCCGCGGGCGAAGGCCCGCAGCCGCGGCGACAGGAACACCGTGGCCTGGGTGCCCACCAGCGGCTGCACCCAGGTGCGCCGGAAGTCGCGGGTGGGCTCCAGCAGGGTTCGTCCGAAGGGCCCCTCGACGCCGGCCGCCAGACTCAGCTGGCCGGAGATCAGCCGCACCCCCGCATAGGGAATCACCCTCACAGCGCCTGGCCGGCCGAGGGCCGATTCCTGCTCGCCGAACCGGTAGCGCAGGGCGAGATCGTAGATGCCCAGCTGCTGCCCCACGCTGGCGCTCGCGCCCAGGAACTGACGGCTGGGCAGGTCCAGACGTCCCGTCTGGTCGGCCAGGCTCACATACCAGAGATCGGCCTGGAGCCCCAGCCGGCCCTTCTCGATGCTGCCGCGGGCGGAGGCGTTGAAGCGCAGGGCATCCAGGATCTGCCCCAGCCCCAGGTCGACGTCGGCCTGCCGTCCGCGGATCGTGGTGAAACCGGTGGTGCGCAGCGGTGCGAAGCCGTAGAGCTCGAGGGTGCCGCTCCAGGCGGGGTCGGGCACCGTCTCCGCCGGGGCTGTTTCTGGTGCGGCCGCCAACTCCGGCGTCACCGCAGGGGCCGGTGGCGGCAGGCGCAGCTCCTGGCCGATCCAGGGGACCTCCGGCGCCCGGCCCCGGGTCGGGTCGGCCAGGCTGGCCGAGGGCCCCAGGGCCGGCAGCACCAGGGCCAGGCCGGCCAGGACGTGCAGCGGGCGGGGCGTGCGCGCGTTCATGGGGTGGGGAGGGTTGGTCAGGACGCTCAGGTCCGGTGGCTGGTGCGGGGATGTTCGCCGAACAGGCTGCGGTAATCGCGGGCGAAGTGCCCCGCGTTCATGAATCCCCACGCAGCGGCCAGCTCGGCGATCGTGGTGGCCTGGGGATCGGCCGCCAGCAGGGCCTGCCGCACGCCGTGCAGGCGACGGACCTTGAGGTAGGCCATCGGACCCATCCCCAGGTGCTCCCGGAACCCCTGCAGCAGGCTGCGCCGACCGGCCGCCACCTGGCGGCAGAGCCCATCAAGGCTGATCGGTTCCTGGGGATGCTCCCTCATCCAGGCCTGGGCAGCCTTCACCAGCTCGATCCGGGCCGGCGGCCGGGCCAGCCGCTCGCCATGGCCGGTGCGGTGCACCAGGGCCTCCACCAGCAGGGGCACCAGATCCCCGCCCAGCCGCCGGCGGATCGCCGGATCCGCCAGCAGGCCCGGCGACCGCTCGGCCAGGCGGAAGATCCGGCGCAGGCAGGCCCTCACCCCCTGGAAGCGCAGCGGATCGATCGCCTCCCAGTTGACACCCTCCAGTGGCTCCTCCAGCCCGGGCCCGCCCAGCTCCCGGGC
Organism: Aphanothece cf. minutissima CCALA 015; assembly: GCA_003003925.1. GTDB lineage: Bacteria > Cyanobacteriota > Cyanobacteriia > PCC-6307 > Cyanobiaceae > Cyanobium > Cyanobium minutissimum. The sequence continues at coordinate 59,117 of PVWP01000004.1, forward strand.
CCACTGCAGGAACCGGTCCCGCTCCAGGCTGAGCACCGCCAGGGTGCAGCGCTCGGGGGTGGTGAGGTGGATCTCACCGCCTGCGGCCAGGCCGAAGAACGCCGTGGCCGGCAGCTCCAGGCCGTGGGAGCGGATCACGGGGCGGCCCGGGCTCTCCTCCAGGTCGAGGGCGATCAGCTGGCGGCCGGCGGGTTTGGCCCCACCCCCGTGCAGGGGGCGATCGAAGTGCAGCCGCAGGACCTGGAGCGCACCCAGGTCGATCGCCAGGAGCTCACTGCTCAGCAGACCTCCGGCGAGCTGGGTGAGCTGCACGGGCAGCAGGGGGTTGAGCACCCTCTCCAAGCGGGCGATGTCCTGGATGGAACGGCAGAAGGGAGCAGTGGAACCGCACTTTCTGAGTGTTCGGATCGTTCGGCTCTGTGCATCCTTTGGGGGCGTGTCCTCCGGATCCGTGGCGACCGTCACGTGACAAGGGGTCCCAGAACCCTCTTCCTACCCCACTCCCTCACCCGCCGGGTGTTCCCCGCCATGCCCAACGGCCAGCCCAACATCCTCATCCTCTGGGGCGATGACATCGGCCAGAGCAACCTCAGCTGCTACAGCGACGGTCTGATGGGGTACCAGACCCCCAACATCGACCGGGTCGCCAGCGAGGGCGGCCGCTTCATCCATTACTACGCCGAGCAGAGCTGCACCGCCGGCCGGGCGGCCTTCATTTCCGGCCAGAGCGTGTTCCGCACCGGCCTCAGCAAGGTGGGGCTGCCGGGCGCCGAGCTCGGTTACCGCGCCGAGGATCCCACCATTGCCGAGCTGCTGCAGCCGCTGGGCTACCGCACCGGCCAGTTCGGCAAGAACCACTTCGGCGACCGCGACGAGCATCTGCCGACCATGCACGGTTTCGATGAGTTCTTCGGCAACCTGTACCACCTCAACGCCGAGGAGGAGCCGGAGCTGCCCGACTATCCCAAGCCGGAAGACTTTCCCGATTTCCAGAAGAACTTCGGCCCCCGCGGTGTGCTGCACACCTGGGCCAACGGTGATGGCACCCAGCGCATCGAGAACACCGGCCCGCTCACCAAGAAGCGGATGCAGAACTGCGATGAGGAGTTCCTCGCCGAGGCCAAGCGCTTCATCCGTGACGCCGTCGCTTCCGGAGAGCCCTTCTTCGTGTGGTTCAACACCACCCACATGCACTTCCGCACCCATGCCCGTCCCCAGGACATCGGCCAGGCGGGGCGCTGGCAGTCGGAGTACCACGACGTGATGATTTATCACGACAACTGCATCGGCGAAATGCTCGACCTGCTCGATGAGCTGGGCATCGCCGATGACACGATCGTGATGTACAGCACCGACAACGGGCCCCACATGAACAGCTGGCCCGATGCCGGCATGACCCCGTTCCGAAACGAGAAGAACTCCAACTGGGAAGGGGCCTACCGGGTGCCGGCCCTGGTGCGCTGGCCCGGCAAGATCGCCCCCGGCACCCTCTATACGGGCATCGTCAGCCATCTCGACTGGCTGCCCACCCTGCTGGCCGCCGCTGGGGAGCCACAGATCAAGGAGAAGCTGCTGGAGGGCCACACGGTGGGCTCCAAGACCTTCCGGATCCACCTGGATGGCTACAACATGCTCGACTACTGGACCGGCCAGAGCGACAGGAGCCCCCGGGTGGAATTCTTCTATTTCTCCGACGACGGCGACCTCACCGGCCTGCGCTACGACAACTGGAAGTTCGTGTTCATGGAGCAGCGCGCCACCGGCACGCTGCAGGTCTGGGCCGAGCCCTTCACGCCGCTGCGGGTGCCCAAGATCTTCAACCTGCTCACCGATCCCTACGAGCGGGCCGACATCACCTCCAACACCTACTGGGACTGGATGCTCGACCATGCCTTCGCCCTGGTGCCCGCCCAGGTGATCGCGGGTCGGTTCCTGGCCACGTTCCAGGACTTTCCGCCCCGCCAGAAGGCGGCCAGCTTCTCCCTGGAGGATGTGATCGAGAAGATGACCGCCGCCGCCAGCGGCGGCCACTGAGGGGCTCGCCGCCGCCGCCCCCGCCATGACCCCGGAGCGCCCCCCCTCCCCGACGCGATCCGCCCCGGCCCCCCGGCCGGGGCGCCCGCCGGCGCGGGACATGGTCTGGATTCCCCCGGGCAGCTTCGCGATGGGCTCCGACCACCACTACCCGGAGGAGGCCCCGGCCCATCGGGTGACGCTGGGGGGCTTCTGGATCGACCGCACCCCGGTCACCAACGCCCAGTTCCAGAAGTTCGTGAAGGCCACAGGGCACATCACCCTGGCGGAACGGTCGGCCGATCCGGCCGACTATCCGGGAGCCCTGCCGGAACGGCTGGCGCCGGCTTCGATCGTGTTCGTGCCGCCGCCCGGGCCCATCGGCACCGGTGATCCCTATCGCTGGTGGCAGTACCGGCCGGGGGCCTGCTGGCGCCATCCCGAGGGCCCCGGCAGTTCCATACGGACCCGGGAACACCACCCCGTGGTGCACGTGGCCCATGGGGACGCGGCGGCCTACGCCGCCTGGGCCGGCAAGCAGCTGCCCAGCGAGGCCGACTGGGAACGGGCCGCCCGTGGCGGCCGGGAGGGGGGGGAGTTCGCCTGGGGAGATGAGCTCCACCCCGGCGGCCGGCCCATGGCCAACACCTTCCAGGGGGATTTCCCGCACCACAACAGCCTCCTCGACGGCTGGGAGCGCACCTCGCCGGTGGGGGCCTTCCCGCCGAACGGCTACGGCCTGTTCGACATGATCGGCAACGTCTGGGAGTGGACCGACGACTGGTACGGCGGCCATGCGGCCGCCGTGCTGGCGCACAAGGGGGCCGGCGGCTGCTGCACTATCGACAGCCCCCGCGGGGCGGAGCGGGAGGCCAGCATCGATCCGGGCTCCCAGCACGGTCACCAGCCGCGCAAGGTGGTGAAGGGTGGCTCCTTTCTGTGCGCCCCCAGCTACTGCCGCCGCTACCGGCCCGCGGCGCGCATGGCCCAGGGCGTCGACACCTCCACCTGCCACATGGGCTTCCGCTGCGTCGTGAGGAGCTGATCCATGCCGGCCCTTCCCCTGGTGGAGTGGCTCGATCGGTTCGCCGTCGGCCTGCGCTTCGTGCTCGAGGGCGTCTCGCTGGTGTGCGTGGCGCTGGGCTTCGCGGTCACCCTGCTCCAGGCCGTGCGCCAGAGGCTGGGCCCCGGCCGCCACCGCCGCGAACCCATCAGCCGGCGCTTCAACGGCCTCCGCCTCACTTTCGGCAGCTGGCTGTCGATGGCCCTGGAGTTCCAGCTGGCCGCCGACATCGTCGCCACCACCACCGCCCCCTCCAACCAGAACCTGATCCAGCTGGGTGTCATCGCCGTGATCCGCACCTTCCTCAACGTCTTCCTGGGCCGGGAAGTGGAGCTGGAGATGAAGCTCGAGGAGGCCCAGCGCCAGCAGCGTGAGCTGCGTTCCACCACCGAATCCCTTTCGCCCTAGATGGCCAACCTCAACAACGAACTGGCCAAGGAGCGCAACCGGGCGGCCGCTGAGCGCACGTTGATGGCCTGGATCCGCACCTGTCTCTCACTGATCAGCTTCGGCTTCGGGCTCGACAAGATCATCGGCGCCATCAACAGCAGCCGCTTTGATCGCAGTGCCCATGCCGGCCTGAGCGTGCGCCTGGTGTCCATCGGTTTCGTGCTCGTCGGCATCCTGGCGATGGCCGCGGCGACCCGCCAGCACCTGCGCACGCTCAAGCTGATCCGGCGCGACGACTTTCTCTATGCCGATCAGCGTTCGATCAGCACCATCACGGCGATGGCCCTCACCCTCATCGGTGTCTTCGCCTTTGTGCTGCTGGTGATGGGTTCCCCTCTCGGTTGATTCCCATGCGCGAAGCCGCCAGCGTTCTGGCCACGACCACGATCGTCACATTGATGTTCAGCCTGGGCCTGGGGCTGAAGCCGTATCCATTCCTGCTGCTCCGGGATCGCCCCGCCTTCCTCTGGCGGGTGCTGCTCGGCACCGGCGTGCTGGTGCCCCTGGCCGGGCTGGCCCTGGTGCTGCTGCCCCTCCATGGCCAGCTGAGCCGGCCCGCCTGGGTGGCGATGGCCCTGATGCTGGCCTGCCCCAGCGCCCCCCTGATCCTGTTCCGGGTGCGCAGCAGCGGCGGCACCGCCGAGCTGGCCGCCCGGCTGCAGATCGGCGCGGCGCTGCTGGCGATCGTCACGGTTCCGCTGATGGAGGTGATCTTCCGCGCCGCCGCCGGCCTGCGGGGCTGGGAGGTGGCCGGCTGGGGGATCAGTCCGGGCCAGGTGGCGGGCCAGGTGCTGAAGGTGCAGGTGCTGCCGGTGGTCGCCGGGGTGCTGCTGGGACAGTGGCAGCCTGGGCTGGCAAGCCGCTGCAGTCGGTCCCTCGGGGCCCTGGCCACCGTGCTGCTGATCGTGATGCTGGTGGCCCTGCTGCTGCTCAGTGGCCGGCAGCTCCTGCCCTTCCTGCAGCAGAACCTGGTGGGTCTGGCGGGGATGGCTGTCCTCAGCGCGGTCAGCCTGGCGATCGGCTACGCCCTGGCCGGACCCGACCCGCTGGAACGGCGCACCGTGGCTCTGGTGACGGGCATGCGCAACACCGGACTGGCGGCCCAGCTCGCCCTCTCCTACGGCAAGGGGCTGGCGGGCCTGATCCCCGGCCTGCTCGCCTATGTGCTGATCACCGTGATCGTGACCACCCTGTTCCTGCGCTGGCAGCAGCGCCAGCTGGCCCCCTCCGGCTGACCGTACCGGCCGGATCCGTCAGCCGCTCTTCGGCACGGTGCTCCGGTTGCCGTTGCGGATGGCGTGATAGCCGGGGGAGAGGATCTCCACATCGGCGGCGGCGAACTGATCCTGCAGCGCCGCCAGCACCTCCGAGAGGGTCTGACGGTAGGTGCCCGGCTCGCGCACGAAGGCATTGAGCTCGTAGCTGATGTGGAAGTCGTTGAGGGAGGTCTGGAGCACGAACGGCTCGATCTCGTCGGTGATGCCCGGCACGCTCCGCGCCGCCGCCAGCATCAGCTCCTGCACCTGGCGCCAGGGGACGTCGTAGCCGATGGTGATCGTGGTGGCGATCGCCACCGGCTGGCTGATCTCCCGGCGGGAGAAGCTGTAGTTCACCACCGAGGCGCCGATCACGCTGGCATTGGGAATGCTCACCAGTTCGTTGCGCGGCGTCTGCAGGCGGGTCACCAGCAGGGCCCGGTCCTGCACCACCCCCACCACCCCGTTGATCTCCACCCGGTCGCCCTCCCGGAACGCCCGGGTGTAGATGAGCATCAGTCCGCTGATGATGTTGCTGGCGATGGCGCTGGAGCCCAGGGCGGCCAGGGCGCCGATGAACAGTCCGGCCCCCTGGAACACCTTGCTGCCGGAGCCGGGGATGTACGGGAAGGCTGCCGCCAGGCCGGCCAGGCAGAGCAGGATCGCCACCAGCCGGGCCGTCGGCAGGGCCCACTCCTGGTAGAAGCCGGGCAACCGGATCCGGCCGTGGTCGATGGCCCGGAACCAGGACTGGCTGGCCCGGATCGCCAGCACGGTGATGACCAGGATCACCCCGATCGAGACGAGATTGGGGATCGCCTGCACGATGCCGCCCAGGAAACCCAGCACCACCGTCCTGATCTGTCCCCGCAGACCTTCGGCGATGGCTTCGGTGGGTGGGAAGAAACCCAGCAGCAGGGGAATCAGCAGGTAGCTGATCACCAGCACCAGCGACCAGTGCACCACCTGGCGCAGCCACTGCATGAGCTGTCGCACATGGTCCAGCTCGACGAACCCGCCCAGGCCCAGGCGACTGAGCTCCTGCATGACGAAGCGGGGACGTTCGGCGAAGTGCCGCTCGACCCGCCTGTTGAGCTCCCCCTGAACCCGCAGCCAGAGGATGTAGAACCCCAGCACCAGCGCCGCCAGGGCCGTTCCCCTCAACCAGGACGCGAGGGTGTGACTGCCCCGGTAGCTGGTGATCGCCCGCCGCATGCCGTCCCGGTAGCGCACGGCCAGCTGTTGCCGCGTCAACCCGAAGCAGGCCGCCGCGCGATCGCCCACGGCCAGTTCGGGCGAGAAACGACCGTCCTGCTCCCTGACGCCCACCAGGGAGAAGGGGGCCTCGTCCTGCACCACGAGCTGGCCCGGCTGGACGGTGTGATCCTGGGCGAGTTCCAGCAGGCGGGCATTGGCGCGGCGCACGTAGTCGTCGAGCCGCTGGGCGGCGGGGGCCCGGCGGATCTCCAGGTCGCGGCGGCCATCGAGGCCGATGAAGAGAGGGGTGGTCGCACAGCCCTGCGCGGCCGCCGCCGTGGCGCCTCCCTCGCCGGCCCAGGCTGGACTCGACGGATCGGGGGCCAGCCCCAGCCCTGTCCCAAGACCAGGACCAAGACCAAGGCCGAGGCAGAACAGCAGCGCCAGCAGGGCGATCTGCCGTCCAAGGGTCAACGGCCGCCACGTGAATCTCTGCCGCTGCATCACCGATCGCCGGGCTCCGCCGAGGGGATTGTCCCGTGGTGTTGCCACCGGTGTCGATGGCGCCGGGGGCCGGCGGCCGCCGGCGGGAACCCTGGAGCATGCTCCGCTCCCCCCTGCTGCCGCTGCTGCTGCTGACCGTGGTGCTGCTCCAGGCCCAGCTGCGGCCGCTCCGGCCCGGACCGGCCGATCCGCTGCGGCTGCTCGCCGGTGGCGATGGGCCGCAACCGGTGATCCTGCAGGGCCGTCTGCTGGCCGACCCGGTGGCGGCGGCCCCAGCGGCGTCGAGCCCGGGTCCCTGCCGGGTGCTGCTGCAGACGGCGGGGGGCCGCAGCGAGCTGGGCTTCGCCACCTGTCCGGAGCTGCGGGAGGGCTGGGGGGTGCGGGTGACGGGGCTGCTGCGCCGCCCCCGGCCGGCCCCCCACCCCCTGCTGGCGGGGCCGGCGGAACGCCTGGCCCGCCAGGGGGCCTGGACCCGCCTGGCGGTGGAGCGGCTGGAGGTGCTCCGCCGGCCCGCCACCCCGATCGCCGATCTGCGCCGCGGCATCGCCGAGCGCTTCGTGGCCGTGGCGGGTCCGGAGCGGGGCGGTCTGCTGGCGGCCCTGGTGCTGGGCAGTGCCGTGGTGCCCCTGCCCGCCGAGTTGCGCGCCGACTTCCGCGTCGCCGGCCTGTCCCACGCCCTGGCGGCCTCGGGGTTCCACCTCACGGTCCTGCTGGGGGCGGTGCTGGCCATCGGCCGGGAGCTCGGCCGCTGGGCGCGGCTGGCCCTTGGCGCCGGGGCGATGGTGGTGTTCCTGCTGCTGGCGGGGCCCCAGCCCTCGGTGATTCGGGCGGTCCTGATGGGGGCCATCGCCCTGGTGCTGCTGGAGAGCGGCCGCCGCGGCCGTCCCCTGGGGATTCTGGGCCTGAGCCTGGCGGGGATGCTGCTGCTGCGGCCGGCCTGGCTGCACGACGTGGGCTTCCAGCTGAGCGCCGCCGCCACCGCCGGCCTGGTGCTGACGGCGCGGCCCCTGGAGCAGGCCCTGGCCGGGTTGCCACCCGGTGGCCCCCCCGGCGGCTCCCCCGGGGCGGCGGGCTGGTGGCGGCGCTGGCTGGCCCCGGCCCTGGCGGTGCCGGTGGCGGCGAGCCTCTGGACCCTGCCCCTGCAGCTGCTCCACTTCGGGGTGGTGCCTCTCTACGCCGTGCCGGCCAACCTGCTGGCGGCCCCGCTGCTCACGCCCCTCACCCTCGGAGCGATGGCCCTGGCGGCCGTGGCCCTGCTGGTGCCCGCCCTGCTGGCCCCGTTGCTGGTGCCCCTGGGCTGGCTGGCCCAGCTGCTGCTCCTGCTTGCCGATGGGGTCGCCGGTCTGCCCCTGGCCCAGTGGCAGAGCGGCCGGCCCCTGCCGCTGCTGGTGCTCCTGTTCACCCTGGCCCTGCTGGGCCTGGTGCTGCCCGGGACGGGCCGGCGCCTTCGATGGCTGGCGGCGGGCCTGGGGGTCGGGGTGCTGGTGGTCCACCTGGTGCTGCTGGGCGGCGACCAGCTGCTGCTGGTCCACCAGGGGGAAGGTGGTCCCCCCCGCGACCTGCTGCTGGCCCGGCACCGGGGCCGCGCCGCCCTGGTCAGCACCCGCGCCGACGGGTTCAGCTGCCGCCAGGCCGGCCAGCTGGCCCAGGCCCTGGGGGTGGCCCGCTTCGACTGGACCCTGCTGCTGGATCCGGTGGCCGCTGACGATCCGGATTGCTGGAGCCGCCAGGCCGGGCGGGTGCTGGCCTACGGGGGCGGGGCGGCGCCCTTGGCCGCCGGCCAGCGGCTGGCGAGCCGGGGGCTGGCGGTGGAGGCCCTGGCCATGGACAGCCACGCCCTGCGCCTGCAGCTGGGGCGCCACCGCTGGCTGCTGCTGCCCGACCGCCAGGCGCTGACCACCTGGCGGCTGGACCGTCCGGCTGCCGGCGAGGGTGTGTGGCTCGGGGTCCGGCCCCGGCCCGCCGAGCAGCGGGCCCTGCTGGAGCGCGGCCCGCCCCGGGTGTGGCTCAGCGGTGCCGTGCCGGCCGGCGCGCCCCTGCCGCGGGGGTGGCGGGCCAGTGGGACCAGCGGCGCGCTGACCGCTCCGTAAAGTGAGCGCGTTCCTGCTGCGATGGCATCAGGGGTGTGGAGAGGTGGCTGAGTGGTCGAAAGCGAACGACTCGAAATCGTTTGAAGGGCAACCTTCCGTGGGTTCGAATCCCACCCTCTCCGTTTTCCCAGGCCGGCTTGCCGCCGGCATGGCCGGCGTGGGACCTCAGGAATGGAACAGCAGCACGAGGCCGGATTTCACCTGGTGAAACTCCCTCTCCTCGCGGCTCAGATCCAGTCCCACCTGCAGACCTTCCTTGAGCGCCACATCGAAGGGCGGCGCCGGTGGCGGCTTGCCGTCACACCAGAGGGCCGCAATCCCCACGGAGGTGGCATGCCAGCGGAAGCAGGGTGTTGTCCCGATGGAAGGCTCCTGCAGGGCGTCTTCGAGAAGCTCGCGGATCGCCATCGTGTCCCGGCTCTCGCCATCCCAGTCGTCGCCTTAGCTTCGGCAGAGACCCCGGCCAGGGCAATCGGCTGAGAGTTTTCGTGATACTGGCGCCTACGGTGCCTGCCATGGAGGCCTTCCCCAGCCCAGTCGCCCTGGTGCACGAGTGGTTCACCCCCCGCTCGGTGGGTGGGGCCGAGCAGGTGGTGGAGGAACTCGATCGGCTGCTCGCCGGCCGGGGAACCCCCCCGTCACTCTTCGCCCTGGTGGATGGCGAGAGTTCCCGTCCCGGCAGCTGGCTGACCGGCCGCCGCATCCGCACCAGCTTCATCCAGCGCCTGCCCTGGGGGGTGAGCCACGTGCAGCAGTATCTGCCGCTCCTGCCCCTGGCGATCGAGCAGCTCGACCTGTCCGGCCACCCCCTGGTGATCAGCAGCAGCCACCTCGTGGCCAAGGGGGTGCTCACCGGTCCGGACCAGCTGCACGTCAGCTATGTGCACACCCCGGCCCGCTACGCCTGGGACCAGATGCACACCTACCTGGCCCGCTCGGCCCTGGCCCGCGGGCCCCTCGGCCCCCTGGTGCGGCTGCAGCTGCACCAGCTGCGCCAGTGGGATGTGGTCAGCAGCGCCCGGGTGGATGCCCTGGTGGCCAACTCCCGCTTCACCGCCCGCCGCATCCGCTGTTTCTGGCGCCGGCGCGCCCATGTGCTGCCGCCCCCCGTGGCGGTGGAGCGCTTCCGCTGGGACCACCCCCGGGACGACGTCTACGTCAGCCTCTGCCGGCTGGTGCCCAACAAGCGGGTGGATGTGGTGGTGGAGGCCTTCCGGCGCACCGGTCTGCCCCTGGTGGTGCTGGGCGATGGTCCTGAGCGGCGCCGGCTGGAGGCGATGGCGGGCCCGGCCACCTGCTTCCTCGGTCGCCTGCCGGACCAGGAGACCGCCGCCTGGCTGGAGCGGGCGCGGGCCTATGTGTATGCCGGCCTGGAGGATTTCGGCATTGCGCCGGTGGAGGCAATGGCGGCCGGTGCCCCGGTGATCGCCTTCGGCCAGGGGGGGGTGCTCGACAGCGTGCGCTGCCTCAGCGACGGGAACGCCTCCCCCACCGGCCTGCTGTTTCCGGAGCAGACCCCCGCCAGCCTGGCGGCCGCCCTGGAGCACTTCGAGGCGGGCCGGCTGTGGCGATCCCTGCCGGCGGAAGGGCAGCGGCAACGGGCGGAGGGTTTCGCCCCGGCGGTCTTCCGAAGCCGCATGGAAACGCTGCTCGACCAGCTGTGGCAGCAGCACCGTCGCCGCCTTCGCCGTCCTGTGCCTCTGATCTGAGTGGCCCCGCGGCATGGAGTTCCGCACGGGCTGATCCTTAACTTCTTCTAACGAACCCGTCCCCCATGCTCTCTTCCATCGGGACCCCCTACGCCTCTGGGCAGCTTGTGACGGCTCCGGCGCAGGTGCTCACCGCGGAAGAGCTGATCGCCTTTCAGTCGAAGCGCGATCGCATCGTCAAGCGTTCCGGTGACATCCTCTTCTCGCTCACCGTGCTCACCCTCGGCTCGCCGGTGCTGCTGGCCCTGGCCCTGCTGGTGAAGGTCACCTCCCGCGGGCCGGTGTTCTATGTGCAGCAACGGGTGGGCCGCGATTACCGCAGTTTCGGTTGCATCAAGTTCCGCACCATGCGCCGGGATGCCGATCGCCTGCTCTCCAAGCTGCTGGCCGAATCCCCGGATCTGGATGAGGAGTACCGCAACGATTTCAAGCTCAAGAACGACCCGCGCATCACTCGCCTGGGCAAGTTCCTGCGCCGCTCCAGCCTTGATGAACTGCCCCAGTTCCTCAATGTGCTCCGCGGTGAGATGAGCGTGGTGGGCCCCCGTCCGATCGTGAAGAGCGAGCTGGAGCGCTACGGCAGCCGCATGGATGAAGTGCTGTCGGTGCGTCCCGGCCTCACGGGTCTGTGGCAGGTGTCCGGCCGCAACAACCTCAGCTACCCCGAGCGGGTCCGGCTGGATGTGCGCTACGCCCGCCGTCGCACCCTGCTGATGGATCTGCGCATCATCCTGCGCACCATCGGCGTCATGCTCGACCCCCGCGACCGCGGCGCCTACTGAACGCCGGAGCTCCGCCCCGTCGCCTCAGCCGGGGGGCCATCCAGCACCGAGCAGGGCCAGGGCCGGCAGGGTGAGCAGGAGCCACAGCAGCTCCAGCCGATCGCCCAGGGTCAGGATCCGCTCCACTCCGGCCCGGTCGGGGGGGCGGCCCGCTGCGGCCAGGATCGGCTTGATGCGCACCCCGTCGGCGTAGGCGTTGGCCCCGCCCAGGCGCACCCCGGCGGCGTGGGCGAAAGCCGCCTCCGAGACGCCGGCGTTGGGGGAGGGGTCAGGGGCCCCATCCCGCAGGGCCGCCCGCAGCCAGGGCAGCGTCTGCCCGGGTCGGCCCGCCGCCAGGGGCAGGCTCAGGGCCACCAGCCGGGTGGGGAGCCAGGTGAGCAGGTCGTCGAGGCGGGCACCGGCGGTGCCCAGCCAGCGCAGGCGCCCGTGGCGGTAGCCCAGCATCGAGTCCAGGGTGCTGGCGGCCTTGAAACCCCAGGCCAGGGCGAGGGGGCCCGGCAGGGGTGACGCAGGCGGGGCCGACCCCAGCGACAGCAGCGCCGCCCCGGCCAGCATCCAGAACAGCGGGGCGAACAGGCCGTCGACGGCGTTTTCGGCGGCGGTCTCGGCGGCGGCGCGCAGGATCTCCGCCTCCGGCAGGTGGCTCACCTGGCGACCCACGATCCGGGCCAGGCGGGCCCGGGCCAGGGGCAGGTCGGGCAGGGCCACCAGCACGGCCCGCACCGCCCGCCCCAGGCTGCCCCCCGCCAGGGCACTGGCCAGGCCCAGCACCAGCAGGGGCACCCCGACGGCAGGGATCCGCCGGGCGAGGACCTCCAGGCCCCAGCCCGCCAGGCCGCTGGCGCCCACCACCAGCAGGGTGAGCAGCAGACCCCCCAGCCGCAGGCGTCGGGGGGCGTCGCCGGCCCAGGCCTCCACCGCCCGGCGCAGGCCGGTGATGGCGGCGCCCATCACCTGGACGGGGTGCGGCGACCAGAGGGGGTCCCCCAGCAGCCGGTCGAGCCCGCAGGCGAGCAGCACAAGCAGGGCGAGGCTCAAGGCCGGCGGCGCTGCAGCAGGGGCAGCAGCACACCCGCCCCCAGGAAGGCCGCCAGCTGGATCGGCAGGCTGCCGCCCAGGCCGATCAGCTGGGCGATCAGGCCCATCCCCAGACTGCCGGCCAGGCCCCCCAGGGCCGAGGACCGCTCCAGGACGCTCCAGTTCTGCTGCAGGTCGCCGGCCGGATCGACGCCGAGGGCCAGGCGGGCATCGGCCACGGCGGCCAGCAGGCCGAAGGGCACGAACAGCAGCACGGCCCCCCAGCCACCGACGAACTGGGTCGCCAGCAGCAGGGCGGCCATCAGCAGGTAGGGCAGGCGCGGCGGCAGCCGCAGGCCCCAGGCTTCGGCGCCGGTCCGCCCCAGGCCGTAGGCCGTCAGCAGCAGGCCGAAATCGAAGCAGCTGCCCGCCGCCTGCTGACGTACCCACAGAGGCAGCAGGGCGAACAGGCCGCCGAGCAGCAACCCCTGCAGCACCCCGCCCGGCTCCAGGCGCCAGGGCGGCGGATCCGCCGCTGCCGTTGCCGCCGCCACCGCCGCCGCATCACCCTGGCCCTGCTCCATCCGGTGGCGGCTGGCCCGCAGGGCCCCGACCAGCGGCGCCAAAGGGAGCAGCAGCACCAGGGCGCTGCCGAACTGGAGCAGGGCCTTGCCGATGGGAAACAGCAGGGCCGTGAGCAGGCTGCCCGCCAGGCGGCCCGCCTCGGCTCCCGCCCGCAGCTCGCCGATCGGCACCCCCCAGTGGCCATGGAGCCGGCGTTGCAGCGGGTCCTGGGCCAGGCGCAGGCCCACCGCCAGCAGGGCGATGCCGAGCAGGGGGGCCAGGACGGAGGTGCCCGGCCCACCGGCGGCCACCGCCAGCAGCAGCAGCAGGCTGAGCAGCTGGAGCAGGTAGCCGGGTCGGATCCGCTGGGGCAGGGGCAGCAGCAGCGGCAGGGTGGCGAGGGCCGGCAGCACCCCGTTCACCAGCGGCGACGGGGTGAGGCCGCTGAGCAGCCAGGCGGTGGCGCCGATGGCCAGGGTGCCGCTGGCCTGGCCGCTGCTCCAGGCGAGGGTCAGCAGGCGCCGCTGCATGGGCTGGGGATCAGGCCGCCTTGAGCCAGCTGAACATGGAGCGCAGACCCTTGCCCACCTGCTCGATCGGATGGGCGGCATCGCGCTCGCGGGCCTTGGCCATCTCGGGCTTGCCCGCCTCGCACTCGGCCACGAAGTTGCGGGCGAAGGTGCCGTCCTGGATGTCGGCCAGGATGCGCCGCATCTCCGCCTTGGTGTCGGCGGTGATCAGCCGGGGGCCGCTGACGTAGTCGCCGTACTCGGCGGTGTTGGAGATCGAGTCGCGCATGGCGGTGAGGCCGCCCTTGACCATCAGGTCAACGATCAGCTTCACCTCGTGCAGGCACTCGAAGTAGGCCAGCTCGGGCTGGTAACCGGCTTCCACCAGGGTCTCGAAACCGGCCTTCACCAGTTCACTCAGACCGCCGCAGAGGACCGCCTGCTCACCGAACAGGTCGGTTTCGGTCTCCTCCTTGAAGTTGGTCTCCAGGATGCCGGCGCGGGTGCCGCCGATGCCCTTGGCGTAGGCCATCGCCAGGGCGCGGGCGTTGCCGGAGGCGTCCTGCTGGATGGCGAACAGGGCGGGCACGCCCTGGCCGTTCTGGAACTCCCAGCGCACGGTGTGACCGGGGCCCTTGGGGGCGATCATCACGACGTCCACGTCGGCGGGGGGCTGGATCAGCCCGAAGCGGATGTTGAAGCCGTGGGCGAAGCTCAGGACCTTGCCGGCGCTGAGGTGGGGGGCGATCTCAGCGGCGTAGACGGCCTTCTGGGCCTCATCCGGCAGCAGCACCATGATCCAGTCGGCCTTGGCGCAGGCGTCGGCCACGCTCAGCACCTCGAGGCCGTCGGCCCGGGCCTTGGCGGCCGAGCGGCTGCCGTCGTAGAGGCCCACCACCACGTTGATGCCGCTGTCCTTGAGGTTCAGGGCGTGGGCATGGCCCTGGGAGCCGTAGCCGATGATGGCCACCGTCTTGCCGGTCAGCAGGCTGAGGTCGGCGTCGGAGTCGTAGAAGAGCTGGGCCATTCCGGGCGGCGGGCAGGGCAAACGCAGACTTTAGGTGTGCGTCCGCGCGGGCCCCTGGCGTCCTCGCCCGGCGACTCAGCCGCCGGAGGCCTCCGAGGGGTGGGCGATCACCCGGTCGATCAGCCCGTAATCCTTGGCTTCGGCGGCGCTGAGGAAGTAGTCGCGGTCGGTGTCCTTGGTGACCTTCTCCAGGGACTGGCCGCACATCCCGGCCAGGGACTGGTTGAGCATGTCCTTGATGCGCAGGATCTCCCGCGCCTCGATCTCGATGTCGCTGGCCTGGCGCTGGCTGGTGCCGCCCAGGGGCTGGTGGATCATGATCCGGCTGTGGGGCAGGGCCAGCCGCTTGCCCTTGGTGCCGGCCGCCAGCAGGAAGGCGCCCATGGAGGCCGCCAACCCGACGCAGATCGTCACCACGTCGGATTTGACGTACTGCATGGTGTCGTAGATCGCCAGGCCGGCGGTCACCGAGCCACCCGGCGAGTTGATGTAGAGGTAGATCGGCTTGGAGCTGTCATCGGAGTCGAGGTACAGCATCTGGGCCACCAGGCTGTTGGCGATCCCGTCGGTCACCTCCTGGCCGAGGAACAGGATCCGCTCCACCCCGAGGCGGGTGTAGATGTCGACCCAGCGCTCGTACTGGCTGCCGGGGAGGCGGTAGGGAACGCTGGGGGTGCCGATGGGCATGGCGGGAAGGCTCCCGTTCGGAGCCGGAGAGAGTGAGGAGGTGGAGAGGGGTGGCCGGTGGCCGGGGGTCGGTGCTCAGCCCACTGGGGCGGCCGTCGGCAGCTCCTTGCGGCTGGTCAGCACCCGGTCGATCAGGCCGTAGGCCATGGCCTCCTCGGCGGTGAGGTAGGTCATGCGGTCGGAGTCGCGGGAGAGCTCGTCGATGCTCTTGCCCGTGTTCTCCGAGAGGATCTCCAGCATGCTGTGCTTGTTGTGCAGCACTTCCTTGGCCCGGATCTGGATGTCGCTGGCCTGGCCGCGGGCACCGGAGCGGGGCTGGTGCAGCACGATCGAGGCGTGGGGCAGGGCGGCCCGCTGGCCCTTGGTGCCGGCCGAAAGGATCATGGCGGCGGTGCCCATGGCCTGGCCGATGCAGATGGTGTGCACGGGCGGCTTGACGTAGCGCAGGGTGTCGCAGATGGCGAAGGCTTCGGTCTCGAAGCCGATCGCATCGCCCGAGTACCAGCTGGTGCCGGTGGAGTTGATGTAGAAGAAGATCGGCTTCTCCGGGTTGTCGAACTCCAGGTAGAGCAGCTGGGCAATGATCAGCTCGGTGACGTCGATGCCCATCTGGCGCTTGGCGTCGTCGTCGGAGAAGAGGGGCAGCCCCAGATAGACGATCCGCTCCTTGAGCAGCAGGGACGGCAGATCCGGCGGCGGTGTGCGCATCACCGCGGAATCGCCGTAATAGGGGGCCGACACCGTCATCCGCGCTCACCAGCAGTCGTGAGGCAGGAGCCTAGCCGGGGCCAGGAGGCTGGTGCTCCTGCAGGGCGACGGGTTTCCCGCCCTGCTTGTCGGCAGCCCGGCCGTTGCCCCGTTCAGCGGGCCGTTCGGGGCTGCGGTCGCAGCGGGCGAAGACCATGCGGCCGGTGGGGGTCTGCAGGGCGCCGGTGACGGTGACAGGCAGCCGCTCGCCGATGCGGCGCCGGGCATCCTCCACCACCACCATGGTGCCGTCCTCCAGGTAGCCGACGCCCTGGTCGGCCTCCTTGCCTTCGCGCACGATCTTGAGCTGCAGGCCATCGCCCGGTTGCACCTCGGGCCGCAGGGCGATGACCAGTTCGCTGAGGTTCAGCACCCGCAGCTCCTGCACCTGGGCCACCTGGGCCAGGTTGAAGTCGGCGGTGAGCAGGGTGCCGCCGGTGTCGGCGGTGAGCTTGAGCAGTTTGTCGTCGGCGCCGTTGCCGCTGTAGCGGGTGCTGTTGATCACCAGGCGGCGGCCGTAGTTCTCCCGCAGCTCGGTGAGCAGCTTCAGGCCCCGCCGCCCCTTGGCCCGCTTTTCACCGTTGGAGGAGTCGGCCAGGGCCTGGAGCTCGTCGATCACGGCCTGGGCGACGATCACCTGGCCCTCCAGGAGCCCGGAGGCCAGCAGGCCGCGGATGCGCCCGTCGATGATGACGCTGGTGTCGAGGATCTTGGCGGTCGCGGGCAGCAGCACCCCGTCGGCCACCAGCAGGGCCTCGGTGCTGGCCGGGTTGAACAGGCGCAGCAGGGTACGGCCGTGCACCTCCGCCAGGTTGTACCCCAGCACCCCGAAGAAGACGTTGCTGAGCACCGCCGCCAGCGGCTTGACCAGCACCACCTCCCAGGGCAGGGGCAGCAGCAGGATCGGCGCCAGCAGCAGGTTGGCCACCAGCAGGCCCAGGATCAGTCCCACCGCCCGGCTGATCAGCAGGTCGGTGGGCATGCTGCGCACCTGGGCCATCAGGCGCCGCCGCAGCTGCTGGAAGAAGATGCCGGCGATCAGGCCGAAGAAGGCGCCGAAGCCCCCCATCACCGAACGCAGGCCTTCCTGGTTGGTCACCTCCAGCAGCAGCTGTTCCGGCAGCAGGTCAACCCCGAGCCAGCCGGTGGCTGCCCCTGAGATCAGGAACAGCAGCAAGATGAGGGTGTCCACCATGCTTCGAAGTCCCGACGCCTCGGCCGCCCGGCAGGTATGGAAAGAAGCTTGGCCGATCTTCCGCCGTTTGGGTCCCAGGGATTACCGCCCGTGATGGATCCCCGATCCGCCTACGTCCACATTCCCTTCTGCCACCGGCGCTGCTTCTACTGCGATTTCCCGGTGGTGCCCCTGGGGGACCGGGCCGACGGGGCCTCCTCCGGCTCCATCGCCGCCTACCTGCCCCTGCTGCACCGGGAGATCGCCAGCTCCCCGGCCGGCCCGCCCCTGGCGACCGTCTACCTCGGGGGCGGTACCCCCTCGATGCTGACCGGCGCCCAGGTGGCCGGCATCCTGGAGGCGCTGGAGTGTCGCTATGGGCTGGCCCCGGGGGCGGAGCTGACCCTGGAGCTGGATCCGGCCAGCTTCGATCAGGACCGCCTGGCGGACTACCTGGCCGCCGGCATCAACCGGGTCAGCCTGGGGGGCCAGAGCTTCGATGACCGGGTGCTGGCGGACCTGGGCCGGCGCCACCGCGGGGCCGACCTGCGGGAGGCGGCCGGCTGGCTGCGCCAGGCCCGCCGCCGGGGGCATCTGGCCAGCTGGAGCCTGGACCTGATCCAGGGGCTGCCCCGCCAGGGCCTGGCCCACTGGGACGGCCAGCTGGCCGAGGCCATCGCCCTGGAGCCCCCCCATCTGTCGGTGTACGACCTGAGCATCGAGCCGGGCACCGTCTTCGAGCGGCGCCTGGCCCTGGGGCAGCTCGAGCTGCCGCCGGAGGATCTGGCCGCCGACCTGATGGACCTGACCTGGAGCCGGCTCAGCGCCGCTGGCTTCGGCCACTACGAGGTGTCCAATTACGCCCTGCCCGGTCACGCCTCACGCCACAACCGCGTCTACTGGAGCGGTGCCGGCTGGTGGGGGTTCGGCATGGGCGCCACCGGCGCTCCCCGCGGTCGCCGCCGGGCCCATCCCCGCACCCGGGCCGGCTACGCCGAGGCGGTCGGCGCCGGGGAAGGCGGCGTGGCGGAGCGAGGCGTGGAGACGGGGGGCGAGGAGGGGGAGGGCATGCCCTTCGACGAGCGCCTGATGGTGGGCCTGCGCTGCCGCGAAGGAGTGAACCTGGAGCGGCTCGCCCGGCAGGAGCGCCTGGCGCCCGCGCTCCTCGACGGGCTGCGGGCGCGGCTCGGGGACTATGAGCGGCGCGGCCTGCTGCGCGTCGAGGGGCCCCGCTGGCGGCTGGCGGATCCGCAGGGGCTGGCCCTCAGCAATGGGGTGCTGCGGGAGATGCTGGCCTGGTGGCAGGAGCTGGAACAGACCTCGCCCCGGGGGCAGCCGGCCCCTGCTCCCTGACCCAGCGGCCCAGGACCTCCACCGCCAGGGCCCGGCCCTGCATCAGCGGCGGGCTGAAGGGGGGCTGGCGGGTGGTGAGTCCCAGCAGGTCGGCCGTCACCCGCACCTGGCCGTCGCAGCCGTCGCCGGCGCCGATGCCGATCACCGGCACCGCCAGGGCGCCGCTCAGCTCCGCGGCCAGCTCCGCCGGCACGTGCTCGAGCACCAGGGCGAAGCAGCCGGCCTCCTGCAGGGCCCGGGCCCGCCGCCGCAGCCGCTCCTGGCTGACCGGATCGCCGGCCTGGCGCCGGTAGCCCAGCTGATGCACCGACTGGGGGGTCAGCCCCAGGTGGCCCATGACCGGGATCCCGCTGCGCACCATCCGGTCGATCACGGCCAGGGTCTCGGGTTCGGCACCCTCCAGCTTGACCGCCACCGCGGGCGTCTCCTTCAGCACCCGGCCCGCCGCCGCCACGGCCGCATCGGCGCCGCACTGGTAGCTGAGGAAGGGGAGGTCGCAGATCAGCAGGGGCGGATCCTGGGGCGCCGCCGCCGCCAGCCCCCGGCCGGCGGCGCGGCAGTGGTGGAGCATCTCCTCGAGGGTCACCGGCAGGGTGGTGGCGTGGCCGAGCACCACCATGGCCAGGGAGTCGCCCACCAGCACCGCATCCACCCCGGCCCCGGCCACCACGGCGGCGGAGAGGGCGTCCCAGGCGGTGAGCACGGTGATCGGCAGGCCCGCCTGCTTGCGCCGTGTCAGATCAGCGGGTCGCAGGGGCACGGCACGGGGTTCGCAGGGGGCATTGCTAGCATCGACCCGACTCGGACCCACGCGGCTCTGACGCCCAAATCTGGTCAGGACCGGAAGGGAGCAGCCACACGGGATGCTCAGGGCAGGCGTGGATTCCGGGTCACCCTCTTCAAATGACCCCCTTCAAGCCGCGCTGAACCATTGCGCTGATCGGTTCCGGGGCCCGCTGGTGGCTCAGTCGACCCGGTTCTGGCGGTTGATCAGGAAGGGCGGGATCATGGCTCCCCGCTCCTCCGGCGTGTGGGTGAGGGTGTCGGCGAAGCTGGCGGCGGGACGCTCCGGCCGGTAGTGACCGCCGCTCTGGAAGCCGGTGGCGATCACCGTGACGTGGATCTCCCCCTCCAGGGATTCGTCCACCACAGCCCCCACGATGATGTTGGCGTCGGGATCGACCACGTCGTAGATCACCTCCGATGCGGTGGTCATGTCCTCCAGGGTCATGTCCTTGCCGCCGCTGATGTTGATGACGCAGCCGTTGGCCCCGTCGATGCGGGCCGACTCCAGCAGGGGGCTGCTCATGGCGGCCTGGGCCGCCTCGATGGCCCGGGAACGGCCGGAGCCCACGCCGATGCCCAGCAGGGCGGTGCCGGCATCGGCCATCACCGAGCGGATGTCGGCGAAGTCGACGTTCACCAGACCGGGCCTGGTGATGATGTCGGTGATGCCCTTGACGCCCATCCGCAGCACATCGTCGGCGGCGCGGAAGGCCTCCTGGAGCGGCGCGCCGGCGATGGCGTCCCGCAGGCGGTCGTTGGGAATGATGATCAGGGTGTCGACATGCTCGGCCAGGCGGGCGATGCCTTCCTCCGCCTGGCGCAGCCGCTTGCGGCCCTCGAAGCCGAAGGGTTTGGTGACGATGCCCACGGTGAGGGCGCCGCACTCCTTGGCCACCTCGGCCACGATCGGCGCCGCCCCGGTGCCGGTGCCGCCGCCCATGCCGGCGGCGATGAAGACCAGGTCGGCCCCCTCCAGGGACTGCTGCAGGTCGGCCCGGGACTCCTCGGCCGCCTTCTGGCCGATCACCGGGTTGCCGCCGGCCCCCAGGCCCCGGGTGAGCTTCTGGCCCAGCTGGATGCGCTGGCCCGCCGCCGACTGCAGCAGGGCCTGGGCGTCGGTGTTGAGCACCCGGTAGCCCACCCCGTTGAGGTCGGTGGCGATCATCCGGTTGACCGCGTTGCTGCCGCCTCCCCCCACGCCGATCACCTCGATCCGGGCCGACTGGCTCGGGACGATCCCGTTGCTGCTGGGCGAGATCTGGCTCATCGCGTGGGGCTCCTGCGGGGACGAAAGATCGACGTGGTAAGGGCGGTCCTGATCGCGCGACATCGCGGGAGGGGGAGTGTGGCCGTTGATCTGCGGCTGCATTATGTCGGTGGCCAGCTCAGCCAGAGTTGCCGATAGATCACATTGGACCGAATCTCAGCAGGGCGCAACGGCCTGTGAGGATTGTCTGGCGGCGTTTCGGGCTGCCGCCGGCTCCAGCGGCGGTCTCACTGGGTGCCGGCGGGAGCCGGGCGTGGCGCCTCGGCGGCGGCTCCGGCGGGACGGGGCGCCGGGGGAGCGGGAGGCGCCGGCCGGGCCGCTGAACCGCTCGCCCCCCGGGCCCCCAGGCTGAGCTCCGGCTGCTCCGGGTCGGTCAGGTCGATCAGCTGGGGCCGGGCACCCTTCATGGTGGCCGGCAGGGTGCGGCTGAGGTGGGCGACCACCTCGAGTCGCCGGGGCAGCCGGGCGTCCGGGGGGCCCAGCCGCACCCGGCCCAGCTGGGTGGTGCTGAGCCAGAGGCTGCCGTCCGGCTCGAAGCGGATCTCCTTCAGGCCGGGGCCGAGCACCTCCCGTTCCTTGAGCACCTGGGCCAGCACGGCCCGGTGGCGGGCGTTCCAGCCGACCACCAGCAGGGACAGGTCCCCCTGGCTGCGGATGCCCATGTGCTGGCGGATGCTGATCCAGTTGCCGAGGCCGTCGACGAAGCCCATCTCCGGGCCGCGGTCGGTGCGCCGCACCGCACGGGCCACCGCCTCCCGGTCCTTCAGCTCCACCCGCAGCCGCGGCGGCAGCATCAGCCGGCTCACCTTCACCTGCTCCACCGGCAGGGCCCCCATCAGGTCACTGGCCACCAGACGGGGCTGGAGGCCCATCAGGGGCTGGGGAAAGCGCAGGCCCGCCGCCGCGATCACCTGGTCGCGGCTGACCACGGCGCTGCCGAGCACCTCCACCTGGTTCGGTGCCCGCAGGGTCCAGCCCTGCCGCAGCAGCAGGTAGCCCAGGCCGACGGACATGCCGCTGAAGACCAGGATCCGCCACAGCTGGCGCAGCCGCTCGCTGCGGCGCTGACGGCGCAGTTCCTTGCGGCGCAGGACCCCCGGCGGCAGCGGCGCTCCCGGCGAGGGGGGGGCTCCCCGCGAAGAGGGGATCCGCTTCACAGCTCGCAGCGGGAGCGGGCCATGAGTTCATCCATCCAGGTGCGCGCCCGGCGGGCATCGGAGAAGGGCAGCTCCTCCTGCTGGCCGCCCCCCACCAGCCGCAGGCGGCAGGCCCCTTCGCTCTCCTCGGTCAGGGGGGCCTCCCCGGAGCTGAGGGAGAGCAGCTCGACCATTTCCAGCTGCTTGATGGTGAAGCGTCCCACCGGCTGAAAGCTGCCGGCCACGAACTTGCTCCAGCTCAGCTCCCCGTCGACGAGCCGGGCGGCCCCGCAGCCGTCCAGCTTGGCAAGCTCGGCGCCGCTGGCCCAGTCGCGGAACAGCTGCTGGCGCCGCCGCTCGACCCAGCCGAGGGCCACCAGGAGCACGAAGGCGCCCAGCAGGGGCAGCCAGAGCAGGCCATGGATCACGGCGCCGTTCCTTCCACGTTCATCCGGAGCTCCGATCCTCCCGCGCCCTGCACCAATTGGTGCACCAGGTCGGGGAGAGGACATCCACTGGCCTCCCACAGCATCGGGTACATGCTCTGGCTGGTGAAGCCCGGCAGCGTGTTGATCTCGTTCAGCCAGAGATTGCCGGTGGCCTCGTCGTAGAAGAAGTCGACCCGGGCCAGCCCTCCGGCGTCCACCGCCCGGCAGGCGGCCAGCGCCATGGCCCGCGCCCGCTCGCTCACCGTCTCGTCCACGGGCGCGGGGATGACGGTGTGGCTGTGGCCTTCGCTGTACTTGGTCTCGTAGTCGTACCAGTCGGCGTCGAAGCGGATCTCCCCCAGCACCGAGGCGCTGAGGCCGTCGCCGGGTCCACCGGGCCGCCGCAGCACGGCGCATTCGAGCTCCCGGGCCCGGACGCCCTGCTCCACCACCAGCCGCCGGTCGAGGTCCGCGGCCAGCTCAAGGCCCCGCAGCAGGCCGGCACGGTCGCTGGCCTTGCTGATGCCCACCGAGGAGCCCATGTTGGCCGGCTTGACGAAGCACGGGTAGCCGAGGCTGCTCTCCAGCCGCTCCAGCAGGTCCTCCGGACCGCCGGCGGCGCCCAGCTCGTGGGCGGCGACGCAGGCGTAGGGCACCTGGGGCAGGCCGGCGGCGGCGAAGGCGGCCTTCATGGCCTGCTTGTCCATCCCCAGCGCCGATCCCAGCACCCCGGAGCCCACGTAGGGCACCCCCATCAGGGTGAACAGTCCCTGGATCGTGCCGTCCTCCCCATTGGGGCCGTGGAGCACCGGGAACCACACCTCGATCTCCAGAGCGCCCTCGGGAAAGCCCCGGAAGCCCCCCGGCTCCGCCGCTCCCGGCAGATCCCCGGGCTCGGCCGGCACCCCCCGCTCCAGCACGGCGGTGGCCACGGCGTCGGGCCACCAGCGGCCGCCGCGATCGATGTAGAAGCTGCTGACCCGGTAGCGCTCGGCGTTGCCCCCGCTGCGCAGTCCCCGCAGCACGGTGCGGGCGGAGAGAATCGAGACGGCGTGCTCGCCGGAGGCTCCCCCGAACACCAGGCCGACGCGGGTGGGGGAAGGAGCCATCGGCACAGGGAAGAGGGCCAAACGTATCAGCGAATCCCGCCCCGGCCCAGGGGCCGGCCACTGAGGCTGAACGGCCGCACCGTCTCGATCTCCACGTCCACCAGGTCGCCAGGGGCGAAGGGGCGGCCATCGCCGGGGTCGGCGGCGAAGAAGGTGAGCCGATTGGTGCGCGTGCGACCCATCAGCTGGCCCGGGTCGCGGGGGTTGATCCCCTCGGCCAGCACCTGCTCCCGCCGCCCCAGGTAGCGGGCGCTGCGCTCCGCGGCCACCCGCTCCACCAGGGCGTTGAGCTCCTGGAGCCGTTCCACCTTCACCGCCTCCGGCAGCTGGTCGGGCCAGTCGGCCGCCGGCGTGCCCGGCCGCGGCGAGTAGGCGGCGGTGTTGACCTGGTCGAAGCCGATCGACGCGATCAGCGCCAGGGTGCGGCGGAACTGGGCATCGGTTTCGCCGGGGAAGGCCACGATCACGTCGGCGCTGATGGCCGCATCGGGGAGGCGCTGGCGGATGCGATCGATGATCCGTCGGTAGCGCTCCACGGTGTAGCCCCGGGCCATGGCCCGCAGCACGTCGTCGTCACCGCTCTGGAAGGGGATGTGGAAGTGCTCGCAGACCTTGGGCAGGTCGGCGCAGGCGTCGATGAGACGGTCGGTGAAGTAGCGGGGGTGGCTGGTGGCGAAGCGGATCCGCTCGAGGCCCCGCACGTCGTGGACCGACCGCAGCAGATCGGTGAGGGTGTGGGCCCGGCGACCCTCGGCGGTGATGCCGGGCAGGTCGCGGCCGTAGGCATCGATGTTCTGCCCCAGCAGGGTGACCTCCCGGTAGCCCCGCGCCGCCAGCCCCTCCATCTCGAGGCGGATCGCCTCGGGCAGGCGCGACTGCTCCCGGCCCCGCACCGAGGGCACCACGCAGTAGGTGCAGTGCTCGTTGCAGCCGTAGATCACGTTCACCCAGGCGCAGACGGCACTGTCCCGCCGGGCGGTGGTGATGTCCTCGAGGATGTGGTGCTCGTCGGTGGCCACCACCTGCTGGCCGGTCTCCACCCGGGTGAGCAGCGCCTCGAGCCGGTTGGCGTGCTGGGGGCCCATCACCAGATCCAGCTCCGGCACCCGCCGCAGCAGGGACTCCCCCTCCTGCTGGGCCACGCAGCCGGCCACCACCAGCGTCAGGCCGGGATTGGCCCGCTTGCGCTGGGCCTGCCGCCCCAGATAGCTGTAGACCTTCTGCTCGGCGTTGTCCCGGATCGTGCAGGTGTTGTAGAGCACCAGATCGGCACTGTGCTCGTCGCTGCCGGGGGTGTACCCCATGGTTTCGAGGATGCCGGCCATGCGCTCGGAATCCGCCTTGTTCATCTGGCAGCCGAACGTGGTGATCCAGTAGCTGCCGCGCCGTGCCGACGGCGCCTGGTCGGCCTGGGGGCCGGAAACGGTGGCTGTCATGGGATCCAGTTTCCGCTATCGCCCCACCGGCGCCAACGCGGCGGCTGTGGCAGCGTGAACCTCCCGGCCCCTTTCTGGCATGCGCTGCCGCCTGAGCCGTTTCCCCCTCACCAAGGCGGTGCCCCTGGCCATCAGCCGCGGCACCACGGCCGCCGTCGAGCATCTGCTGCTGGAACTCGAGCACGACGGCACCACCGGCCGCGGCGAGACCGGCGGCTTCGACACCGGCCACCGGGCCTTCCGCACCGACGATCTGGCCGCCGAGCTGGAGGCCGTCCTGCCGGCCCTCGAGCGCGCCACCCCGGAGCCGTTCCAGGCCCTCGACCCCCTGCTGGACAGCCTCTCGCCCCCGGCCCGCTGCGCCGTCGACCTCGCCCTGCACGACTGGTGGGGGCAGCGGCTGGGCCAGCCCCTGTGGCGGCTCTGGGGCCTCGATGACGGCGCGATCGTTCCCACCAGCGTGACCCTGGGACTGGGCAGCGAGGCGGCGGTGCTGGAGCGCCTGGAGCGCTGGTGGCAGCAGCTGCCCGCCAGCCGCATCAAGCTCAAGCTCGGCAGCCCGGAGGGCCTCGACCACGACCGGGCCCTGGTGCGGGCGGTGGCCCAGGCGCTGGAGCGGCGCCACCAGAGCCATGGGCTGGCCGGCGAGCTGCAGGTGGATGCCAACGGCGGCTGGACCCTGGAGCAGGCCCTGCCGATGCTGGGCTGGCTCGACGCCCAGGGGGTGGTGCTGGTGGAGCAGCCCCTGGCCCCCCTGGAGGATCCCGAGGCCGACTGCGCCGCCTTCGCCGCCCTCGAGCTCGACTGCCCCATCGCCCTGGTGGCCGATGAGAGCTGCTGGAACCTGGCCGACCTGGTGCGGCTCGCCCCCTACGTCGACGGGGTGAACATCAAGCTGCTCAAGAGCGGCGGGCTGGCGGAGGCCCTGCTGATGGCCAGGGCCGCGCGGCGCCTGGGCCTGGGGGTGATGCTCGGCTGCTACTCCGACAGCGCCCTGCTCAACGGGGCCGCCGCCCAGCTGCTGCCGTTGGTGCGCTGGCCGGATCTCGACAGCCACCTCAACCTGGTGGACGACCCGTTCGTGGGTCCGGCCCTGGTGGGAGATCGGCTGGTGCCCGGTGCGTCCCCGGGACTGGGGGTGGGCCGTGCTCGGCTCTGATGACCCGATCGTGCTGCTGCAGCACGGCGGCCTCGACAACCTGAGCGGCAAGACGGGCCTGGCGATGCTGCGCTACCGCCACGGCCCGATCGTGGCGGTGGTGGATCCGGACCACCGCGGCGCCGACCTGCGGGCGCTCACCGGCATCGAGCGGGCCGTGCCCGTGGTGGGGTCCCTGGCGGAGGCTCTGCCCTTCGCTCCCCAGGTGGCGGTGGTGGGCCTCGCCCCCTCCGGCGGCCGGCTGCCGCCGGCCATGGGCGCCGACGTGGCAGCCGCCCTGACGGCGGGACTGTCGCTGGCCAGCGGTCTGCACAGCCGCCTGGCGGACGATCCGGCCCTGGCGGCCCTGGTGCGGCCGGGCCGCTGGATCTGGGATCTGCGCCGGGAGCCCCCCGGCCTGAGCGTCGGCTGCGGCCGGGCCGCGGCGCTGCCGGGCCGCCGGCTGCTGGCGGTGGGGACGGACATGTCGGTGGGCAAGATGAGCGCCTGCCTGGAGCTGCTGGCCGCCGCCCGGCGCCGCGGCCGCGACGCCCGCTTCGTCGGCACCGGCCAGGCCGGCATCCTGATCAGCGGCGGCGGTGTGGCCCTCGATGCCGTGCGCATCGACTACGCGGCCGGAGCGGTGGAGGCGGCGGTGCTGGCCGCCGCCGAAGGGGCCGGCCCGGAGACCCTGGTGCTGGTCGAGGGGCAGGGCTCCCTCTGCCACCCCGGATCGAGCGCCACCTTGCCCCTGATCCGCGGCAGCCAGCCCACCGATCTGCTGCTGGTGCACCGCGCCGGCCAGCGCACGATCCAGCGGCTGGCGGACTTCCCCCTCCCCACCCTCGGCCGGGTGATCGCCGCCGTCGAGTCGCTGGCGGCCCTGGGCCGTCCGGCGGGATCCGCTCCACCCCCCAGGGTGGCGGCCATCGCCCTGAACACCGCCCACCTGGACGGGCCCTCGGCGGCGGCGGCGCTGGCGGCCACCGCCAGGGAGACGGGACTCCCCTGCCTCGATCCGGTGCGGCAGGGTGGCGAGGCCCTGCTGGAGCTGCTGTTCAGCCAAGAAAGAAGCCCGACGCCGTAGCGCCGGGCCTGAAGGGCGAGCGAGGGGACTCGAACCCCCGAATGGTGGCGCCACAAGCCACTGCCTTAACCACTTGGCGACGCCCGCCGCGGTCTTTGCCAATGTATCAAGCGAGCCTGCCGGCCCCCCCCTCTTGCCACCGCCGACCACCGCCACCCGCACCGTTTCCGGCCTCCTGGGCCTCACCGCCGTCGCGGGGGGCCTGATCGGCCTTGCCGTCACCAACCCCGGCCCGGCGGCCTTCGAGGACTTCGCCGCCGAGAAGCTCACCGAACTGGCCAGCGAGGAGCTGTGCCGCAACGAGGGGCTGCCGCTGCTGGCCCGGTTGCTGATCCAGAACTGTCCGGAGCTGGTGCGCTCCCAGCGGAAGGTGCTGGGCCGCCTGGCCCGGGAGCATTCACGCCGTTACAACTTCGGCCTGCTGAGCATCTACGGCACCCGGCTGGGGGGTGAGAAGGTGCTGCCCAACTGGAGCATCCCCCGCTATGACGCCGTCACCCTGGCGATGGCGGGGCATTTCGTGCTCCTCAGCGCCGGTGAGAGCGCGCCGGGGAGTCCGATGCCGTGACCGGGGCGCCGCCGCCCGGCCGCCCGCCCCTTCCGCCCGGCCGCCCGCCCCTTCCGCCCGGCCAGCTGCCGCCCATGCGGATTCCCAGGCTCCTGCTCGATCCCTGCGTCCCCCTGCCGGCCGCGGACGACCAGGGGCTGGTGACGGTGCGGCTGGAGCATGGCGAGGGCCGGATCCGGGCCATCCACGGGCTGGCCACCGGCTGCGGTGGCGATGGGGAGGAGGGCGGCGCACCGGCGCCCCTGGCGCTCACGCCGCTGGTGGAGCCCCATGCCCACCTCGACAAGGCCTTCAGCGCTGAGGCGTTCCCCAACCCAGAGGGCACCATGGCGGGTGCCATGGCGGCGAACGGCCGGGAGGCGACCGTCCGGCAGGCCGAGGCGGTGCGGCGGCGGGGGGAGCGGGCCCTGGATCAGGCCTGGCGCTACGGCCTGCGGGCGATCCGCAGCCACATCGACAGCCTCGGCCCCTGGGCCAGGCCCAGCTGGGAGGTGCTGCTGGAGCTGCGCGACCGCTGGCGCGGCCGGGTGGAACTGCAGCTGGTGGCCCTGGTGCCGGTGGGCCACTGGCGCACCGCCGAGGGGCAGGCCTTCGCCGCCTGGGTCGCCGCCCGCGGCGGCCTGCTGGGGGGGGTGCTCGGTGCCCCCTTCCGCTCCACACCGGCCGACCGGGCCGGCCTGCTGGCCCTGCTGCGGCTGGCGGAGCGCCTCGGCTGCGGGGTGGATCTGCACGTCGACGAGAGCGCCGACGACCACGGCCGGGGCGTGGCCCTGGTGAGCGAGCTGCTGCTGCGGCACCGCATCGTGGTGCCGCTCACCTGCAGCCACGCCAGCAGCATGGGGCTGCTGGCCGACCGGCCCTGCCGCCGCCTGGCGGAGGCGATGGCGGCCGCGGCGGTGGGGGTGGTGGCCCTGCCCAGCACCAATCTCTGGCTTCTGGCCAAGCACCACCGCCGCACCCCGTCCCTGCGGCCCCAGGCCCCGATCCGCCAGCTGCAGGAGGCCGGCGTGACCGTGGCCGTGGGGGCCGACAATGTCCAGGATCCCTGGTTTCCCGGGGGGGATTTCGATCCCATCGCCCTGCTGCGCTTCAGCCTGGCCGCCAGCCACCTGATGCCCTGGCGTCGCCTGGGGCTGAGCCCCTTCAGCACCGCTGCGGCCCAGCTGCTGGGCCTGGAGTGGGACGGGGTGCTGCGGAAGGGGGCCCCGGCCGATCTGGTCGTGCTGGGGGCCACCTCCTGGACCGAACTGCTGGCCCGCCCACCCCGACGGCGGGTGCTGCGGGCCGGCCGCTGGCTGGAGCCGCCCCCCTGCGAAGACCCCTCCCCACCCCTGGCCGCCTGCCATGCCTGACACCGCCATCCCGGGGAGGCTCCCCGCAGCGCCCGATCCGGCACGGATCCAGGCCCTGGCCGCCGAGCTCGCCGCCAGCGGCCTGGGGTTGACGCCGATCCTCACCCCGGCGGAGCTGGGCCGGCTCTCGGCCGACTTCCACGACTATTCCCCTGTGCTGGAGCCGCTGCTCAAGGGCCGCCGTGCCCAGCTGGCGGTGAAGGTGGAGCGCGTGGAGCAGGTGATGGCCGTGGCCGGGGCCTGCGCCCGCCACCGGGTGCCGCTGACCCTGCGGGGTGCCGGCACCGGCAACTACGGCCAGTGCGTGCCCCTGGCCGGGGGCCTGGTGCTCGACATGGGCGGCCTCAACCGGCTGCGGTCGCTGGACCTGGACAGCGGTGTGGTGGAGGCGGAGTCGGGCTGCATCCTGGCCCAGCTGGATGGCCAGCTGATGGCCCAGGGCCGGGCCCTGCGGATGGCCCCCAGCACCTACCGCAGCGCCACCCTCGGGGGCTTCATCGCCGGCGGATCGGGAGGCCTGGGGTCCCTGCGCTGGGGATTCCTGCGCGATCCGGGCCACCTGCTGGGGCTGGAGGTGGTGACGCTGGAGGCCGAGCCGCGCCTGCTGCGTCTCGACGCCGCCGCCAGCGCCCCCCTCAACCACGCCTACGGCACCAACGGCATCATCACCGCCCTGCGGATGGCCACCACCGAAGCGGTGGCCTGGGAGCAGCTGGTGGTGGGGTTCGCCCGCTGGGAGGAGGCCCTGGAGGCCTCCCGGCTTCTGCCCACCACCGCCCTGCTGCTCAATGCCCTCTGCCTGCTGGAGGCCCCGGTGGCGGCGGCCATGCCCTGGCCGGCCGGCTGCCCCGCCGCCAGTGCCGGCGAGCACCTGCTGCTGCTGCATGCCGCCCCCGACAGCCTCGAGGCCCTGCCGGGCTGGCTGGCGACCCGCGGCGGCCGGATCCTCTGGCAGGGCCGGCGGCCGGAGCCGGGTCGGGGGCGGGGCCTGCCCCTGGGGGAACTCACCTGGAACCACACCACCCTGCACTGGCGGGCCCAGGCCCCCGACTGGACCTACCTGCAGCTGCTGCTGCCCCGGCCGGAGGCGCCCCTGCTGGAGGCGGTGCGCGGGCGCTGGGGCACCGACGTGCTCTGGCACCTGGAGGCGGTGCGCCACCTGGGGGCGCCCCGGCTGACGGCCCTGCCCCTGGTGCGCTGGCAAGGGCCCGAAGCCCTGGCCGACCTGGTCGCCCAGTGCCGCGCGCTGGGGGCGGTGCCCTTCGATCCCCACGTAATCACCGTCGAGGACGGTGGTCTGGGGGTGGTGGATGCCGATCAGGTGGCGGCCAAGGCCGCCTTCGACCCCGCCGGACTGATGAACCCGGGCAAGCTGCGGGGATGGATGGGCTAGGGGACGCCCTGTGCGATCAGCGGCAGTCGAGGCTCAGGCGGGTGTCGGCGCCAGTCACCGGGTTGGTGCCCCGGGCCTCGCGGCAGAGGTTGCGCTGGTCCACCCGGTCGAGCAGGGCATCGGTGAAGTCCGCATCGGTGACCGTGGCGCCGGTGAAGTTGCTGCCGGAGGCGATCGCTCCGCGCAGCACTGCCCCGGTCAGGTCGGTGCCGCTCATGTCCACCTTGTCCATCAGGGCGTCGCTGAGATCGGCGCCATGGAAGTCAGCCTCCGGAAAGGCGGCCTGGGTGAGGATCGCGCCGTGCAGATCCGCGTCCCGGAAGCGGGCCTGGCGGCCCGTGGCCCCGGCGAAGGAGCTGCCGGCCAGCTGCTGGCCGCTGAAGTCCTTGCCGCTCTGGTTGGTGAGGGTGTAGTCGACCCGGTCCTGGAAGTCGGCGAGGGCGCCGGAGGGGGACAGCAGCAGCAGGCCCAGGAGCAGGCCGAGCAGCGCGCCGGCCAGGTGCAGGGACGGCCGGCGGGGGCTGCCCGCGGGCCGGGGGGCATCGGAGGCGGGGGCCGTCGTCATGGGCCGGGGCTGCCGGGGACCCCTCCAGGCTGGCCCGACCCGGGGACTTCGTCAGCCTCGGGGGCGTCGAACAGGGGCAGCACGGCCCCCAGCAGGAACAGGGAGCCGGCCACCACCGGCAGCGGCCCGCCTGGCAGCAGGCTGTCCAGTCCGGCGACCAGGCTGCCGGCCGGCTCGAGCTGGTCGGCCTTCCCCGGACAGGCGGCCGCCAGTTCCTCCAGCGTCCAGCTGGCGTGCTCCGGCACCGCCACCACCGCCGCCCGATCGCCGGGGCGCAGCAACTGCTCCAGCATCACCGCCCCCTCCTTGTGGCGCTGGATGCCCAGCAGCCAGCGGCGCGGCCGGATCCCCTCAACGCCCCCCTGGGCACCCCCGTCGAGCCGGTCGAGTTCGCGGCGCAGGGTGGCCGCCGCCGGTGGATTGTGGGCCCCGTCGATCAGGAGCTCGCGGCCACGCCAGCGGTGCCGCTCCAGCCGAC
The DNA here is from genome assembly GCA_003003925.1 of Aphanothece cf. minutissima CCALA 015. GTDB lineage: Bacteria > Cyanobacteriota > Cyanobacteriia > PCC-6307 > Cyanobiaceae > Cyanobium > Cyanobium minutissimum. The sequence continues at coordinate 90,002 of PVWP01000004.1, forward strand.
CGGGCCAGCGGGCCGCCGCCAGGCCGGCGCGGATGGCCGCCGCGTCCAGGGGTGTGCCGGCCAGGGGGCCGTCCGGGGCGGTCAGGGCCCGGGCCATGGCCACCGCCACGGCGCCGTTGTGGCGTTGCAGCTCCCCCGCCAGCCCCAGGTGGGGCCCGCCGTCGGCCACGGCGGGCAGGGGCTCCAGCCACTGCAGGCTGGCGCCGCGCTGGCGCGCCTCCGCCTCCAGCACCCGACGGGCCTCGGGCTCCTGGGCGGCGCTGAAGGCCCGGCAGCCCGGTCCCATCACGGCGGCCTTCTCGGCGGCGATGGCGGCCAGGGTGTCGCCCAGATGTTCGCGGTGGTCGAGGCCGATGGCCCCGAAGCCGATCACGGGGCGGCGGGGGTGGGCGGTGGTGGCATCGAGCCGACCCCCCAGGCCCACCTCCAGCACCGCCAGATCCACCCGCTCACGGGCGAAGTGATCGAAGGCCGCGGCCGTGATCAGCTCAAAGGGGGTGAGCCGGTGGCGGCGGCCGATGGGCTGCCAGCGGGCCAGGTCGTCCCGCAGGGTGGCAGGGGTGATCCAGGCGTCATCGACCTGGATGCGTTCACACCAGCTCACCAGATGGGGGGAGCGGTAGGTGCCGGCATGCACGCCGGCGGCCCGCAGGATCGCGTGCAGGAAGGTGCAGATCGAGCCCTTGCCGTTGGTGCCGGCCACCTGGGCGGCGGCGAAGCGCCGCTCCGGGTGGCCCCCCTCGGCCAGGGCGCCGGCCAGCCGCTCCAGGCCCAGGTCGACGCCGCGGCGGGCGAAGGGCTCGAGCAGGTCGCCCAGGTCGACCGGGGGGGGCAGCGGGGACGGCACGGACGGAGGGATCAGGCCAGGCTGCGCAGGGCCTTCTCCAGGCGCTTCACCGCCTTGCGCAGGTGACGGGGCCTGATCACCAGCGGCGGCACGAACCGGACCACACCGGGGCCGGCCGGCACCAGCAGCAGGCCCTCCGCCATGGCCGCCTTGACGATCTCCGGAGCGGTGGGTCCGCCCTCGCGCAGCACCAGGCCCCGCAGCAGGCCCCAGCCGCGCTCGCCGGCCAGCTGCCCGGGGTGCCGGACCACCAGCTCCTGGAGCAGGGACTGGAGCAGGGCACCGTGGGCGCCCACCTTCTCCAGCAGGCAACGGCGTTCGATCTCCTCGATCACCGTGAGGCCGGCGCGGCAGGCGAAGGGGTTGCCGCCGAAGGTGCTGGCGTGGTCGCCGGGGCGGAAGTGGTCGGCCACGGCCTTCACGGCCAGGGCACCGATGGGGATGCCGCCGCCCAGGCCCTTGGCCATGGTCAGGGCGTCGGGCTCGACCCCGAGCTGTTGGTAGCCCCACCAGTGGCCGCTGCGGCCGACGCCGATCTGCACCTCGTCGAAGATCAGCAGGATCCGGTGGGCATCGCAGAGCTCCCGCACCCGTCGGAAGAAGGCCGGATCGCCGGGGTTGACCCCGCCCTCACCCTGGATCGGTTCGAGCAGCACGGCCGCCACCCGGGGCCCATCGGCCTCACAGGAGGCCAGCAGCGCTTCGAAGGCGGCCGTGTCGTTGTAGGGGAAGTAGCGGAAGCCCGACACCATGGGCTCGAACCCCTGGTGGTACTTGGGCTGGCCCGTGGCGGTCACCGCCGCCAGGGTGCGGCCGTGGAAGCTGGCCTCGGCGGTGAGGATCAGCGGATCGGCGATGCCGCGCACCTGGTGGCCATGTTTGCGGGCCAGCTTGATGGCCGCCTCGTTGGCCTCGGCGCCGGAATTGCAGAAGAAGACCCGGTCGGTGCAGCTGCGGGCGGTGATGGCCGCGGCGAGGGCCTCCTGCTCCGGAATCCGGTAGAGGTTGGAGACGTGCTGGAGCCGGCCCAGCTGCCGGCAGAGCCGCCGCTGTAGCACCGGATCGCTGTGGCCCAGGGTGCAGACGGCGATGCCGGCCACCATGTCCAGATAGCGCCGTCCCTGGTCATCCCAGAGCCAGACGCCGCGGCCCCGGCTCAGCGCCAGGGGGTAGCGCCCGTAGGTGTCCATCACCGGGGAGGGCATCACCGTGGCGGAAAGCGGCGCGACGGGTGCCGGCTCGATGGGAGCGGTGGGACTCGAACCCACATGCCCGAAGGCGCTCGATTTTGAGTCGAGTCCGTCTACCAATTCCGGCACGCTCCCGAAGGGTGGACTCTAGGCGGCGGCGGTGGGCAGTCTGCGGATCGAGGCGCCGGCGGCGTTGAGCTTGCCCTCCAGATCGGCGTAGCCCCGGTCGAGGTACTCCAGGCCCCGCACGGTGGTGATGCCGTCGGCGGCGAGGCCGGCGAGCACCATGGCGGCGGAGGCGCGCAGGTCGGTGCCGTGGACGGGGGCGCCACTGAGGCGGGCCACCCCCTCAACGCAGGCGGTGTTGCCCTGCATGCGGATCGAGGCACCCATGCGCTGCAGTTCGGCCACGTGCTGGAGGCGGTTCTCGAAGATGTTCTCCACCACCATGCTGGTGCCCTCGGCGGTGGCCAGCAGGGCCATGAACGGGGCCTGCAGGTCGGTGGGGAAGCCTGGGAAGGGCTGGGTGCGCAGATCCACGGCCCGCACCTTGCTGGCGGTGAGGATCAGGCCCTGGCCATCGGCCTCGATGCGGCAGCCCGCCTCCTCGAGCTTGGTGATCACCGCGCCCAGGTGCTCGGGCAGGGCGGGGAACACCCGCAGCCGGGAGCGGGTGATGGCGCCCGCCAGCAGGAACGTGCCGGCCTCGATGCGGTCGGGGATGACGGCGTAGTCGGCGCCGTGCAGCCGCTCCACCCCGACGATGGTGATGGTGGGGGTGCCGGCGCCGCGCACCTTGGCGCCCATCGCCAGCAGCAGCCGGGCCAGGTCGATCACCTCCGGCTCCTGGGCGGCGTTGTCGATGACCGTCTCGCCGTCGGCGAGAGCCGCCGCCATCATCAGGGTCTCGGTGGCGCCGACGCTGGGGCAGTCGAGGTGGATGTGGCCGCCGGTGAGGCGGCGCTGGCGGCCCGGCACCACGGCGGTGACCACGCCGTGCTCGATGGTGACCTGGGCGCCGAGGGCCTTGAGTCCCTTGACGTGCTCCACGACCGGCCGGGTGCCGATCTGGCAGCCGCCGGGCAGGGGCACCTGGGCCATTCCCATGCGGGCGAGCAGGGGACCGATGCAGAAGAAGCTGGCCCGCAGGCTGTTGACCAGCTCATAGGGCGGGGCGGCCGTGGTGATGTGGTCGCCATGGAGCACGATCGCGTCACCGCCGCGCTGCACCCGCACGCCCAGGGCCGAGAGGATCTCCCCCATGGCCGTGATGTCGGTCAGGGGAGGCACGTTGCTGAGCCGCAGCCCGTCCTCGGTGAGCAGGCAGGCGGCCATCAGCACCAGGGCCGAATTCTTGGCACCGCTGACCCGCAGTTCCCCGTCCAGACGCCGTCCACCACTGATCTCCAGCCTGGTGCCGGCGATGGCCTTGACAGGCATGGGGGATACGGTCATGGACAGGAGTCCTGGTATCAATTTCGGGGGCATCTTGACAACGAATGATCCCGTCGTCTAGGGGGTCGCCGCTCAAACTGTCTTGGCGCCCCGTGACGCCGTCGTCCCGAGGGGAGGGCTGCCGGTGATGATTTATGCTCCGTTCAGCGCCGCGGACTCCGTGGCGGCTAAACGCCCGCGGATGTGGCGGAATTGGTAGACGCGCTAGTTTCAGGTACTAGTGGCAGCAATGTCGTGGGAGTTCAAGTCTCCCCATCCGCATCAATTTTTTTATGATTGTCCTTAAGATCACCAACGCCTCCGATGTCGTTGCCGCGAACATCGGCCGGTTCCTGGAGCGCCTCACCCCTGACGGCTACGACCAGACCAAGGTGGAGGACATCGTGATCGACCGGCTGGTGGCCAACCTCAAGGCGGAAGGCATCCGCGGTGAGGTGGCGGCCTTCAAGGGGCTTGACTTCAGCGAGGACGACCTGGTCATTCATGAGCACCTCAAGCTCCGGCGCCGCAAGACCATCTGACCGTCCCGGGCCCCTCCCCTGACCAGCACGGCCTCACAGCGGGCAGCGAGCCGATCCGCAGCGTCCGCAATCACCTCGTCCAGGCCCTGCGGCGCCTGCACCGGCCCACTGGCCGAAGCGAGCAGGGCCTGATCCTGCTGGAGGGCACCCACCTGCTCCAGGAGACCCTCGCGCTGGGCCTGCGGCCCCGCCAGATGCTGGTCACCGCCGACTGGATGGCCCGCCACGCTGACCTGCTTGTGCGGCTGCCGGATCCGGGCCGGCTGCGGCTCGCCAGCCCCGAGGTTCTGGCCGCCGCCGCCACCACCGGCCACCCCGACGGGGTGCTGCTGACCCTGGAGGCGGCCGATCTCCCCGTCCCATTGCCGGCGCCGGACTTCCTGCTGGTCCTCGACCGGCTCCAGGATCCGGGCAACCTGGGCACCCTGCTGCGCACGGCGCTGGCGGCGGGGGTGGAGCAGGTGTGGCTGGCAGAGGGGGCTGACCCCCTGCAGCCCAAGGTGTTGCGCGCCTCCAGCGGCGCGGCCCTGGCCCTGCCGATCGAACGGATGGCGGCCACCGACGTGCCGGCCCGCCTGACCGCGGCCAGGGAGCGGGGCGTGCAGCTGGTGGCGGCGGTGGTGCCCGAGGCGGACGGCGCTGCCCAGCCCTACTGGGAACTGGACTGGTGTCGCCCCACCGCCCTGCTGCTGGGCAACGAGGGGGCGGGGCTGGCGCCGGCGCTGGCCCGGCTGGCCGACCGGCGGGTGACGATCCCCCACAGCCGGGCGGTGGAATCGCTGAATGTGGCGGCCGCGGCCGCCTTGCTGCTGCTGGAGCGCCCCCGGCAGGCCCACGGCCGGCCCGGGGCCTGACAGGGGAGAATGCCGCTACCCATGCAGCCCCGTCCGGTGACCGCAGCACCCGTCTCCCCTCCCTCCGGGTTCGATTTCGATGTGATCGTGATCGGTGCCGGTTATGGCGGTTTCGATGCGGCCAAGCACGGCGCCGAGCACGGCCTGAAGGTGGCGATCGTGGAATCCCGCGACATGGGGGGCACCTGCGTCAACCGGGGCTGCGTCCCCTCCAAGGCCCTGCTGGCGGCCAGCGGCCGGGTGCGGGAACTCGCCGACGCCGAGCACCTCAAGGGGTTCGGCATCCATGCGGCGCCGGTGCGCTTCGAGCGCCAGAAGATCGCCGACCATGCCGCCCAGCTGGTGGCCACGATCCGCACCAACCTCACCAAGACCCTGGAGCGCGCCGGCGCCACGATCCTGCGGGGCAAGGGCCGCCTCGATGGCCCCCAGCGGGTGGCGGTGCGCGAGGCCAGCGGCGTGGAGCGGGTCTATGCGGCCCGGGAGGTGATCATCGCCACCGGCTCGGATCCCTTCGTGCCCCCCGGCATCGAGACCGATGGCCGCACCGTGTTCACCAGCGACGAGGCCATCAACCTGGAGTGGCTGCCCCGCTGGATCACGATCATCGGCAGCGGCTACATCGGCCTGGAATTCGCCGATGTCTACACGGCCCTGGGCTGTGAAGTCACCATGATCGAGGCGCTCGATCGGGTGATGCCCACCTTCGACCCGGACATCGCCAAGATCGCCGCTCGCCACCTGATCGACGGCCGCGACATCGATGCCCGCTCCGGCGTGCTCGCCAGCAAGATCACCCCCGGCTGCCCGGTGAGGATCGAACTGGTGGACATGGCCACCCGCGAGCCGGTGGAGATCCTGGAGGTGGACGCGGTGCTGGTGGCCACCGGCCGGGTGCCCGTGAGCAAGGACCTCAACCTGGCCAGCGTGGGGGTGGAGACCAACCGGGGCTTCATCCCCGTGGACGACGGCCTGCGGGTGCTGGCGAACGGGGCGCCCGTGCCCCACCTGTGGGCCGTCGGTGACGTGACCGGAAAAATGATGCTGGCCCACACGGCCGCCGCCCAGGGCACGGTGGCGATCGAGAACATCCTCGGCCACGCCCGCCGCATCGATTACCGCTCGATCCCCGCCGCCACCTTCACCCACCCGGAGATCAGCTCGGTGGGGCTGTCGGAAGCCGACGCCAGGGAGCTGGCCGCCGCCGAGGGCTTCGAGCTGGGAGCGGTGCGCAGCTACTTCAAGGCCAACTCCAAGGCCCTGGCCGAACTGGAGAGCGACGGCCTGCTCAAGCTGCTGTTCCGCAAGGACACCGGCGAGGTGCTCGGGGCCCACATCTATGGATTGCATGCCGCTGACCTGATCCAGGAGATCGCCAATGCGGTGGCCCGGCGCCAGGGGGTGCGGCAGCTGGCCAGCGAGGTGCACACCCACCCCACCCTCTCCGAGGTGGTGGAAGTGGCCTACAAGCAGGCGGCCGCCAGCCTGGCCACGCCTGTGGGTGCCTGAGATGGAGATCCGTCGCCGGCCCCCCAACCCCTCGGTGCGGGTGGCCCACCTGGAATTCGGCACCCCCCATCCCGAGGAGAGCCCCCGCCACATCCTCGAGGAGATCGTCTGGGAGAAGGACCGGGAAGTGACGGCCGCCCGGGAACGGGTGAGCCTGGAGTCCCTCAAGCAGCAGGTGGCCGACCTGCCCCCCACCCGGGATTTCGCGGCGGCCCTGCGGGCCAGCTGCCGCAAACCGGCGGTGATCGCCGAGATCAAGAAGGCCAGCCCCAGCAAGGGGGTGATCCGGGAGGATTTCGACCCCGTCGCCATCGCCCGCGGCTACCGCGACGGCGGTGCCAGCTGCCTGTCGGTGCTCACCGACAAGCGCTTCTTCCAGGGGGGCTTCGAGGTGCTGGTGGCGGTGCGGGAGGCGGTGGAACTCCCCTTGCTCTGCAAGGACTTCATCCTCAGCCCCTACCAGCTGTTCCAGGCCCGGGCCGCCGGGGCCGACGCCGCCCTGCTGATCGCCGCGATCCTCACCGACCAGGATCTGGCCTACCTGCTCAAGGTGGCCCGCGGCCTGGGGTTGGCGGTGCTGGTGGAGGTGCATGACGCGGCCGAGATGGAGCGGGTGCTGCAGCTGGAGGGTGTGACCCTGATCGGCATCAACAACCGCGACCTGGCCAGCTTCACGGTGGATCTGGCCACCACCGAACAACTGATGGCCGCCTTCGGTGAGCGGGTGCGCGGGCGCGGTGCCCTGCTGGTGAGCGAATCGGGCCTGTTCAGCCGCCAGGACCTGGATCGGGCCGTCGGCGCCGGCGCCGATGCGGTGCTGGTGGGGGAGGCGCTGATGCGCCAGGACGATGTCACGGCGGCCCTGGAGAACCTGATCGGGGGCTGAGGCCTCCGGGGTCGCTGGGGGGCGCGGCTCAGTCCTTCCCGAGGATGGCCCGGGCTTCGTCCAGCTGGGCGCGACCTTCCGGGCTCAGCTCGGGAACATGCTGGTGCAGGGAATCCAGAGTTTCGATGATGGCGGCCGCCACGGCGATGTGGGTGAACCACGTGTTGTCCACCGGACACGACATCCCAGGGGGAGTGACAGCTGGCGGTGTGGCGGATGGTTTCGATGTAGGCGTCCATGGAGTCGTCCCGGAAGGCCCACTTCCTCGACATGGCCTACCTGCAGCAGGATGTCATCGATGCCGTCGACTCCACCACGCCACCCGGTCCCCCACCTACACCGGCTACCTGCAGAAGATTGCCAAAGCTCAGGGACACGCCGCTTGCGGCGCGTCCGCTGCAGCGCTTGGTTGGGCATCAGACCGGAGCCACAAGAGGACGTCATCGGCGTTGCGATCGGGAGGAAAGACTGGATAGAACACTTTTCGAATCTTGCCGTGCTCAGCGATGAGCGTGAGTCGCTTGAACAACTCCATGCCTGCGACAGTGAACGTCGGCAGCCACAGCGCACCCTTCAGAAGCAGCGCACTGTCGCTCAACAGATGGAAGGGCAGATGCAGCCGGTCACGGGCTTCACGCTGATACTGGGTTGTCTGAGCGCTCAACCCGAAGACTCCGGTTCCAAGCTCCTTGAGTTCGCCAAAGTGGTCTCGAAAGCTACAGGACTGGGGAGTGCAACCTCGCGCACCGGGGATGCCATCCCATCCATCCGGCAAGGGCACACCGGGGCGCCCGGTCATTGGATAAACATAGATGACAAGTCTGTCCTTCAACTCGCCCAGGTTGACTGCACCGCCGTCAGTGGCATGGAGCACGACACTCGGCAAAACAGACCCTTCAAGGTGCGCTGCCGCACCATCATCAATCGGGCGGGGCAAGTCGGATGGTAGCTGGGACAGATTTGTACTCATGCAACCTCCTTCAGATGCGATGCCCAACCAGGACGTGTCCGGTGCCCCTTCGGCGGCCCCAGCTGCGATGCCTTGACCGTCTGCGGCCAGCACGCCGGCGGGATGGTGGACTGAATCAATGGGGCGATCACCGTGCTGACCTGAGCCGGCCGTCCTCCATTTCTATGGTCCGGTCCGCCACATCCAGGATGCGGCTGTCATGGGTCACGATCAGGATCGTGCAGCGCTGCTCCCGGGCCAGACGCTGCATCAATCCCACCACCTCCCTTCCGGAGCGACTGTCAAGGGCTGCGGTCGGCTCATCGGCCAGCACCAGAGGCGGACCGTTCACCAGGGCACGGGCAACGGCCACCCGCTGTTTCTGGCCTCCCGAGAGCTGGTCGGGGTAGGCGTGTCGGTGGGCCTCGAGCCCAACGGCGGCGAGCATCGACCCGGCCCGCTCCACCATGGCGTCGGCGTCAAGGTTGCCGCCCATCTCGAGCGCCATGCGCACGTTCTCCAGTGCCGTGAGGCTTCGGTGGAGGTTGTGGGCCTGGAAGATGTAGCCATGCTGCCTCCGCGCCAGGGTCAGCCGTTTCGGACCGGCCCCCATGAGTTCCTGGCCAAGGATTCGCAGACTTCCGTTCTGGGCCGATCTCAGGCCGCCGATAAGAGTGAGCAGGGTGGTCTTGCCGGAGCCGGAGGGGCCTGTGAGCAGCACGATCTCCCCGGCGTGGATCTCTAGGTCGATGCCGTCCAGCACCCGGCGCCGCAGAGAGCCTGCACCGAAGTGGTGCTGGAGCCCGCTGATGGCCACCACGGGTTCTTCGCGTGCAGGCAGGGAAGGCGCCATCAGAACAGCTCCGCCGGATCCGCGCCCTGGAGCCGGCGGCTGGCGATGGCGCCGGAGGCCAGGCACATCAGCAGGGTGAGGCCGAAGACCAGGAGGGCCCGCGGAGCGGTCATGGCGATGGGCAGGGCGGTGGCCTGGGCCGCCAGGGCATAGAGGCCCAGCTGGATGGTCGCCCCGGGAAGGAACCCAAGAGCCGCCAGCACCAGGGCCTGCTCCACCACAACCAGGAGCAGATAGCGCTGGCGGAAGCCCATGGCCCGGAAGGTGGCGTACTCGCCCAGATGGGCGTTCACGTCGGTGGTCAGCACCTGGAAGACGATGACCACGCCCACCAGGAAGGCCATGGCCGTGCCGAGCCCGAAGATCACACCAATGGGGCTGGCCGTGCGCCAGTAGTTCTCCTCGAAGCGGACGTACTCGGCCAGGGTCAGTACCCGGACGTCCTCAGGCAGGTATCTGTCAATCGCGGCCGCCACCCGCTGTGGATCGACCCCGGGCTGGAGACGCAGCAGTCCGAGGCTGAGGCTGCCCGGATCCCGCATCGGGAACAGACGCAACAGGCTCTGGTCGCCCATCACCAGCGTGGCATCTGCGCCGAAGGACGCCCCGAGGGTGAACAGACCGGCGATGGTGAGGCTGCGCCTCTCGGCTTCGGTGCTCACGCTGTGGCCCTGCTCCAGCCGGGCGATGGTCCGGGCGTAGGAGCCGCGGGCCAGACGATCGAACAGCACGGTGTCGGGCAGCTTGAGACGGTCGCGCTGGCGGTTCAGCTCCGGCAGGTTCAGCACGCGGGCGTCGGGGTCCACACCCAGCACCTGGACGGTGGCGTTCTGGCGTGTCTGGGGATTGCGCCAGGTGAGGTTCTGGAGGTAGATGCCCTGCCCATGGGCCACGCCGGGTACGTCCGTCGCCTGGAGCAGGCGCCGTCGCGGGAAGGTGGAGAGGTTCTGGAGGTTCTGGGCCTTCGGGCTGAGCAGCACCAGATCGGCCGCGAATGCACGGTTGAGCTGAGTGTTGGCGTCGTAAAGGGCGGCCTGGAAGCCCAGCTGGGTGAACATGAGTACGTCGGCGAAGGTAATGCCGGCCACGGCCACGGCCAGGCGGCTGCGGTCGTGGCGCAGTTGCCGCCACCCCAGGGGAATGCGCTGGCCCCCACGGCGGACCAAGGCCGCCAATCGGTCGCGAACCGTCATCGCTGGATCCGTGCGGTGACCTGGAGGTTGGTGAGGGCTGCCGCCCGCCGGCTGCTGGCAGGGGTCAGCAGGGCCCGCACCTCCACCACCCGGCTGTCGTTGTTGGCACTGGGGTCGGTGTTGATCAGGGTCTGACGCTTCACCATGGCGCCGATGCGGCTGACGCGAGCTTCCAGCGGCTGGCTAAGGGCCGGGCTGGTGATGGTCACAGGAGCGCCCAGGCGCACCCTGGGCACATCGCTCTGGTACACCTCGGCCACCACCTGCATCGCATCGGTGCGCCCCATCTGGACCACCCCCTCGCTGTCGAGGGCCTCGCCGGGCCGGCTCAGCACGCTCAGGATCCTGCCGCTGATGGGCGCGCGCACCAGGCTGTCCTCACGCTCAGCCAGCACCCGCACCAGGGCGGCACCCGCCTGGTCGCGCTGACGGCGGGCGGCAGCCACATCCAGCCCAACGGCTTCGGGTACCCCTGCGGCAGCCTGGGAGCGCAGCAGAAGGGCCCTGGCCTCCGCCAGCTGGGCCCCCACCGTCTCACGGTCCAGGCGCTTGGCATCCCGGAGGGAGGCTGAGACGGCGCCATTCACGAAAAGCGACTGGTGGCGGTTCTCCTCCAGGCGGGCCGTGCGGAATTCGGCTTCGAGGCGTTCCACCCTGGCCTGCTGCACCAGTTCCTCACGGCGCTGGTCGGCGGCGGCCACCGCCAAGCGGGCCTCAGCCAGCCGCAGCTGGGCCTCCGCCTCCTGAACGGCGGCCTCAAGCCGGGGCTGGCTGTCGAGCACGGCGATAACGCTGCCGCTCTCCACCCGGTCCCCCTCTTCCACCCGGAGCTGGCGGATGCGGGCCGGTGCGCCTCCCGGGGAGGCGGCGGGAGGGGCCACCGTCACCACGGCTCCGACCGGTTCGAGGCGTCCGAGGGTGGTGACGCTGCTGGGTGGCGTGTCCGGATTCAGGGCGGGGGTGGTCTCCGGCCTTGGCGCCGTGCCGCCCCGATGGATGAGGACGGCCAAGCCGATCCCGAGGGCCAGGGTGGAGGTGGCGAGCCAGGGCTTCAACGGCCGGGGAGCCGGAAGGGGCTGGTCCATGGACGGATCCTGATGGGAGCTTGTCCAAACTAAACCGTATAGTCCAGCTTTGACAAGCGACACTCGAGCCTGTTGAAGTCATCCCACCCTCCCCATGGCCCGTCAGGAGCCCCCAAGGCCCGTCGGGCGCCACGATGGATCCATTGATGTCTTCCGCTTTGCCCCCTTCCGTCCGGCAGCTCTCAGGGGAGAAGGCGGCCGCCATCCTGGCCGGCGCGATGCAGGAGTTCCTGGCACATGGCTACGCCGCCACAAGCATGGACCGGGTTGCCCGCGCCGCCGGCGTCTCCAAGGCCACGGTCTACAGCCATTTCGCCGACAAAGAGTCGCTGTTCAAGGCCCTCACCCGCCACATGATCGAGCGGGACTTCGCCCTCCTCTTCGGGGGTGATGACGCGGAGGCCCTGCCAGCCGACCCCCGCCAGGCCATGCACATGCTGGCCCGCCGCATGTTGGATGTGCACCACACATACCCGGAGTTTCTGGCCTTTCTGCGGCTGCTGATCGGTGAGTCGGACCGCTTCCCTGCCCTGGCACAGGGGTTCATGACCCAGATCCACCAGAAAAGCTTCCTGGCCCTCACCGAACTCGTGGGCGCATGCCAGGGGCCCCGGCAGGGGGATCCCACCCTCCTGGCCTGGGTGTTTCTCGGTTCCCTGATCCATGTGGTGATGTGTCAGGACATGCTCCACGGCAAGGAGGTCATGCCCGTGGATCGGGAGGCCTTCGCCACGGGCCTGGTGGAGCTGCTCTGCCCAGACCCGGCGGGAGCTCCAAAGTCCGGTGCCCGGTTCGGACGCTGATCCAACCGTCCCCACCTTGCCCTGCCCAGGCTGCCGCTGCAGGCCGCCGCCACCCCAGTCGCCGGACCCCCTGTTCCTACGCCGGGCCCAGACGTGAAGCCTTGAGGGTCAGGGGCCAGTGGATGCGCCGCCCCAGCGCCGTCTCCCCCCAGGCGGCCGCCAGGGCCGGACGCAGCAGCTCCAGGGGGTCGCGGCCGAGGGCGGCCCGGTAGCGGGCGCTGGCCGACCAGCTGGCGCAGTAGCCCAGCAGCTGCTCCAGGGTCCAGTCGGCTTCCATGGCGAACGACGGGGCCGGCAGGGCCGTGAAGGGCAGCGCCAGGTCGCGGTAGCCGTTCTCCACCAGCGCCTTCTCGGGGGGCCAGTAGGGCCCGACGATGTCGGCGTAGAACTGCTGCAGCAGGGCATCGGGCGCCTCGCCCTCCAGGTGGGGGATGCCGTAGCTCCAGACCGCCAGCACGCCGCCGGGGCGCAGCACCCGCTCCACCTCGGCGAAGAACCGGGGCCGATCGAACCAGTGCAGCGCCTGGGCCACCGTGGCCAGGTCCACGCTGTCGGTCTCGAGGCCGGAGCTCTCCGCCGGCGCCTGCCGGTAGTGCACGCCGGGGTGGGGGCGGGCGGCGGCGAGCTGGCCGGCGCTGGCATCGGTGGCCACCACCGCGTCGAAATGGTCGGCCAGGGCGATGGCGGCCTGACCCGTTCCGGTGGCGCAGTCCCAGGCCTGCCGGCGTGTGGGGGCCACCCCGGTCAGCCAGGTGAACAGGGGCGCCGGATAGGTGGGCCGGTAGTGGGCGTAGGCCCCGGAGACGGAGCCGAAGTGGTCGGTGAAGCTGCCGCTCATCTGCCTGGCCTCAGAACAAAGCCGTCCGCGTCCATACCTAGCGGCAGCGGACGCGGACGGCTCACCGCCGCAGGCGAACCGGCGGCGGCTGTGGCAGGGGGACGGGGCTCAGACCTTGCGGCTGTAGAACTCCACCACCAGCAGTTCGTTGATCTCGAGGGCGACCCATTCGCGCTCGATGCGGCCGCCCACCTTGGCGGTCATCTTGGCCTTGTCGAACTCAAGGTGGGGCGGGATGTTGGCCAGGCCGGGGAAAGCCAGGTTGGCTTCTGCGAGGGCCTTGCTGCACTTGCGCTCGCGGATGGCGACGACGTCGCCGGCCTTGCACTGGTAGCTGGGGATGTCCACCACCCGGCCGTTCACGGTGACGTGGCCATGGTTCACCAGCTGGCGGGCGCCGGGAACGGTGGGGCCGAGGCCGAGGCGGAAACAGATGTTGTCGAGTCGGTTCTCGAGCAGCTTGAGCAGGTTGGTTCCGGTGGAACCCTCCTGGGCACGGGCTTTCTTCACGTAGCGCACCAGCTGACGTTCGGAAATGCCGTAGTTGAAACGCAGTTTCTGCTTTTCTTCGAGACGGATCGCGTATTCGGAGCGCTTGCGACGGGCTTGGCCGTGCTGACCGGGGGGGTAAGACCGTTTGGCGGCCTTACGGGTGAGACCGGGAAGGTCCCCCAAGCGCCGCGTGATCCTCAGGCGAGGGCCGCGGTAGCGAGACATAAGGGAAGGTGACGAAGGTGGACGTTGCGGCCCTGGGGCCAGACGGGGCGGCTCGCGGCTGCGGCATGCTGGAGGAACCCGCAGGCCTGCGCGTGCTGCGCCAACCACCCACCCTAGGCGGCGACGGTCCCGGCCTTCTCCAGGGCGCCCTGCCGGCCGCTCCGGCCTCCCCCCTCTCCGCCGCCGTGGCCGCCCTGCTGCTGGGCCTGATCCGTGCCTACCGGCGCTGGATCTCCCCCCTGCTGGGCCCCCGCTGCCGCTTCATTCCCAGCTGCAGCGCCTACGGGCTGGAGGCGATCAGCCGCCACGGACCCTGGCGCGGCGGCTGGCTGACCGTGACGCGCGTCTGCCGCTGCCACCCCTTCACCCCCTGCGGCTGCGACCCGGTCCCGGACTGATGCAGGAACTGCTGCTGTTCTCCCGCCAGGGCTGTTGCCTGTGCGAAGGCCTCGAGGAGAAGCTGGGGGCCCTCGATCCCCCCCAGCTCCTGCAGGTGATCGATGTGGACACCGATCCGGCCCTGCAGGGGCGCTACGGGCTGGCCGTGCCCGTGCTGGCGGTGCCGGCCGGAGCCGACGGCCCCCTGCGGGAGCTTCCCCGGGTGTCCCCGCGGCTGGCGGGAGCCCAGCTGCAGGCCTGGCTGATCAAGCAGGGCGTGCGCTGAGCGTCACGCTATGACAGGCGCCAGCTCCGTCCCGCCGGACGCCGCCGGCGCCGCCATGTCACCGCTGCTTCAGCCGCTCCTGCAACAGGTGGGCCTGCCGCCGCTACCCGACCCCACCGGCGCCCTGGCCCAGGCGGTGGTCAGCGGCGTCAGCTGCGATTCCCGCCGCGTCGGCGCCGGCACCCTGTTCGTGGGCCTGCCCGGCACGGCGGTGGATGGCGGCAGCTTCTGGCCCGAGGCGCTGGCCGCCGGCGCGGTGGCGGCGGTGATCGGGCCGGCGGCGGCCGCCGTACGGCCCCCGGCCCCCGGCGATCCGGTGCTGGTGGTGGACCCCCCCCTGGCCCTCTGGGCCGGTCGTCTGGCGGCGGAGTTCTGGGGCCAGCCCAGCCGTCGCCTGGCGCTGATCGGCGTCACCGGCACGAACGGCAAGACCACCACCACTTACCTGATCGAGCACCTGGCGGCGGCGGCGGGCCACCCCTCAGCCCTGTTCGGCACCCTGCAGAACCGCTGGCCGGGCTACAGCGCCACGGCCACCCACACCACCGCCTTCGCCGATCTGCTGCAGGCCGACCTGGCCCAGGCCGTGGCCGCCGGCAGCGGCATCGCCGCCATGGAGGTGAGCTCCCACGCCCTCGATCAGGGGCGGGTGGCCGGCTGTCGCTTCGCCGGAGCGGTGTTCACCAACCTCACCCAGGACCACCTCGACTACCACCTGACAATGGAGGCCTACTTCGAGGCCAAGGCGCGGCTGTTCGCCCCAGGCCTGCTCGATGGCGGCGCTGTGGTCAACGTGGACGACCCCTGGGGGGCCCGCCTGGCCGAACGGCTGACCGCAGCCGGCCCGGAAGCCGGCGCCGGCCCCTGCTGGCGCAGTTCCCTGGAGGATGCGGCGGTGGAGCTGCACATCAGTGATCTGGTGATGGGTGCCGACGGGGTCAGCGGCCGCCTGCACAGTCCGCTCGGGGAGGGGGCCTTCCGCTCGCCCCTGGTGGGCCGCTTCAACCTGATGAACCTGCTGGAGGCGGTGGGGGCCCTGCTGCAGCAGGGTCTGGCCCTGCCGCCGCTGCTCGATGGCCTGGCCAGCTTCCGGGGTGTGCCTGGACGCATGGAGCGGGTGGGCGGGCCGGCGGGGGCTCCCCTGCCGTCGGTGCTGGTGGATTACGCCCACACCCCCGACGGCCTCGCCAATGCCCTGGCCGCCTGCCGGCCGTTTTGCCAGGGTCGGCTGATCTGTGTGTTCGGCTGCGGCGGTGACCGGGACCGCACCAAGCGTCCCCTGATGGCGGAGATCGCCGCCCGCCTCGCCGACGCGGTGGTGGTGACCTCCGACAACCCCCGCACCGAGGATCCCCAGCGGATCCTCGCTGACGTAGTGGCGGGGATCCCCGCCGGCACCGAACTGGTGGTGGAGGGGGACCGGGCCGCGGCGATCGCCGCCGCCATCGCTGCGGCGGCGCCCGACGACCTGGTGCTGATCGCCGGCAAGGGCCATGAGGATTACCAGATCCTCGGCACCACCAAGGTGCATTTCGATGACCGGGAGGAGGCCGCCCGGGCGCTGCAGGTCCGCGTCGCTGGCTGAGCAGGGGGGAGATCGGTCGATAGGGTGAGCCCTCTTCAGGCCATCCCCAGCCATGACCGCTCCCGTTCCCATGCCGAAGCGGTTCCTGGCGGAACTGCTCGGCACGTTCTGGCTGGTGTTCGGAGGCTGTGGCAGTGCGGTCCTGGCGGCCGTGTTCCCCTACGGCCAGGGGGAGTCCAATCCGCTGGGACTGGGATTCCTCGGGGTGGCCCTGGCCTTCGGTCTGACCCTGCTGACGATGGCCTACGCCATCGGCCATGTCTCCGGCTGCCACATCAATCCGGCTGTGAGCTTCGGTCTGTGGGCCAGTGGCCGCTTCCCCGGCTCGGCCCTGCTGCCCTACGTCGTCGCCCAGGTGCTGGGCGGTGTCCTGGCCGGTGGGCTTCTTTACGGCATCGCCAGCGGCCGCAAGGGGTTTGAGCTGATCGGCAGCAACCCCCTGGCCACCAACGGCTTCGGCGCCCATTCCCCGGGTGGCTACGGCTTCTGGGCGGCACTGATCATCGAGGTGCTGCTGACCTT
Source organism: Aphanothece cf. minutissima CCALA 015 (assembly GCA_003003925.1). GTDB lineage: Bacteria > Cyanobacteriota > Cyanobacteriia > PCC-6307 > Cyanobiaceae > Cyanobium > Cyanobium minutissimum. The sequence goes on from PVWP01000004.1 coordinate 106,473, forward strand.
CTTCTTCCTGCTGGTGATCCTGGGCTCCACCCACCGTGACGCGATCAAGGACTTCGCCGGGGTGCCGATCGGCCTGTCGCTGGTGCTCATCCACCTGATCAGCATTCCGGTGACGAACACCTCGGTGAACCCGGCCCGCAGCACCGGGGTGGCCCTCTGGGTGGGGGGTGAGGCGATCGGTCAGCTGTGGCTGTTCTGGCTGGCTCCGATCGTGGGCGCGCTCCTGGCGGGCTGGGTGCAGCGCCATCTGCTGGAGGCCGGGGAGCACTGATCGGCGCCTTTCCGTCCCCCGCTCGGACGGGCCCTGTCAGGGAAAGGCGATCAATGGTGTGGAGGATGTCGGAAGATTTCCGGACGAATCGCTGCAGATCTGCATCAGCGTTGATACGTTGATCCGGATTGAAATGCCCTCTCTGGTCTGATGCCGACAAACCTGGCTCTGGTGGCGAGTGTCGTCATCCCCTTTCTGTTCAAGTTCGCCGGTGCCGTCGCCCTATGGATCGCCGGTGGCTGGTGCATCAGGTTTGCCCTGCGGATCCTCAGAAGGGGGCTGTCCTCCGGCACCCTTGACCCCACGGTCATCGGCTATCTGATCAACATTCTGGGGGCGGTTCTCAGGGTCATCCTGGTTGTCGCGATCCTCGGCTTCTTCGGTATTCAGACCGCCAGTTTCGCCGCCCTTCTGGCTGGTGCCGGTGTGGCCATCGGGGCTGCCTGGAGCGGCATGCTCAGCAACTTTGCGGCGGGGGTCTTCCTGCAGGTCTTCCGTCCATTCAGTGTTGGCGACTTCATCACCGCCGGTGGCGTGACGGGAACGGTGGAGGAGATCGGCATGTTCGTTACCTCCATCCAGTCCATGGATTGCGTCCGCAACATCGTTCCCAACGGCAAGCTCTTCTCCGACACGATCCAGAACTTCTCCTCCCACCCATACCGGCGGGTCGATCTTGTCGCCCAGCTCGATAACAGCGCTGACGTGGCCAAGGCCATCGCCCTGTTGAAGGAGGGGATCAAGGCCGTTCCCAACCAGGATCCCAATACCCCGGCGGACATCGAGGTGCTGGAGTTCAGCGAGCGGGGCCCCCGGCTGGCGGTCCGTCCCTACACCCACACCGACAACTACTGGCAGGTTTATTTCGATACCAACCGGATGATCGTGGAGGTCCTTGGCAAACATGGCTTCCCCGTGCCGCGGATTCCCGTCGGCATGGCCCAGGGCGGGAACTGAGTTCCCACACCCGGGACTCTCCAGGACTGAACTTCCGTAGGGCCGCCGTTCAGCCCTCGGCCAGCTGAACCAGCAGCCTCTCCACCTCGTCGGCGGTGCTGACCAGGTGGGTGCAGGCCCGCACGCAGCGGGGGGACTCCAGGGTTCGCAGCCAGGTCCCCCGCTCCCCCAGCCGCTTCACGACGGCGGCCGGATCGAGCGGCTCTCCTGAGCCCCCTGCCATGGTGAAGCTCACCAGCCCCGCCGGCGGGGGCACCGCCAGCAGGGTCCGGACCCCGCCAATCCGCTGCAGGCCCTCCCACAGCTGGCGGCTGCGCTGTCGGATCGCCGCCAGCCGCCCGTCGGCATCGCCTTCGGCCTCCAGCAGCTGCAGGGAGCAGTCCAGCCCGGCGAACAGGGGCGTGCAGGAGGTGGCCACCTCGAAGCGGCGGGCGTCCCGGTGGTAGCCGCCGGCACCGGGGCCGTCGTGCTCCAGGGTGCGCCAGCCGATGAGGGTGGGGCTGCTCTCCGCCAGCAGACGTTCGGAGAGGGCCACCGCACCGAGCCCCTCCGGTCCGCAGCACCACTTATGGCCGGTGCAGGCATAGATGTCGGCGGCGGCCGCCGCCTCGGCCACCGGCAGGCTGCCCAGGGACTGGGCCGCATCCACCAGCAGCCAGGGGTGGCGGGGATGGCCGGCCAGCCGGGCCGCCACCGCCGCGATCGGCATCGTCTGGCCGGTGTTCCAGAGCAGGTGGGAGAGCACCACCAGCCGGGTGCGGGGGGTGAGGGCGGCCTCCAGCCGCTCGCCCACCGCCGCTGCCGTGGCGTCAACGTCCCCGTCCAGGTCGGCCACCGCCAGGGAGGTGATGCGCAGCCGGTGGCGCCGGGCCAGCTCCTCCAGGGCGGCCACCACGCCGTAATGCTCGGCATCACTGACGAGCAGTTCATCGCCCTCCTGCCAGGGCAGGCCCCAGAGGGGCAGCACACACCCCGAGGTGACGTTCTCGGTGAAGGCCACCCGCTCGGGGACCACCCCGAACCAGGCCGCCAACCGCTGGCGCAGCCCGGAAACGGTGCGGTTCACGTAGGGCCAGACGTCGTCGCTGAAGGGGCCCAGCTCCTGGATGGTGGCGAAGGACGCGCTGATCGCCCCCAGCGATGGGGAGGGCAGGGGCCCCTGGCCGCCGAAATTGAAATAGGTCTTGTTCGCCAGGGCGGGCATCAAGGCCCGCAGGGGGATGGCGTTGGCGGCGGGCAAGGGCTGATGGATCAGTTGCTGGCGATCACCTGGCCCACCACCACGGCCGCCACGGCCGAGAACAGGGTGATGCCAAGGGCCGTCAGGGGGCTCTGGCCCTGGGCCACCGCCAGGGTGGTGATCACGCCGGCACCGAGGCTGGCCACGGCGAGCTGGGAGGTGAGTTCGCTGCCGGAGCGGGGGCTGGGGCTCGGGGTCACGGCGGCTTCATCACGGTTGATGGGCTGACGCTACGGGCGATGAATCGTTCGTCACTGCCGGCCCGGCGAAGCTGTTACCAGGCGTGGTTGTTCTTCATGAAGCCGTTACATCGGGTCGCTTCGATGCCTTGAATGTCTTCCACTTTCGTGCCGATTCGCCTCAGGAAGCCCTGCCGCTGGCTGAGGCCGGCCGCGCCCGGCCGCTGCTGGCCCAGCTGCGCAGCGCCTCCAGCTGCTCCCGGGCCGTGCGCGACAGCGGCACCACCTGGCTGGCCGCCGCGATCAGATCGGCCTCGACGAGCTCCCGACCTTCTCCGAAGGCCAGGTGCATGGCCTCGATCACGGTCTGCTCCAGTTCGGCGCCGGAGAAATCGGCGGTGCGGTCCACCAGCACATCGAGGGGGATGGCGTGCCGGGGCCGCCGCCGCCGCAGCTGCAGATCCAGGATCGCCCGGCGTTCCTCCGCATCGGGCAGTTCCAGCAGGAAGATCTCGTCGAAGCGGCCCTTGCGCAGCAGTTCCGCCGGCAGCCGCTCCACGGCGTTGGCGGTGGCCACCACGAACACGGCGCTGCTCTTCTCCGCCATCCAGGTGAGCAGGCTGGCCAGCACCCGCTGGCTGGTGCCGCCGTCGCTGCGACCATCGCCCCCGCCGAAGCCCTTGTCGATCTCGTCGATCCAGAGCACGCAGGGGGCCATGGCCTCGGCCCGCTGGATCATTTCCCGGGTGCGCGCCTCACTGGCCCCCACGAGGCCAGCGAACAGGCGGCCCACGTCGAGGCGCAGCAGCGGCATGGCCCAGCTGTGGGCGATCGCCTTGGCGGTGAGCGACTTGCCGGTGCCCTGGGGGCCGATCAGCAGCACCCCCCGGGGCAGGGGCAGGCCGTAGCGCTGGGCCTCGTCACTGAAGGCCCGGTGGCGCTGCTCCAGCCAGTGCTTGAGGGTCTCCAGCCCGCCGATGTCGGCCGGGGTGGCCTCGGTGGGGCAGTACTCCAGCAGTTCGCTGCGGGCGATGGCCTGGCGCTTCTCCTCCAGCACCTCCGCCAGGTCCTCGATGCCCAGCTGCCCCCGCCGGGCCAGGGCCCGGGCCGCCAGCTGGCGGACCCGCTGCTCGCTCAGCCCGTGGCAGGCGGCGGTGAGCTGCTCGAGCACCCCAGGCTCCAGCGGCTGGCCGCTGGCCTCGGCGATGGCCCGCAGCAGGCGGCCGATCTCCCCGGCCTCGGGCAGGGGCAGCTCCAGCAGGGTGATGCTGTCCTCCAGCTCCCGCGGCAGTTGCCATTCCGGGGCGCTGATCACCAGGGTGTGGGGCACCTGCCGCAGGCCCGCGGCCAGGTTGCGCAGGCGCCTGCAGACGCCGGGATCATCGGCGTAGCGGTGGAAGTCCTTCAGCAGCAGGATCGCCCCCTGCTCGGCCGGCAGCCCGTCGAGGGCGCCGAGGGCCCCCATCGGCTGACGCACCGCCTGCCCCTCCAGGCTCGGGATCCCGCTCAGCCCGCCGATGAAGTCCCAGCGGAGCAGGGTGCGGCCCCCCAGGCGCTGGGCGGCCCGCTCCAGCAGCCCCTCCACCCGCTCCTCCTCGAGGCTGCGGATCCAGAGGATCGGCGTGCGGGAGCGGATCAGAAGATCCAGCTGGTCGGCCAGGTCATGGGCCATGGCTCAGCGCAGGGAGCGGAGGGCCGCCCAGCGGGGATCGCCGCCCCCTTCCCCGCTGGCGTCGCCGCTGGGCAGCGGCGGGCCGGGGCAGTCGGGCCCGCAGCGGTTCACCAGGGGCAGCTGCAGGCTGAGCTGCTCGAACAGCCAGCGCTCCGGATCGAAGTTGCCGCCGGGATCGAGGCGCTCCACTGGATCCTCGGCGGCGAACAGCACCTCCTCCTCCTCATCGGGGCCGGAGACGGCGATCTCCAGCAGCTCCCGGGCCTTGGCGCCCAGGGCGTGGTTGTAGGTCTGCAGGCAGCGGTCGCAGCAGAGGGTGATGATCGTCTCCGCCGTGCCCTCCACCTCCAGCACCGTGCCGTGGTGGAGGGCCCGCACCCGGCCGCGCACGGGGGTGAGGCTGGCCAGGCCGGCGATTGGCTGGTCGACGGGCCAGCTGCGGCCCTCGCTCAGCAGCCGCAACTCCTGCAGGGGCAGCGGCTGCAGCCGGGTCATTTCTTGGTCTTGGGCTCGAAGGGGAGGCGGCCGCCACCGCTGCCGCCACCGGCCGTGGCGGTGGCCGGCTGCTGGGCGAGCTGCTTGTCGAGGATCGCCTGCAGGTTGTCGGGCAGGGCCTCACGGGTGAGCAGGAAGGTCTGGACGCCCTGGAACACGTTCGCCACCACCATGTAGAGCAGCACCCCCGCCGGCAGCGGGAAGAACAGGAACATGGCCGTGATCATCACCGGGGTGATCTTGTTGGCGGTGGCCTGCTGGGGGTTGGCGGGCATGCCCATGCCGGAGAGCAGCTGGGAGGCGAACAGGGTGGCGCCGAAGGCCCCCACCAGGATGGCGATGTCCCAGTTGACGGCGCCATCGGTGTAGAAGCCCACCTGGCCCAGGGCCTTGATGAACAGGAAACCGCTGCGGGCCGCCAGACCGGGAATGCGGGCCTCGACGGTGGCATCGCCGGGGGCCAGGGCGGTGATCCGGCCCTGATCATCCACCTGCACCACGCTCTCCCCCTTGGTCACCACCCAGCTCGGGGTGAAGCTGTCGCCGTGCTCCACGGTGCCCAGCAGGGAGGCGAAGCTGGTGCCGTCCTTGGCGTGCAGCTCCACCTGAGCCGTGGCGCCGACGCCGAGCTTGGTGCCGCCCTCGAGGCTGGCGACCACCGGCACGTGCTCGGTCTCGCTGATGAAGATGGAGTGGCTGGCGCTGTTGAAAGGCTTGGCCTCCACCGCGGCGATCTCCTCGGCCGGAAGCACCTTGAGGTTGATCGCGTAGGGGACGTCGGCGAAGGGTGACCCCCGCAGGGTGGCAAAAAGGGCGAACAGGATCGGCATCTGCACCAGCAGCGGCAGACAGCCCGAAAGGGGGCTGCCGAACTCCTTCATCAGGCTGCCCAGCTCTTCCTGCTGCTTCTGGGGGTTGTTGGCGTACTTGGCCTTGATCTCCGCCTGGCGCTGCTGCATCACCGGCTGGGCGATGCGCATACGCCGGGCGCTGCGGATCGAGCCGGCGCTCAGCGGAAACAGGGCCAGGCGGATGACCACGGTGAGGGCCACGATCGCGAGCCCATAGCTCGGAACCAATCCGTAGAAGAAATCAAGGATCGGGAGCAGCAGGTTGTCGGAGATGTAGCCGATCACGGCAGGGGTGCGCTGGGGTGGGGAATCTCGGCTGCCAGTGTGCCCGACCGGGGAGACCGGATGGGGGTCCGGTGGTCAGGCGCTTTCACGGACCGGGGGCGCGAAGCCGGCAGCACCGGTGGCTCCTGAGGTGCGGGCGGCGGCCTTGCCGCGGCTCTCGCGCTGCTCTTCGATGAAGGCCTCGAGCTCCCGGAAGCGCGGCACGGCCCGCATTTCGAGCTTGGCGCCGTCGTTCAGCACCACCACCATGTCGCCCCAGGCGCCGAAGCCCCGCGGCACCGAGCGCACCTCGCGGATCTGGCTGTAGACCACCTGGGTGCGGTCGCGGCCGAGCCAGCCGCCGCTGACGCTGATGCGCCGGCTGGTGATGCGGAAGCGCAGCCACAGGGCCCGGACGATGGCCCCCACGGCGAAGGGAATGCCGATCAGGGTGAGGCCGAACAGCAGGTTGACGATCAGATCGCCCCTGGCGGGACCGCCCTCGTAGAAGACCGTCTCATTGATCTCGAGTTTGTTCTCCACCCTGTCCTCCGGGGTCAAGGAGCAATCCTGCCTGGCGCAGCAGTTGACCGCATTCTCCCAGCAGCTGGTCGTCGCTGCGCTCGAGGCAGCCGGGTTTGAGGGTGATCAGCAGCCAGAGCGGCTGATCCGGGGTGGGCGGGTGGCGCCGCAGGTGGTCGTGGAAAAGGCGTCGCAGGCGATTGCGGCGGACCGCCAGCTTGCTCACCTTGCTGCTGACCACGATGCCGCAACGCCAGGGGCTGGCGGTGGGGGTTGTACCGGGGGTCCCGCCGCGGGGCTTTCCGGTGGGCTTTCGGGGGGGCAGCAGGGAAGGATCGGCCACCAAGACCCTGAGCAGGAGCCCAGGTCCCTGGTAACGACGTCCCTGGCGGTACAGACGATCGAAGACCCTTCGGCCCTTCAGCCGGTGCTGCTGTGGCAGGGCCACGGACCTTCCTGGCCGGCCTCAGACCGCCAGGCGGGCCCGGCCGCGGCGGCGGCGGGTGCGGATCACGCGACGGCCCGTGTGGGTGCGCATCCGCACCCGGAAGCCGGACACGCGCTTGCGCTTGCGGCTCGTTCCTTCCAGTGTGCGCTTGGTCATGCTGCTTTCGGTTCAGTCGGCCACCCTATCAGTTGGTGTTGTTGGGCACGATCTGGATCAGCCAGCTGCCCAGGTAGCCCGAGACCGGGATGTCCCCGGGGGCCTGGGCCAGGGCGTTGAACTGATACATGCCGGCGTTGAACGGGTTGAACACGTTCATGTAGACACCGATCGTGTCCTTGTCGGAGACAGGCGTTTCCGGAAAGATTTCGATCGATCGGCCGTTCTCCGACACCTCGATCGTGGCGGGAATCGTTTCCAGGCAGCGGGTTCTCTTGAGCATGCCGCCCTCACTCATCCGGCAAAGCTTGACCTGCTTGGGATCGATCTTGCTGTCGAAGTGGCTGGGAACGCTGATGCTCAACTTGAGGATCGCCGTCTTGCGATCCTTCGGCCGCAGCATCAGGTAGTACTCCGCCCGCTGCATACGGGTGGTGTCGGTGGTGAAGAAATAGAGCTTGCGGTAGTCCCTGTTGTTCTCCCAGCGGAACTCCATCAGCCCGGGGGTGCCCTGGGCCAGGGACGGGGCGGGGGCGAGCGGGGAGAGGAGGGTGGCGCCGGCGACCGCCAGCGCGCCGAGGCCGGCGGTGCCCAGGCGGCCGATCAGGGTCAGGGGCTGGGACCGCTCGCGCGGGAAGGAAGGCATGGCTGGGAGGAACTTCATGCTGAAAGTCTCAACACGCCTGTGCGTCTGCCGCGCCTTCAGTGGTCGGCGGGGGAGCTGGCTGGGGCCGAAGGCTGGCCCGCATCGGCCCGGTCGGGCCGCAGCCGTGCCGCCTCCCGCAGATAGGGGTGGACCTCCTCCCGGCCGGCCTCGAGCCAGGCGTGGGCCAGCAGCCGGATGCAGCGGGGCAGGTCTCCGGCCACCGCCATCTGCTGGCAATCCAGCAGGGCGACCCGGCCCCAGTCGGCCCGGCGGCGGGCGATGGCGGCGGGGAAGCAGGCGTCCAGATCGGCCGTCACGGAGAAGGTCACCGAGAGCACCCGGTCCCCTGCCAGGTCGTTGCGCTGCAGCAGCTCCTCGATCAGTTCCGCCACGGCCTCCGCGATCGCATCGCCGGTGTTGGCGCTGGCGGTGGTGGCCCCCCGCAGGGCCCTCAGCTCAAGACCAGGCTTCATGACGTCAGGGGCGATGGAGCCAGAGGGGCTGGCCGCTCCAGGCCAGCTCCAGGCTCAGGGAGTGGGAGAGCTGCTGCAGCAGTGTGCTCCCCGGCAGCAGCCCCAGCAGCTTCCGGGGCGGTTTGCCGAAGCTGACCGTGCGGGTCTTCTCCGGATCCAGCCCGGCCAGCTCCGCCGCCAGGCGGCGGGCGCGCTCTTCGTCCCCCAGCACATCCACCAGGCCGAGTTCCAGGGCCTGGGCGCCACTGAACACCCGCCCGTCGGCGAAGCTGCGCACCACCTCCGGCTCCAGGCCCCGGCCTGCGGCCACCGCCGCCACGAACTGGCCGTAGCTGGCGTCGATCAGCTCCTGCAGCAGTTGCCGTTCCGCCTCGGAGAGGGCGCGGTCGGGGGAAAGGATGTCCTTGTAAAGCCCGCTCTTGACGGTTTCGAAGCGGATGCCGATCCGCTTCAACAGCCTGGAGAGATCATTGCCGCGCAGGATCACGCCGATGGAGCCGGTGATGGTGCCGGGGTTGGCGACGATCTTCTCCGCCGCCACCCCCACATAGACGCCGCCGGAGGCGGAGATGTTGCCGAAGCTGGCCACCACCCGGCAGCCCTTCTCCCGCAGGCGCATCAGCGCCGCATGGATCTCCTGGCTGTCACCGACGGTGCCGCCGGGACTGTCGATGCGCAGCAGCAGGGCGGGGCACTCCCGCTGCTGCACCTGTTCGATGGCCTTCAGCACCCGGACGCGGGTGCCCCCGGCGATCGGCCCCTCGATGGCGATGCGCGCCAGGGTTCGTCGGGACTTGCGGCACCAGGGCCAGGGCATTGTGGAGATGCGCGGTGGCTGGATCTTAAAAAGAAGGCCCGGAGGGGCCTGCCCGCCGCCCCCCGTACCTCCACCGCCGCCCCAGGACGCCCGCCCCATGCCCCGGACCCTGCGCTGGGTGTTGATGCTCCTGCCCTTCGCCCTCTGGGGCACGGCGATGGCGGCGATGAAGCCGCTGCTGCTGGGGGCCTCGCCGGCCATGCTGGCCAGCCTGCGGCTGCTGCCGGCCGGGCTGGTGCTGCTGCTGGCGGCCCGCCTGCTGGGGCGGTCCTGGCGGGTCGATCCCGTGGACTGGCCCTGGCTGCTGCTGTTCGCCGCCGTGGACGGCAGCCTGTTCCAGGGGCTCCTGGCCCGGGGGCTGGGCGAGACCGGGGCGGGCCTGGGTTCGGTGCTGATCGACTCCCAGCCCCTGCTGGTGGCCCTGCTGGCCCGCACCCTGTTCGGCGAGGCGATCAACCCGGTGGGCTGGCTGGGCCTGCTGATCGGCCTGCTGGGCATCCTCTGCCTGGGCCTCCCCGGGGAGGTGCTGCGCCACTGGTGGCTGCAGGGGCCACCGGCCCTGCAGGGGCAGGCCTGGAGCCACGGCGAGGCCTGGATGCTGGGGGCTGCGGCGGCGATGGCGGTGGGCACGGTTCTCTGCCGCTACGCCACCCGCCGCAGCGATCCGGTCGCCGTCACCGGCTGGCACATGCTCCTGGGCGGGGTGCCCCTGGTGCTGGTGGCCGGCGGCGAGGCGCTGCTCCGCCCGGAGACGGTGAGCTTCTGGCCCCACTGGAGCCAGCTGGAGTGGGGCCTGATGGCTTACGCCGCCCTGCTGGGCAGTGCCCTGGCCTATGGCCTGTTCTTCTGGTTCGCCAGCAGCGGCGACCTCACCGGCTTCACCGCCCTCACCTTCCTGACGCCGGTGTTCGCGGTGCTCTGCGGCGTGCTGCTGCTGGACGAGCGGCTGGGCCAGCTGCAGTGGCTGGGGGCGGCGCTGGCCCTGCTCTCGGTGCTGCTCATCAACCAACGCGGCCGGCTCTGGCAGGTGGGCGGGCGGACCGAGCCGGTGCCGCCATGACCCGCACGGTTCTCTTCGTTCACCAGAACTTCCCGGGCCAGTACCGGCACCTGGCGCCGGCCCTGCAGGCCCGCGGCGACCGGGTGGTGGCCATCGGCGGTCCCACCAGCCAGCCCCTGCCCGCCATCCCGCTGCACCGCTACGACCCCCTGCCGCCCGGGGGGGTGCCGCCCTGCCACCCCTGGGCGGCCGACTTCCAGACCAAGATCCTGCGGGGCGAAGCGGTGGCCCGCTGCCTGGAATCGCTGCTGGACGACGGCCTGCGGCCCGATCTGGTGGTCGGCCATCCGGGCTGGGGGGAACTGCTGGTGGTGAAGGACCTGCTGCCGGCCGTCCCGGTCCTGCACCAGGTGGAGTTCATCTACCAGCTGCAGGGGGGCGATGTGGGATTCGACCCGGAGTTCACCGACGCCGACTGGCGCCCCCGCGCCCGCCTGCGCCTGCGGCGGGCCCCCCAGCTCCTGGCTCTCCAGGATCTGGACTGGGGAGTCGCCCCCACCCCCTGGCAGGCCAGCACCGTGCCGGAGCCCTATCGCCAGCGGCTGAGCGTGATCCACGAGGGCATCGACACGGCGGCGATCGCCCCCCAGGGTCCCGCCTGCCTGCAGCTGCAGCGCGCAGGGCTGAGCTTCGCCCCCGGCGATGAGGTGGTGAGCTTCGTGGCCAGGAATCTGGAGCCCTACCGGGGCTTCCACACCTTCATGCGCATGCTGCCCCTGCTGCAGCGGCTCAGGCCGAGGGCCCATGTGGTGATCGTCGGCGGCGATGGGGTGAGCTACGGCGCCGCCCCCCCCGGCGGCGGCAGCTGGAAGGAGGCGATGCTGGGGGAGCTGGGCGACAGCCTCGATCGGCGCCGCGTCCACTTCGTCGGTCGCGTGCCCCACCCGGTGCTGCATGAGCTGTTCCGGGTCACGGCCTGCCACGTCTATCTCACCGTTCCCTTCGTGCTCAGCTGGAGCCTGCTGGAGGCGATGAGCTGCGGGGCCCTGGTGATCGGCTCGGCCACGGCCCCGGTGCAGGACGTGATCGAGGACGGCCGCAACGGGCTGCTGGTGGACTTCTTCGATCACCGGGCCCTGGCCGAGCGGCTGGCGGCGGTGCTGGCAGGCCCCGAAGGCCACACCGGGCTGCGACGGGAGGCCCGCCGGACGGTGGTGGAGCGGTTCGACCTGGGCCGGGTCTGTCTGCCCCGGCATCTGGAGCTCGTGGATCGGCTGATGGCCGGTGCGGCGACACAGGAGCGAGCGACTGGGGAGCGATAGGTTCCCTCCGATTCGCCCAGCCGGTTTGACCGCCCTGTCCCGCCGCCAGCGCCGCCGGCTGCTGCTGCTCACCCTGCTGCTGGGGCTGGCGCTGTTCGCCTGGCAGCTGGGCAGCACCGGCCTGGTGGATGAGACGCCGCCGCTGTTCGCGGCTTCGGCGCGGGCGATGGCGGAGACGGGCGACTGGCTGATCCCCCGGGTCAACGGCCTGCCCCGCTACGACAAGCCGCCGCTGGTCTACTGGCTGATGGGGCTCGTCTACGCCCTGCCCGGCCAGGAGCAGTGGAACCCCCTCGGGACCTGGGCCGCCCGTTTCCCCTCCGCCCTGGCCGCCATCGGCGTGATGCTGGCCCTGGCGGACACCCTGCTGCGCTGGCCCCAGCCCCCGTTCCGGGCTGCCCCCGCCCCTACCGCTGCCGCCGCCGCCGCCGGCCCACCGACGCCGGAGCGTCCGGGGCTGACGGCCCTCACCGCCGCCCTCGCCTTCGGCCTCTCGCCCCTGGCGCTCGCCTGGGGGCGCACGGCGGTGAGCGATTCCCTGTTCAGCGGCCTGGTGGCCCTGGCGCTGCTGCTCTGCTGGCAGGCCTATGCCGATCCCGGCCGGTGCTGGTGGCTGCCCTGGCCCGTGCTCGGACTGGCCGTGCTCGCCAAGGGGCCGGTGGCGGTGGTGCTCCTGGGCCTCACCCTGCTGCTGTTCGGCTGGCTCCAGGCCGACATCGCCGGGCTGTGGCGGCGGCTGCGGCCGCTGCGGGGCCTGGCGCTCACCGCTCTGGTGGCGGCTCCCTGGTACCTGCTGGCCCTCCACAGCGAGGGCCGGCCCTTCTGGGACAGCTTCTTCGGATACCACAACATCCAGCGGTTCACCGAAGTGGTGAACCGGCACCTGCAGCCGTGGTGGTTCTTCGTGCCGGTGATGCTGGTGGCGAGCCTGCCCGTCTCACCGCTGCTGCTGGTCGGCCTGGCCAGGGCGATCGGACCGCTGCGGCGCTCCTGGTGTCCCACCTGGCCCCAGCCCCCCGCCGCCTCCCTGGCCCGCTTCGCCGCCTGCTGGCTGCTGGCGGTGCTGCTGTTCTTCACCGCCGCCGCCACCAAGCTGCCGAGCTACTGGCTGCCCGCCACCCCCGCTGCGGCCCTGCTGATCGCCCTGGCGGCCCAGACGGGCTGGTCCGGTGCGGGCGGTCGCCCCTGGGAGCGCTGGGCCTGGGGCCTCTGTCTGCTGCTGGTGAGTGGCCTGGGTCTGGTGTTCCTGGGGGCGCCCCTCTGGCTGCCGCTGATCCAGGATCCGGAGATGCCCACGCTGGCCTCGGAGCTGCGGGACAGCCCGCTGGTGCCGGTGGTGGCCGCCTGCTGGTTGCTGGCCGCCCTGCTGGGCTGGATCACCCGGCGCCGCCGCCCGCCCCTGCGCCTGCTGGCCCTGCAGCTGCCCCTGGTGCTGTTCGTGCCTGCGGCCCTGCTGCCGCTGTGGAGCGTGGGTGATCGCCTGCGGGGTGAGCCCGTGCGCCGCATGGCGGCGGCCCTGCAGCGCGAGGGCCGTCCGGGGGAGCCGGTGGCGATGGTGGGCGTGCTCAAGCCCTCCCTGCACTACTACAGCCGGCGGGTGGTGATCTACGAGGGCATCGGCGTGGAGGGTCCGATCAACCTGGCGGACCGGCTGCGCCGGGAACGCCGGGTGGGCCAGCGGCCCAGCCGACCGGAGGAGCAGCCCACGGTGCTTGTGGTGATCGATCGGACCACCGCCGGTGCCCCCTTCTGGCGCCATCTCGGCGCCAGCGAACTGGAGCGCGCCGGGGTCTACCGGTTGTGGCGCCTCGATCGCCGCCGCCTGGAGGACTCCGTGGCCATGCTGCGCCGGAAGGGGTTCGCCCCCGATTGGCAGGACCCCCGGCCGGAGCGCTACTGAGCTGCGGTTACGGGGCCGCCGGCAGGTGGATGTGGAAGCGGCTCCCCACCCCGATCTCGCTGTCGACGTCGATGGAGCCCCCCATGGCCTCCACCAGCAGCTTCACCACCGACAGCCCAAGACCCGAGCCCCGTTCGTGCTCGATGGCGTTGCGGCCGCGGTGGAAGCGATCGAACACCTTGGGGATGTCCTCCGGAGGGATGCCGATGCCCTGATCCCGGACGGTGATGCACAGCTCGGCGTCGTTCCGCGTCAGTTCGAGGCTGATCGGCCGACCCGGCGCCGAGTACTTGTCGGCGTTCTCGATCAGGTTGAGCAGCACCTGCTGGAGGCGATCGGTCTCGGCCACCGCCCGGACCGGCCCCTCGGCGGCCTCCTCGGGAAGGGTGAGCAGCAGCGGGCGTGACAGCTGGCTGCGGGCGAGGTCGCAGGCGGTGGTCAGCACCTCGTCGACGGCCACCGGGGCCAGCACCATCTGCAGCTGGCCCGACTCACTGCGGGAGAGATCCAGCAGGTCATTGAGCATGCGGGTGATGCGGTGGGTCTCGGCCTCGGTGGTGGCGAGGGCGCGCATCTGCTCGGGGTCCAGATTCTGGCCGCGCCGCTGCAAGCGGCGCAGGTAGCCGCCGATGATCATCAGGGGGTTGCGCAGCTCATGGGAGACGAGCCCCACGAAGTGCCGCTGCTGGCTCCAGGCCAGGGCCAGCCGGTCGAGCAGGCCATTGAAGGACTGGGCGAGCTCCTCCACCTCCAGGGGCGCCTGCTCGAGCTTGAGGTGGCTGCTGGCCAGGCTTTCGCTGGTGACGCCGGCGGCCATGCGATGGAGATCCCGCAGCGGCTGGAGCAGGCGGCGGGTGAGCACGGAAATCGCCACCAGGGTGAGCACCAGGCTCAGGATCCACACCACCGCCAGCCCCAGCAGCATGCTGCGCAGGCTGGCCACGTTGTTGCTGATGTCTTCGGCGACCCAGAGCTGGCTGCCTCCGGAGGAACGGTGCAGGGTGTAGGTGAGAAAGCTGTTGCCCTCCGGATCCTTGACCAGGCGGCGGTCCGTGCCGATCAGCAGGGGCGCGAAGGACCGGACCGACCAGGCGCCGCTGTGGGCCGCCATCGCCTGGCCGACCACGCCGGGAAGGGCCAGCAGTTCGCCGGTCCCTTGCCCGGGCAGCAGCAGGGAGCCATCCTCGTGCTGCACCCAGAAGAAGCGCTCCCGGTCACTGCGGCGCTCCAGCTCCACGCGCAGCAGGTCGGCGTGGGCGACGGACGGATCGGCGACGAGCCGGTCGAGGGCGTCGGCCAGGGAGCCCGCCCCCAGCCGCTGACCATGGTGCTGGTGATGCAGCAGACAGTCCCGGTTGATCAGCAGGGTGAAGGCGGAGGCGGCACTGAACCCGAGGAAGACGGAGGTGAAGGCCGCCAGCCGGAGCTGGCCCAGCAGACTCCCGAACAGTCGGTGACGCCAGCCACGGGGAGGGGCCCCGGTCGGGGGGGCCATCGGTGGATGCGTCGTCACAGGTGGCGGTTCTCGCTCCCCCTGGGCAGGAGCCGTTCCAGCAGGTCGGGCAGCCTGTCGAGCAGTTCGTGCTTGAGCACGTAGTCGTCGGCTCCGGCCGCCTGGGCCTGGCGCCGCCGCTCGGGGTCGTTCAGGGAGGTGAAGATGACCACCGGCACGGTGCACCCCTGGCTGCGCAGGTCCCGCAGGCATTCGATGCCGTCACAGTCGGGCATCTGCACGTCGAGGAAGACAAGATCGATCCCCCCCTCGGCCAGCCGCGTCGCGAGGCCCTGGCCGTTGGTCAGCGCCACCACCTCGCAGCCGGAGTCCGCCAGCTCCTCCGCCACCATGGCCCGGATGTGGGGGTCATCGTCGACGATCGAGACGGTGGGCCGAGCGGTGAGGGCCCCATCGGAACCACCCATGACCTGGGTGGCGATGGGGACGATCGCCTGCTGGACCGAGCGTCCCTGGAGGGGAAGGGGGGAGTTCATCGCACCTGGATCCTGGGCTCATCTTGACGCGATCCGTGCTGATCGGCAGCGCCGGGGCGGGGCCGGAGCGACCGGTCAGACCGCCACCGGCTGCGGGCACAGCTCGCCGTAGAGCCGCTCCAGGGCGTCGATGTTGCCGGTGAGGGTGTAACGCTCCAGGGCCCTCTGGCGGGCCCGGCGCCCCAGCTCGGCCGTGAGCACGGGCTGGTCCCGCAGCACCGGCAGCAGGGTGCGCAGCTGGGTGGTGACGCCCTGGGTGCTGATCACGATCCCCGCTCCCCCCTCCAGCACCTCGCCATCGGCACCGGCATCGGTGGCCACGCAGGCGGTGCCGCAGGCCATGGCCTCCAGCAGGGCCAGGGAGAGCCCCTCCACCAGGGACGGCAGCAGGAACACCTCAGCGAGCTGCAGCAGCGCCACCCGGCGGGCGCGGCTGGCCTCGTAGCCCCACCAGATCACATCGGCTTCGCTGCCGCTCTGCAGGGACGAGCGCAGCGGCCCGTCCCCCACGATCACGAGCACGCAGCCCTGGGGGCGCACCAGCCGCCAGGCCTTCAGCAGGGCCTCGACGTTCTTCTCGGTGGCCACCCGCCCCATGTAGAGGAAGACGCGGCGGCCGCCCACCTGGAGCCGCAGCTGGGCCAGATCGGGTTCGCGGCCCGGGGCGGCCGGGGCCCAGGTGTCGGTGTCGACCCCGTTGGGGATCACCGCCAGCCGTTCCCGCCGCACCCCCAGGCGCACGAGCACCTCCGCCTGAAGCTCGGAGAACACGATCACCCGGTCGAACTTCGCCAGGGAGGGGGCGTAGAGCTGGTAGGTGAGCTGCTGGGTGCCGGCGGTGAGGTTGCGCAGCCCGGCGTCGAAGGGGGGATGGAAGGTGGCGACCAGGGGCAGACCCAGCTGCTGGCAGAGGTCGGGCAGGCGGAAGTCGAGTGGGGAGAGGGTGAGGCTGGCGTGCACCAGATCGGGCCGCAGCCGCTCCAGGGACTCCCGCAGCTCCCGCTGGGCCCCGGGGGAGGGGATCGTGTACACCTGCGACTTCACCAGGTAGGGCAGGGCCACCTCGGGGTTGGCCTCGGGCCCCCCCGGCGGATCCAGCTCGCCGCCCCCTGCCTCCGGCCGCCCCAGGGAAGGGGTGGGCGTGTCGAAGTGGATGAAGCTCACCGCGTGGCCGCGCTGCCGCAGGGCTTCAGTGGTGCTAAGGCCGTAGGTGACGTTGCCGCAGAACGGAGATTTCTTGCCCAGCCAGGCAATGTGCATCACCTGTATGGCCCCACGCAACAGCGGAATGTAGCAGCGTTGGGCGGGCGCTCAGCTGCGGCGCCAGGGCCGCTCACTCAGGGCGGCGACCGCGGCGATGGCCGCCAGGCCCCAGAGCACCGGCAGCAGTCCGTAGCGGCTCACCACGGTGCCCGCCAGCACCAGGGGCAGGCTGAGGGCGATGTTGATCAGGTTGTTCTGGAGCCCGAACACCCGGCCGCGCTGGCTCTCCGGGGTGTCCTCCTGGATGGTCGTCTGGGCGGGGATCGCCAGCAGGGCGGCGCCCACCCCCAGCAGGCCGCAGAGCAGCAGGGTGAACACCAGGTTGCCGCGCAGCTGCCCCAGCAGCACCAGGCACCAGGCGATGGTCCCGAGCCCGGCACTGGCCAGCCCGCGGCGGCTGAAGCGTTCGCCCAGCTGGGCCATGGCCAGGGCTCCCACCGCCAGCCCCAGCCCGCTCATCGCCAGCAGCACACCGAAGCGGGTGGGACCGAGCCCGCCGATGGCGGCCGCCAGGCTGATCGCCAGCACGTACAGGGCCGCCAGCAGGCTATAGAGCAGCACCAGCTGGATCATGGCGCTGCGCACATTGGGCCGCTCCCGCAGCACCTGCACCCCCTCGCCGATCTCCTCCCAGACGGAGATGGAGCGCGGCACCCGCGGCGGTTCGGGAATCTCGATCCCGGCGATGGCCACGGCCGCGGCGCCGTAGCAGAGCGGCAGCAGCACGAACTCCCCCCCCGGAATCCCCACCTGGGCCAGCAGGGTGCGCAGCAGGCGCAGGATCGGGTCGCCGAGGGCGAACCCGACGATCGTGGCCGCCATGCTGGTGGCCTGGTACACGGAGTTGGCCGCCAGCAGCTGGGGGGTGCTGACAAGAAGGGGAATGGCCGCCTGCTCCGCCGGGGCGAAAAACTGGGTGAGCACCGACTCAAAGAACGTCATGGCCACCAGGGCCCAGTAGCCCCAGCTCAACCCCAGCCACATCGGCCCCGGCAGCAGGCACAGGGGGGCCAGCATCACCAGGGCGGCCCGCAGGCCGTTGGAGGCCACCATCACGGTGCGCTTCGGCCAGCGGTCGGCCCACACCCCCGCCACCGTCCCCAGCAGCATCGCCGGCACGGTGTTGGCCACATAGATGCCGGTGGCCAGCAGGGTGATCATCTGGGCCCGGGTCTCGAAGCCCATCCGGAAGGCGGCGGCCGCCTCGGCCAGGGCCGCGTTGTTCTGCGGCGTGTCCGTCACCCAGTACTGGGCGATCAGGAACACCATCAGCACGATGTAGAACTTGTCCGCCAGCTGGGAGAACACCTGGCCGATCCAGAGGCGCCGGAACCCCGGCAGGGCCAGGACGGCGGCCAGCCCCCTCTCGGTCTTGCCGCTCGGGCTCATGCTGGCTCGGACGGATGGGAGGGCATCGGCTCGCAGGCGGTCCGCAGCAGTCTGAAGGCTCGTGGTCGCTGACCGAGATGCTCGCCGCACCAGGCCTCCACCAGGTCGAGCAGGTGCAGCCACACCGCCTCCGGTCCCATCAGCCGGCCGTCCCGGCTTCGGGGTGGGGCGGGACGCGTCAGCCGCTGCAGCAGGGCCAGCTCGGAAGGGTTGAGCATCACCCGGGCGCCCGGGATCGCCCCGATCGCCAGTCCCTCGCTGGGCAGCAGGCTGCAGCGCCATGACCAGTCGCCGATCGGCGGCACGAGGGGCGCCCCGCTGCGGACGCAGTGCTGCAGGGGCAGGGCGAAGCCCCCCAGGGCCAGTAGGTGGATGCTCCCCTGCACCGCCACCGCCAGGGCCTCCACCCGCCCGGCCCGCTCCGTCACCACGGCCTCCAGGCGCCCGAGCTGGAGCAGCAGGTCGGCGAGCACCCCCGGGGCGGGCGTCTCACCGGGCACCAGCTTCAGGCAGAGCTCGGCCAGCGCCTGGGCGGCGGCCAGGGTCTCCAGGCGCTGGGCCAGGCCGCTGTAGTTGCGCAGCACCCGCAGCTGGCGCACCCGCCGCAGGCCGCCGCGACCCCCCACCTGCAGCATCAGATGGGCCAGGGGCACCGCCGCCGCCAGGCTGCTCTTCGGCCGGCGCGCCCCCGGCACCGCCAGCCGTGTG
Organism: Aphanothece cf. minutissima CCALA 015; assembly: GCA_003003925.1. Classification (GTDB taxonomy): domain Bacteria; phylum Cyanobacteriota; class Cyanobacteriia; order PCC-6307; family Cyanobiaceae; genus Cyanobium; species Cyanobium minutissimum. The sequence continues at coordinate 125,035 of PVWP01000004.1, forward strand.
AGCCCCTCGGCCTCGCTCAACAGGGTGAGCAGCCGGTCGTGTTCCCCCAGGGGGCGGCAGGTGAGGGCCAGACCCTCCAGGTGCTGTTCAGGCACCGGCGCGCAGCGCCTGCATCAGGGCCACGCCCCGGCTCGTGCCCAGCCGGCCGGCACCGGCCGCCACCAGGGCCAGCGCCTGGTCGAGATCCGCGATGCCACCGGCGGCCTTCACCGCCGCCCGGCCGCGGGCCAGGGCCACCAGCCGGCCCACCTGCTCGGGGGTCACCGGCGGGCCGAAGCCGCTGCCGCTCTTGAGGTGGCGCACCCCGGCATCGATGCTGATCTCCACCAGCAGCTCCAGGGCCTCCGGGTCGAGGCGGCCCATCTCCAGGATCACCTTGACCGGCAGGCCCAGGTCGGTGATGGCCGCCAGATCGTCGAGCACGGCGGTGCCGTCGCCATCGGCCAGGGCGCCGAAATCGGGGACAACGTCGAGTTCGTCGGCCCCGGCGGCGGCGGCCCACTCCGCCTCGGCCCGCTTGATCGCCGCGGGGATGGCCCCGAAGGGGAACCCCACCACGGCGACCAGCTTCACCGTTCCGTCGACCGGCAGCCGCTCGCGGGCCACGGGCAGCCAGCGGGAGGCCAGACACACCCCGGCGAAGCCGAAGTGGCGGGCCTCATCGCAGCAGCGCAGGATGGCCTCCCGGCCCCGGTGGGGATCCAGCAGGGCGTGGTCGATCAGGGGGGCAAGGTCGGGCCGGTCGGTCTCCCGCTCAGGTGTCACGGGCCTGGATGACGCCGAATCCGCCATGGTTGCGGCGGTAGACCACCTGGATCTGGCCCGTGCCCGCGTCGCGGAACATGTAGAAATCGTGGTCGATCAGATCCAGCTGATGCAGGGCCTCCTCCAGGTCCATCGCCGGCATGGCGAAGTACTTGCGGCGCACGCCGCGATGGGGGACGGCGGGCTCGAGGCCATCGGTGAGGGAGCCCCCGGGGTTGGGCAGGGTGGCGGCTCCGGCTTCCTCGGCGGCGGCGGAACGGTGCACCGGACCCTGGCTGCGCTCCTGCAGCCGGTCCTTGTAGCGGGTCAGCTGCCGGCTCAGCTTGGTGGCCACCATGTCGATGCTGGCGTAGAGGTTCTCGCTGCGTTCCTGGGCCCGGATCACCACCCCGTTGGCGAAGACCGTGACTTCCGCCGTCTGCTGCGGCACACGGGGATTGCGGGCCACCGACAGATGCACGTCGGCTTCCTTGACGATGCCATCGAAATGGCTGATGGCGCGATTGAGCTTGGTTTCGGTGTACTCCCTGATCGCCGGTGTGACGTCGAGATTGCGGCCGTGGATCAGCAGTTTCATTCGGGTGCCTGCCTCCAGAGGAATTCTGGCTCTGGGACAACCTCAAGCTAGGAACGCCGCTGCATGGCCCCCAACACTCCCGCAATTCTTTTTGAAGCCCGCTCCCCGGTGCCCTTCCCCCTGGCCTGGGAGTGGCAGCGCCGCCTGCAGCGGCGCCGGCTCGACGACCCCGCCGCGCCCGACGCCCTGCTGCTGCTGCAGCACACCCCCTGCTACACCCTGGGCCGGGGGGCCAGCCTGGAGCACCTCGGCTTCGATCCGGCCCACCCGCCCCTGCCGCTGCACCGTATCGACCGCGGTGGCGAGGTGACCCACCACCTGCCCGGCCAGCTGGTGCTCTACCCGGTGCTCGACCTGCAGCGCCATGGCGGCGACCTGCACCTCTATCTGCGGGCCCTGGAGGACGTGGTGCTGGCCGTGCTGCAGGAGCTGGGGCTGGAGGGGGAGCGCCTCGAGGGCCTCACCGGGGTCTGGCTTGAGGGCCGCAAGCTGGCGGCGATCGGTGTCGGCGCCCGGCGCTGGATCAGCCAGCACGGTCTGGCCCTGAACGTTGACTGCCCCCTGGAGGGCTTCGGGGCGATCGTGCCCTGCGGGCTCGCCGGCCGGCCGGTGGGACGGCTGGTGGACTGGCGGCCCGCCCTCACCTCCGACCAGGTGGCGCCGCTGCTGCTGGCGGCCTTCGCCCGCCGCTTCGGCGTGGCCCTGCGGCCGCCGGGGCCACAGGAGGGACTGGCTGGCCTGGGGGAGGGGGGAGACGGGTCGGGACTGGGAGAATCCTGACCTTCTGTTATGCGTGCCGGCCGCCCATGAACGCCAGAGCCGAGATCCACTGGGGCGGCAGCGCCCAGGACCGCCGTGCCCTCGCCGCCCGCCGCGACTGGAGCCAGCTCGAGGGACTGGAGGGCCTCTGGCCGGAACTGGAGCGCTTGTACGGCCCCCAGGTGGCGCTGGAGGCCCCCCACAGCCGCCATCCGGAGACGCTGCGCTACGGCGAACTGCGCCAGGCCATCGACCGGGCGGCGGCGGCCTTCGCCGATCTGGGGGTGGGGGCCGGCGACGTGGTGGCCCTGTTCGCGGAGAACGGTCCCCGCTGGCTGGTGGCCGACCAAGGGCTGATGCGGGCCGGGGCGGCCGATGCGGTGCGCGGCAGCGCGGCCCCGGCCGAAGAGCTGCGCTACATCCTTGAAGACGCCGGCGCGGTGGGGGCGGTGCTGGAGTCGGCCGCCCTGCTGGAACGGCTGGCCCTCGACGGGCCGGCCCTGCGGCGGCTGCGCTTCGTCGTGCTGCTGGAGGGGGAGGCCCCGGCCGTGCCCCTGCCGCTGCCCTGCCTCACCTGGGACGCGCTGCTGCAGCGCGGCGCCGCCAGCCCCCTGCCGCCCGTCCCCACGGGCGGGCCCGGGCGCCTGGCCACGCTCCTGTACACCTCCGGCACCACGGGCCAGCCCAAGGGGGTGCCCCTCAGCCACGCGAACGTCCTGCACCAGCTGGGCACCCTGGGGGTGGCGGTGGCACCCAGCCCTGGCGACCACGTGCTGTCGGTGCTGCCGATCTGGCATGCCTACGAGCGCACCGCCGAGTACTTCCTGCTCAGCTGTGGCTGCCGCCAGACCTACACCACCCTCAAGCAGCTGCGCTCCGACCTGCAGAAGGTCCGGCCCCAGTACCTGATCAGCGTGCCGCGGCTGTGGGAGGCCCTGCTCTCCGGCTTCGAGGACGCCCTGGCCGCCATGCCCGCCTCCCGCCAGCGCCTGCTGCGCCGCGCCCTCGGCGTCAGCCGGGCCTTCCACCGGCGGCGGCGGACGGCCCTGGATCTCACCCTGAAGCCGGTCGGTGCGGCCGACCGGCTTGTGGCCGCCGCCGGCGCCCTGCTGCTCTGGCCGCTGCACGGGACGGCCAGCGCCCTGCTCTGGCCGAAGGTGCGCGGCCAGCTGGTGGGGGGGCGGCTGCGCACCGCCATCAGCGGCGGCGGGGCCCTGGCCATCCATGTGGATGGGTTCTTCGAAGCCGTCGGCATCGAGCTGCTGGTGGGCTACGGCCTCACCGAGACCAGCCCGGTGCTCGCCTGCCGCCGGCCCTGGAGCAACCGCCGCGGCAGCGCCGGCCAGCCCCTGCCGGACACCGCCCTGAAGGTGGTGGATCCCGCCACCAGGGCTCCGCTGCCGGTGGGGGAGCGGGGGCTGGTGCTGGCCAGGGGGCCCCAGGTGATGGGGGGGTACCACAACAAGCCCGAGGCCACGGCGAAGGTGCTGGATGGCGAGGGCTGGTTCGACACCGGTGACCTGGGCCTGCTGCTGGCCGACGGCACCCTGGTGCTGACCGGCCGGGCCAAGGACACGATTGTGCTCAGCAGTGGCGAGAACATCGAGCCCGGCCCCCTGGAGGAGGCCCTGGTGGCCTCGCCGCTGGTGGAGCAGGTGATGCTGGTGGGCCAGGACCGCAAGCAGCTCGGGGCCCTGGTGGTGCCGAAAGCGGAGGCGCTGCAGGCGTTCGCGGCCGAGGCGAAGCTTCCCTGTCCCGGCCCGGAGGAGGCCCCCGCCGCCGCCGATCCGGCCCTGCTGCGGGCGCTCTGCCGCGAGTGCAACCGCCTGCTGGCGGCCCGGCCGGGCTCCCGGGCCGACGAGCGGCTGGGCGGCGTCGCCCTGGTGGAGCCCTTCAGCATCGACAACGGCCTGCTTACCCAGACCCTCAAGCAGCGCCGCGATCGGATCGCCGACCGGGACCGCGCCGCCATCGCCGCCCTCTATGGCGAGAGCGCATCCCACGGTTGACCGGACCCCCCGTCGCCTGACAGCCTGAGCCCTGCACCTGCAGTCCCATGGCCGACGGCACCAGCCTCAACATCAAGCGATCGATCACGGTGCGTGCCGTGGTGACACCGCGCTGGAAGGAGGATGCCGAGCGGGAGCTCAGCAATGCACTCACCAACTTTGACCAGCAGCTGGCCCAGCTGGAGCAGGAGGGGCAGCGGCTGATCGACGAGATCCGCCGCCAGAGCATCAACCCCCTCGATCCCCGGGTGCAGGAGCAGGTGGGTTCGGTGCAGCAGCAGGTCGCGGCCAAGCGCGCCGAGTTCGAGGAGCAGAAACGCCAGGTGCTGGAGCAGCAGCGCCAGGTGCGGGAACTGGAGATGGAGCAGGTGGTGGAGCAGGGGCAGATCGAGAGCTTCTGTGACGTCCAGGTGGGCGACAACCTGGTGCAGAAGCTGCAGGTGTCGGTGCTCGTGAGGGATGGGGTGATCGAGGCGATCGAGGGGGGCTGATCCTTCCGCCGCCTAAAATCCCCCCCATCACAGAGGCAGTCCCCCGTTGGCCACCCACGAAATCTTCATGCCGGCCCTCAGCTCCACCATGACGGAGGGCAAGATCGTGGAGTGGCTCAAGAAACCCGGTGAGCGGGTCGAGCGAGGCGAGTCGGTGCTCGTGGTCGAGTCCGACAAGGCGGACATGGATGTGGAGGCCTTCCAGGAGGGCTTCCTTGCCGCCGTGCTGATGGAGGCGGGCAGCACCGCGCCGGTGGGCGAAACGATCGGCCTGATCGTGGAAACCGAAGCGGAGATCGCGGCGGCCAAGGCAGCAGCCCCGGCCCCTGCCGCGGCTGCACCCACCCCTGCAGCGGCCGCACCAGCACCCTCTCCAGCTGCGGCGGCTCCCACCCCAGCCGCGCCCGCACCGGCCCCCGTGGCCGCGCCCGCCCCGGTGCCGGTGCCGGTTCCCGCCGCCGCCAGCGACGGCCGGGTGGTGGCCACCCCCCGGGCCCGCAAGCTGGCGGCCCAGCTCGGTGTGGCCCTGGCCTCCGTGCGGGGCAGCGGCCCCAACGGCCGGATCCAGGCCGAGGACGTGGAGCAGGCCACCGGCCAGCCGGTGAGCGTGCCGCGGGTGGCCGAAGGCACCGCCCCGGCCATGGCCGCCCCGGCCGGCAATGGCGCAGCGGCCGCCCCAGCCGCTCCCGCCCCCGCCGGCCAGGCCTTCGGCCGCGCCGGTGAGACGGTGGCCTTCAACACCCTGCAGCAGGCGGTCGTTCGCAACATGAACGCCAGCCTGGCGGTCCCCTGCTTCCACGTCGGCTACACGATCACCACCGACCGGCTCGACGCCTTCTACAAGCAGGTGAAGGCCAAGGGCGTCACGATGACGGCCCTGCTGGCCAAGGCCGTGGGTGTCACCCTGGCGCGCCATCCCCAGGTCAACGCCTCCGCCACGGATGCCGGCATGACCTACCCGGCCTCCGTCAACGTGGCCGTGGCCGTGGCCATGGATGACGGCGGCCTGATCACGCCGGTGCTGGCCGCCGCCGACCGCACCGACCTCTATTCCCTCTCACGCCACTGGGCCGACCTGGTCGCCCGCTCCCGCTCCAAGCAGCTCAAGCCGGAGGAGTACACCACCGGCACCTTCACCCTCTCCAACCTGGGCATGTTCGGCGTCGATCGCTTCGACGCGATCCTGCCCCCGGGCACCGGCGCCATCCTGGCGGTCGCCGCCTCCCGGCCCGTGGTCGCGGCCCTCAAGGACGGTTCGATCGCCGTGCGGCGCCAGATGCAGGTGAACCTCACCGCCGACCACCGCGTCATCTACGGCACCCATGCCGCCGCCTTCCTCAAGGATCTCGCCGACCTGATCGAGAACCGGCCCGAAAGCCTGGCCCTCTAGGGCGCTGCATCGCCGCCCAGCCCGCCAACCCGATGCGCGCCCCTGCCTCTGTGCCGGATCCCGCCGACCTGCGCCTGTCGAGCTACGACTTCGCCCTGCCGCAGGAACGGATCGCCCAGCGGCCGGTGGAGCCCCGGCACGCCGCGCGGCTGCTGGCGGTGGATCCGGCGGGGGTTGGGCCCGCCCCCCATGCCCGCCACCTCAGCGCCTGGGATCTGCAGCACGAACTCCGGCCCGGCGATCTGCTGGTGGTGAACGACACCCGGGTGCTGCGGGCCCGGCTGGAGGCCCGGCGGTCCGGCGGCGGTGCGGTGGAGTTGCTGGTGCTCGAGCCCTGGCCGGCCGGGGCGGGCCTGTGGCTTTGCCTGGCGCGGCCCGCCAAGAAGCTGCGGCCCGGTGACCGCCTGGAGGTGGTGGCCGAGGGCCAGCCGCCCCTGACGGTGGAGGTGGTGGGCAGCGATCCCGCCACCGGCGGCCGCATCGTGCAGTTCCCGCTGGAATGCGCCGATGCAGCGGCCCTTGAGCCCCTGCTGGTGCAGTACGGCGCCATCCCCCTGCCGCCCTACATCCACGAACACGACGCCAGCGACAACGAGCGCTACCAGACCCGCTACGCCGCCCGTCCCGGGGCCGTGGCCGCCCCCACCGCCGGCCTGCACCTCAGCGACGAGTTGCTGGCGGCGATCCGGGAACGGGGTGTCGGGGTGGCCACCACCACCCTGCACGTGGGCCTGGGCACGTTCCGGCCGATCGAAACGGAAGACCTGAGCGCCCTGGAGCTCCACAGCGAATGGGTGGAGGTGAGCCCACAGCTGGTGGAGGCGGTGGCGGCCTGCCGGGCGGCGGGCGGCCGGGTGATCGCCATCGGCACCACCTCGGTGCGCAGCCTGGAGGCCGTGGCCCAGCTGCACGGCGGCGAGCTCCGCCCCCACACCGGCCCGGTGAACCTGGTGATCCAGCCCGGCTACCGCTTCGCCGTGGTGCAGGGGCTACTCACCAACTTCCACCTGCCGAAGAGCTCACTGCTGCTGCTGGTGAGTGCCCTGATCGGCCGCGAGCGCCTGCTGGCCCTCTACGGCGAGGCGATTGGGCGCCGGTACCGCTTTTTCTCCTACGGCGATGCCATGTGGATCGCGCCGGAGGCGGTGCTGCCAGGGGCCCGGCCAGCCTGAAAAAAAAGCCCCCGGGGATACCCGGGGGCTGGTGGTTGGAGCCGAAGGCTGATCAGGCGGCGGCCAGGTTGGCGGCCACGAAATCCCAGTTGACCAGCTTGTCGAGGTAGGTGGTCATGTAGTCGGGACGGCGGTTCTGGTAGTCGAGGTAGTAGGCGTGCTCCCAGACGTCCATGGTGAGCAGGGCCTTCTGACCATGGGCCAGGGGCAGGTCGGCGTTGGCGGTCTTGGTGATCTTGAGGCTGCCGCCATCGAGCACCAGCCAGGCCCAGCCGCTGCCGAACTGGGTGGCACCGGCGGTCTTGAACTGCTCGACGAAGGCCTCATAGCTGCCGAAGTCGGCGGCGATCTTCTCTGCCAGCGCACCGGTGGGGGCGCCGCCGCCGCCGGGCTTCATGCACTGCCAGTAGAAGCTGTGGTTCCAGACCTGGGCGGCGTTGTTGAACACACCGGCCTTGGAGGCGTCACCGGCCACCGCCAGGATCACCTCTTCGAGGCTCTTGCCTTCGAGCTCGCCACCCTCGATCGCCTTGTTCAGGTTGGTGACGTAGGCGGCGTGGTGCTTGCCGTGGTGGAACTCCAGCGTTGAGCGTGAAATGTGGGGCTCGAGTGCGTCGAGGCCGTAGGGCAGTTCGGGCAGCTGGTGAGCCATGGGAGATGGTTTGGTTTCGCGGCATTGTAACGATCGTCACCCGAAACCTGGCTGCCCGGGGCCGGGCCTCAGCCCTTGACCTCCAGCAGCTCCACCTCGAACACCAGGGTGGCGTTGGGGGGGATCACACCGCCGGCGCCCCGCTCGCCGTAGGCCAGATCGGGGGGGATGACCAGCTTGCGCTTGCCACCCACCTTCATGCCGGCCACGCCCTCGTCCCAGCCCCGGATCACCCGGCCGGCGCCGAGGGGGAAGGAGAAGGGGCCGCGGCCGTAGCTGCTGTCGAATTCCTTGCCGTTGGTGAGGGTGCCGCGGTAGTTGACCACCACGGTCTGGCCGCTCCTGGCCTCGGCGCCTTCGCCCAGGGTCAGGTCGGTGATGCGCAGGCCGCTGGGGGTGGTGCGCTCGGTGGGGGAGACGAGCTCGCCGCCCAGGGCCGCGGCCCCGCCGGAGGCCAGGTCGGCGCTGGAGGAGTCGGGAGCCATGGTGAACAGGGTGGGGTTGGGGACGTCGGGGTCGAGTTCGAGGGGGGCCGCCACGGCCTCTCTGGCCTCCGCTGCGGCGGCAGCGTTCGCCTGGGGCGCGCTGGCGGGGCCGGAGCGGGCCAGGGCCTGCTGGACGCCGGCCTCGGCGGGGGCCGGTGCGGCGGCCTCCACCTGGGAGGGCGACACCAGCTGGCTGACGAAGGCCAGCATCAGACAGGCCACGCAGACCATCGAGCTGATCAGGATGTCGCGCATGCGGAAGGACCCGGATGGGGGGATTCTGCCAGTGCGATCAGTCGGTCCCTTCGCCGCTGTTCTGGCGTTGCCGCAGGGTCTGCTCCAGCCGGTCGATGCGGCCGCGCAGCTCGTCCAGCTCCCGCTGCCGGGCCAGTCCCAGGTCCTGCAGCAGCTGGTCGCGGTTGCGCTCCAGCTGGCGTTCCGCCTGCTGCTCCACCTCCGGCGTCTCGCCCCGCAGGGCGCGCATGACGTCCTCCACCAGGGCGGAGGCGTGGCTGGGGTCGAGGCGGCCGCTGCTCACCCATTCCTGGCTGACGTACTTGAGCCGGTCGGCCACCAGCGAGGTGGTGCCGAGGCCGCGCAGCAGCAGCATCTGCAGCAGATTGCCCTGGTCCATGAAGGAGGTTTCCTTGGGGAAACGGTGTGACGCTTCCCTGACCTTGGCGCCTCCCGGGCCCGGCGACCATGGGCAATGACCGGCGTATCGGCTGGGTCGCCGGCGCCGGCGGCGGGCTGCTGGCGGGGGTGGCCCTGCCGCCGGTGGGCTGGCCCTGGCTGCTCTGGCCCGCCGTGGTGCTGCTCTGGTCCCTGACGGAGAGCCGCGGGGGGCCGGCGGGGCAGCGGTTCCGGCGCGGCGGGCTGTGGGGGCTGGCGGCGGTGCTGGTGAGCCATCGCTGGCTGCTCTGGCTCCATCCCCTCGACTGGATCGGGGTGCCGAGTCCCCTGAGCTTGCCGATCTGCCTGGCGCTGTGGCTGGCCATCGGCCTGGCCGCCGCCCTGCTGGTGGGGGGCTGGACCGTCCTGGTGGGCCGGCTCGATCCCGCCCGGCCCAGCACGGCGCTGCTGGCGGCGGCCGTCTGGGGCCTGGCCGAGGTGCTTCTGGCCAAGGGTCCCCTGTTCTGGCTGGGGCTGGGGGCGGCAGCGCTGCCGGGGGACCGGGCCCTGGCCGGCCTGGCGGCCCTGGGGGGAGCCGGGTCCCTGGCGGCGCTGCAGCTGCTGATCGGCTGGGGCCTGTGGCGGGCGCTGCGGGCCCTGCCCGCCCAGCGGAGCCGCTGGCTGCTGGCCACCCTGGTGCTGGTGGTGGGCTGCCATCTGGCCGGCCTGGCCCTGCTGGCCCAGGCTGCGGCCCCTCCCGGCGGACGGGCCGAGCGCTGGCTGGTGGTGCAGCCGGCCATCCCCACCCGGGAGAAGTTCGAGGCCGACCAGCAGCGCCGGCTGCTGCTGCAGCTGGCCTCCGCCCAGCGGCAGGCGGCCACGGCTGAGCCGCCGGTGCAGGGGGTGCTGCTGCCGGAGGGTTCCCTGGCGCTTGGCCAGCCGTTGCCGCTGGCGGCGCCGGTGGAGGTGCTCAGCGGCGGCTTCCGCCGCGAGGGGGTGGAGCTGCGCAGCAGCCTGCTGCGCTTCGAGCCCGGCGAGCTGCGAGCCGGCGGCGGGATCGACAAGCACCGGGTGGTGCCCCTGGGCGAATGGGTGCCGCTGGCCGGCCTGTGGCGCTGGAGCGGCCTGTCGGCGGTGGGGGGGATCGAGCCGGGGTCGGCCTCCCGGCTGCTGGCGCGGCCGGGGGGGGATGTGGGGGTGGCCATCTGCTACGAGCTCTCCGATGGGGCGGCCCTGGCCGCCGCCACCCGCCAGGGGGCCCGCTGGCTGCTGGCCAGCGCCAACCTCGACCCCTACCCCCTGCAGCTGCAGGGGCAGTTCGCCGCCCTGGCCCAGCTGCGCGCCATCGAGACCGGCCGCTGGCTGGTGAGCTCCGCCAACACCGGCCCCAGCCTGCTGGTGGATTCCGGCGGCCGGCTGATTGAGCAGTTGCCCCCGGGCCGCCCGGCCACCGGCCTGGTCACGGTGCAGCAGCGCTCACCGCTCACCCCCTACGACCGCTGGGGCGAGGGGCCCCTGATCGCCCTCGCTCTGCTGGCGGGGGCCTGGCGCTGGGTCAGCCGGGCGCCGGGCTGATCCGGGGCGAAGCCGGATCCTGGGGTGAGGGAGCGAAGTCGATGCCCTGCGACTGGAACGCTTCGAGGATCCCGAGGTTGATGGCCTGCTGCAGATCCAGATAGACCGTGACATCGCTCTCGGGCACGAAGAACACGAACTGGAACTCCAGGGCGCCCTCGACGAAGCGGATGAAATGGCAGTGGTCGAAGGTGGCCGGTGGATGGGCCCGGACCACCCCCTCCACCAGCCCGGCGATGGATGCGGCTTTGTCCGCCGCCATCCGATCCGACAGGCGCAGGGTGTGGGCGACGCGACGACGGGGCAGATCGCCGAAGTTGCGGATCGTCTTCTGGAGCAGTTCCTCGTTGCCGATCACGATCCGTTCGCCGCTGAGGCTGCGGATCGAGGAGGAGCGGATCCCCACCCGCTCCACCGGGCCGAGCACGTCGGCAAAACCGATCAGATCGCCGATCTGGAACGGCTTGTCGATGACGATCGTGAGGTAGTTGATGAAGTGACTCATCGGCCCGCGCAGGGCCAGGCCGATGCCGATCCCGGCCCCCGCCAGCGAGGCGTAGACCGCGCCGAGGGGGACCCCCTGCTTCTGGAGAAACACCAGGGTTCCCAGCCCCCAGAACAGAGCACGGATCATCGGGGCCAGGGCCCGGAGGGTGCTGGTCTGCTCCTCCCGCCCGAGGCGCTGCAGCGACCGCTCCAGCAGCAGCAGCAGGCTGCGGTTGATCAGGCGCACCACGAGCACGGTCGCCACCAGCAGCGCCGCGCCCTCCACCAGACGATCCGGTCCGGGATCGACCCGGAGCACCTCCCAGCTGCGCACCAGGGACCGCCAGCCCCAGACCACCATGGCCAGGTAGCCCAGGGAGGCGAGGCTGCTCAGCAGCAGGGGCACGATCCGGGCGTCGCGCCCCAGGGCAGCGCCGGAGCGCCGGTCGAAGCGTCGCAGCCGGCTCCGCAGCAACCGCACCAGCAGCCACACGACCAGGGATCCCAGGAGCACCCTGGCGAGGGCCAGGAGCAGGGCAATCCCCGCCTCCTGCATCAATGGGGTCAAGGTCGGGCCTGCCAGTGCAGGGAAAGGGGGCGGGAGCGGGGGCTGGCTGGATTCATCGTGGCGAGTGAGAGCCCACGGTGATGGCGGTGGGGCTGTTCAGGGCATTGCTGTTCAGGGCATTGAACAGGCATCCAGAAGTCTAAAGTAGTGGGCTGTTGGCATGTTTTTCCCGGCCCATCTACTCACAGTCCCAGCGGCTGTCGCCTTGGGATGTAGCGGTGTGCCTTTGCATCTTCGAGGGCCAGTTTCAGGCTGGCCCATTCAGGGGCTAGCCTTGAGGCTGCTTGGTACTTTTTCAGGGCAGCCTTCCATTGCCCTTGCGAGGCAAGGCAATCACCCCATGCTTTCAGGGGATCTGCCCAGCCTGGGCCGCGTTTGGCCGCGGCAGCGAGTTTCTCCATGGCCGCCTTGGTTTGACCATGTCGCGCCAGCGCCGCCCCCCAGGAGTAGTAGCCGGCTGGCAGATCTGGAGCCATCCGGACAGACTCAGCATAGGCAAGTTGGGCATTTACCCAGTCACCTCTGCGATCGAGAATATCCCCTTTGAATCGCAGGCAGTTCACGTAGCGTCCAGCTTGCCGGAGGGTTTGATCAGCCTCCCGGGGACGCCCCGCCTCCTCCTGTGCCAGGGCCACCCAGCAGAGGTACCCAGGCATGTTGGCGGAAACCGTTCCCTTGCTTTCGTACTCGGATTTGAAGCTCTCCATTTCACGAAGGGCAAGGGTGGTGTTCCCCGTCAGTGCGGCAATGCGTCCCTGCACAAAATGGCTGCGCGCTTTGATGGTGGAATCGCTGGATGTTCCTGCCCCGAGGCTGAGATGAAAGCGGGCTCCATCCAGGTCATGCAGACGGGTGTCGATGAGGGCGATCACGGGATGACGTAGCTGGTTGCCGGAGCCGATCCCCTGGTACTGGAGAGCATCGTCAGCAAGAACGGCTCTCCAAGCCTGAAGGTTCCAGGTCAGTTGATTCCACTGCCCCGAGCCAAGTTCCTTCCTGGTGTTCGCACGTCCGCCTTGGCGTTGCAGATGCTTCTTGCCGTACTCCCAGGCCTCCTGCTCCCTTCCCATGACGACGGTCGTCAGCATGATGTTGTTGTGGACATTCCCGAAATCTTTCTTCAGGGCCAGTGCTTTCCCATAAAGGAAAAGGGAGTCTTTTGCTGGTTGTCCGATGTTCTGTAGCGCATTGGCCCATTGATTGAGAAGGTACGGTCGATCGGCCTCAGAGGTGCTGGGGAATGCTCGTTCGCTGAAGGCCACAGCCGCCTCGCTTTCGCCTTTGGCGATCAGCGACGAAACGTAGAGCGAGGGTTGCGTGTGCTCGAAAATGTACTCCGCTGCATCCCTGGTCAGTTTTTTTATGTCGTTGTTATCATTATTGAAGGATTGGGCGGGAATCGTCTCCCCTCGGACCGTGAGAATGAGTGCGCCATTCGAGCTTTGTACCAGATCTCCAGACACCGTGAGATCATGCCCCAGGCGTTGGCGGAGAAGATTTTCAAGATCTTGAATCGAGATACCAGTGGAAGGTAGTTCCAGTTCAATCTGGTTTGTCCAGGCATCTGACACCTTGCGCTTCTCCAGGCGACTGCGGGTACTTGACTGCAGCAGCGTGAGCTCGTCCAGGAGGCTGCTGGCAACCACCCTCCCGGACAGCCCCCTGTCAGCAAGCCGCGGCGGTGTGCTGAACTCCTTGATGACAATGGCCCGGGATCGCATGGCTTCGACGACAAGGACAAGAACACTGATTCCCAGCAGGCACGCCAACACGGCAATACAGGCCTGTGAGACGATCCGCAGCCGTTGACTGATCCTCTGGAGTTGCGTGATGTCGGCCTGTGCCTTGAGATAGGCAATCCGCAGAGGATGCTCGTCCCTCAGCTGCCGCTTCTGCAGAGCTTGCAGGGAGTCCTGATCGTCGGTCCGGCTGGCCTGCTGTGCGGAACGTCCAGCATCAGCGGTGCTTCCCAGTGCAAGGCCAGGCAAGGCAGCCTGCTCAATGGATTCCATCGCTGAACCTGCCGCTTCCTCTGCCTGGGGGTCGATGAAGTCGTTGAGATCCAGCTCTGGCATGGGGCCATTCCCTCCGCTTGCTTTCTGCTGGAGACCTCCTCATTCTTTAGCACTCCTTCCCGGCTGCCCCACCCTGGTCGTGGTCCCGGGCCCGGGTCAGGGACGGTGACTCTTCAGTCGTCCCCACTGGGCGCCATCGGCCCCAGCCGGTTCAGCAGGGCGTCGGTGATCTCGGCGGGGAACGCCACCTCGAGGCGCTCGTTGCGCAGATGCAGATCCCGCTGGGGGAACGGAATCGTCAATTCGTGACGGCGCAGGATCGCTTCGATGCGGAAGTTGAGCTCGCTGCGGATCTCATACTGACGCCGGGGTTGGTTGATCCAGACCAGCAACTGAAAATCCAGGCAGCTCTCGCCGAAACCCTTGAAGAACACCTGGGGTGATGGAGTGGCCAGGATGTCTCCGACGTCCACGCAGGCCTCCAGCAGGGCCCCACGCACGACCCGGCAGTCGGAGCCGTAGGCCACGCCCACCGGAATCTTCAGCCGGGCCACCGAGCTGCCGTGGCTCCAGTTGACGACGCGGGACTCGAGGAACTCCACATTGGGCACAAGGATCGAAATGCGGTCGAGGGTCACCACCTCGGTGCTGCGCAGATTGATGTGGGTCACGGTGCCCTGCAGGTCTCCCACTTCGATGAAGTCGTTCACCTTGATGGGCCGCTCGAACATGATGATCAGGCCGCTGATCAGGTTCCTGGCGATCCCCTGCAGGCCCAGCCCCACCCCCACCCCCAGGACGCTGGCGAACAGGGCCAGGGAGGTGAGATCGAGGCCCCAGAGCTGCAGCAGCACCAGCGTTCCGAGGAACAGCAGGCCGTACTGCAGCAGGAAGGCGATGGCCTCCTGGGAGCCGGGTTCGATCCCCGTGCGCTGCAGGACCCGGATCCGCAGCAGGCCTTTGAGGAACGCCACCCCGCGCACCAGCACGAGGAAGAGCGCCACCAGGATGAGGGCGTCGAGGACGGAGTAGCGGTGTCCCCCCAGGGGCAGGAAGGGGGAGCCCAGGCTTTCGGTGAGGGCCTCCAGCAGGCGGCTGGTCAGCAGCCGCGTGAGGGGGAAGAAGCCAGCGATCATCAGGATCGCCGCCACCCAGAGGCCCAGCCGCAGCAGCACCAGGACCCCATGGAGCAGCCAGTCCCTGGGTCGCAGGGGTTGGCCGCTGCTGGAGTCACCGGCCAGCGGCTGGGTGAGGGCCGAGGGCAGGTAGCGCCGCCACAGCAGCCACAGCAGCCGGTGCAACAGGAGCATGGCCCCAAGGATCCCCAGGGAGACGGGGACCATGCGGGCCAAATAGGCGGGCTGACGCTGGCGTCTCCCCCGCTGGATGGCGGCGGTGAGGCTTTGGCGCCACACCTCAGCCTGGCCCTGCACCGACAGCCCCTCCTGCGTGTCGCGGCGGGTCACCGTGAGGATCACCGCGCCATCGAGGGTGATCACCGGCAGGTTATGGAGCTCCTGCACCCCGATCCTGGCCGGGCTCCCGGTCGCGACCGCCTCCTGCAGCAGACGGTTGGCCCGCTCCACCCGTTCCTCGCCCGAGTACTCCTTGGAGGTGCTGACCGGGAACAGCCTGACGCCGTCCAACTGGAGAAAGGCCGGGGCCCCAGGCCGCTCCTGGGCAACGGCTCCATCGAAGGGAGCCAGAACCAGCAGAAGGGCGAGGGCCACCAGGGCCAGCAGAAGGCTGCCGCGGCGCCGGGGCCAGGCGCGCCTCGGCCGGGCGTACCTCAGGTGAGCACCGGCAGGGAGCCCTGGCCGGCCGGCCGGGAGACCAGGATCTTGCGCAGGGCCAGGCGGGCGGTCGCGTCAGGGAGCTCGAGCTGGCCGTCGCTGTCGCAGTCGGTGGCGGTGCCGTTTCCGGTGGCGTCGGGCTCCGCCGTGGCCTGGGGCTCCTCCTGGGGGTCGAGCAGGTCGATCACGGCCTGGCGCACCCCCGCGAGGCGCCGTTCCAGCCTGAGGCGCGTCCGCTGTTCGTTCTCCAGGTCCTGCAGGAGGGTCCGGCGCTCGCGCTCCGCGGCCTCCTGTTGCTCGGCTTCCCTGGCTGCAGCGGCCTCGGCGGCCTCCTGGAGGCGAAGGTGCCACGCCTCCTCGCGCTGCCGGTCCCGCTCCCGCTCGGCCTCCTCCAGGGCCGCCTGCTCCTGTTCGGCGATGGCCAGCTGCTGACGGATGGCCTCGTGGAAGCGCTCCACCTCCGCCTCGGCCAGGCGCCGGCCCTCGAGGGCCTCGGCCAGTTCGGCCTCGAGCCGTTCCCGCTCCAGCCGGGCCTCCTCCCGCTCGGCCGTCACCTCGTGGGCCCGGGTGGCGGCGGCGGCCTCCAGGTGGCGCCGGAAGCGGCGCTCCTGTTCCAGTTCCTCACGCAGGGCGTCGACTTCGCTGGTGGTGGCGGCGATCAGGCTCTGGGCCTGGGCGGTGAGGGCCTCGACCGCCTGGGTGAAGGAGCTGGACATGGGGAGGCTCGGGGGACGGATGCTGGCTTTGCTCTAAGTCTGCAAAGGGAAGCCTGTCGGTAGCGAAGCGCTCCTCCACCGGTGGGCGGCCGGTCGCCTCAGCCGGCGTCGAGGCGCGAACGGCGCAGCAGCTGCGAGGGGGTGAGGCCGTAGCTCTCCCGAAACCGGGCGGCGAACGATGACATCTGCACGAAGCCATGCCGGCGGGCGATGGCGGCCACGGTCTCGCCCGGCTGGGCCCGCAGCAGATCGGCGTGCACCGCGCTCAGCCTCTGGCGCTTCACCCACTGCATGGGGCTGCAGCCGAACCGCCGTTGGAACAGATACTGCAGGTTGCGCTGCGAGTAAGCGCTGCGCCGGCTGAGTTCCGTGGCGGTGATCGGGGCGTGCAGGTTGGCCCGGATCCACTCCAGCAGGTCGTCGAAGGGGCGGTCCCGGCGGTGATCGGCGATCGCCTGATCGATCCCGTTCAGCACCTCAGGGCAGACGATGGCCGCCACCAGCCGGAACAGCAGATCTTCGAGCTGGCAGGTCCGCAGCCCCCCCACCGAGCGCAGCAGCGGAGCCTCCAGCATCCGCAACGCCAGGTGGAGATGGTGGAGCAGGTCGGCCTGCTGCGGTGAAGCGCTGCCATCCACCCGCAGGGTGCGCTCGAAGGCCGGCCCACAGCCACCGACGCCGGCGCCGAAGCCGCCGATGGCGGCGGCCGTCTCGGCCAGCCGCCGGCGATCGAGACAGATCATCACCTCCTCGAAGGTGCCGGTGCTGGCCGTGAAGGCGGCGCCGGGCAGGTAGGCCGCCATCGGGCCGGCCTCGAGCTTCAGCCGCTGGCCGTCGCTGGTCACCTCGCCAACGCCGGCCAGCGGCAGAGTGAGGGTGGCGACCGGCGAATCGTCGAAGCCGATCTCCAGCGGGGAGTGGCGGCTGCAGGACACCGCGATCTGCCCCACGTGGAGGATGCCGCTGCGATGGAAGAAGCCGCCGCTGCGTTGACTCTCGAGAAAGGCGTTGAGGGGGAAGTCCCGCGCCACCCGATCGAGCAGGGCGGCGGGGTCGTTGACCTCCACCGCCCGTGACTCCAGCAGCGTCAGCGGAACCGTGGCCGTCATTCGTTGACGATCGAGGCGGTGACCTCGACCGAGGCATCGCCGCACTGCACGATCCGGCCGCTCGGATTGGCCACCAGGGTGCCGAGCACGAGCTGGGGGTCCGCCGGACGGATCTGGCCCGGCTGGATGTTCATGCAGATGATCGTCGTGATCCGGGGATTCTGGGTGGGTGTCAGGAAGGCCGCCCCCACATAGGCGTTGAGCTGACCCGTCTTGGCGGTCTGGGCCGGAATCACATAGCTGTAGGCCGCTTCGGTGGTGGTGCGAACGGCGTAATTGAAGGAGGCCGGCAGGGCGATGCCGAAATCCTGCTGGATGTTCGAGACCGTGGCCCGGAAGGCGCCGTTCTTTTGGTAGTAGGTGCGCTGCGCCTCCATCATCCGGGCCACGGCATTGAGCGCCGCCGCCTGATCGGGGCTCGCCTGCGGCTGGGCCCCGGCGCCGGGGCAGGCCATGGCGAGGCCGAGGAGCAGGCTGGCGATCAGCGTCGGGCTGCCGTGACGGCGAAGGGGGGAGGTCATGGGCGGGGGGGCGATTCTCGGACGGGTCAGCGTGCCATGGTCCCCGCCAATGCTGACAGGATCCGCCTGACACTTTTGCGCCTCTGCGACAGTCTTGCCGTCCTGCGTTCGATGGCGGCCGCGGGCCCGTGGTAAGTCGGCTGCGTCATGCCAATCGGCAGTGCCAACGAGTGTGTCGAAGGTGATCGATGTGACCCTGAACCGCTCACTGACGCCCCCACAATGCGGGCCGTGAGCCATCCGCAGGGCGCAGCGAATCCGTGTTTGTGCATCGTCCTGAGGACTGGGGCTTGCCGGTGCTGGCCGCCCTGCTGATCCTGGCCCTGGGGATGGGGGTGGTGCTGCTGTGGCCCGCTCCTGCCCCGGCGGCGGACCCCTGCCCGCCGTCGATGGCCCCGATCCCCGGCGGCCGCTACCGCATCGGCGCGGCGGGCCGCCTGCCGGAGGAGGCGCCGTCGGAGGCGCCGGTGCGGCTGCAGCCCTTCTGCATCGGCCGCACCGAGGTGACCAACCGCGCGTTTGCCGCCTTCGTGGCCGCCACGGGCTACCGGACCCAGGCGGAGCAGCCCCTGCCCCCGGAGCAGTTCCCGGAGCTCTCCGACGCCGAGCGCCGCCCGGGCTCGGTGGTGTTCCGGCCGCCCTCCCCCGGCGAGCCCCTGGCGGAGCTCAGCTGGTGGCATTGGGTGCCGGGGGCCGACTGGCGCCACCCCGAGGGCCCCGGCAGCTCCATCGACGACCGGCTCGACCATCCGGTGGTGCAGGTGTCGCTCGCGGATGCGGAGGCCTACGCGGCCTGGGCCGGCGCCGCCCTCCCCAGCGAGGCCCAGTGGGAGTACGCCGCCCGGGGCGGGCTGCGGGATCGGGCCTTCAGCTGGGGCAACACCTGGCGGCCCGGCCTGGCCAACACCTGGCAGGGGGAGTTCCCCGTCAGCAACTCCGCCGAGGATGGCTTCAGCGGCACCGCTCCGGTGGGCCGCTTTCCCCCCAACGGCTACGGACTCCAGGACATGACCGGCAATGTCTGGGAGTGGACGGCGGACTGGTACCGGCCCGGCCACGAGCGCCTCGCCGGCCAGGACGACCCGGTGCTGGCCGACCCGGCCGCCAGCAGCGATCCGCGGGAGCCCGGGGTGGCCAAGCACGTCATCAAGGGGGGCTCCTTCCTGTGCGCCCCCAACTACTGCAGCCGCTACCGGCCGGCGGCGCGGGAGGCCGAAAGCCCCGACACCGGCACCTCCCACATCGGTTTCCGACTCGTTTTCCCCGCCCTGACGACCCATGGCTGAGCGTCCCCTGACCCGCCTGAGCGCCGTGCTCGGCCGCCTGCTGCGGCGCCTGGTGCCGGCGTGCCTGGCCCTGGCCCTGGTGGGCTGGTCGTTCAGGGCCGTGCCGGCCCTGGCCCAGCGGATCACCGGCACGCCCGGAGCCCCGAATGCCACCACCACGATCTCCGGCACCCAGCTGCCCGCCCCGGCGCCCCCCTTCGGCGGGTTGATCAAGGACGGGGCGCTGCAGTCGAAGCCCTGGTGGGCGCCCCGGATCACGCCGCCCCAGAGCGCCCCGAACGTGCTGCTGATCCTCACCGACGACGCCGGATTCGGGGTGCCCAGCACCTTCGGCGGGGTGATTCCCACCCCGGCGATGGAGCGCGTCGCCAAGGCGGGCCTGCGGTACAACCGCATGTTCTCCACGGCCCTGTGCTCACCCACCCGCGCCGCCCTGATCACCGGCCGCAACCACCACTCCGCCGGCTTCGGCGTGATCTCGGAGCAGTCGACGGGCTTCCCCGGCTACAACAGCATCATTGAGCGGGACAAGGCCACGATCGGCCGCCTTCTCAAAGACAACGGCTATTCCACCGCCTGGTTCGGCAAGGACCACAACGTGCCGGCGTTCCAGGCCAGCCAGAGCGGCCCGTTTGACCAATGGCCCACGGGGATGGGCTTCGAATACTTCTACGGCTTCGTGGGTGGGGACGCCAACCAGTGGCAGCCCAACCTGTTCCGCAACACCACCCAGATCTATCCCTTCGAAGGCAAGGAGCCAGGCAGGTGGAACCTGGTCACGGAGATGGCCGATGACGCCATCGACTACATGGCGCGGATGCACCAGATCAACCCCAGCAAGCCGCTGTTCATCAAGTACGCCCCCGGGGCCACCCATGCTCCCCACCACCCCACCAAGGAGTGGGTGGATCGGATCCATGCCATGCATCTGTTTGATGACGGCTACGAGAAGCTGAGAGAGCGCATCTTCGCCAACCAGAAGAAACTCGGTGTGATCCCCAAGGACGCCAAGCTCGACCCCTGGCCCGCCGATGTGATCACGCCCTGGGACCAATTGAGCCCAGAGGCCCAGAAGCTGTTCATCCGCCAGGTGGAGGTGTTCGCCGCCTACGCCGCCTATAGCGACTATGAAATTGGCCGGGTGATCCAGCAGTTCGATGACCTCGGCAAGCTCGACAACACGCTGATCATCTACATCAACGGCGACAACGGCACCAGCGCCGAAGGCGGGCCCCTGGGCACCCCCAACGAGGTGGCTTTCTTCAACGGCCTCAACAAGCTGCCCGTCGAGGTGCAGATGAAGTTCTACGACGTGTGGGGCACCGATCTCACTTACAACCACATGTCGGCGGGTTGGAGCTGGGCCTTCGACACCCCGTTCAGCTGGTTCAAGCAGAACGCCTCGCGTCTCGGTGGCGTGAACCAGAACATGGTGGTGTCGTGGCCGGCGCGTATCAAGGACAGGGGTGGCCTGCGCGAGCAGTTCGTGCATGTGATCGACGTGGTGCCCACGATCCTGGAGGCGGCGGGCTTACGGGCACCCGAGGTGGTGGATGGGATCCCCCAGAAGCCAATTGAGGGCACCAGCTTTGTGTATACCTTCGACAGCAAGAACGCTAAAGCGCCCTCGCGCCACAAGACCCAGTACTTCGAGATGATGGGTCAGTGGGCGCTCTACAACGAGGGCTGGCTGCTGAGCACCAAGGTGAACCGGGCCCCCTGGGACGCCTTCGGCCCGGCCAACCCCGATCCGCTCAACAACCAGACCCTGGAGCTCTACAACCTCAACAACGACTTCAGCCAGACCACCGACCTGGCAACCCAGAACCCCGGCAAGCTGAAGGAGATGAAGGCGGCCTTCATCGCCGAGGCCAACAAATACCAGGTGTTCCCGCTCGATGCCTCGGTGGCGGCCCGGATCGTGGCCCCCCGGCCCAACATCACCGCCGGCCGCACCGAGTTCGTCTACACCCATCCGATGGTGGGCCTGCCTCAGGGGGATTCGCCCCTGCTGCTCAACACCTCCTACAGCGTCAGCGCCGACATCGAGGTGCCGGCCGGCGGTGCCGAGGGCATGCTGCTCACCTCCGGCGGCCGCTTCGGCGGCTACGGCTTCTACCTGAAGAACAGCAAGCCCGTGTGGGTCTGGAACATGGTGGATCTGGAGCGCCTCAAGTGGGAGGGCAACGAGGCCCTTGCCCCCGGCAAACACAAGGTGGCGTTCGATTTCGTCTACGACGGCAAGGGGGCCGGCACCCTGGCCTTCAACGACTTCAGCGGCGTTGGCCGCCCTGGCACCGGCACCCTCAAGGTGGACGGCAAGGCGGTGGCCACCAAAACCATGGCCAAGACCCTGCCGATGATCCTGCAGTGGGACGAGAGCTTCGACGTGGGCTCCGACACCCTCACCGGCGTCAACGACGCCGACTACCAGCCGCCGTTCCGCTTCACCGGCAACCTCGACAAGCTCACGATCAAGCTGGATCGGCCCAAGCTGTCGCCGGAGGAGATCAGGAGCCTGGAGGCGGCCATGCGCACGAAGGCGGCCAGTGAGTGAGCAGGGGGCCCACAGCCCGGATGCATTTCAGGGCGCGGGGGTCTTTGAGATACACAGCCGCCGCCATTCCCCCAGGGCCTCGCCGGCGGCGTAGAACTTGCGCAGGCCCATTGCGGCGTCGTAGCGCTGCTTCTGCGGCGAGCCGGCCCAGGTGGCGGCGGGGCAGCTCTGGGGAGCGGCTCCAGCCTTGGGAGGCTGTTCGGCCGCATCCACCCCCAGTCGCAGCCGGAACAGGCCTTCCTGGCCGTACTGCTGGCGGAAAGCCTCGCGATCGATCGGCGCCAGGGAGCTGGTGTTGGGTTCCACGATGCCGTCGGCTTTCCCGACAGCCGGGGAGAGCAACGCCAGGACCACCCCCATCCCTGTGGCAATCCGCAGGGCGTGCCCGGTGAGTCGCGCAGCGATGGCCACCCGGAAGGGATCGTGGGGGAATGGACCGGACGTTGCCTCCATGGGGCCAAGGGCCAAGGGTCCGGTCATCCTGTTCGCCGCACCATCGGAAAACGTTCCCGACCAGCCAGATGGCTCACAGCACCTGGGTGGATCCTCTTCTCCCCGCCAAGGCGTCGAGGTTGAAGCGCCCTTGCCAAGCGTCCCGACGGTCAGTCGTTGCCGACCCCTGCCCACGGGGACACTGCGACCAACCGGGAGTGCACCGCCAGGGGGAACACCAGCAGCGCCCAGGCCGCCAGCAGGCCCAGCTCGGCGGCCAGCCCCAGCGGCCAGGCAGTGATGGCCACCAGGCCCCCGAGGTAAAGGAACCACCACAGCCCCTGGCGGAAATGGAGCGGGCCGTGGGGCGGCTCCTCGCCCTGGCGTGCGCCAGCGGCCCGGCCCCTGAGGGCGAGCAGCACGAAGCCGATGGCCGGCAGCAGCACGATCAGCACAGCGCCGCGCAGGGCGGTGGTGCCGCACCAGCTGATCGCCCAGGTGGCCAGCACGAAGGCCAGGGGGCACCACAGGCCGGCCCAGGGCAGGCGGTAGGGCCGGGTCCTGTCCGGCAACTGCCGGCGCAGGGCGGCCAGGCTCACCGGACCCATGGCCAGGGCAATCACCAGGGTGGCGGTGAGCAGACTCACCACGTTCTGCCAGCCGGGCCCGATCAGCAGCAGGCCGATGCCCAGGACCAGGCTGATCACCAGGGCCACCGACGGGACCGCCTGGCGATTGATCCGGCCGAGCACGTTGGGCAGCAGCCCGCAGCGCCCCATCATCCAGCCCACCCGGGAGGCGGCCCCCATGTAGGCCATGGCGGTGGCCGTGGGTGACACCACCGCATCCAGGAGCAGCAGCCGGCCGACCCAGCCCAGGCCCAGCCCCAGGGCCAGGGCCACCAGCGGCCCGCCGTGGGCGCTGAGGCGGAGCGCGGCCCAGCCGCCGCCGAGCTGCCCGGGGGGGACGGCCACGAGAAAGGCCAGCTGCAGCAGCAGGTAGATCAGCAGCGAGAGACCCAGGCCCAGGGCCATGGCGACGGGCACGGTGCGCTGCGGCTGGCGGGCCTCCCCGGCCAGGTCCATGGCGGTGCGAAAGCCCAGCAGCGAAAACAGAATGCCGCCGCTGCTGATGGCCCGCACCATGCCCTCCAAGGTGGTCCCCACCGGTTGAGCCAGGGGCACAAGGTTGCCCCAGTGGCCAGCCGTCAACATCAGGGTGATCGAGACGACCAGGGGCACCACCAGCTTCCAGCTGGTGAGACCGTCGATCCAGCGGGCCAGCCAGCCCACGCCGGCCAGGTTGACCCAGGCCAGCAGCACCAGCAGCAGGCTGGCGAGGGCCAGGCCGGCGCCGCTGAGCACCTGGCCGGCGCCCTGGTCGGCGGTGAGCCAGGGAGCACTGCTGGCCAGGTACTGCATCACCGCCATCACCTCAATGCTGGGCAGGGCCAGGTAGGAGACCCAGGCGCACCAGCCGCCGATGAAACCGGCGGTGCGGCCGTGGCTGAGCAGGGGGATCTGGGCCAGGGCGCCGGAGCTGCTCAGCAGGGAACCCAGCTCGGCAAACACCAGGGCCAGGGCGAAGGCCAGCAGCCCGCCCAGCAGCCAGGCGCCGAGGGCGGCCGGACCGGCGAAACGCGCGGCATAGAAGGGGGCGAACAGCCAGCCCGAACCGATGGTGCTGGTGACCACCGCCAGGGTCAGCGAGCGGAGGCCGAGCTGGCGGGAGAGGCCGGTGTCGCTCATCAGGGCGCTGGCGCCACAGGATCAGGCCCATCCTGCAGGTGGCTGGGCCCACACGCTTGCTCGTAGCCATCGTGGGAACGACGCCAATGACCGTCTATAAGCACGATCAACACGAAATGGAGCCAAGCGGACTCGAACCGCTGACCCCCTGCATGCCATGCAGGGAGAGCCGGGATCCGGGATGTTTGGCCTGACTGGCAAAAACAAGCTGCTGCAGTGGGTCTCAAGGGGTTGCCCGTGGATCTGCTGGGACATGGCACGTCATGAAGGGGCAATTCTGCGCCCATTTCTGCGCCCACTGCGCCATGCTGGTGGCGGGCCTCCTACCCCCTGCATGGGGCTGTTCGCCGCCGATGCCTGCCACGAGGAAACCTGCCTGGATCAGTGCCCTCAGGCACCTGCTCAAGACGGAGCACGGCTACGGATGGTCGATCCGTGAGCATCGGGGCAAGGTTCAGCTCACCCGGCGATTCGAGGACGGATCACGCTCCTCGGTGAGCCTTGATCTCCCCTGGGATGCCTCCTGCCAAAGCGGTGTGGTGCAAGCCATCGGGGAGATCCGCCAGCGGATGGAGGCCCAGGGGCTCAGCCTGGGGGAAGCCCATGCCCTGGTCTACTCCGCTCCTACCGCTGTCGCCGGCCGGCTCGATTGGGATGTCGTCGTGAAGAAGTTCATGGATTCCCGCGAAGGGCTACGGGCCACGACCCTGCGCGATTTGCGCACGAGGATGAAGCGCACTCTGCAGGTGCTTCAGGCCGCGCCCAGGCCGAGGGATGGTCGATCGCTGATGCGGGCCTACGCGGCGGCGCATTTCGGTGCCTGCCCCGTGGGTGGTGTGGGCAGAAAGCGTCAGATGCTTGATGTCGCCGCTCTTCTGCGGTTTGCCGTCACCCGTGCCGGGGCCCCCGATCGCTGGCTGCCTCCCCTGGCAGATGAGATCGAGGCCTTGATCGGCCATGCCGATCGGCACCACGAGGACTCGATGCCCATCAAGCCCGAGCAACTGGCGGCCCTGCTTGATGCCCTCAAGGAGGCCGGGAAGGAGGAGCTTCACTTGGCAGTGGCCTTGGTGGGCCTGTTCGGGCTTCGGCCAGCAGAGCTCGGTGTGTTGCGGGTCGAGGAAGGCCGGCTGTACGTCGGCAGCGTGAAGCGGAATGCCCGGACGCTGAAGGTCTCGAAGCCGGACCGGCGCGTGCTCCCCCTTGATCTGCTGGGGCGTGAAGGAGAAGGAGCGAGGGCTTCGGCGCTGTTGGAGTCAGGATTGGTGAAGCTGCCGACGGCGATCCGTTCGCAGGCTTCGGCAGGTTCCTACAAAGGCGTGGGCGACGCCTTTCGCCAGCTCCTGGATCGTTTTCCCTTCTGGAGATCGATGGCGAAGGCCACCCCCGGCCTTACGCCCTACAGCCTGCGCCACGGGTATGCCTGGCGTGGGCACAAGGCCTATGTGCGTCCAATTCCTGTGAGAGACCTCGCTGCCCTGATGGGTCACAACCCGGCCACCCATCACCGGCATTACGGCAAGTGGACGGATGAGGCGGGGCTGGAGGAGGCGGTGGCGAGGGCTACTGGGAAGTCGGAGTCCAGCGCTGTTGTGTCATGGTGATTTCCTCTCTCCTTTCCGAGGATGAGGATGGATAAACTGAGGCTACCCGTAGATGCCAAGCGACACTTAGGTAGCACGCTTCTGCAGAGATCTAAGTACAGCCCTTCAAGCAAGTAGCGTCACTCACTGCAACTCTTCGGCTATCAAAAATCTCTGGCTCCGTATAGGTCTGGAGAGCTTGAGGCGATGCCAGAATAATCGGGTTCTTGCTCCGCTCACCGACATGAAGAGTGGGCATCGGCACCATCTAAAATTCTCCTAATCGAGATCCAAACTTGACAGCGGAAAAAGAGAAAATCAATCATGTGCCCGCGGGGCAACTGGCGTTTGCTGAAGGGGTGAGTCACTTCTCCATTCGTGCAAGCCAACACAAGAACGTCTCGATTTGGTAAGGCGGCAGGTCGTGCAGGGGTGTTGGCAGGGCACTTAACGGTACTGATCTGCTGATGTTGGCATCAGCAACCCCAAGTAGCCGTGCGCCTTCTTTAGCTCCCTGATGCAGGTAAACCTCTGTTGGGAATAAATTTAGGGCAGCTCCAACCCATAGGGCAACATCAAAAGCCAATAGAGGTCCGCAACCTCTGACATGATTACAAATCTCTGAGATCCTAGCGAAGAGCCCTTCAAAAGAATCGGCGATCGAAAGCTCATCCTTAATTTCGAGCAGCTTTTCTTGGAGAGCCGATAAGGATCCAAACTGCGCTTCATTTCCCTCAAGATGTCGGAAGTGGGAGTGTAGGCCCGTTCCATATGGAATTATTCCTCGAGTTGCTCGCTTTATCGCGGTTTCAATGTCCAATTTACGGTAGTAGCTGATCTCGTATTGCTCATTGTAAAAATCTTCGCAGCGCATGAACTGCCTAATACGAGCCCTCAGAAACTTGGTCTGCACTTTGGAAGAGATGTGTGCTGGAATGGAATGTGGCTCAGTCGTTGTGAACCTTGACTGGAGTTTAGCACAGGCGACTTTGTCCTGCTTGAGCCCTAGTTTTTCCAGCCAGAATAAGCCGCAATGTATGTGCTTACGAGTATCCAAAGCAGTCATTGACACTACTTAGAACTCCTTCTAACCCAGACCCAGAGTGTCGTGAGACTACTGTTCCCGATGTGCTAAGGGACCAAGCAAGTAGACCTGGGCTGGGATTTTTCTAGCCTTTGTTCCGCCTTGTAGGAGCCTAGCTGGGGGGATGAGCCCTTGGCCTCTGGGCGGTAAGGTACGATCACCATAATCCTGACCTGATTCCATCTCCGGACATAGTCCGACGACTTCGGTTGGATGGCAATCTTCTGCGGCTTCGCATGCTGTGGGCGCCCACGCCTTGCACAGTATCTCAGTAGAACTAAGCGCCTAGATGATCAGGTACTCCGCCAGGCCGCACTGCAGCGAGTCGCTTTTCAGATCGGAGGCGCTCCGCTGCTAGAACTAGATCAGATTGAAGTCAAAGCCGGTACCAACAGCTTGAAAGTCCTTGGACCCTTTCGGCGTCTCTCTGCAAGGCGCCCGGTGGGATTGGAGCGTATTCACTGTCCATGCTTTACGGGCTGACAGAGGCGCCGTCTTTATCCAGCAGCCACTTCTTGCGCAGTTCGTAGTCTGGAATAACCCGCCCCATGTGTTGCCAAAAGAGCAGGACAAGGTTCGTCTCGATCCGGTTCCCAAGCCCATGGAGCAAGGGACGTGGATGGGCTCACCGTCGTAGGCGATACATCCGAATTGACCCTCAAGACATTCCCGGATGAGACTCAAGCGGGACATCGCTTGGCGGCCGCAATTTCCTCATCTCAAGGCGAGAGTGCTCCGAAATTCGCCAGTTGAGCCATTAAAGAGGCACGATGGGCAGGTGCTTGCGGGGACATCGCTCGACCCCTCTGGCATTTCTGGTGAACGAACTGACTCCATGAGCCCTCCCACCATCTACGAGCTCTGCCGGCCCCGGGCCGACGTGCTGGAAGGGCGGATCCGAGATGAGGACTTCGCGGCGGACCTCAGCCAGGTGCTGAAGGGCACGGCGCCGGAGCTCTACAAGAACCCGGCCCTGTTCTTCGCGAACACGCACCCCACCAGGGGCTTGCGCGACCTGTTCTTGGCGGTGGTGGACCGGCTTACCAGCGCCGGCAGTCAGCTGGGCAGCATCCTGCGGCTCGACACCAGCTACGGCGGCGGCAAGACGCACGCCCTGATCGGCCTGAACCACATCCTCACGGCCGCCGACCAGATCCCCAACCTGGCGGAGTTCATCGATCCAGCCCGCCTGCCCAGCCAGAGGGTCACCGTTGCGGCCTTCGATGGGGAGAACGCCGACCCGATGAATGGCCGGCGCATGGAGGGCAACGTGCTGGCCTTCACGCCCTGGGGAGAGCTGGCGGTGCAGCTGGCCGGCCCAGCGGGCTACGAGCGCATCCGCAATAGCGACCGCCTAGGCGCTGCGCCCCCTGGAGCGGAAACCCTGCGCGAGCTGATCGGCGAGCGACCGGTGCTGATCCTGATCGATGAGCTCTCGATCTACCTGCGCAAGATCAAGGGCCCCGCTGCCGGCCAGGCGGCTGAGCAGCTCACCCCCTTCCTCACCGACCTGATCAAGGCGGTGAACTCCTCCCCCCAGGCGGTGCTGGTGTTCACCCTGGCCCTGGGCAAGGGCGGCCAAGCCGTGGATGCCTACGGGGAGGAAAACCAGCGGATCGATCGGATCTTCGCCGAACTGCAGTCGGTCACGGGCCGGCAGATCACGGCCCTCACCCCCACCAGCGAGGACGAGACGGTGCAGGTGCTGACACGGCGCCTGTTCGAGTCGATCGACCGCAGCAGGGTGGAGGAGGTGGTGCAGGCCTACCAGGAGATCTGGAGCCGCACCGCCGAGGCCCTGCCGCCGGTGGGCCAGAGCGACGACCGCGCAGCCAATCTGCGCAAGGGCTACCCGCTCCACCCGGAGCTGATCGACACCCTGATGCAGAAGACCTCCACCCTGGAGAACTTCCAGCGGGTGCGGGGCATGCTGCGGCTGCTGGCGCAAACCGTGGGCCAGCTCTGGCGGGACCAGCCACGGGGCGTCACGGCCGTTCACCTCCACCAAGTGGATCCGGGCAACGAGCGGATTCGGCTGGAGCTCTCCACCAAGCTGGGCTTGCAGGCCTTCATCCCGGCGATTCGGGCGGATGTGTCCACCACGCCGGCCGAGGGCGGCAGGGCCCTGGCCCAGAGGCTGGATGCCCAGGAGTTCACGGGGATGGAGCCCTACGGATCCATGGCAGCGCGCACAGTGCTGTTCCACTCCCTGGCCTTCAACGAGCCGCTCAAAGGTCTCAGCCGGCTGGAGCTGAACTACAGCCTCTTTGCCCCGGCGGTGGACCCGGCCTTTGTCGATAAGGCGGTGCGCCTCCTGCAGGAAGAGTCGGAGTATCTCGACGACAGCGGCACCAGCAAGCTGCGCTTCCTCACCGACGCCAACCTCAACCAGATGGTGAGGAAGCGGGAGGGGCAGTTTGATCTGGAGAGTGTGCGTGAGGAGCTGAACCGGCGGATCGGCACAATCTTCGCCAAGCAACGGCTGGAGCCTGTGCTCTTCCCGTCCAGCCCGGCGGACATTCCCGACGACACGGATGGGCCCTACCTGGCGGTGATCCATTGGGAAGGCCACACGGTGGAGCAGGCGAACATCCACCTGCCGGAGTTGGTGGTGCGGCTGTTCAAGGAGAAGAGCGACAACGCCAACGTGCGCCTGAACCGCAACAACCTTGTGTTCGTCTGCGCTGATGCCCTGCAGGTGGACGACATGCTGCGCAAGGCCCGCACCTACCTGGCGCTGCAGCAGATGCAGCAGGGCGATCTGTTCGCCAGCCTCCAGTCGCACCAGCAGGACCAGGTGAAGGAGCGCTACGGGCAGGCGCAGCAGGGCTTTGCCCTGGCGGTGCAGCAGTGCTACCGGCATGTGTTCTATCCCGAGCGGGGGCAGTGGCCCGAGGTGCCGCTCACCCATGCCGCCATCACGGTCACCAGTGCCAGCAGTGAGCCTGGGGTGGGTCAGAAGCAGGTGGAGCGGGTACTGCGGGAAGCCCGCGAGCTGGTGCTGGCAGAGGATGCGCCGCCGGCCCCGAACTACATGGCCGACAAGACACCCCTGAAGCGCCTGGGGGTGATGAGCACGCGGGATCTGCGCAACGAGTACTACCGCGATCCGGCCCTGCCGATCCTGCTAGGCGATGAGGTGCTCAAGAAGTGCCTGCGCATGGGCCTGGATCAGGGCCTGTTCGTCTACAAGGAAGGGGATCGCCTCGAAGGCCAGGGCCTGCCGCCAGGCACGCTCTCGATCAGTGAGGACGGCAAGATCTACACGATGGAGAAGGCGCTGGAGCTGAGCGTCTGGCCGCCGAAAACCACAGTTCCAGCCGGGGAGGCTGGTGTGGATCAGCCAACCGTGTTTGGCGGTGCCGGCGGAACAACTCCAGTGGCCGGAGGAAGAGAGGCGGGTACCGCTGTTCAGATGGGGCTTGGCTCCAGCAGCACCGGTAGCGGCGGAGCAGGCGTTGCCCAACCCACAGGCCCTGGGGTGATCGAGCGCACCGACAACGTGAAGACAGCCCTCACCCAGCTGGCCCAGCAGGTGAGCAGCTCCGGCAAGGCGATCAAGAACCTCACCTGGCGGATGAACAGTGGCGACGGCTTCCTGCCGATGGCCCTGCTCAAGGCCGAGCCTGGCGCCATGGTGCGCGTCGAAATGATGGAAGGCGGCTGGAGCAGCGGCGACGGCAGCGCCGAATGGAGCTTCGACTTCAACGGCACGCCCGAAGAGGCCGCCCACCTTCGGGGCTTCATCGAGGGCCAGTGGCGCCGAGGCGGCGAGAAGTCGCTCGACATCACCTACCAGCTCCGCTACGAGCCCCCCTTGCGCTGGGAAGACGGCGGCGAGGGCTGGATCACTCGACTCACCCGGGCTGGCCTCAGCGCTCAGACCGCCACGATCCGCCTGGAGCTCACCGCGGCAGCAGAGGGGCAGGCATGACCCAGGCCATCGCTTCAGGCCGGCCGGCCTACGAATTGCGCAGCAGGCAGCGAGGCCCCAGTGATCTGGAGCTGGAGGTGTGGCAGGTGCCCAGCACCGCGACCCCTGAGCTGAAGGAACCTCGGCGAGTAGCCGGCCTGGGCGGCCACAAGCTGCTGCTGGTCGAGGGAGCCGTGTTGCGGCGCCTGAAGGCTGAAAAGGTGAGCCTCGCAAAGCTCAAGAAAGGGGAGGCCCGTAGAGATCCTCTCTCGGAGGATCTGGCTCTGGCCATGGGGCTGCTGTTCAAGCTGCTTGCGCCGATGCGCAACGTGGCTGGAATCGAAAACTGCGCTCGCGGCATCGATGCCATGGCCCGTGAGGAGGCCGCCTACTGGCTGGGGATGGCGATGCACCGCAAAAACCCGCGCAGGGTGCTGGCAGCTCTTCGTCTTCTGCTCTCTGCGAACTGAACTGAACTCATGACAAAACGCCTGATCGAAGAGTGGCTGCCGATCGCAGAGATTGGGATCGAAGGTGTTAGAGAAAGGACACCTATTTCTCCCTTTCCCGCGCCGAATAGACTGCATCTATGGTGGGCCCGGCGACCCTTAGTGGCTTCTCGTGCTGCGATTCTCGCATCGCTTCTTCCTGTCGATGCAGACAGGGAAGAATTCAAAAAGATTCTTGGAATACACGGAGATCCAGTCAACGCCCAAAGGTTGATCGAGAAGGCGAAAAGGACCGGCGATCGCGTTGCTGATCCCTATGGCTACGAGCGCGCTTTTCGCTACACACCAACGACAAGTCAGCAAGAATGGATCTCGGAGGAAATAAGAAAAACCGGCCACGAGTCTCAGCCAACAATTCTAGACCCCACGGCTGGCGGAGGAGCCATTCCTTTTGAAGCCCTAAGGCTTGGATTTGATGCGATATCAAATGACATCAATCCGGTTGCCTGCCTGACGGAGAAGGCAACAATGGAGTTCCCACTGCTCCACGGTCAAAGACTCGTGGATGGGTATAAGATCATTTCCGCAAAATTTTTAAAGCGATACAGAAAAAGGTTGGAAGAGGTCTTTCCTGCTTCTACCTCGGTTAACGAGGTTGACACTACCTATCTCTGGTCTCGGACGATTAGCTGTCCATACTGTCAAGGTCTAGTGCCACTTTCGCCAAATTGGAAGCTGGCACCAGACGGCACTGGAGTAAAAGTCATCCCTCAATTAGGTGAAGGACCTGGAGATGCAACTCGCCGCTGCAGTTTTGAAATCGTAAGCAGCTCAAAAGAGCAAAGTGAAGGGACGATGAGAGGTGGTGATGCTACCTGCCCCTATGCTGATTGCGCCCGAGTGATTGATGGTGATCAGGTGAAAGCCCAGGCCCAGTCTATCGGGCTTGGAGAGCAGCTATTTGCGGTGGTATTCAAGCGTCGCCAGCCCACTGAATACACCAAGACCGGCAGACCCAAGAAGGATAAGTGGGTACGAGGTTACCGGGCACCCCGACACGAAGACGACAACAATGAAGCCATTGAAGCCGCCCTGGCAGACAAGTTGCCAGAATGGGAGGCCCTGGACTTAATTCCAAACGAAGAGTACGGAGAAATGTTCTCCGATCGGTCCAAAGTCTATGGCGTAAGCTTCTGGAGAGAGCTGTTCTCGCCTCGCCAGCTATTATGTCACGGCACGGGAGTAGCGCTCTTTCGTCAGATGCTCTCCGAAGAGGGAAGTCTAGACGAGCTCGGAAAAGCTGCATATGCATATCTCGCAATTGCAATCGACAAATTACTAGACTGGAATTCAAGACTTTGCATGTGGAACGTAGCCCTCTCCCGGGTTTCTCACACTTTCTCTCAGCATGCATATCCTTTCAAGCCATCGTATGCTGAGATGAACGTCCTGATGGACGGCGGAGGCCTTGACTGGGCTCTCGGCGCCGTTGAGGATTGCTTGGTGGAAATTATTGATTTCCTCGATATTCACAAAGTAAACATTATTGATGCTCCCTTGCTCGCAAAACCCTCAGGCCCTGCAGCTCTCAGTCACGTTAAAGTGTCCTGTGGCTCAGGCGATGAACTTTCCTTTATAGGCGACTCGGAGATAGATGCTGTTGTTATAGACCCTCCCTACTACGACAATGTCATGTATGCGGAGTTGAGCGACTTCTTTTATGTATGGCTCAAGCGCACAGCCGGTTTGCTCTACCCCGAGCTGTTCATGGCTCCGCTGACTGACAAAGAGAACGAGGCCGTTGCCAATCCGGCACTGCACAATGGCAAAAAAGGTGCCAAGGTTTTAGCTGGGATGGATTACCAACACAAGATGGCCGAAATATTTACAGAGTGTCGTCGCGTTCTGAAAGACGACGGAGTAATGACGTTGATGTTTACCCATAAGGCCACAGGAGCTTGGGACGCGCTCACTAAAGGCCTGATTGATGCCGGTTTTGTCATCACGGCCTCCTGGCCAATTAATACCGAGTTTGCGGGCAGTATGCATATACATGACAAGTCGGCTGCCAACAGCACGATCTTCCTGGTATGCCGCCCCCGCCCAGCGCTGAAGCCGGAAGACGATGTGCAGTACTGGGAAGATCTTGAACCCCGCGTCAAAGCGGCTGTTCGCCAGCGGATCGAGCAGTTCCAAGCGGCTGGAATCAGAGGAGTTGATCTCTATCTCTCCTGCTTCGGCCCGGCACTTGAGGAGTTCTCCTTGCACTGGCCGATCAAGCGGGGCCAACCCAAAAAGATTGAGGAGAAAACCAAGAAGCGCGGCCGTGCCCAGCTCACCCTGGAGGAACTGCTGGAAGAGGACGATCCCTACGCGGTGAGCCCGGAGGACGCCCTCGATGCTGCGCGCCGCGAGGTGAAGGCGTGGCGCATGGAGAAGCTGACCTCAGGTTCACGTCGCGCCCAGCTCGATCCGCTCACCGAGTGGTTCGTGCTCGCCTGGGATGCTTTTGAGGCCCCCCAGTTCCCCTTCGATGAAGCGTTGCGGCTGGCTCGTGTCGTCGGGCTCGACCTCGACAAGGACGTGGTGGGAGTGCTGGCTGAGAAAAAGGCCAGCGATCTGATCCTTTGGGACAGCTCCACCCGCGCCACCAAGGGCAAGCTCGGCGCCCCCGATGGCACCAAATCCTGGATCGATGCCATCCACCACTGCGCCCACCGCGCCCGCAGCATCGACCTCAATGCCGCCAAGCAGCTGCTCGATGACAACGGCCTGGCCAATAGCCCCGTCTTCCTCACCGCCCTGGAGGCCGTGCTGGAGGTGCTGCCCCTCTCCGCCCGTTACACCGGCTTCGATCCGGTGAAGGCCGCCGCGCCTGCTGCCTCCGACTTCGAGGCCCTGGAGAACCTGCGTCGCTTGGCCCTCGCAGAACAGGTGCCGGCACCCAAGCAGTTGGAGTTGGTGCTCGCCGAACTGACTGAGGTGTAAACAGCCATGGCCGGCCTAGCCGATCACGCCTGGAAGGGGCGCTTCAGTAGCTCGATCGAGAGCCTGCTGGAGGGCTTCTACAGGCCGGCCCTGATGGATGCCAGCCGCTACTGGCGCATCACCGGCTACTTCACCAGCCGCTCCCTTCTTCAGGTGCTGGAAGGTGTGGAACAGTTGGTGGCGGCCTCACCCGATGGGATCGGCCACGGCCAGATGCGCCTGATCACGGGCGTGTTCCTCAGCGAGGCCGACATCGCCGCCCTGGCGACTGGGACTCCTGCTGAAACCGTTCTCACCGATCACCTCTCGAACCACTTCCCCTTCAAGGGAGTGGAGCCGGGCGGTCTGGGGGCCGCAGCCCTCGGGGCCGAGCTCCTGGCCTGGCTGGTGAGCCGTGGGCATCTGGAGATCCGCGTGGGGCTGCCCCTCATCGACGGACTGATCGTCAACGACGGCGCGATCTTTCACGCCAAGGAAGGCGTGATCGAAGACAACCACGGGCAGCGATTGGGCTTCAGCGGCAGCGTCAACGAAACCCCCAATGGCTGGACCAGCAACTTCGAAACCATCCAGACCTTCTGCTCCTGGAAGCCTGGCGGTGCCGAGGCCATCGATGATCTGGAGGCCGGCTTCCTGCGGCTCTGGGAAAACCAAGATTACGGTGCCCGCACCTTCACCCTGCCCGAGGCGATCCGCCAGCAGCTGGCCATCTTCCAGCCATCGGAAGGGGTACCGCGTCGCCTCAAACCTTTCCTCAACGATCTGCCCGCACCAGAGCCAGAGCCCGTCGTTGAGATCGTCCCCGACATCGATGAACGGCGCCGCATCGTGTGGAGCTACGTGCTCCAGGCCGCCGCCAGCGTTCTGCCCGGAGCCGAACGGGTTGGTGAAGGCACCAGTGCCGTCACACCCTGGCCCCATCAGCAGCGGGCCTTCCAGCGCCTCTGGCAGCAGTGGCCGCCCAGGCTGCTGATCGCGGATGAGGTGGGTCTCGGCAAAACGGTGCAGGCCGGCTTGTTGCTGCGCCAGGCCTGGTTGAGCGGCCGCGCCCGCCGCATGCTGGTGATGGCACCCGCCTCGGTGCTCAAGCAGTGGCAGCGGGAACTGCGCGAGAAGTTCGGCCTCGACTGGCCCATCTACAGCGGCAAGTCGCTCGACTGGCAACCCACCCGCTTCCGTCCGGCTGGGCTCTCCAAACCAGTGGACCGCAGCAGCTGGACCGCAGAGCCCTTCGTGCTCGTTTCCAGCCACCTGATGCGACGGCGCGACCGCCACAAGGATCTGCTGGAAGCCGAGCCCTACGACCTGGTGGTGCTCGATGAAGCCCACCATGCCCGCACCCGCCGCGAAACCAGTGCCAACGGTGGTGATCGCCTGCGCCCCAACACCCTGATGCAGCTGATGCAGCAGCTGCGCCAACGCACCAACGGTCTGCTGCTGCTCACTGCCACGCCAATGCAGGTGAGCGAGCTGGAGGTGTGGGATCTGCTGTGCCTGCTCGGCATGCCCCCCGAGTGGACCGAAGACGCCTTCGAGAAGTTCTTCGAGTGGGTGGAGAAGGAGAACCCTGATGAGGCCACCCTGGCCTACCTGGCCGGGCTGTGGCGCAGCAGCGTGTCGGCTTTTGGCGACGCACCGGGCAATGCCATGCCGGAAGACCTGCGCAAGTCGCCGCTGCGCAAACGCAAGGCCCTGCGCGCCCTCAACGACACCGACCCCCTCTCCCGCCGCAATCTCAGCGTCGAGATCCGCCAGGCCTCGCTGGCCCTGGCGAAGCGCTGGACCCCGGTGCAAGGGCTGATCTCCCGCCACAGCCGCAACCTGCTGCGGGCCTACAAGCAGCAGGGATCGATGGATCTGGCCATCGGCACCCGCCATGTCGACGACCGCTTCCTGGAGAGCACCCCGCAGGAGCGGGCGCTGTATGACGCCGTGGAGGACTTCATCTCAACCCAGTACGCCCAGGCCTCTGGTCAGAAGAAATCGGCGGTGGGCTTCGTGATGACGATCTACCGCCGGCGCCTCGCCAGCAGCGTGGCCGCCCTGGTCTCGACCCTGGAGAAACGGATGGTCGGCCAGCAGCAGCAGCTGGAGGAAGATGCAGCCGCCAGCGAAGACGACGACTTCACCGGCGAGCTCACCCTCGATCTGGAGGGCATGCAGAGCGCCTTCCAGGAAGCCTCGCTTCAGGGCGAACTCGATGCCATCGGCGTGTTGCTCGATCAGGCCAGGCCCCTTGTCGGCCACGACAGCAAGGGAGCGGAGTTCCTCAAGGCCATTGAGCAACTCCAGGCCCAGGGCTACAAGCAGGTGATCGTCTTCTCCCAGTACACCGACACCGTCGATGCCCTCAAGGCGCTGCTGATCGGCGCAGGGCGCACCAGCCTGATGGCCTTCACCGGTCGAGGTGGCGAGATCCTGCAGAGGGGTGGGGTGTGGAAGGCCCTGAACCGCGAGGCCACCAAACGGGGCTTCAAGGAAGGCAAGGCCGAGATCCTGCTCTGCACCGATGCGGCAGCTGAAGGCCTGAACTTCCAGTTCTGCGGTGCCCTCATCAACTACGACATGCCCTGGAACCCGATGCGCGTGGAGCAGCGCATCGGCCGTATTGACCGCATCGGCCAGACCCATGAGCAGATGCAAATCGTCAACCTGCACCTCGATGGCACCGTGGAGGCCGATGTGTACCGGGCGCTGAAGGGCAGGATCGCCATGTTCGAGCAGGTGGTGGGCAAGCTCCAGCCGATCCTGGCCAAGGCATCAAGCTCCATCTCCCAGGCCACCCTCGTCAGCCGTGATCAGCGGGAGAAGGCACGGGCATCCGCCGTGGCGGCTGTCGAGCAGGAACCCGAGATCAAGGGCCTGGACCTTGATGACGTCCTCCAGGACCTTGATGCCATCCGCGATGTGGTGAACACCCTGCAGCCCCCATCGCTCACCCTGGCTGATCTCGAAGCCATCCTCAGACAACCGGCCTTGCTGCCACCCGGCTGCAGTGCTCGACCCATCGGCGCCTATGACTTCGCCTGGACCCAACCCGGTCTCGACAAGGAAATGCGCGTCACCTGCAACGCCTCCTACTACGAGGACAACAGCGATAGCTGTGAGCTGTGGGTGCCGGGGAGTCCGTTGTTTCCTATGGAGAGGTGCCGAGCTTATGCCATCAATGGCGCCCCCGACCGAGCAACTTATGAGGAGGTAGTCAAAGCCCTCTATATTCCCATTTAACGAGCATCATGCTGTCTCGATTCAATGAGTGTCTGAGCTGCAAGCAATGCAGTCAGCAGACGTCCGATACTTTTCTTTATCGTGGGGTGACTAAATCCCTGGCCGAGCGTGAACTCGACAGGAGCAGGCTGCACCTTTCAAGGGCAATCATTCACGATGAAGACAGGCAGGAATGCGAAATGTTCAGGACCGACGAGGAAGCAAAGATCGAGCTTGAGCGGCTGGGCCTTGGCGCTGATAGCCTGATCGATGAAGACCAAAAGAGCAAGAGAATCCTTGAGCGTGCCGATAACCTTTATGCTGGCCTGACATATATCTGTAGCTGGTCATCCTCCAGAGAGGCAGCGCTTGAGTTCGCGCAACCGCTGCATGACCGAGCCCTTTTGCGGATCTCCCGAGAGGATCTAGTCGAGTGTCTTCTGAAAAGCAATTCTCGATGGAATAGTCAGCAGCCGGGTGAATACCAGATGACTCACCATGATGGGAGCTTTGCGATGACTGGTCTCCGCGGGCTGTGAGATATGCATATGGAAAAGTGGACTATCCCGATAGGGACGAGTAGTAGAACGTCCCCCTTTTGACTAGGGAGAGCGATGAGGCTTCTAGGAAGCCCTCAGGACGGCAATCTCGAGCAAGAAGACGAATAGAGAATTTCGCTTGATCTCTCGGAGGTTTCGTCTTCGCTCCGGACCGAGCGAATGGTTAAGGCAAAGCTGCTGCCCGCGGATCTCGGTGCTATAGCTCTGACAATAGAAGCAGATGAGCTTGAGCCCATGATTTCCTTGAATGGAATTTGCGGTTTATGGTTGAATGATTGTCGACTTTGTGATGTCAAAAGCTTCGATATTGAAGTCTTTTGAATCATCTCTAGACCGTCGCATAGCCTTCGGAGGCAAATAAGGTCAATGCTTGGAGCTCTCAAGCACCCTTTCCAACCTAAGCTCCTTCAACAGAGAATGCCAGTGCAGGCCAAGCCATGTCCGGCTAAGATGGCAAAGCACCTAGGCTCCCCAGTGGTGGCTCCTGCCGGCACCTTCCAAGAAGAAGTCCGGAAGGCTGTACTCCGGTGGATGAACCGCGGGGAAAACACGGGATATTCTTTTGTCGAAAAGGGCTCAGTAGTTTTCTGCAGCACTATAGGTAAACGAGAGGAAAATCAAGACAGAACTCTCTTCCTCCGTCTGATACCTCAGAGAGAAAGCTGGCCACTAACTACGGCTCTAATCCTCTGTGATGGCATGGGTGGAATGACGGGTGGTGCTACAGCTGCAGAGCTGGCAGTGAGCTCGTTTGTCGCTGCATTTTCAGCCTCTAAATCTGACTCTCTCGTTGCTCAGCTATGCAACGCGACAGAGGCCGCCAATGCAGAGGTTTTCAAGCGTTTTGCAGGCAGAGGGGGGGCCACTTTATCCGCGATCGGTGCCACCAGTAAAGGCGACTGGGCTTGTGTGAATGTTGGCGATAGCCGGGTATATGGCTTCCTGAAGAATGGCGAGGTTGTTCAAATCTCTACAGACGACACGCTTGGGAACATTTTATCTGGAATGGAGGTTGCTGCCCCACCAGCTCAGTTCAGGGAGTTGCTTCAGTATGTAGGGATGGGCAAGGGAATTCAGGTTCATGCGATACCAATCTCAGATCCTGACTCGTACCATTGCCTTTTTCTGACGACCGACGGCGCGCATGAAGTCGATCAGCAATTGTTCAAAGATATTGTGGTTGGCGCAGGTTCTCTAAGGGATATCGCTCGTAGGCTGACAACAGTCTCTGACTGGAAGGGAGGAAAAGACAATGCAACTGTTGCGGCTTGGTCCATCAACACTGTTGACATTAAGGAATTCGTTTCAGAGGACAGGGGATTCTTGGAGGTCTGGGGTCTACCAGGGAAATTTGAGATCACTTCTAGGCAAGAGTCTCGATCGTCGATCTTTCAAGGCAAGGACTCCGAGCCTTCTCGTTCTAGTAGACGTAGGCAACCATCGCCTAAAAAGGCCGAAAGGGTGATAGATGCCGGATCTTCCCATTCAACTAGAGATGAGTCCCGGATGGCTCATGATGCTGAGCAAGGAACGATTAGTGAGGTGTCGTCACTGGGAACTGTAGACGCCCAAGAGCCACAACTTCAAATTGAAATCTCGGAGG
The DNA here is from genome assembly GCA_003003925.1 of Aphanothece cf. minutissima CCALA 015. Lineage (GTDB taxonomy): Bacteria > Cyanobacteriota > Cyanobacteriia > PCC-6307 > Cyanobiaceae > Cyanobium > Cyanobium minutissimum. Next base: position 164,140 of record PVWP01000004.1, read on the forward strand.
CCTAGCTTACTACTTATGCCATCGATTCCCGATCGCTACCGGCCTACAGGCGAGGTGCTCCGTGGGGGGATGAGTGAGGTTTTCATATGCATTGATGTGCTTTTGGACCGGAAGGTTGTTATTAAGTTCATTGGTGATCCTGGCCAGCTAAATCGAGTCATTGACGAAATCAAGGCATTGCAGAAGCTTAGGTCAAAGCATGTTGTTCAGATTTATGACTACTTCTTGGACTTGGCTAATCAACAGATTGGCATTGTTGAGGAGTTTGTTGGAGGCACAAGTCTCCAAGACTATCCACCACCTGGATTGACTCCATCTGTAGACGACTATCTTTTCCTTCTTTACCAAGTGTCATCGGGCATAGCCGATCTCCATGGTCAAGGGGTTATACATCGTGATATCAAGCCGGCGAATATCAAGTTCGACGATGCAGGCTTGGTCAAGATCTTTGATTTTGGTTTGGCACGATTCGCGGGTCAGAATGATCACACTGTTGGATTCTCTGGGACGCTCATATATGCGGCGCCTGAGTTGCTTAGGGCTCATGCCTTAGCATTTACAACTGCTATTGATGTCTATGCATTCGGGATCCTTGCATGGCATCTGTCCGGCCAAGGAATACCTCGTGAGCTCTTATCGGTGCCACCACTGCTGGATTCAAAACCAAGCTTCGCTTCATTATCTATTGCTATTCCTGGCGAGCTTGTAGCGCTGCTCGATCGCGCTACCCTTCTCAATCCGGATGAGCGCCCAAGGATTTCAGAGATTGTCCATACGATTGAATCTCTGCTGCTTAAGGATAAGCATAAAGGCTTGCTTGTCAGCGGAAATGAAACACTGGTTATTGGTAGCGATAAACGTGTAGCTCGCCTTAAGCTAGGAGCCGCTAGTTCTATCGGAATCCAATACACAGGCTTCGCATTCTGCGTGACAGAGACCGATGGTTTAGTTCTAGTCAATAATAACACGATTCACGTGGGCGACGTTTTGCCAAAAAGCTGCGTAATCACCCTTGGCGGGGCTGAAGGCAATCGAGTATTCGCCACATTCGACATTTCCAACCCTGAGGTTGTATTATGAATGACCATCGCATTCATCGTGATGGAGATGAAGTTGCTGGCCGATATAGAGTTCTTTCTTTCGCTGGCGAGGGCGGCATGCAAGAGGTTTATCTTGCAGCTGATCTACACCTGCAGAAGGAAGTTGCTTTAAAAGTGCCCAAGAACAGGTCTGCCCAAAAACGGTTTCAGAGAAGCGCCATCGTTAGCGCCAAGGTCAATCACCCCAATGTCGCCAAGACTCTTGATTATATTGAGTATAATGGATCGCAGTATCTTGTAGAGGAGTATGTCGCTGGGTCTGACATCAAGCAAGGACTGCTTGAACGTTTGGTAGCAGTTGACCCTGCGCTGGTCGCTAAAGTAATTCATCACACAGCCAAGGGCTTGGACGCATCGCACCGAGCGGGGGTTATACATAGAGACTTGAAGCCAAGCAATGTAATGTTTACTGGTGGGCTGGGCATCAGAGAGGTCAAGATTACTGACTTCGGTATTGCCAAAATGGCTGGCGAGGAGATCGCAGATGCTGTCGAAGGTGGAGAGGCGTCAATTTCTGCTTCGAAGACGGTTGTTGGAGCGCTTCCCTACATGGCTCCGGAGATGATTTCTGACCCACGTGATGCAGACAGGTCTTCAGATGTTTGGGCTGTCGGGGCTATGACATATGAGCTGTTAGTGGGAGAGCCCCCATTTGGAGTTGGACTAACAGCTGTTCCAAAGATACTTGAAGCCGAGCCGCCAGCTCCCCCTGCAGGGTTTTCTCGCATGATGCAATTCAAGCCTTTAGCAGATGAAGTTTATCAAGTTCTCTTGGCATGCCTTAGCAAGGACCCTACAGCTAGACCTACTGCAGGACAGCTCGCGGATCGCTGCGAGGCTATTTGCTATTCGATCATCGAGAGGCTGGAAGGCACTTGCTCATTTGTTCAGGCAGGCAAAACCTTTGGCAAGATTCGCTCCGACGGTGGAGGTGAAGTCTTCTTTCACCGTCATAGTGTCTATGGCCCTATGCCATCCGAGGGCGATCGTGTCGGGTTCTCTTGCTTCCCTGGATTCCCTAATCCACGAGCCCATCCTGTAGTGATTCTCAAGTAGAGGTGTAATGTGGCTGTTCGGCTCTGGTTGTCTCTTCGTGCTTTTTGCTATACGGAAAAAGGTCTAGCGTGCTTGAAGAGAAGATTGCCAGAGGGCCGGGGCTGCACCTTTTCGCCATTCGCCCGCTCTTGAAAGATGTTCAGTCGAAGGGCCCTTACGGTCACCTCTACCCGGATCAGCTTAAGGCTTCCTGAGATAGGAGAAGTGTTGCCACGTTTCTGTACTTAAATGACACGCTGATTCCCCATCTATGCTTAGTGCCCCCGTGCCCGGATTTTCAGGTCAGCACAGACCGGATTCGGCATAGGTCGCGCAGCCGGGTGGGGAACATGTATTGCTAGCGAGCCACCGAGGCCACCGAGACCACCGGGCGGTGAGCGCAGCAGGCAGGCAGAAGGCATCACTGGGATGTCCCCGGCAGCCCAGCGTGTTCACCGGCAGCGATGGCCTTCAGCTGGGGCGTGCTTAGGTGCTTCATCTCAGGCAGCGGCAGCAGGCCACGGCACGCGAGGCTCAGGTGCACGCCAAGCCTGTCCTCACGGCTGAGGGGCGCAGCGTCGATAGCTTCTAGCAGCTGCGCCGAGGCCAGGGCGGTGGCCTGTGGGTCGAGGCCCGTCAGCTTCGCGGTGCTGTTGATGGCACCCAGCGCGACGGCGAGGTTCCCCTTCTCCACGGCCAGGCGATAGACATGCTCCAAGCGGGCGAGAGTCTGCTCCAATAGCTGGGGCCTCGCTTCCTGCCAGTCGTGGGAGAGCCGTGAACGAAGAGCGGCCATCAGCCGGCGGCGCTGGCGGTCGCTCAGGCCCCAACTGCGGCAGAGCTGGCGAAGGTCGGCAGCTGAGCCGCCCTGCAGATGCAGGGCCCGCAGCTGATCGAGTCGGGCCTCGGTCTGGGTGGTTCGGTCGGTTGAAACGGTCATCGGCGGTCAGCGGACAGGCGGGCAGCGGTGCTCACCGTGTGGTCTCGACTGGGTGCAAGCACTGCCAATCGGTCCTCATGATCCGATCGGGCCCACTTGTGAGGGTGATCAGGCTTGTGTGGCGGGTCCTGTCGGCGTCCCAAATGATCCCGGGCACCGTCTTGCGGTCGGGTCTGCAGATCTCGACGGGCGTGCCCCTCTTCATGGCCCGGACAACGTTGTGATGCCCTTTGGGTGCTGTGGCGATGAGTCCTTTGTGGGGGGCCGGCGTGCCCTGTGCTGTGGTGGGTTTCGAGCGGGTCATGGGTCTAGGGGGATGAGGGTGATGGTCGGGGCGATCCGGAGCTGTTCAGGTCATGGGCGCTTCCCGGTATCCCAGTCCTTTAGGACGGAGTTGACCCGCTGACCGGTGACATCGATGCCATGGCGGGCCATAAGCACGTTCGCCACCTGGCAGCCCAACAGAGACGGCTCGGCATCGCGGATCGCCACGGCATGGGCTGCCCACGAGGGCAATCGTGTCAAGATCAGGCCATCCCGTGATGGAAGACACGGAAGGCGTGATGGAAGCGAGACGCCAAGATCCCTGTCAGGGGACTGATGGGATGGAAGAGACAGAAGAGCCGAGCTTGCCCGTTTACACGAATCAACAACTCCCCCGACTTCATCCCCTAATCCCGTGAGTTGATTTCCTCTATCTCTTCCCTCCCTTCCGTCGCTGGACTGGGTTTTACCCATCTCGCCTTCAGTGCTCTTCCACCCCCTTCCGTCGCTGTGCATGGATCCGAAGGTCACGACACCAGGCAGTTGCTCATCGGCGGAACCTCGGAGCCGGACGTATGGGAGCAGGGAGCCCAGGGTTCGGTCCCGGTAGGAGCCATCTCGCGGCGACCCGGCCGGCAGCGGCAGCCGCAGGGTGTCGCGCAACAGGCCGATGAGCTTGACCTTGAAGAACTTCTCCCCCAGGGGCCGGCCACCGGCCTCCTCTACGTGCCGGCGGTAATGGGGCAGCAGGAAAGATTCTGCCGGGCTCTTGACGCCACCGACGCGGGCGACGGCATCCGGATCCCAGACCAGGAACTGGTCTGCCCATTCCGCCAACGTGTCGGTATCCAGCAGGGTGAGCAGCTCGGCCTCGCGGCGGGCCACGGAGCCGCTCTCCCTGGATAGAGCGGCCCTTGCCTCGGTCGGATCCATCGCCAGCACCCAGGCCGCCAGGCCGGGCAGCTCGGCGGCCAGCTCACCGCGCCAGCCGCCGGCACCATCGGGCTCGAGCATCAACCGCTGTTGCTGCGCTGGCACCGGGCGATCGACGCGAAGTGATCGGCGGCGGGTGATGACGGCGCCGCTGTTGTCGGCCGGCTGCATCGGACTGTTCCCGACGATCAGGACGCCCCCGCCGAAGATGAAGGTTGCGGGTGCTGACGATCCTTTGATCTCGGCGGTGATGGGGTCACCGCCGGTCATTGCCTTCAGGGTTTCGAGCGATCCGTTGAAGCGGCCGGACTCTGGGAACACGGCCAGCCGTGCGCCCCGGAATCGGGCGGTCTCGAAGCGTTGAGACCCATCTTCCAGCCGAGCCAGGTTGCCGCTTACCACGTTGTTGCCGCCGACCAGGGCCTCCAGCAGCCGGGCCACCACACTCTTCCCGCCATCGGATGGGCCGGTGATCTCCACGAATGCCTTGGGCCTGGATCCTGTCAGCAGTGACTGAGCGAACGCACGCCAGACTGCGACGGCGGATGGATCACCCAGGCGATCAAGCAGAAAGGCCTCGATACGCGGCGCGGCGGCCTCCTGCTGCCAAGGGAACGGCAGGCACCATCGATTCCCGTGATTCGGGTCATGGGGCACCAAGGCGCGGTCCGTGAGCCCCAGGGCGCCGTAGCTGAAAGGCACCAGGCCTGCAGCCGGCGGCGGCGGCGGCCCATCCACCGAGCGCCGAAGTGAGCAGCGAAGGTCACGGATCACGCCGAACTCGCGGCGCTTCCATCCCTGCGCATCGAGGAACCGCTCGATGAGTGACTCCACGCGGTCGTGGCCGTTGTGCTCGCTCCAGTGGGTTCCCGTCCACTGATGCCAAAACCGTTCACCATTGCTGCTCTGGCGCCACTGCCGGCCAACCATGCCGACGAAGTAGACCCCGCGACCGTGAGCAGTGCTGGGTTCTTCCGGCAGGTTGAACACTTCAACCGCCTTTTCTCCCTTGCCCTTGGTGAAGAATGCCGGATGGGCGATGGCAGCGATGGCAAGGAAGTAGGAGGCGCCATACCGGTGGATCAAGTCGTCGAGGCCCAGCCGGTCGCCATTCAGATCGTTGGGCCACCGCTCGATACGAACGGCTGCGCCACGTCCCTTTAGGTACTCCGCTAATCCTTTCGTCCCGGCATAAACCTGGTCTTTCAGAACGTCGGAGTCGGGGCTGATGATGACCCGCCGGCCAAGCATCGGGATCTCCTCAAGCTCGACCAGCGGCCTGGAGTCGCCTCCGTCGTAGGTGTCCTGCCATGAGCTGATGCCGCCGATGCCTACCGTGATGCGGCCCGGGTCGTGGAGGGTGGCCGCTTCCGTCTTCTTCTCCCCTTCGGTGATGCGTAATGGGACGTGGATGTTGGCCAGCCGATCGGGATAACCACCTGCCGCGATGGCTTGATGGGAGTGGTAGGGACGGCAGCCGTTGCCCTTGGGGCTCAGGTACTTCGGCGGTTTCGGGTCGGCCGCCAGCTGGGCGGCATTCCATGCCGGTTTCGACCGGGTGAACGGCCTGCCGTTGCGGCACGTCTCGGTGGTGCCGTCTGGCCGCAGGTACGGCAGCACCAGGGCCCCGTGGTGATCGGTGAACCAGCGCAAAAGGCTGATGGCATCATCGCTCAGCGCAGATGCTCGAAGCTCATCGCGGTGTGCGTCAGTCAGGCTCGTGACGGCCGAGCTCCAGGCGGTGACCATCAGGCCACCTCCCCGGTAGGGAAAGGCTTCCAGCGCCGCGGCTTGGCCCTACGGCCTATACAGGTCGACATGGCAACACCTCAGGCCGAGGTAATTCCAGCCAACTCCTGGCGCCTCAATCGGCCCCGATAAGAGAGGGCATCAACGCATGCGGGGATGTTCCACTGCCTTGGTGAGTTGCAGAGGGGGCCGAAGCGCCAATGCTTCCCCTCAATCAGAAAATCGTGAAGGTCTGCGTATCGCTTCAGAGTGCGAACAGATACGCCAAGGGCCAAGGCGGCCTGTCCAGTAGGCAGCCACCTCTCTTCGAGGAGTGACATCGTTGATAAGTCTGGGTTTGAAGGTCAGACCTCACAACAGGAATCGCTCCTGAGTGACAAGCTCCTGTAATCAGCACCGGATCGCTCGAGAGTGATCTTCAGGAGTCTTGACGGATGAGCATCGCGCTCAACGTGGACCTTTGTCCGCTGGCCGGGGCATCGCGCCCGCAATCCGGCGGAGGTTGGTGACCAGAATTTGTATGACATGGCGCGTCTTGTCAACCCCCTGTGCCCTTTCGGCACTCTGCGCCCGGTTTGCCCCTGTCCGTTCTGAGGCGGGCGGCTCCATCCTGTCGAGACAAAAGTGCGCCCGATTCCGCGCCCACGGACGGTTGTTGCTCCAGAAACAAAAATCCCGCCGGCTCAAGAAGCCAGGCGGGCCAAGGGTTCTTGAAATGGAGCCAAGCGGACTCGAACCGCTGACCCCCTGCATGCCATGCAGGTGCTCTACCAGCTGAGCTATGGCCCCATTGGTGCGCCGGTTGCCCGGTGCATGAGGAGCTTACAACGTGGGGGGTGCGGGCCCGGTCCCTTCAGACCTGACGCCAGACCGCCACCAGACGGCCCTGCACGCTCACCTGGTCGGCGGGCAGGAGGATCGGTGCGTAGGCGGGGTTGGCGGCCTCCAGCCGCACCTGGGCCCCCTGGCGGTGGAAGTGCTTGAGGGTGGTGCCGCTGCCGGGCACCAGGGCGCTCACGATCGTGCCCTCCCGCAGCCGGGAGGGGTCGGCCACCGGCTCCATCAGCACCACGTCGCCATCGGCGATGTGGGCGTCCACCATCGAGTCGCCGTTGACGGTGAGGGCGAACAGGCCGCGGGTGTCGAGCACCGGGGCCAGGTCGAGGTGATCCTGGACGTCGTCGAAGGTCTCCACCAGGCCGCCGGCGGCCACGGCCCCGAGCACCGGGATGCCCGGGTGGCTTTCGCCGAGCAGCTGCAGGGTCCGCGCCTGGCCCTCCTGCCAGGTGATCCAGCCCTTCTGCTGCAGGTGGCGCAGGCGGCTCTGGATCGGCGCCGGCGACCGCAGGCCCATGGCCTCCATCATCTGACGGATCGAAGGGCTGTGGCGGTGGCTGCCGATGTAGTCGGCGAGCCAGTCGTAGAGCTGCCGCTGGGCCTCGGTGAGTTCCTGGTGGGTGGCGACCACGGGCAGTACGGATGAACCAGTCCCTTTCTGCCATCCCGCGCGCGGTTTGTCCAGGCCCGGGCTTGCGCCTGCCGGTGGCGCCCTCAGTCGCCGACGCCCCCCAGCAGGGTGGCGAGCAGGGCCTGCTGCACGTGCAGGCGGTTCTCCGCCTGGTCGAACACCCGGCTGGCGGCCCCCTCGATCACCCCGGCGCTGATCTCCTCGCCGCGGTGGGCGGGGAGACAGTGCAGCACGATCGCCCGTGGGTCGGCCTCGGCCAGCAGGTCCTCGTCGAGGCACCAGCCGGCGAAGGCCCGCTCCCGCTGGGCCTGCTCCTCCTCCTGCCCCATCGACGCCCACACATCGGTGTAGAGCACATGGGCCCCCCGGGCCGTTGCCACGGGGTCCTGCAGCACGCTGATCGAGCTCCGCCCGCCGGCCAGGGACCGGGCCTGCGACACCACCGCCGGGCTGGGGGCGAAGCCGTCGGGGCTGCCGATGCGCACGTCCATCCCCAGCAGGGCCCCGACGAGCATCAACGAGTGGGCCATGTTGTTGCCGTCCCCCACGTAGGCCAGGGTGAGGCCGTGCAGGTCGGTGGGGCCATGGCCGAAGCGCTCCTGGATCGTCAGGGCATCGGCCAGGGCCTGGCAGGGGTGCTCCAGGTCGGTGAGGGCGTTGATCACCGGGATCGAGGCCCAGTGGGCGTAGTCGACAAGGTCCTCCTGGGCGAAGGTGCGGATCGCCAGGGCATCGCAGTAGCGGCTCAGCACCCGGGCGGTGTCGGCGATCGGCTCGCCCCGGCCCACCTGGGTGACGGCCGGGTTGAGGTCGATCGTCTGGCCACCCAGCCGGGCCATGGCGACGATGAAGCTCACCCGCGTGCGGGTGGAGGCCTTGGAGAAGATCAGCCCCAGCACCCGGCCGGAAAGATCGATGCGTCGCTCGCCGCTCTTCAGCTGGCGGGCCAGCTCCAGCAGCGCCAGGGTCTGGGGACCGTCGAGGTCGGCCGAGGAGAGCAGATCCCCGCCCCTGAGGGCGGCGAGCGGGGCTGAGGGGGACACCATGGCCCACGTCCCAAAGAACCCTTATGCGAGATCGACCCCCCCCACGTCAAGGGGGACAGGGGCGCAGCCCGTGGCGTGTCGGCTGCGCCGGGCTGCTGCGGGGCAGCAGGATGAACGACCTGGCCTGCCAGGCTCCCGGTGCCTCCCAGCAGGCCATGGCCGGGTTGGCACCGCTCAGTTCCTTCATCCCCTGCCGGCTGCCGTGGAACGCCAGCAGCGGCTGCTCCAGCGGGGCGGGGGCCGCTGGGTCCCGCTGCTCCAGATCCCGCAGCTGGCCGGGCCGGAAGTAGGTGCCCATCAGGGCATCGGGGCGCCAGCCCGTGCTCCAACAGCCGCCCTCACAGACGCCGGTGCTGTTCACGAAGGCCGCCATGGCCCGATAGTTCTCCAGTGGTGCCCGTTTGTCCGCCAGCATCCGCTGCCCGATCTGCAGCTGCAGCAGCAGCACGGCCACCAGCAGAACGGCCAGCGAGCTGCGGCGGAAGCGGCCCAGACTGGCGGTCAGCTCCCAGCCCGTGCCCACCAGGTAGGCCACGGCCGGCAGCACCACGATGGTGTACCTGGCCTGGCTCATGGGCCTGATCGGATCGATCATCAGCATCAGAGCCAGGAACAGGCCGATTACCAGCAGCAGGTAGCGGGCCTCCCCCAGGGACTGGGGCAGCTGGTGGGTCGGCGCCATCAGGAAGCGGCGCAGGTTCCGCCAGGAGCCGAAGGCGCAGCCGATCCCCACCACCAGTCCGAGCAGGCCCAGCTGGGCCAGGGTTCCCTGGTGGAGGTCCAGCAGGGGAAGCAGGCCGCGGCTGAACTGCCTCAGGGTGCCGGTGACCGGCTCCACCTCGATCCAGTCGATCCGTTGGAACTTGGCGCCCACCGGGCTGACCAGGCCATGGGCGAGGGGCGGCAGCAGCAGCAGCAGCCCCAGGACGGCCGCTTCCCGCCGCCGCCGCAGCACCTGCCCATCGACGCTGCTCACCGCCAGCACCACCAGCACGAACAGCAGCGAGAAATAGTGCGTCAGGGACAGCAGCACGCAGGCGAGCCGGAATCCCCAGCGCAGGGCGGCCTCGTGGTGTCCCCTTTGCTGACGCAGCAGCAGGGCCGTGCCCAGCATCAGCGTCGACAGCGCCAAGGAGAGGGCGTAACTGCGCGCCTCCTGGGCATAGAAGAGAAAGGAGGGGCTGGTGCCGAGGAAGGCCACGGTCGCCAGACGGCGGCCGCTGCCGCGCCCGGAACTGCACAGAGCGGCAATCCCCAGGCCGAGGGCCGCGATCAGAAAGCTGAGGCTGCGGGTGGCGGTTTCCCCTTGGCCGAAGACCCCGATCCAGAGCTTCAGCAGGACCTGATAGAGGGGCGGATGGGTGTCGGGGAGCAGCCAGTCCCGGATCAGCACACCCCAGTCGGCGCTGCTGGCGGCCACCGACCAGATCTCATCGGACCAGTAGGAATAGGCCGTTGTCAGGCCCTGTCCGGCGGCCCAGAGGCAGCCGAGGATCAGAACGGCGGTCAGGAGCCGATGGGGCGGGCGCTGGAGCGGTCGGGTGGCGGCTGGGGGACCCGGAGGCTCTGTCCCGACCACCATCACACCGCTGCAGGAGACCAGTGCCGGGACATTAGGCCTGATTCAGGCCCACCACATCAAGGGCAGGGACGCAGGCCGTGGCGCGCCGGTTGCGCCGGGCTGGTGCGGGGCAGCAGGATGAAGGATGTGGCCTTCCAGGACCCAGGTGCCTCCCAGCAGGCCAGGGCGGGGTTGTTGGCGATCAGGCCCTTCAGCCTCGGATAGGCCCTGCGGAAGCCGAGCAGCGGACGATCCAGCCGCGTCTGGGCCAGTGGCGTGCCGGGATCGAACGCCATCAGCTCGCGGGAGCTGAAATAGGTGCCCCTGAGCGCCTCCAGGAACCATCCGCTGGACCAGCATCCTTCGCCCTTCCGGCAGAGATCGCTATCGACCACGAAGCTGCCCAGAAGCTTGTGGTTCTCCAGGGGTCCTTGCTTGACGGCCAGGTGCTGGGTGCCGATGCGCAGCTGCAGCAGCATCACAGCGCAGAGCAGGCTGGCCAGGGCGACGCGACGAACGCGGCCGAGGCCGACGCTGAGGTCCCAGCCGATTCCCACCAGGTAGGCCAGGGCTGGCAGCACCACGATGTAGTAGCGGCTCTGCGACAGCGGCCGGAACGGATCGATCGCCAGAATGAGTGCTAGGAAGGCGAGGATTAGCGTCAGCAGGAAGCGGGCCTCCCCCGTGTCGGGTGCCTTGCGGTTGGAGGCTCCGCGGTGGAGCAGGGGAAGGGTGGCGGCTCCGATGCCGCCGACGAGGCCGATCAGGATCAGCAGGCCTCGCGGGCCCTGTCGCGGATCGAGCAGCGGCAGCGTTCCTGCAAGGAACTGGGTGATCGTGCCGCTGATGGGCGTGACCTCGATCCAGTCGATGCGGGTGAAATTCTCGGCGGGGGGGCTCAGCACGGCGTGGCTGAGCGGCCACAGCATCAGGAGTAGCAGCAGGGGGATCGCATGGCTCCGCGATCGGAAGACCGTTCCCTCGGCGGTGACGACCGCCAGAACCACCACCACGAAGATCAGGGAGAAGTAGTGGGTCAGGGACAGGAGCAGAGCGGAGATCGCGAACCCACAGCGCAAGGCGCCCTCGTGACGTCCTGTTCGCTGGCGCAATAGCAGGGCCGTGCCCAGCATCAGCGTCGAGAGCAGCATCGAGAGCGCGTAACTGCGCGTCTCCTGGGCATAGAAGAGAAAGGCGGGGCTGGTGCCCAGGAAGGCCACCGTGAACAGGCGCCGGCCTGCCCCTCGCCCTGAACTGCCCAGGGCCGCTGCCACCAGGCCCAGGGCGGCGATCAGAAAGCTGAGGCTGCGGGTGGCGGGCTCGCCGGTGCCGAAGACCCCGATCCAGAGCTTCAGCAGGAGCTGATACAGGGGGGGATGGACGTCGGGGATCAGCCAGTCATGGAGCAACATCCCCCAGTCGGACTGACTGGCGGCCATGGACCAGAGCTCATCCGACCAGTAGGAGTAGGCGGTTGTCAGACCCTGGCCCGCCATCGTGAGGCAGAACAGGATCAGGAGAGCGGTCAGCGCTGGCGGCAACCAACGTGAGGACTGGTGCTTCAGGTGTGTCGGGTCCGACGGATCTGTCGGGTCGGCCATCACCTGGAAACGTTGAAACGTTGGGAGGGAATCTAGGTCGCGTTCCCTCCCCGATTCCCCCTCAAACGGCGGCTCCCTCGAGCACCGTCGCATCCGGGAGCTGGCTGGAGGCCAGCAGCTGCTTGAGCTCGTCGCCTTCGATCACTTCCTTCTCGAGGATCTTGTGGGAGATGGTCTCCAGCAGCTCGCGGTTGTGGTGCAGGATCGCCAGGGCCCGTTCGTGGGCCCGGTCCACCAGACCGCGCACCTCCTTGTCGATCTCCAGGGCGGTGGCGTCGCTGACGGCCCGACGGGGGTTGGAGTTGCCCCCCAGGAAGCGGCTGCCGCCCTGCTTGTCGTAGGCGAGGGGGCCGAGGGTCTCGCTCATGCCGTAGGTGCCGATCATCTGCTCGGCGATGTCGGTGGCCCGCTGCAGGTCGTTGGCGGCGCCGGTGGTGACCTCACCGAAGACCACCTCCTCGGCGGAGCGACCGCCCAGGAGGGTGGCGATCTGGCCTTCGAGATCCTCCTTGGAGTTGAGGAACCGCTCCTCGGTGGGCAGCTGCAGGGTGTAGCCGAGGGCCGCCATGCCCCGGGGCACGATCGAGATCTTGGCCACCTTGCTGCCGCCGGGCATCAGGTGCCCCACGATCGCGTGGCCCACCTCGTGGTAGGCCACCACCTTCTTCTCGTCGGGCTGCAGCACCCGGCTCTTCTTCTCCAGGCCCGCCACCACCCGTTCGATGGCTTCGTTGAGGTCGGCCTGCTCCACGGTGGTGCGATAGGCCCGGGCCGCCAGCAGGGCGGCCTCGTTGACCAGGTTGGCCAGATCGGCGCCGGCGAAGCCGCTGGTGGCCTGGGCGATCTTGTCCAGATCCACCCCCTCGGCCAGCTTCACCTTCTTGCCGTAGATGTCGAGGATCATCTTGCGGCCGGACAGGTCGGGACGGTCCACCAGCACCTGGCGGTCGAAGCGGCCCGGCCGCAGCAGGGCGGCATCCAGGGTTTCGGGCTGGTTGGTGGCCGCCAGCACGATCACCGGCTTGTCCTGGGCGGTGAAGCCGTCCATCTCGGTGAGCAGCTGGTTGAGGGTCTGCTCCCGCTCGTCATTGCCGCCCACCACGCCCATGGAGCCCGAGCGGCTCTTGCCGATGGCGTCCAGTTCGTCGATGAAGATGATGCAGGGCGCCTTCTTCTTGGCCTCCTCGAACAGGTCGCGCACGCGGGCGGCACCGGCCCCCACGAACAGCTCGACGAATTCGGAGCCGGAGATGATGAAGAACGGCACGCTGGCTTCCCCGGCCACGGCCTTGGAGAGCAGGGTCTTGCCGGTGCCGGGTGGGCCCACCAGCAGCACGCCCTTGGGGATGCGGGCGCCGATGTCCATGTAGCGCTGCGGCGTCTTGAGGAAGTCGACGATCTCGGTGAGCTCGGTCTTGGCCTCATCGACCCCGGCCACATCGGCGAAGGTGACCCGGGACTCTTCGTCGGGCACGTAGACCTTGGCCTTCGACTTGGTGAAGCTCAGGGCCCCCTGGGCGCCGCCGCCCATGCCGCTGCGGCGGGCGAAGAACTGCAGCACCAGGATGAAGATCAGCGGCGGGACCACCCAGCTGAGGGCCGTGGTGATGAAGCTGGGCCGCTTCGGCGGCGCCGCGGCGAACTCGACGCCGTGTTGCTCAAGCCGCTGGGGCAGCTCCATGTCAAAGATCGGCGTGGTGGAGAGCACCGTGGGGGCGCCCTCCTCCGGCGGCTTGGTCAGCTCGTAGCGGATCTGGTCCTGGGTGATGTAGGCCCGCTTGACGTTGCCGTCGTTCACCTGGTCGATGAACAGGGAGTAGGGGACCCGGGGCACCTGGGTGGCGGGGTTGGGCAGGAAGTTGCTGAACAGCAGCAGCACACCGAAGCCGATCAGGAGCAGGTTGACGATGCCGAATCTCCGGGTGGGGCGGTTGTCGTCCTGACGGATGGCCATGCTGCGCGCAACGTCGAATGGGCCCAAGCTAGGTCTGGTCGTCACCCGCCGTTCCCACCCCCGGTCGGGAGAACCGAACGCCCCGCCCTCGGCTTCCCACCCCCCATGTGCGGCCGCTACTCCCTGGCCACCCGCCTCGACCAGCTGCTGCCCCGGCTGAAGGGCCCGCTGCCCCCGGGGCTGGAGGACCATTACGCCCCCCGGACCCAGGTGCGGCCGGGGGAGCCCGTGCTGCTGCAGCGCCAGGAGCACGGCCGCCTGGAGGTGGCCCTGGCCCTGTGGGGGCTGGTGCCGGACTGGTGCCCTGACCCGGCGGGTCGCCGCCGACCCATCAACGCCCGCAGCGAGACGGTGGCGGAGAAACCCTTCTTCCGCGGCGCCTGGCGCCACCGCCGGGCCCTGATCCCCGCCGATGGCTTCTACGAATGGCAGACGAAGACGGTGGACGGCCGTGCCGTGAAGCAGCCCTGGCTGTTCCGGCGGCGGGATCGGCGCCCCTTCTGGCTCGGCGGGCTCTGGGACCGCTGGCTGGGGCCCGATGGGGGAGAGCTCGAGACCTGCGTCGTGCTCACCACCGCCCCCAACGATCTGCTGGCCCGGGTGCACGACCGGATGCCGGTGGTGATCCCCGACGGGCTGGAGGAGGCGTGGCTGGAGTCCGTCGACGGTCCGTCCCTGCGGGCCCTGGAACCCCTGATGGCGCCCTGGGACCCGGCCCCGTGGGAGGCGGTGAAGCTGGAGGCGCCGCCCCAGGCCGCCGTTCAGCTCGATCTGCTGGCTGCCGCCGCGGACGACCCGGTGGGCCGCTAAATAGGTACGGCCCCGATGCCGGTCCCATGAGCCTCGACCAGCTGGATGCCTTCCTGGCCCACGCCCGCGCCGATGCCGCCCTTGATCGCCGTCTCCATGACCCGGCCGATCCCCCCGATCTGGCAGCCTTTCTGGCCCTGGCCCGCGGCGCCGGTTTCTCCGTCGACGAGGCGGATGTGATCGCCGCCCAGCAACGGGCCGAGGCCAGCCTCAGCGACGAGGAGCTGCAGGCGCGGGCCGGGGCCGAGGCGCGACGGCTGCGCCACTTCATCCCCGGCTGATGGCCATGGCCGAGTCCGTCGCCAGCTATCCCCGGCCCCCGGCCCTGGTGGAGTGCCGCCAGCACGTGCGGGTGGAGGCCCTGGGGCGGCTGCTGTGTGACACCCGGCGCAGCCTGCGGGTTCTCGAAACCTTTCACCCCCCGGTCTTCTATCTCTGCCCGGAGGACGTGGACCTGACCCTGCTGGAGCCCGCGCCCGGCTCCAGCTACTGCGAGTGGAAGGGCGTGGCCCGCTACTTCGACCTGGTGGCCCCGGACGGCGAAGGCGGCGAGCGTCGCCTGCGGCGGGCGCTGTGGAGTTACCCCTCACCCACCCCGGCATTCACGCCGTTGGCCGGCTGGCTGGCCTGCTACCCGGCGCTGATGGATGGCTGCTGGGTGGACGGGGAGAGAGTGGTCCCCCAGCCCGGCGGGTTCTACGGCGGCTGGATCACCAGCGCCGTGGAGGGACCGTTCAAGGGGGATCCCCGGCACCCGGAACTGCGCTGATCCCTGGCCCGGCCCCTGCCGCCGTCGGGGGTCGCCAGTGGAGCAGCAGCTTGAGGCGGTCGCTGGAGCGCCGCCAGGCCTTGACGTAGCCGGGGAGCCGCAGCATCTCCACGGTCACCCGATCGGCGTCGAGCATGCGGGGGTTCAGATGTTCGATCAGGAAGACATCCGTGCAGTGGAAGCGGCGGAGGCGCTCGGAAAGCAGGGCCGCCGCCACGGCGAAGGTGCCCACTCCGGAGGTGGCCAGATGGGTGGCGTGCCGCAGCAGCTGGAAATCGTCTTCGACGGATCCGGTGACAACGTCATGGTCGGCGAACAACGACAGCACGGCTTCCAGCAAGGGATGGCTGGAGCCTGGTTCCGTCACGATG
This sequence comes from Aphanothece cf. minutissima CCALA 015, assembly GCA_003003925.1. Lineage (GTDB taxonomy): Bacteria > Cyanobacteriota > Cyanobacteriia > PCC-6307 > Cyanobiaceae > Cyanobium > Cyanobium minutissimum. The sequence continues at coordinate 179,741 of PVWP01000004.1, forward strand.
ATGGCCCTGCGGTGCCGCTGGCGGAGCTCTCGATAGAAGTGAAGAGGGTTGGTGATGTAGTACGGATTCGTCAGATTCGCCACATCACCGCCACGCAGATGAATCACCAGCGTGCTCTCGAGTTGAGCCTCTGAAAACGTGCCCGGTGGCGGCCTGAGGATGTGTGGGGCCAGATGGGCACGGGCGATGCGGTGCGCCTGTCGGCGGATGTACTGACGCCCGAGAACGGAATCACGCCGTGGTTTGTCGCCGTTGGCAAAGGCCATGCGTCGGTGGTCGGAGCGAGAAAACCCGTACTCCATGTAGTGAAAGAAGAGGCCAGACAGATGGGTCCTGGCTGCGGCAGCGCTGTCAACCCGAAAGTCAAGGCTGAAGGCGTTCACGATGTTGCGCAGCGGCCCGGACTGGATGAAGTCCTTGTCCACCTGCACCGATCCCCGGAAGGCTTCGGCATGGGCGATCACCACGATCAGCTGCTGGATGTTGTTCCCCGTCCGTCCGTACCACCGCGACAGGCGGAAGGACGGTGCCGCCGCGGGGAGGCTCAGTCGCCATTTCCGCCGTTGCAGCCCCAGCCAGCGGTGCAGGCCCCAGGCCCGCTGCGCCACCCTCCAGCCGAGCAGATGTCGTGCCGCCCATATCTTCAGGGCTGACAAGGGGAGAGGGCGGAAGGCGGCCATGGCCGTGCCCCTCAGGTGGGACCGACCACAGCACCCTGCCAGAGGAGGTCCCGGCCCAGCCAGCCGGTGGCCGCCTCCGACAGGGACCAGCCGTCCTCCAGGTTCTCCAGGCCGAGGTCCGCCAGGGGTGTGCGGGCGGGGAGGCCACCGAGCAGTGTCGGTGCGATCACCGCGGCCAGCTGCTGCACGCAGCCCTGGTGCAGGGCCGCCGCCGCCAGCACCGGCCCGCATTCCCACAGCACCCGGTTGCAGCCCCGCCGGGCCAGGGCGATCGCCAGCGCCGCCGGTTCGCAGGCCTCCAGGGCCAGGCGCTCCACCCCCAGCCGATCGAACCGGTCGCGGCGATCCTGCGGCGCCTCCGGCCCATGGACCAGCAGCGTCGCTGCCGGAGCCGGATCCCACAGCTGGGCCGCCGCCGGCAGATCCAGGCCGCGGCTGAGCACCACCCGCAGCGGCTCCGGGGTGCGCCGCCCCCGGCTGGTGAGCAGGGGGTCGTCGGCCCGCACCGTGCCGCCCCCCACGATCATCGCATCGCAGCGGGCCCGCAGGTGGTGCACCCAGTCCCGGGCCCCCGGGCCGCTGATCCACTGGCTGACGCCGTTGGGGAGCGCCGTGCGCCCATCCAGGCTCATGGCCCATTTGAGGATCCCCAGGGGCCGGCCGGTGGCGATCCGATGCAGAAAGGGCCGGTTGAGGCGGCGCGCCTCGGCTTCCATCACCCCTTCGATCACCTCCAGGCCTCCGTCCCGCAGCCGGGTGATGCCGCCGCCGGCCACCCGCGGGTTGGGGTCGGCCATGGCCAGCACCACACGGGCGATGCCGGCGGCGAGCACCGCCTCGCTGCAGGGGGGGGTGCGGCCGTGGTGGCAGCAGGGTTCCAGGGTCACGACCAGGGTGCCGCCCCGGGCCCGTTCGCCCGCCTGGGCCAGGGCCCCCACCTCCGCATGGGCCTCGCCGGCACGGGCATGGAATCCCTCTCCCACGAGCGTCCCGTCGGCGTCGAGCACCAGGGCTCCCACCAGGGGATTGGGGCTGGTGCGCCCCTCGGCGAGGGCGGCCAGCTGCAGCGCCCGGGCCATCCACCGGCGCCAGGGGCAGCCGGGGCTCATGGGGCAGGGGCGTCCGGGAGGGTGCGCCATTCGGCCACCACGTAGGGGGGCACCGCCAGTTCACTGAACACCCGTGGTAGCCGCAGCCGCAGGGGGCGGTCGCGGTCCAGATCGGCCAGCAGCGGCGCCAGATCAAATTCGGCTGCGGCGGAACGGGTGTCGCCGGCGAGGGCGGCGCTGGCCAGGGTGACGTCCTCCAGGTCCCAGCGCAGCCGGCCGCTGCGCACCTCGAGGGCGGTGGGATGGTCCAGGCGCACCTTGCCGGGGTAGCCGACGATCCGCAGCCGCAGCGGTCCCCCAGTCGGCCCTTCCCGGTAGGCCACCACCTGCCAGCTCTGATCGTCGAGGTCGCGCAGGCTCTCGAGGCTGCGCACCACCGGCGTGCCCTGGGCATCGGGGTGGGCATGGACCTGGGCCAGGGCCGGCGCCGGGGTCACAGCCAGGATCAGGGCCAGCAGGGGCGCCAGCAGCAGAACGTCGATCAGCCCGCCGGTCCGGTGGTTCATGGCTGGCGATCGGCGCCGGGGATCGGCTGCCAGCCGGTGTGGGTGGCCCAGAGGGCCCAGATCGCCATGGCCCGCAGATAGTGGCAGGCGCGGAACGTGCCGGCGGCGGTGATGGCCTCCGGGGTGCGGAACTGCAGGCCCCCCTCGTACACCTGGTGCACGACGGCCCCGGTGATGGCGAAGGCGGTGGCGGTCTGGTCCATCAGCCGGTAGTAGGCGGCCAGACCGAAGTTGATGCCGGTCCAGACCTCCAGGGGATGGGTGCCCTTCGGATCGAGGGGGGTGCCGTCGCGGCGCAGCCCGTTGGCCACCCCGAGGCGGCCCCCCTCGAAGGACTCGAAGCAGGCCTGGCGGATCGCGTTCAGGGCCGAGCGGGCCCGCTCGTCGGCCACCACCGGCGGCAGCCCCAGCAGGCGGGCGTAGAAGTCGCCGCAGAGCTGGTCGGCCATGACCACCGGGGTGCCGCTGCCGGCATCGATGGCGTAGTACTCGCCGTTCCAGAGCAGGGCATCGAAATGGGTTCGGGACTGCTCCAGCCAGCCGCCGAAGCGCCGCTGCTCCTCGGCGGTGTCGAGCCCCAGCTCCAGCTGCAGTTGCTGGCCGATGGCCAGGGCGGCCTCCAGGGCGGCGATCCAGAGGGCGCCGCAGTAGGCGCTCACCCCCTGCAGGGGCCAGTCGTCGAAGGTCTGGTCCGGGGCACCGCCGTTGTCGGGCAGTCCGTCGTCGTTGACGTCGAAGCGCTTGAGGTAGTCCAGGGCGGTCACCGCCGCCGGCCAGCAGTCCGCCAGGAAGGCGATGTCCGGGCCGCTGGGGGCCAGGCGGTAAGTGCGCCAGACCTGCAGCACGAAATCGCTGGCCAGGTCCTTCCAGAGGTTGCAGTCCTGGTAGGCGGTGTAGTTGGTGGCGTCGAAGGGGCGCTCGTTGGGGGCCCCGAGGTCGTGGGGGGTGGCGCCGGCCACCTTGCGGGGGGCCTCCACCCGGCCCCGCCCCTGGGTGAAGTACCAGCCGATCGGCCGCGGAGTCGGATCGGCGGCCGGGATGGCGCGGGCGAAGCTGCGCAGCACCGCCTTGTCGAGCTCGGGCCAGAGCTGCAGCAGGGCGAAGGAGCCGTACAGCCGCACGTCGAGGCTTTCGTACCAGGCGTAGTCGAGGCACTCGAGCACCCCGAAGCGGCCCACGGGATCGCCGGGGCTGGCGGCTGTCCAGAGGCTGCCGCCGCTGGCCAGGTCGTAGAGCTCGTTGAGCAGCGCCATGCGCAGGGGTTCCGGCAGGTCGTGGCGCCCCGCCACCGGCGCCTGCCAGGCTTCGATCGCGGCGTGCCAGTCGCGCCAGTCGGCCAGGGCTTCGCCGGCGATGGCCGCAGCGCTCTCGCCATCGGTGCCGAAGAAGTCGGTGTAGCGGCGCAGGGCTCGGGTGCCGGTGGCGAAGGCCGTCACCGGCAGGTCCCAGCTGATCACCACCGGCAGCTCGAGCGCGGCCCCGGGCTCCAGGCGGAAGCGCACCGCCAGGGCGGCGCTGAGGGGATCGTCGCCGGTGCTGCGGCGGTCGTTGTCGCTGTCGGGGATCGCGCCGTCGCGGCTGAAGGGTTCCCAGAGTTCGGCCCCGTCGCCGCTGGGATCCCAGCGGCTGCACCGGAACACCTCCAGCCCCGGGTGGTTCAGCGCCGCCCCGTCGGGCACCGCCAGACACCACTGCCCTTCACCCTCGGCCAGGGGCTGGGAGCGCTCCCCCTCCAGCAGCAGACCCTTGAGGCCGGCCCCGTCGACCCAGCGGTTGCGCTGCCCCTTGCCGCGGCCGATCGCCGGCACGTAGTTGTGCTCCGGGCTGCCGTCATCCCGGAAGTGGACCTCCGCCGCCGGGTCGGTGTTGGTGAACCAGCCGACGGTGTTGCGCCAGCTCAGCAGCAGGGACAGATCCAGCGGCTGGTTCGTTGGGTTGCTGAACGTCCAGGCGAAGACGGCGACGGGGTAACTGGTGCGCCGGTAGTCCCCTGGAAGGATCGGGCTGAAGGCCTCACAGCGCACGTCAGCGCTGAACACGGAGGCGTAGTGGTGCGAGCTGATCGGGTAGCGCACCGCCACGGTGCCGCTCGGCTGCTCCGGCGTGGCGGCGGGATACCAGCTCCAGGCTGAAAGGGGTGGGCCACTCCCCGGACGGGAAGCGTCGCCCTCGGGCTGCGTGGCCAGGGCATGGGCCCGGCGCCCGTCGCTGTCCCTCTCGAACAGGGCGAACTGGCAGTCGGGCAGCACGCCGAACCAGTGCTCGCCGCCGTCGAGGTGCCAGAGGTTGAAGGCGCCGTCGATGCCCCGCCCCAGGCAGCCGGCTCCGAAGCCCCCCAGGGGCATGCCGTGGTTGGGGCCGTCGTCGAGGTTGCTGGCGTAGCGCACCGTGTAGGGCTGGCTCCAGCCCTGGCCGAAGGGCCGCGACCAGCTGGCCTCGGGAGGCTGCCAGGGATTCCTGCCGCGCCGCAGGTTCTGGAGAGCGGAGAGGCCGAAGGGCGCCATGGGGCCAGACGAGGTGGGCCCAGCTTGTCAGAGCTGGCCCCTCAGCGAGGGCCCGTCCAGATCGCCATTACCCTGCCTGCAATCGTCGGGGCGGCGTGAATTCTCTGGTGCGGCTTTTCGGCGCGGGCCTCCAGCCGCCGCAGCGCTCGAGGGCCTACCGGCCCGAGATCGACGGCCTGCGGGCCGTGGCCGTCCTCGCCGTGCTGATCAACCACCTTGATCCCCGCTGGCTGCCGGGGGGCTTCCTCGGGGTGGACATCTTCTTCGTGATCTCGGGCTACGTGGTGACGTCGTCGCTGCTGGCGCGGCGGGACGGCAGCCGCTGGCAGTTCCTGCGCCGTTTCTATGGACGCCGCATCCGGCGGCTGATGCCGGCGCTGGTGGTGAACATCGCCGTCGTCTCGGCCCTGTTCTCGATGGTGGTTTCGCCGCTCGATGATTTCTTCGCACCGGTGATGCGCACCGGCCTGGCCGCCCTGTTCGGCGTCTCCAATCTCTATCTGCTCCGGCAGGGCTCGAACTACTTCGCCACCGACAACCACTTCAACGCCTTCATGCACACCTGGTCGCTGGGGGTGGAGGAGCAGTTCTATCTGGTCTGGCCGGCGGTGCTGCTGCTCTGCGGCCTGGGGGTGGCCGGCGCCGGCGCCGGCGCGCTGCGGCGGCTCAAGCTGGGCAGCCTGCTGCTGCTGGCCCTGTCCCTGGCGCTCTATCTGGGCCTGAGCCTGGGCGGCAACGGCGAGCGGGCCTTCTTCCTCACCACCGCCCGGTTCTGGGAACTGACGGCGGGCTGCGGCGCCTACCTGCTCCATCGCGGCAGCGGCAGCGCCCGCGACCTGGGCCAGCGGCTGGCGCTGCCCCGCTGGCGCCAGCCCCTGGCCACCGTGGCCCTGGTGGCGTTGCTGGCCCTGCTGCTGCTGCCGGAGGCCTGGCGGCTGGGCACCACCCTGGGGATCACGGCGCTGACGGCGGCGCTGCTGCTGCTGCTACGGCCCGCCGGGGGCCTCGGCCGCTGGCTGTGCCATCCCGTCTGCCTGGCCATCGGCATGGTGTCCTACTCGCTCTATTTGTGGCACTGGCCTGTGATTGTGCTGGCCCGCTGGACGGTGGGGTTCAACGCCGTCACCCTGCTGCCGGTGCTGGTGCTGATCACCCTCTGCACCGCCCTCTCCTACCGGCTCGAGTGCCTGTTCCGCTACGGCCACCCCGCCATCCCCGGCCTGGGTCGCTCGGGCCTCGCCTACCCGGCCATGACCGTGCTGGTCGCCGCCTTCAGTGCGGGCCTGCAGGGGCCCCTGCAGGGCCGGCTCTTCGTCGGTGAGCGCCGCCACACCGTCGGCACCACGGCCAACATGAAGCGCATCGGCGGCACGACCGTCGACACGGTCCACTGCTTCCAGGAGCCCACCGATCCGGTCGCCGGGGGCGATGGTCCCGACCCCTGCCTGGCCCTGGCAGCGAAGGGGAAGGACCTTCCCACCCTGTTCTTCCTGGGGGACAGCCACACCCACGTGCTGATCCCCCTGGGGGAGAAGCTGCTGGCCAGCGGCCGTTTCAACGTGGCCTTCATGGCCCGGGGCGGCTGTCCGGTGCCCTTCTTCTCCCGCTGGGGGGAGGGCGCCCCGGTGCCGGCCCGCTACCGCCGCTGCCGGCCCTACGCCGACAACGAGGAGCGCCGGGTGCTGGCCCGCCTGCGGCCCGGGGACCGGGTCGTGCTGGTGTCGAATCTGGCCGGCTACCTGGAGGGTGCCCGGGGGGCGGCCCTCCGCAGCGCCGAGGCCTCCTACGCCGCTGCCCTGCGCCGCTTCGATGCCGCGGTGAGCCGCGCCGGCGGGGCACTGGTGGTGTTCGGCCCCTTGCCCACCTTCCCCCAGGAGAAGATCGGCGGCCCGCTCACCCTCTGCCAGGCGGAATGGTTCCGTCCCGCCTGGTCCCTGGGTCCCCAGTGCCAGCCTGTGCTGCGGCCCCGCCGGCAGGAGCTGGCCGCCATCGCCCCGGCCCAGCGCCTGCAGGAGCGGTCCATCCGGGATCTGGCCGACACCCGCCTGTTCAGCCCCTTCGACAGCATCTGCCCTGCGTCGCAGGCGGTCTGCTCCAGTGTCCGCGCCGGGACGCTGCTCTACAGCGACGAGACCCACCTCACCAACGCGGGCGCCCTGCTGCTCTATCCGCGCCTGATGGCCTTCCTCGCGGCTCAGCCGGGGCCGGCGCCGCCGCCCAGCTGATCGCTGCCCAGTTCCTGCTCGATCAGGGCATCGAGGGTCACGGCGCTGCGCACCAGCGACTGGTAGCGCTGCACCACGCGACGGTTGCGTTCCAGCCAGTTGCCGGCGTCCCCGCCGCTCCCGAGCGGATGGCCGCCGGGACCGGAGCGGTCGTCATCGAGCAGCTCGAGGTCACTCTGGTGGGCCAGCAGGGCCAGCACCAGGGTGTGGATCCTCTGGCGTCGATCGCTCATGGTCAGGGGTTGGGACCGGCACATGCGGGAGCATCATGGCCAGAAGTGGGTCAGGGGCACGGCTGGAGGGTTCGCTGCTGGAAGTGCTGGGCACCGATGCCGCCGGCCTGGCGGGTCTCTCCCGCCCCTGGCAGGACAGGATCCGCCGGGCCGACCTGGTGGCGGCCCCGCGGCGGCTCCTGGCCGACCTCGAGGCCTGGCGCGACGGCGCCCCTGCCCCGGAGCTGCTGGCCAGCGACAAGCCCGCCGAACTGCTGCCGCGGCTGGAGCGGGCCCTCGCCGCTGGCCAGCGGGTGGTGCTGCTCGCCAGCGGTGACCCCCTCTGGTTCGGCATCGGCCGCCTGCTGCTCCAGCACCTGCCCGCCGAACGGCTCCGCTTCCATCCGGCCCCCACCTCCCTGCAACTGGCCTTCGCCCGCCTGGGTCGGCCCTGGCAGGACGCCTCCTGGATCAGCCTCCACGGGCGCGATCCCGAGCCGCTGGCGGCCCGGTTGCAGCAGCGGCCCGCCGCCCTGGCGGTGCTCACCGACCCGGCCCGCGGCGGTGCCGACGCCGTGCGCCGGATCCTGCGGGCGTCGGGGCTGGAGGCGGCCTATGAGCTCTGGCTGGGGGAACGCCTGGGCCATCCGGCGGAGCGGCTGCAGCGGCTGGCGCCCGCCGATCCGCTGCCGCCCGATCTCGATCCCCTGCACCTGGTGCTGCTGATCGCACTCCAGCCCGCCGTGCCGGCGCCGGAGGCCCTGCCCCTGTTCGGCATCCCCGACGGGCTCTGGCTGCAACATGCAGACCAGCCGGGGCTGATGACCAAGCGGGAAGTGCGCGTCCAGCTGCTGGCCGACCTGGAGCTTCCCGGACTCGGGGTGCTCTGGGACATCGGCGCCGGCGTGGGGTCGGTGGGGCTGGAGGCGTTGCGCCTGCGCCCTGCCCTGGAGCTGTGGGCGGTGGAACGCCGGCCCGGGGCCGCCGCCCTGATCGGCGCCAATGCGGAGCGGATGGGGGTGCGGCCCATGGCGGTGCTGGAGGGGGAGGCTCCGGCGGCCCTGGGGTCCCTGCCCGATCCCGACCGGGTGCTGATCGGCGGCGGCGGCCGGGGCCGCCGCGAGGTGCTTGAGGCGGTGCTGGGCCGGCTGCGGCCCGGCGGGGTGGTGGTCCTGCCCCTGGCCACCGTCGAAGCCCTGGCCCAGCTCAGGCCCGTGCTGGAGCAGGCCGGCCTGGGGGTGACCGTCAGCCAGATCCAGGCCTGGCGCGGCGCCCCCCTGGCGGAGGGCACCCGCCTGGCGCCCCTCAATCCGGTGCTGGTGCTGAAGGGGTCGCTCCCGGCAGCGGCGTGATCCGCACCGGGGTGCCCACGGTGATGCCGAGGGCAGCGGCCTGGCCCGCCGCCAGCTCCAGCACCCCGTCCACCGGCGTGTCGGGGCCGTAGCTGGGGCAGGGCAGGTGCATGCAGGGGCGGGCGGGGCTCTCCAGGGCGATGACCCGGCCGTTGTGGATGAACAGCATGTCCAGGGGTTCGGGGGTGCGGTGCATCCAGAAGCGCGCCACCGCCGGGGGGTCGTAGGGGAACCACATGCCGCGCAGAGGCGGCAGGGGCGGCCGCAGCTGCAGCCCCATGGCGTACTGGCGCTCCCCCCGGGGCACCTCCAGCTGGATGCAGCGGGGCGGCGCCGGACCCTCCAGGCACCACTGGGCGCTGATGGGCAGGAACTGGGGCGGGCTCTGGGTGTGCCCCGGACCGCAGCCGATCAGCCCGACCGCGCCGGCGACCGCCAGGCTCCGGAGGAAGGGACCCCTCATGGCCCCGGGGCCACGGGCGGTCGCCCGTCCCGGAGGCAGTAGCCCCGGCCCCGCACGGTGTGAATCAGCCGCGGTTCCCCCTCCTGCTCCAGCTTCTGGCGCAGGTAGCGCACATAGACCTCGATCACGTTGCTGGCGCCGCCCCCCTGGTCGGCCCAGATCTCCTCGAGGATCTGCTCCCGGCTCACCACCGTGCCTTTGTGGCGCAGCAGCAGCAGCAGCAGCTGGTATTCCCGGGCGGTCAGGCTGAGCTGGCGCTGGCCGCGCCAGCCCTGGCAGGCCACCGGGTCGACGCGCAGATCCGCCACCTTCAGCAGGGTGGACACCGGCGTGGGGGCCTGGCGCCGGGCGAAGCCCAGGTGCAGCCGCAGCCGGGTGAGCAGGTCGCTCGTGCCCTGGCTGGGCAGCCAGAAGTCATCCGCGCCCCACTCCAGGCAGCGGCTGCGGCTCTCGACGCTGTCGCTGGTGATGCCGAGCAGCAGCGGGCGGGCCCCCAGCCGGCGGCGCAGCTCCGGTATCCGCTCTTCGCTGCCGGGCGAGAGGACCACCGCCGCCGGCAGGTCCTCCCCTGACTCCTCCAGCGCGGTCCGGTAGCCGGAGACCTCCAGCCGCGGCGCCAGGCCGGCGGCCTCCGGGCCCACCAGCAGCACCACGGTCGGTGGCAGGGACGCGGTCACAGGGGGGCGTCGGCGTGGCTGCTGGAGGGCTTCGCCACGTGGGGCAGGCCCCAGCCCAGCTTGTTGCGCAGCACCTGGAAGAACTCGTGGTCGGCCAGCCGCACGAAGCGGACGGGATGCTCGCTGCGCCGCACCAGCACCCGGTCCTCGGGCCAGACGTAACAGCCGGCGCTGCCGTCCACCACCATCATCAGCCGCTCGGGGGTGGCGGGGAACACGGTCACCGGCTCCTGGTCGCTGAACACCAGGGCACGGGAGGCGAGGGAATGGGCGGCGATCGGCGTCAGCTGCAGCACCGGACAGTCGGGGGTGATCACCGGCCCGCCGGCGCTAAGGGCGTAGGCGGTGGAGCCGGTGGGGGAGGAGAGGATCACCCCGTCGGCGGCGATGTCGACGGGGGCGTGGCGGCCGATGGCGATCTCGAAGTGGCACATGCTGGTGAGCGGCTCCCGGTGCAGGGCCATCTCGTTGAGACAGAGCACCTCCCAGCGCCGCTGCTCCCCCCGCATCACGCTCACCACGAGCATGGAGCGCTCCTCCACGGTCCATTCCCCGGCCACCACCTGGGCCAGGGCCTGGTCCAGATCCTTGAGGTAGGCCTCGGCCAGGAAGCCCAGGTGGCCGGTGTTGATCGTCAGGATCGGCACCCCGATCGGGGCGGTCTGGCGGGCGGCGGAGAGGACGGTTCCGTCCCCCCCCAGCACCAGCGCCAGGGCCATCTCCTCGTCGAAGCTGGCCGGCACGCAGGCGGCGTAGCCCCGGGAGCGCAGGTGCTGGTCGGGGTTGGCGAAGCCCACCACGCCACCGGAGCTGCTGACCCGCGCCACCTCCAGCCCGGCGGCGGTCAACCGGTTCTCGATCAGGTCGGCGGTGCTGATCGCCAGATCCTTGCCGTCGTTGACGATCAGTCCGACCCGGGGCACCGATCGCGCTCGTGGGGGCCCATCGAGTTTATGGGGGGAGATCAGAACTGCTCCAGGAAGCGCAGATCGCTGTTGAACAGCCTGCGGATGTCGTCGATGCCGTGGCGCACCATGCAGAACCGCTCCACCCCCAGACCGGCGGCGAAACCGCTCCAGCGCTCCGGATCGATGCCCAGCCCCTCCAGCACCGCCGGATCCACCATGCCGCAGCCCATCACCTCCAGCCAGCGCCCCCGCCACTGCACGTCCACCTCGGCGGAGGGCTCGGTGAAGGGGAAGTAGCTGGCCCGGAACCGCACCGGCAGGTCGCCGAAGAACTGCTGCAGGAAGGTGGTGACCGTGCCGCGCAGGTGGCTGAAATCCAGGCCCTCGTCGAGGGCGAGCACCTCCACCTGGTGGAACACCGGCGAGTGGGTGGCATCCACCGCATCGCGGCGATAGACACGGCCGGGGGCGATCACCCGCACCGGCGGCGGGTTGGCCTCGAGATGGCGGATCTGCACCGGCGAGGTGTGGGTGCGCAGCAGCCGGTCACCCCCCAGATAGAAGGTGTCCTGCATGTCCCGGGCCGGGTGATGTTCCGGGATGTTGAGGGCGGTGAAGTTGTAGTGGTCGGTCTCGATCTCGGGCCCTTCGGATACCCGGTAGCCGAGGCCGGCGAAGATGTCGACGATCTCCTCGATCGTGCTCTGCAGCGGATGGCGGTGGCCCGGCGGCACGTAACTGCAGGCCGCCGTCACGTCGATCCGCTCCCGCTCCAGCCGCTCCGCCATGGCGGCGCTGCGCACGGCCTCGAGCCGGGCTCCCAGCAGCTGCTGCACCTGGTCCTTGAGGCGGTTGGCCCGCTGGCCCACCAGGGGGCGCTCGTCGCCGGGGAGCCGGCCCATGGCGCCGAGCACCCCGGAGAGGCGCCCTTTCTTGCCCAGCAGGCCCACCCGCAGCTCCTCGAGGGCCGCGGCGTCCCCGGCGGCGGCGATGGCATCGGCGGCCTCCGCCTCCAGGCGCTCCAGCTGGTCGGTGAGCTGCTGCAGGCTGACGGTGGCGCTCACGGCACGGATCGGGGGGAGGAAGCGACTGTAGGCAGCAGCGTCTAGCTTGCCGGCAGTCCCCAGTTCAGGGTCGATGGCAGCGCTCCGGATCCTGATCAGCAACGACGACGGGGTCTTCGCCGACGGCATCCAGGCCCTGGCGGCCGAGGCGGCCGGCCGCGGCCACACGGTCACCGTGGTCTGCCCGGACCGGGAACGGTCCGCCACGGGCCATGGACTCACCCTCCAGACGCCGCTGCGGGCGGAGCGGGCCGATGAGCTGTTCGCGGCGGGCGTCACGGCCTGGGCCTGCAGCGGCACCCCCTCCGACTGCGTCAAGCTGGCCCTGTTCCGGCTGCTGGAGCAGCCGCCGGATCTGGTGCTCTCGGGCATCAACCACGGCCCCAACCTCGGCACCGACGTGCTCTATTCGGGCACCGTGTCGGCGGCGATGGAGGGCACGATCGAGGGCCTGCCGGCCCTGGCGGTGAGCAGCGCCGATTTCCACTGGCGCCGCTTCGAGGCGGCGGCGGCGCTGGCCCTTGATGTGGCCGAGCGGATGCTGGCCGGCGGCTGGCCCGAGGGGCTGCTGCTCAATCTCAACGTGCCGCCGCGGCCCGCCGACGCCCTCGCCCCGCTGCGCTGGTGCCGCACGGCGGTGCGGCGCTACATCGATCAGTTCGAAAAGCGCACCGATCCCCGCGGCCGTACCTACTACTGGCTGGCCGGCGAGGTGGTCGACGATCTGGAGGGCACCGGCGCCGGTCCCGCTGAGTGGCCCACCGATGTGGCCTGGGTGCAGCAGGGGGGACCGTCACTGACGCCCCTGCAGCCGGAGCTGTTCTGGCGCGGTCCGGTGGCGTCGCTGCCGCCCGTGGAGGCGCTCGGGCGCCGGGATCAGCTCCTGCGGTAGATCCGTTGCAGCAGCCAGAGGCTGATGATCAGGGCGAGCACGTGGGCGAACAGCACCTGGGTGTTGCTGAGCACCGAGAGCATCTCGATCGAGGTGATCGGCAGGCCCACCACCCGGCCGCCGCTGCCCGGCGTCGCCGGCAGCTGGGCCCCGAGGAAGCCCGGCACCTGCTGGGAGGCCTGCACGAAAAGGCTGCCGGCCAGGGCCTGGTAGCCCACGGAGGCCAGGGTGAGTCCGGCCACGTCGGCCACCAGGCCCCGCTTCACCAGGCGGGCGGTCTCCCCCCGGCTGGGGCGCACCGGGCTGGCCAGGGCACGGCCGCAGCGCACCACCAGCCAGGATTGCCACAGACTCCAGAGCAGAACCAGGAACGAGAGGGTGGTGAGGGAAAGGCCGGGGCCCAGCCCCAGGGCGCGGGAGGAGTTGGCCGCCAGCCGGCCGCCGATGTTGTTGAACATCAGGACCACCACCACCACCACCCCGAGGGCCAGCTGGACCCAGAAGCGCACCCAGCCCGTGCGGCGTAGGGCGTCGGCCATGCGCTGCAGGTCCAGCTGGTCGGCCATGGAGACGGGATCGGTGCTCCCAAACTTGGCATGGGAGGATCCAGCCGGCGAGGGCCGAGGCCGTTGATCCCGCTTCACGACCCCTCCAGCGCCCTGCGCCCCACCGCCGTCGCCCTGGGCAGCTTCGATGGCCTGCATCGGGGACACCGTCGCGTGATCGCCGCCGTCACCGCCCCCATGCCCGCCGCCCGGGAGAGGGCCGTGCCCACGGTGGTCAGTTTCTGGCCCCACCCCCGGGAGGTGCTCCACGGCGAGACGCGGCTGCGTCTGGATCTGCCGGAGGAGAAGCTGGAGCTGCTCGAACCCCTCGGCATCGCCCAGCTGGCGCTGGTGCCCTTCACCCGCGAGCTGGCGGCACTGACCCCGGAGCCGTTCGTGCGCCAGGTGCTGGCCGAACGGCTCCAGGCCCGCCGCATCGCGGTGGGCACCAACTTCCGCTTCGGGGTCGATCGCCGCGGGGACGTGGACGACCTGGCCCGCATCGGCGCCAGCCTCGGCATCGATGTCCAGGTGGTGCCGATGCTCTGGGACGGGGCCGAGCGGGTGAGCAGCAGCCGCATCCGGCGGGCCCTGGCGGCCGGCGACATCGACGAGGCGGCCCGCCTTCTGGAGCGTCCCTACCGCTTCAGCGGCCAGGTGGTGAGTGGCCGGGGCCTGGGGCGCCAGCTGGGCTGGCCCACCGCCAACCTGGCGGTGGATGGGCGCAAGTTCCTGCCGCTGGAAGGGGTCTATGCGGCCCTGGCCTGGCGCGACGGCGGCGAGGGGCCGATGGCGGCGGTGATGAACCTGGGGCCCCAGCCCACGGTGGACCCCCTGGCCCCGTCGGCGGTGGAGGTGCACCTGCTGCAGCGGCAGCTGGAGCTGGCGGGGGCCCGGCTGACCGTGCAGCCCCTGGGGCTGCTGCGGCGGCAGCAGGCGTTCGCCGACCTCGAGGCCCTCAGCCGCCAGATCCAGCTGGATGCCGATCGCGCCCTGGAGATGTGTCGCAGCGCCGGAGGGGAGGCCCTGTTGCCCGCCGACGGCTGAAGCGGTGCCGTGGCGGTTCCGGTTCACTGCTGATACTGTCTGGGGCGGACCGGCGACGGGTGATGGGCGGAATTCTTTCCAGCTTCGTCACCAAGGGCTCGGATCGATTCGATGCCTGGATCGACAGCCAGTCGCGACGGTTTGGATGTCGTGCCGGCCGCATCAGGGTGCTGATCGTCGGGCTGACCATCCTGGCGATGCTGGCCCTCGGCGCCACGCAGATCACCGAGGCCGGCAGTCAGAAGGACGCCCTGGTGAATCTGCGCCTGGCCCATAATCTGGCCAGCCATGGTGTGTTTTCGACCGCCGAACGGGCACCCTTTTCCGCCTCCAATGCGAGGGAGCCGGTCCCGAATCTGGTCACCGCCGGCCACCTGAAACTGTTGACCCTGGCTGGCCAGGCGCCTTCCTATCAGGAGCTGGTGGCGGGGCCCGGAGCCGGCGCCGTGAAGGGGGCCAATCTTTACTGGGCGGCGCTGGGTCTGGTGGCGACGGCCCTGCTCTGCCAGGTGCTCACGGGTCGGGTGTTGCTGGTGGTGATCGCCACGGTGCTGGTGGGGTATTTCTTCTTTGCCGTGCCGATGTTCGTCGACACGCTCTACACGGAGCTGCAGGCGAGTGTGATGCTGCTCTGGTCCAGTCTGTTCCTGGTGCTGGCCGTCCGCACCTCCCGCCGCCGCTGGTTTCTGGCCGCCGGACTCTGCTTCGGCCTGTTGAGCCTGACCAAGGCGATCTTCTTCTACGTCTGCCTGCTGATCATCGGAGCTCTGCTGCTGCACTCGCTCTGGGACGCCGGCCGGCGCCGCCGCCGGCAGCCCCTGGCGGCCGCCGCACTGCTGCTGCTGGGGTTCACCGGGGCCGTGCTGCCGTGGATGATCCGCAACCAGCTGCAGCTGGGCACCGTCCAGCTCACCCAGAGGGGTGGCCGTGTGCTGTATGCCCGGGCCATCAAGAACGGCATGACGACCGCCGAAGTGCCGGGGGCCCTCCATTTCTGGGGTCCGTCCTTCTATCAGCACGGCTCCCGCCTGCTGGGCCTCGGGGCCACCCCCGCCGACTTCCAGGCCGGCGGCCGCTACCAGCGGATCAACCGCTACGGCTCCGACTTCCAGCAGGCCGATCTCCAGGCTGCGATGGCGGGTCGCCCGCAGGATGTGATCAGCTATCACCGCAAAGTGGGGGCGGAGGTGAACCGGCTGATCTTCGTGGCGGCGGCCCAGGGGGTGCCCGATGCGAATCGAAAGGCCGAGAAACAGGTGGGGGAGAAGGCGAAACGGATGATTCTTTCCGATCCTGGCCGCCATCTGATGATGACCCCCCTGTTCCTCTGGCGGGGCCTCTGGTCCTGGCCCAATGAAGGCGTCAACTTCAAGGCCAGTTCGATCTACGTTCTCGCCAAGGATCTGCTGGCGCTGCTGTCCTATGGAGCCCTCGTGGTGTTGTTTCTGCTGGGCGTGATCCGCAGGAATGGTTCCTTTCTGGCCCTTACCCTGCTGCCGGTCGGCATGCTGCTCGCCTACGGGCTGCTCAGCCACAACATTCCGCGGTATTCGGCACCGGCGATCCCCCTGATGATCCTTTCCCTGGTGCTACTCCTCAGCCCTCCATCACACGAGCCGGGTTCCGCCCACGGGCGGTCGGCCCCCGATAACGGAGCCCGCATGTGATCATGGCGTCTCCCCCATCGAGGGCCATGGCCGGGCGCCGCCATCGGCCACGGCTGAGGGTCAGGCCGTGAAGCTCATCATCCAGATCCCCTGCTTCAACGAGGCCGCCACCCTGCCGGTGGCGCTGGCGGCGTTGCCGCGCCAGGTGGAGGGTTTCGATCAGGTGGAATGGCTGGTGATCGATGACGGCAGCCAGGACGACACGGCGGCGGTGGCCCTCGCCCATGGCGTCGACCACGTGGTGCGCCATTTCCACAACCGCGGCCTGGCCCGGGGCTTCATGACCGGGCTGGATGCCTGTCTGGCCCGGGGGGCGGATGTGATCGTCAACACCGACGCCGACAACCAGTACGACGCCCGTGACATCCCCCGGCTGGTGGCTCCGATTCTCGAACAGCAGGCCGAGATCGTCGTGGGCGAGCGCCCCATCAGCCAGATCCAGCACTTCTCACCCACCAAGAAACTGCTCCAGAAACTCGGCAGCGGGGTGGTGCGCAGCCTCAGTGGCGCGGACATTCCCGATGCCCCGAGCGGATTCCGTGCCATGAGCCGCCGGGCGGCCCAGCAGCTGATGGTGTTCAGCGATTACACCTACACCCTGGAAACGATCATCCAGGCGGGCCAGAAGAACATCGGCATCACCTCGGTGCCGGTGCGGGTGAATGGCTTCCAGCGGCCGTCCCGGCTGGTCAAGAGCATCCCCTCCTACATCCAGCGCAGCATCGTCACGATCGTGCGGATCTTCGTGGTCTACCGGCCGTTTCGGTTCTTCGCGCTGCTGGGAACGCTGCTCTTCGGCATCGGCACGGTGATCGGCTTCCGCTATCTCTACATGGTGTCGATCGGCCGGGGCGGCGGCCACATCCAGTCGCTGATCCTGGCCTCCGTGCTGCTGGTCGGTGGTTTCCAGTCCCTGCTGATCGCCTTCGTCACCGATGTGATTGCGGCCAATCGCAAGCTGCTCGAGGATCTCCGCTTCGAGTCCCGCCGCAGCCGTTCCTGAGATGGCGGAGCGTCGCACCTTCGGCAGCGTTCTGGACCGCTTTCTCAAGAAGCGGTGGAGCCCGGCGGACATCGACCGCTATGTAGGCACCTACCGGGAGGCCTGGCTCACCCATGCCACTGACGGTGCGATCCGGGAGCGGGCCGCGTCGGGGGGAACCACGAGCGCCGTGCTGATCGAGGGGCTGCGCCAGGGCCTGTTCGACGGCGCCGTGGTCTGCGTGGCGGTGGTGGAGGACGGCAAGGTGCGACCCCGGTTCCGGATCGCCACCGACCCCGACCAGATCCTGGCCGCCCGCGGCAGCAAGTACGTGGAATCCCGCTTCCTGCCCTCGGTGCTGCCCCTGCTGCGCAGCTTCGAGGGGCGGGTGGCGGTGGTGGGCCTGCCCTGCGACATCGCCGCCCTGCGGCAGCGCTGCGGGACGGACCCCGTCCTGGCGGCCAAGCTGGCCCTGACCATCGCCCTGGTCTGCGGCCACAACTCCCGCACCGCCCTCATCGATGCCGTCACAAGCCGTCTGGAGAAGCAGGCCGGCCAGCCGCTGCGGGCCTACCGCTTCCGCATCGGCCACTGGCGCGGCCATCTGGAGGCGGAATTCGCCGATGGATCCCTGCTGCGCCGGCCCACGAAGACATTCAACGACTACCAGAACATGTTCTTCTTCTGCGAGCGCAAATGTCTCTCCTGCCATGACCATTACGGCTATGCCGCCGATCTCACGATGGGGGACATCTGGCTGTTCCGGCTCAAGAACGACCCGATCAAACACACCGCCGTGATCACCCGCACCGAGGCGGGTCAGGCCCTGTTCGACGCCGCCACCCGATCCGGTGCCGTGGCGGCCTCCGCCCTCGACATCCGCGACATCATGGATGGCCAGGCCCGCATCGGTCCGGCCCATTACAACGTCACGGCCCGGGCCCGGGCCGGCCGCTGGCTGGGGCTGAAGATTCCCGATCGCGTCCAGGCGCCGGTCACCTGGCACGACCAGCTCAATGCCCTCTGGACCCTGGCCAACGTGCGCCTGAGCGAGTCCGCCTGGGGCCGCCGGCTGATCTTCGCCCTGCCCCGACCCGTGATCAGGGGGCTGCTGTATCTCAAGAAGGGTCTGGAGTCGGTGAAATGAAGCGGGGGATCCGATGAGCTCCGTGGCGATCATCGCGGCCACCTTCCACGGCAACCGTGGTGCGGAGGCGATGCTGAGCACGGCCGTCGGAGTGCTTTCGGAGCGCTGCGGGCCCCAGCTGCGCTTCGAGGTGTTCAGCTATTACCCCACGGTCGACCGCCAGCTGGTGAACGACCCCCGGGTGCGGATCTTCTCGGCCACCCCCGCCCATCTGGTGCTGGTGCTGCTGCCGGGGGCCGTGCTGCACCGGCTCCTCGGCGGCCTGCGGCTCCATCGCCTGCAGAGGCTGCTGCCGGCTTCGGTGCGGGCGCTGGCCCGCTCGCGGGCCCTGCTCTGCCTGGCCGGGGTGTCCTTCATCGATGGCCGGGCCAAGTTCCTGCCCTTCAACATCGCCACCATCTGGCCGGCCATGATTCTCGGGGTCCCCGTCGTGAAGCTGTCCCAGGCGATGGGGCCGTTCCGCACCTGGCCCAACCGCCCGCTGGCCCACTGGTTCCTGTCCCGCTGCCACCGCCTCCACACCCGCGGTGAAGTGACCCAGCGCCATGTGGCCGGCCTGCTGGGATCGGGCGGTTGCTATGGCCGCAGCGACGATGTGGCCTTTCTGTTCGAAGGCCGCTTCGGCCTCAGCACCCCCGCCCCCGGCCTCGACGGGCGGCTGGCGGCCCTGCAGGCGCTGCGGGAGCGGGGCCGGCCGATCGTCGGCGTCTGCCCCAGCGCCGTGATCGCCCGGCGCGCGGCGGCGGCGGGCCACGACTACCCCCGCTGGCTGGCGGCTCTGATCACCGACCTGGTGGGGCTCGGCCATGGGGTGGCCCTCTACCCGAACGCCACCCGGGGCCCGGAGGAAACCCGCCTCCACAACAACGACCTGCCCCTGCTGCGGGCCACGCTGTCCCACCTCGATCCGGCCGTCGCTGGGTCCGTGGTGGGGTTCGAGGACGGCTGGAACGCCGCCCAGATCCATCGCATCCTCGGGGCCTGTGACGTCCATGCGGTGTCCCGCTTCCACGCCATGGTCGGCGCCCTGGTGGTGGGTGTTCCGGTGCTGGTGATGGGCTGGAGCCACAAGTACCTGGAGGTGATGGAGCGCTTCGGCCAGGCCGACATGGTCTTCGACGGCGCCGACCTCGACCGGCCCCGCACCGTGGCCCTGATCCAACGGCTGATCGCCGAGCGGGCGGAGCGCCGCGACCGCATCGTCGCCGCGCTGCCGGAGGTGCAGGCCCTCGCCTCCCGTCAGTTCGATGCGGTGCAGCCGCTGCTCACCCCTTGAAGTGGCCCTCCAGCCCCCTTGGCGTCCTGGTGAAGTGGATCTGGATCGGCCTGGTCGTGGTCGCCGTGGCCGCCTTCGCCATCACCCGGCGGCAGGTGATCGTCCAGGACCTGGCCCGGTTCTCCCCACCGGAGCTGGCGGCCGTGGTGGTCCTGCTGGTCCTCGGCAAGCTGGGGATGAACGTCGCCATGCTGCTGGCGACGCGCCACTGCGCCATCCCGGTGAGCCGCCGCGATGGCTTCTACATGTACAACCTGGCCCAGCTGGCCAAGTACGTGCCGGGGTCCATCTGGCAGTTCGTCAGTCGCATCGCCATGCTGCGGGCCCGCCAGGCCCCGGCCACCGCCATCCGCGATTCGATCCTCGCCGAGAACGGCTGGGTGGTCGGATCGGCCCTGCTGATCGGCGTCGTCCTGCTGGGGCTGGCCCAGCCCGCCTTCTACCTGAGGCTCCTGGAGGCCGTGGGCCGGGTCCCGCCCACCCTGGCGGTGCCCCTGGGGTCGGTTCTGCTGGCCCTGGCCGGGGCCCTGGCCGGGGCCCTGGCGGTGGCCCTGCCGAGGCTGCGCCGCCGCTCCTCGCGGCTGCTGCCCTGGCTGATCCGGCTGCGCCCCCCCTGGGCGGCCAGCCTGAGCCTGATGCTGGGCTGGGCCGCGCTCGGGGCGTCCTTCTGGCTGTGTCTGCGGCCGTTCCTGGGTGCCGGGCCAGCCTGGCCGGCGGTGATCGGCGTCTACTGCCTCGCCTGGGTGGCCGGCTACCTGGTGCCCTTCGCCCCGGCGGGGCTGGGGGTGCGGGAGGTGGTGCTGGCCCTGGCCCTGGATCCCTTCCTCGCGGCCGACACCTCCCTGGTGGTGGTCGCCGTCCACCGCGTCCTCTACCTGCTGGTCGAGGTGCTGCTGGCCCTGGTGGCCCTGGCCCTGGGCCCGGACCCCGCCGCCGCCGCCCCGCCAGCCGCCTGACGACGCCCTCCCATACCCTGGGGAGCCCACCCGCCCCGGTCCGGTGACGCCGCCGTCTCCAGTCCCGTCGCAGCGTCCCGTCGAGCGGGCCGCCATCGAGCGGCTGCTCGATGCCAACCTCGATCGGGCCCGGGAGGGGCTGCGGGTGCTGGAGGACTGGGCCCGCTTCGCCCTGGACCGGCCCGATCTGGTGGCCCGCACCAAGGACCTGCGCCAGCGCCTGGGGCGGCTGCACCGGAGTGCCTACAAGCTGGCCCGGCACACCGCCAGCGACCCGGCGGCGGGCCTGGCCCATCCGGCCCAGGCCGAACGGCAGGACGCCGACGCGGTCCTGGCCGCCAACGCCGGCCGGGTGCAGGAGGCCCTGCGGGTGCTGGAGGAGTTCGGCCGGCTCGAGGATCCGGACCTGGCGGCCGAGGCGTCGACGATCCGCTACGCCCTCTACGACCTGGAGGTGGACCTGATCCAGGCCGGCCGCGACGGCGACGGGCGCCGCGCCCTGCTGCGCCGCTGCCATCTGTATCTGGTCACCAGTCCGGTGGACGGCCTGGAGGCGGTGGTGGCCGCGGCCCTGGCGGCGGGGGTGCGGCTGGTCCAGTACCGCGCCAAGCCCGACCCCGACCTGGAGGACCGCCACCGCCTCGAGCAGGCCACTGCCCTGCGCCAGCTCTGCCACCGCCATGGCGCCCTGTTCCTGGTCAACGACCGCATCGACCTGGCCCTGGCGGTGGGGGCCGATGGCGTCCACCTCGGCCAGGGCGACCTGCCGCCGTCGGTGGCCCGCCGCCTGCTGGGGCCCGACCGCCTGATCGGCCGCAGCACCCACCGGATCGAGGACCTGCGCCAGGCGGTCGCCGACGGCTGCGACTACGTGGGGGTGGGGCCCGTCAACGCCACCCCCACCAAACCCGGCCGCGAGCCGGTGGGGCTGGCCTACGTCACCCAGGCGGCGGCGGAGTCCCCCCTGCCCTTCTTCGCCATCGGCGGCATCGATCCGGGCAACCTGGCCGCCGTGCGCCGTGCCGGCGCCGATCGGGTGGCGGTGGTGCGGGCCATCACGGCCGCCGCCGACCCCGGCGCGGCGGTCGCCGCCCTGCTGGCGGGGCTGGAGGCTGCGGCATGACGGGGGGGATGGCGGCAGACCTGCTGCTGCGGGTCAACGGGGAAGCGCGCCGCTGCCCGGCGGGCCTGTGTCTGGATGCCGTGCTCGTGGCCCTCGGCTACCAGCCGCGCCTGGTGGTGGTGGAGTTCAACGGCGAGATCCTCCCCAGGCATCGCTGGCCCTCCCAGCCTGTGGTGGAATCCGATGTGCTGGAAGTGGTCACCATCGTGGGGGGCGGTTCCTAGATTCCTGCCATCGCAACGTCGCACGTCATGGGTTCCCGCTTGCTCCGGCGCCTGGCCGGTCTGATGGTCGTGCCCGTGCTGGTGGCCGGCCTCGTGATCGCCTCGCCGCCGCCGGCCCAGGCCGCCAGCGGTGGCCGCATCGGCGGCGGCAGCTTCCGCTCGGCC
Organism: Aphanothece cf. minutissima CCALA 015; assembly: GCA_003003925.1. GTDB lineage: Bacteria > Cyanobacteriota > Cyanobacteriia > PCC-6307 > Cyanobiaceae > Cyanobium > Cyanobium minutissimum. The sequence goes on from PVWP01000004.1 coordinate 201,465, forward strand.
CCCTCCATGCCCCGCAGCTATGGCGGCGGTGGTGGCTACGGCGGCGGCTTCAGTGGCGGCGGCTACCGGGGCGGCGGCATCGGCTTCCCCTTCATCGTGCCGATCTTCGGATTCGGCGGCGGCGGCCTGTTCGGTTTCCTGATTCTCATGGCTGTGGCCGGCGTGGTGGTCAACGCCCTGCGCGGCGGCGGCGGTCCGTCCCTCGGGGGCTCGGGCTCCGAGCTGGCCTACAACCCCCGTCCGGACGGTCCGGTTTCGATCGCCCAGATCCAGGTGGGTCTGCTGGCGTCCGCCCGCGATCTCCAGGACGACCTGCGGCGCCTGGCCGGTTCGTCGGACACCTCCAGCAGCTCCGGCCTGCAGCGGGTGCTCCAGGAAACCAGCCTCTCCCTGCTGCGCCATCCCGACCTCTGGGTGTACGCCAGCGGCGAGGTGGGCCAGGTGCCCTTCGCCAGCGCCGAATCCACCTTCAACCGGCTCTCCATGCAGGAGCGCAGCAAGCTGGAGCGGGAACTCACCGCCAACGTGGCCGGCCGCCGCTTCAGTGAGCCCGCCCCCGTGGCCCCCGGTGCCAGCGACGCCGCCAGTGATTTCATCGTCGTCACCCTGCTGGTGGCCAGCCGGCGCAGCCTGGCGATCAAGGGGGCCGGCAGCGCCGATGACCTGCGTGATTCGCTCCAGAAGCTCGGTGCGGTCGGCGCGGACGATCTGCTGGCCATCGAGGTGATCTGGCAGCCGGAAGGGGCCGGCGAAGTGCTGACCACCGAGCAGGTGATCACGGCCTACCCGGACCTGCAGCATCTCTGAACCTGCGACCTTGCCGGCCGGCCGGTCGTCGCCCACACTGCGCCTCAGAAGCCGCAGGCGCCGGTGCCTCCCCATCGGATCAGCTGGATCAACACCCCGGTCCTGCTCGAGGCCATCGAGCGCTACGAGCAGGGGCGCCTGCCCCGTTCCCTCACCCTCTGGCTCCAGACCGTGCTGGAGATCGAGGCGCCGCCATCGGATCCATTGATCCCCGGCGGCTGATCAGCCGGCCACGCCCAGCTGCAGGATCCGCAGGGCCGCCATGGCGGCTCCATAGCCGTTGTCGATGTTCACCACGGTGAGCCCGGGGGCGCAGCTGGCCAGCATGCCCATCAGGGCCGCCTGGCCGCCGACGCTCACCCCGTAGCCCACCGCCACCGGCACGCCGATCACCGGCTGGGGCAGCAGACCGGCCAGCACGGTGGGCAGGGCCCCCTCCATTCCGGCACAGGCGATCAGCACCCGGGCCTGGCGCAGTCCCTCCAGCTGCCCCAGGAGCCGGTGCAGTCCGGCCACGCCGACGTCGAGCACCAGGTCGCTGGCCACTCCGTGGCAGGCCAGGGCCAGGCGCGCCTCGGCCGCCACCGGGAGGTCGCTGCTGCCGCCGCCGAGCACCGCCACCCGTCCGAGGGCCGGATCGGCCGGCGGCGGCGCGGGCCAGGTGAGGCAGCGGGCCACCGGATCGTGCCGGGGCACCGCTTCGGCCCCCAGGGCGCCGATGGACGGCTCCAGCCGGCGCTGCACCGCCGCCGCCTTCTCCGCCGACACCCGGGTCACCAGCGCCAGTTCCCCGGCCCGGCGCATCTCCAGCATCACGGCGGCAATCTGCTCGACGCTCTTGTGCTCCCCCCAGACCGCCTCCACCATGCCGAGCCGGCCCCGGCGGCCCAGGTCGAGCCGGGCGTCCTCGCTCAAGGCCCCTCCTCCTCCAGCGGCGGCGTCAGAGCCACCCACTCCAGTTCGCCGGCGTGGACCAGGGGAAAGGGGTTGGCGGCCCGGGCCAGACTCCGTTCTCCCGGGTTGTGGGACAGGGCCCGCCGGGCCGCAGCTTCGAAGCGGGCCTGCGTGGCCTCGATCTCGCTGGCCGGGATGGCCAGCCACTGGCGGCGGCTGCGCCAGCGGATCAGCAGCAGGCCCTCTTCCCGTTCCGCATCCCACAGCAGGTCCCGGCCCAGGAAGCCGTCCTGGCGCTGCAGCCAGGGCCCCCAGCTCTGCTCCTCCGCCTGCAGCCAGGCCCCGCGGGCGCCGGCGGGCACCTTCACCCGCAGCTGCTCCACGACCGGCCCCAGGGTGAGGGCACCGACGGCCTGGGCCGTGGCGGGAAAGCTGACCAGCACGCAACAGAGCAGGCAGAGGGCGGCCAGCAAGGTAGCTAGCCGCTGGGGTGGCCGATGGGTCACGGCTGATGCAGCAGGGCCACCGCATGGCAGGCGATGCCCTCCTGGCGGCCCGTGGGCCCCAGACCCTCGTTGGTGGTCGCCTTCACCCCCACCTGCTCGGGAGCCAGGCCCATGCGGCCGGCGATCGCCTCCCGCATGGCGGCGATGTGGGGCTTCAGGCGCGGCCGCTCCGCCACCACCACCGTGTCGACGTTGAGCACCTGCCAGCCCCGCTCCGCCACCAGCGCCATCACCTGCTCGAGCAGCACCAGGCTGTCGGCGCCGCGCCAGCGCTCGTCCTCCGGCGGGAAGTGGGTGCCGATGTCCCCCAGGCTGAGGGCCCCCAGCAGGGCATCCATCAGGGCATGCACGAGCACGTCGGCGTCGCTGTGGCCGTCCAGCCCCAGGCCTTCGGGGTGCTCCAGGCGCACGCCGCCCAGGATCAGGGGACGGCCGGGGACGAGCCGGTGGATGTCGTAGCCGTTGCCGATGCGCAGCTGCATGGGGGGCGGTGGGGGCGGATCCAGTGTCGCCGGTGCGGGGCGATGGCGCGCTTCCGGCGGCGTGCTTCGGTGAGCGCGCTTCAGGTCTCCTGCTGCGCCTGCCACAGGGCCAGCAGGTCGGCGCGGCGCTCGCGGGTGCGGGCCACCTGCTGCTCCAGCCGCCAGCGGGCGATGGCGCCGTGGTCGCCGCTGCGCAGCACCTCCGGTACCGCCATGCCGCGGAACTCCGCTGGCCGGGTGTAGTGGGGATGCTCCAGCAGCAGGCCACTGTGGCTCTCGGCCTCGAGGCAGTCCGGTGAGCCCACGGTGCCGGGCAGCAGCCGCACCACGCCGCTGATCACCACCAGGGCCGGCAGCTCGCCGCCGGTGAGCACGAAATCCCCCAGGGACACCTCCTCGTCCGCCAGGGGGCGGATGCGCTCGTCGAAGCCCTCGTAGTGGCCGCAGAGCAGCACCAGCTGGTCGTGCTCCGTGGCCCAGCGGCGCAGGTCGCGCTGGTGCAGCGGCTGGCCCTGGGGGCTCATCAGCAGCACGCGGCGGCGCGGCAGCACCGGGATCGTCTCGAAGGCGGCGTAGACCGGCTCGGGCTTGAGCACCATGCCGGCGCCGCCGCCGTAGGGCACGTCGTCCACCTTGCGGTAGCGGTCCGTGGCGTGGTCGCGGGGGTTGTGGGTGTGGACCTTCGCGATGCCGGCGGCGAAGGCACGGCCGATCACCCCCAGCCCCAGCAGGGGCGTGAAGGCGTCCGGCACCAGGCTCACCACGTCGAAGCGCATGGGGGAGGCCTCAGCCGGCGGGTCGGCTGACCCGCCGGATCTCGGAGCTGAAGCTGGCCCGGCCCGGGCGGCCGTCGGGGTGGTGCTCGACGCTGCTGCGCAGGCGCAGGTTGGCCTTGGTGAACCAGATCCTTTCGCGCACCGACGCCCCGGCCCGCTCGCTGGTCAGCTCCAGGCTCCCGTCCGGCCAGAGCTGCCAGAGCCCCGTGCTGGCGGCCCCGTCCGGGGCACTGCCCTGGAAGCCGCCGTCGGGGCGGAACAGCAGCCGGTGGCGGCCGCCGCCGGGTGGGGTGATCTCCAGCCCCCCGGGCTCGCCGGTCTGCTCTGGGGCCAGGTAGGTGACGGTCAGTTCCCCGCGCTCGGAGCTGTGCCAGCTGACCCCATCCGCCTCGGCCTCCCGGGCCGCGTCGGCCGCCTCCTCCAGGCTGAAGCAGCTGCGCAGGGAGAGCCAGTCGCCGGCGCAGAAGGCCAGGAACGCCGCGATCGTCTCGGGCGGGAAGGGGGCGGCGCTGGCGGGCTCGGTCGCGCTGGTCACGGCGGGGGCGGCGGTAGATCGGGGCCGGCGGGCCCCGGCGGGGATCCTCGCAAACCCCCAGCCGGCGTGCTCAGTCGCCCCGGTAGCCCAGCTCCGCCAGCCGGCCCGGGTGGCTGCGCCAGTTGGGCACCACCTTGACGAACAACTCCAGGTACACCGGACCGTCGAACACCTTCTGCATCTGCAACCGCGCCCCCTGGCCGATGGCCTTGAGCATCTGGCCCCCCTTGCCGATCAGGATCCCCTTCTGACTGCTGCGCTCCACCAGCACGGTGGCGAGCACGGCCGTGCGCATCTTGCCCTTCGCCTCCTCCTCCACGATCCGCTCGATCCGCACCGCCACCGAGTGGGGTACCTCCTCGCGGGTGAGGGTCAGCACCTGCTCCCGGATCAGCTCCGCCAGCAGCAGCTGCTCCGGCTGATCGCTGACGGTGTCCGCCGGGTAGAGCAGGGGACCCGGCGGCAGGTCGGCCGCCAGGGCCTCCACCAGCGCCTGGCAGCCATCGCCGTTGAGGGCGCTGCAGGGATGCAGGGGCCAGGCCACGGGGGGATCGCCGGCGTCCGCCAGCAGCTCCCGGTAGGTGGCGGCCAGATCCTCGGCGTCGGCGCCGACCCGGTCGCTCTTGTTGAGGGCCACATGCACCGGCACGCGGCTGTGGCGCAGCAGGTCGACGATGAAGCCGTCCCCCCGGCCGGCCGGCTGGCTGGCATCCACCAGCAGCAGCACCACGTCCACCTCGCCGATGGCCCCCCGGGCGCTCTGGACGAGGCGTTCCCCCAGCAGGTGGTGGGGTTTGTGGATCCCCGGGGTGTCCAGCAGGATCAGCTGGGCGGCGGGCGTGGTGAGGATGGCGCGCAGCCGGTTGCGGGTGGTCTGGGCCACGGGGGAGGTGATCGCCACCTTCTGGCCCACCAGCTGGTTGAGCAGGGTGGATTTGCCCACGTTCGGCCGGCCGATCAGGGCCACGAAGCCGGAGCGGAAGACAGGCTCTCCGGTGCTGCCCTGTTCAGCCCCGCCCTGGTCGGGACGGTTGTCTTGGGGCTGGGCATCGCCGGGGCTGGCGGTCGGGGCGCTCGGGTCCATAGCCTCAACACTGCCAGCCCATGGGCCCCGCCGCCCGTCCGCCGCCATGACCGATGACGCCCCGCTGACCGAGACCCCCCTGGCGGGGACCCCGCCGGCACCGAGCTTCCCCCAGGCGATGGAGATCGCGGCCCAGTGGATCGGCCTGTGGGAAGCGGGGGAACTCAGCGATGAGGTGCTGGCCGATCGGGTGGGGGAGCTGGTGGCAAGCCGGGACGGGGCGCGCGGTTTCTTCGTCGTCGGCCTCACCGGTGAGGCGCCCCTGCTCGACCGGCTGCCGGAGCCGCTGGTGGCCGCCCTGCGGCAGGCGGGTCCGGGCGTGGTGGATCTCACCGCGCGCAACCTGGCCATGAGCACGGCGATGGTGCTGCACCACCAGCGATCGGGGGACCGGGACCATCAGGCCGGTTCGGAGCGGGTGCAGCTGCGCAGCACCGAACTGCTGCGCCAGCTGGAGCCGGTGGCCGTGAAGCAGCGGCTGGAAACCCTGCTCGCCGCGGCTGCGCAGGACGGTGATTCCGAGGGAGCAGTCGCGGAGGACAGGGCCTTCCTCGACCGCTGGGGTTACGACGCTGAACAGCGTCTGGCGATCGCCGCCGCCATCGAGGCGGTGGCCGACTGAACCGTCAACCACCCCATGCCCCTAGGCCTCAGAACTTGAGGTAGAGCAGCGTCATGGCCTGGAGGGCGTCAAAGGTGACCCCATCGGGCAGGAAGACGTAGTTGACGTTGAACCCCAGGGTCACGTTCTGGGTGATGTTCACATCAACCCCACCGGTGAGCATGGCGTTGGTCTGTCCCGTCGAATAGGTGTTGGTGGCGATGCCACCCCCCAGGTAGGGGGAGACCACGGAGCGACGGAACAGATCCAGGGTGAGGGGCACCTGGAAGGAGGTCTGGCCGTTGTAGCGGCCGAGCACATCCCGGTTGCCGAAGATCACGCTGGGCCGCAGGGAGACCGCAAGGGTTTCGTTGAGTTTGTAGCCGATCCGACCGGTGAACACCCCGCTGTTGGGCAGATCGCTGCCGAAATTGACGCCACCGCCAATGCCGTAGATGCCGACGTTCTCGATCGGTTTGCCCTGACGCGGCACGATCGCCAGTTCGGCGGGATCGCGGTTGGCCGGAGGCGGCAGATAGTCCGGCGGCAGGGTGGCCGCGTCGGTGACGGGCTCCCAGCCGGCGGCTGCGGGCTCCGCCGCGATGGGAACCCAGGGGGCCGGTGGCGCCGGGAGGGACTGGGCCCGGCCCGGCTCGCCAACGACAGCCAAACAGGCCAGGCTGACCAGGGGGAGGCCGCAGGGGTGGAGCCGGTGGCGTCTCACTGGGGGGCCACCACCGCGCCGGCGGGACCGGCCGGGGCCGGAGTGGGGGCGGGAACATCCGCCACAGGGGCCAGCGTGGCAGCGGCCGGTGGCGGCGGCGGGGCGATCGGGGCGCTGCTGGCCACGGGCGAGACCCGGACGGGGGCGGGGGTGGCCCTCACCTCAGCCGGGAGCGGCTGGAGGTTGACGACCGTGGGGGTGACGGTCCCGGGGGCCTGGGCCGGCTGGCGGCTGGACCATTCCCGGATGTCTTCGATCACGCCGGGATCGTCCGGCTGGCTCAGCACATCGACGCTGCCGTCGGCCTGGATGGCGAGGGGCACCTGGGTGGGCTTGCTGACCCGGGTGGAGGGCACGTGGATGACCCGGGCCTGCTGCAGCTTGGCCGTCTTGGTGGGGGTGGGCGTGGGCAGGGTGCGGATCGCCTGGCGCATTGGCTCCCTCAGGTTCTGGGGCAGGGGAGCCATCGGGTCGCCGCTGCTGGCCCATCGGGCCCGCTCCGCCCGGGCCACCGTGGGCATGGCGGGCATGCCCAGGTCCTGGATGGTGAGCACCCCACCGAGGAGCTCGGAGTTCGAGAAGTTCCGCTGCAGCAGGGTCTGGGCACTGCCCAGGCCGGTGGTGCCCAGGGGGGGGCCATCGATGCGGAAGGAGACCGGGCGGGCCGGGGCCTTGGCCACACGCGCCGGGGCGCTGCCGCGGGAGGCGACCGCCGGACGGCGACCGGGATCGGGCCGTACCCGAGACGAATTGGAGGGGCCGCTCAGATCGAGACTGCGGGCCAGGGGCGCATCCAGCAGCGAACCGATCTTGTCGGAGGCCGAGCTGAGCACGTGGCCGGTGGTGGTGCCCAGGTCGTCGAGCGGAGAGGAGCTCCTGGCCACCGGGGCGGCGGCGGGAGCTTCCGGCAGGGAGGCGATCGCTTCGTCGCTGCCCTTGGGATCGGCAGGCTGGGGGACGGCCATGTCCTTCACCCGTGCCTGCCAGCGGTCGTGGGCATCGATGGCCAGCAACGGCAGCCAGATCGACTGGCTCAGCAGGGCCCAGGCGATGGCTTTGGGGCTGATGGTGGGTTCGCGGTACATGGGAGGGCCGTAGTAGCGGTTGTCAGCGGAAGTTGTTTCTGTTGCCGTTGAATGTATCTCGGAAGAAATAATAGGAGCTGGCGGCCTGACTGAGGGGAACGATGACCTGATTGATGACGTCGAGGGCTTCGGCGTAGAAGGTGCGATTGACGATGATCGTGTCCCTGTCCCGGAGTGGCGGGTTCAGCCCCTTGGAGACGCCGATCCCATCCCTGTAGCTGTAGACCTCACGGGTGGTGGTGCCGTTGCGGTTGAGGCGGACAAGTTCGATGTCGTTCTTGTTGGCCCGCCAGTTCTCCGCCCCGCCGGCCCGGAAGATGGCTTCGGCCAGAGGGGTGTTGGCGGGCAGGCTGAGGGTGCCGGGGCTGCGGACCTCGCCGATCACCGAGACGGTGATGGTGGCCGGGGCCAGGTTGGTGGCCCCGATCTGGAGGATCTCCTCGGGGATCAGATCCTCGGTGCGGGCGACGACGATCGTGTCCCCGTCGAACAGGATCGGGTTCTGGCGCTGGTTGCCGACCTGGAACACCTGGGCAAGGTCAAGCACCGTCTGCTTCTGGCTGCCGTCGGGGCCGGCCAGACGCCGGAGCAGGACCTTGCGGATGTCCGCGTTCAGGGTGACGCCGCCGGCCGTCTGGATCGCGGAGACCGGAGTGGAATAGGAGGGCAGGGGGTAGAGGCCGGGACGGCCCACCTCGCCGATGATCGTCACCTTGACGGGACGGGGTGAGGTGAGGCTGAGGATCAGCTCAGGCCTCACCAGCTGCTTGGCGTAGAGCGAGGTGAGCCAGCGGGTGGCCTGGCCGATGGTCAGGCCGGTGAGCTGCACCGAACCCAGCAGTGACAGGGTCGAGGTGCCGTCGGGAAGGATGACGACCGCGCCGCCGATGGCGGAGGCGGAGGGGTCGGTGAAGGTGAGCTGGAGGCCGTCCCCGGGGCCAAGCACGTAAAGATCGTTGTAGACCTCGGTGACCGTGAGGGGCAGGGGAGCCGAGGAGGCGGGGCCGGAGAGGGGGGCGGCGCTGACCGCCGCCGGGCCGCGCCAGGGGGAATGGGGAGCCGCACCCTGGGGCACCGAGGCCTTGAGCCCCGTCGGGGCCACCAGCACACCGGCCAGCCCCAGCATCCCGACGGCGGAAAGGCGACGCCGGACCGACCGGCGGACGCCTTTCCAGCGGATTCCATCAGGGGCGGCAGATCCCTGACCTGCAGCAGATTCCTGGCGAGCCGATTGGCCTGCAGATCCCTGGCGTACAGATGTTCTGGGAGGAAAAGCCACCGAAGGACATAAATCGGATTACCACCATAGACGCCCGAGTCAAGGGGCATTCTTTGCGGGTTGCCATTATCATCGGTTCAACTTTCCCTGCGGTACATAACGTGACAACGACGGGTGCTCCTCCTGAGGCCTTTCCGGGTGGAACCGCGCGCCCGTTGTCCCTTCCCGGCACGGGTGCTTCCGGTCCCGGCCTGTTTGATCCGTCGTCGCAGCAGAGCCCCCTCAGCCCCATGGGCGAAAGCCAGTCCGGTGGCGGCGGCCTCGGGGGGATTGTGCGCACGGTCAAGCGCCGTCAATCCATCTTTCTGATCACCTTTGCCTTGGTGACCGGGGTCCTGGCGATCAACACCCTGCGGCAGCGCATCTTTTCCCCCGTCTACCAGGGCGGGTTCCAGATGCAGATCAGCAACCCCTTCGACAACCCCGGCACCGGCGGCGGCGGCGGCGGTTCCGTCGAATCCATCGCCCGCAGCGAGATCAAGACCGATGTGCCCAGTCTCATCGTTCTGATGCGCAGCCCCCTGCTGCTCGGGCCGGTCGCGCAGCGCCAGGGCGTGCCGCTGCGGGCCCTGGAGAGCAATCTCTCCATCAACCAGGAGTCGGCCCGGGTCGACAATGTTCTCAATGTGTCCCTGCGCTGGCCGGATCCGGCCAAGGGCAAGGCCATCCTGCGGCAGCTTGCCAAGGACTACACCTCCTTCTCGCTCACCCAGCGCCAGGCGGCCGTCAACTCCGGGGTCCGCTTCCTGGATGAGCAGGCCCCCGCCATCGAGGAACGGGTCCAGAAGCTCTCCCAGGAGATGCTCAAGTTCCGCGAGCGCAACAACTTCGTGGATCCGGCCGCCGCGGCCGGCCAGATCCTCGGAGCCCGCGAAGGTCTCGTCAACCAGCTGCGCACCCTGCAGAACGAACAGGTGCAGCTGGACAGCCAGCTGAAGTCGATCCAGACCGGCAAGCTCCAGTTCACCCCCAGCGGCGCCCCCACCGCCCTCGAGCAGCTGGGCCGCAACAGCGTTCTCGTGCCGGGCAGGGGCGATTCCGCCGCCGAGGCCGCCAGCGGCACCAAGACCCCCCTCGACCTTCTCAACCAGTTCGAGCAGGAGCTGGCCACCGCCAAGGGCACCTTCAAGGAGAACTCGCCGATCGTTCAGTCCCTGCTGGCCCGTCGCAACCAGCTGCTGCCCGTGGTGCAGCGGCAGGCGGCCGATGCCGTCAAGGCCAGGCTGCTCGCCAACGTGGCCCAGCAGGATGAGATCAACCGCCAGATCCTCCTGCTGAGCGAGAACTTCCGGAACAATCCCCAGAAACTGGCGGAGTTCGAGAACATCAACCAGCGACTTTCGATCGCCAGAGAGCAGTATTCCTCCTACATCCAGGCCAGGGAGCGGTACCGGCTGGAGATGGCCCGGTCCATCTCCCCCTGGGAAGTGATCGGACCCCCGGATTTCGGCAGCAGCCCGGTGGAGCCCAACATCCAGCGCAACCTGCTGCGGGCGATCATGATCGGTCTGCTGGCCGGCCTGGGCGCCGCCATCCTGCGGGAGCGGACGGACAACGTCTTCCACACCCCCATGGAGGTGGAGAAGGACCTGCAGCTGCCCGTGCTGGGTCTGATCCCCTACCTGCCCCTGGAGCCCGGTGTCGACATCGCCACCAGCATCTCCAAGATGTCCTCCAGCGAGCGCTTCGCCATCAAGGAGTCGCTGCGCAGCCTGTTCACCACCTTCCGTCTGCTCCGCGCCGACAACAACATCCGCATGGTGGGGATCACCTCCTCCACCCAGGGGGAGGGCAAGTCCACCGCCGTGGCGGTGTTCTCCCGCACCCTCGCCGACCTCGGCCTCCGGGTGCTCGTCATCGACTCCGACATGCGTCTGCCGATGCAGGCCCGTTACCTGGGTGTAGAGCAGGGCGACGGCCTCTCCACCCTGCTGTCGGATTCGTCGCGCAAACCGACGGATTTCATCCACTCCATCGCCGAGAACATGGATGTGCTGCCCGCCGGCCCCAAGCCGCCCGATCCGGCGAAGCTGCTCAACTCCAGCCGCTGCAAGGAGATCATGGAGGAGATCCGTGCTCTCCCGGGCTACGACATCATCATTGTCGATGCGCCTCCCTGCCTGATGCTGGCCGATCCGATCCTGCTCGGGGAGAAGCTCGACGGCATTCTCTTCCTCGTGGGTCTCGGCAAGGTCAGTCGTGAGCTGGCTCCCCAGGCCAGCCGTCGCATCAGGGCCTCCGGGGTTGATGTGCTTGGCATCATCTGCAACCAGGTCAACTTCCCCAGCCGCCTCAACGATTACGGCTACGAATACGGTTACTACTATCACTACGCCTACGCCTCGGCGTCGGGCTACGCCAAGAGTGCCAGCGAGCCATCCACGGGTGGATTCGGCAGCTATGTGCAGCGTTATCGCGACAGCTACATGAAGGGCGCCGCCACCAACTCCTACATCTCCGCCCGCTACAACGAGGGCGAATCCGACGTCAAGACCTACTTCCGGGAGGACGAGGATCAGGCCACCGCACCGGTCGCCACCAATGGCGGCATCGGCCCCAGCGCCAGCTCCACCAGCCCCCTGCCCCCCGCCGACAGCGTCCCCTCCCGCCGCCATCGCCCGTCCCGGGAGGGCGGTGGCGGTCCGATGGGCTGGCTGCGCCGGCGTTTCGGCAACCGGGGCTGAGCCCCCGGTTCCGGGACCCTTCCCCTCGCCAGGGAGGGGGCCCGGCCGAGCGCTGCCCCGTCGCTCACCCGGGGCCTGCTACGTCGAGAGCAGGGTCTCGAGCATCACCAGGTGGTCATAGATCGGCATGGCCATCGGGTGGCAGCGCCGCACCCAGGCCAGGGCGGCCAGGGGGTCGATCCCGCGCAGTCGGGCCGTGAGGCCAACGGCCAGCAGGGGAGAGCGCTCATACCCGGCCATGCAGTGCAGATAGACGGGGGCGGCGTCGGTCACGAGCGCTTCCGCCCTCGCCAGGGCAAGGGCCAGCCTCTCCTGCAGCAGCGGCTCCTGGGCTCTGTGGTCGGGCAGGGCGATCCGGTCGCTTCTCCAGCCGGGGGGAACGACCAGGGCGGTTTCCTCCTCCGGATAGCAGCAGCTGAAGCGGCTGCGGATCCCGGCCTCCTCCAGCTGACGCCAGTGCCTGTCGCTGCGGGGCATGGGACCGATCGCCAGCTGACCGGTGAGCACCCAGCTGCAGGGAAGCGCCCGTTCCGCCATCGGCGCCAGGGGCCGGTCGGCCGGCCTCAGGCCCTGGAACAACCGCCGCAGGGGGCCCACCATCAGCGCGCCCTCCACGGATGAGGCCCGTTGGCGCTGCTCACGTCTGGATTCGCAGCACCGGCTCCACCAGATCCAGCACCTGCTGCCAGAGCCGGTCGGAGGGGGGCTTCCCCTTGGCCCCGCGCAGGCTGATCAGGGTGCAGGCGTAGCTGCGATTGGGCTGGAGCCCGATCACCCGCTCGAGGGCCGCCTGCCGGCCGACCGCCAGACGGTCGGCGAGGGTGGTGAGCTGCTCGCGGGTGACTCCGAAAGGCTCCGCCAGGCCGGGGCCGGCCACCAGGCAGGTCTGGAGGGTGGGGCGATCCTGGGCCAGGCCGCGCGCCGTCGGTACCGGTGCGTCGAGCAGGCGACGCTGGCGGAGTTTCAGGCTGGCATGGTCCCGGCCGATGGCGCCGGCCTGGAAGTTGAACCGCTGCCGCACCGCACCCCCCACCAGGGTCAGTTCGAATCCGTCCCGCAGGGGCAGGACCACCGGGGCCGACGTCGCCAGCTCGTAGCTGCGCTTCGCTGGCCAGGGGGGGGTGAGGCTGGGACGGGCTGTCTGCGGCAGCAGCTGGGCTCCGCGCAGGGCCGCCTCCAGCTGCTCAGCCGGCAGGGGACGGGGAGCCGCTGGCCAGCGGGGCAGCAGGATCGCCTGGGTCGCCAGAAGGGCGGCGATGGTGGCGAGCGTGCCGTACCACCGCACCAGAAGGGGAGGGGTGATCACGCTCCTTCCCCCGGCTGCGGCGGTGCGGGCAGGGGGGGAAGTTCCCGCTCCAGCAGCCGCATGTAGACCATGCCGAACACCAGCACCGCCACCCCGGAAAAGACCAGGGATCCGGTGCTCTCGTGGAAGAAATCGAACAGCCAGCTCCCCTTGCCGTGGCCGTTGCCCGCGAACACCGCCAGCAGCGCGATGCGGAAGGTGTTGCAGACCAGCCCGATCACCGGCGCCACCAGCACCACCGCGGTGCGGCTGGCCCAGGAGCGGATCGGAAAGGCCAGCAGGAAGATGACACCCACGCAGAGAATCTGGGCCATCAGGTCGACCCCGTTGCAGGGGCCCAGCACCCTCACCCCGCCGCCGGGCAGCAGCACGCTGCGGGCATTCACGGTCACATCGAGTCCGAGCACGCTCAACCAGAGGCCGGACAGACGCGCGGTGAGCAGGCTGATGGGGGCTTCCGGCAGGGTGCGCATCAGCAGGGCGAAGGCCGGCAGCAGCATCAGGCAGAGCAGCGGATCGCGGAAACGGCCCAGGCGGGCTGGTTGCTCCGCCATCAGACCCAGGCTGAGGCCGCCGATCGGCGCCAGGGCGAACAGCAGGCCGTCCCAGTGCAGGATCAGGGCCGAGCGGGCCAGAACCCAGATCAGCAGCAGGCTGCCGATGACCAGTCCCCAGCCGGCGGGGCTGGGGCGGAGCTCCTCGAACTGGTCCTCCATGCAGATCACCGCCCCTCCCCACACCAGCACGGCGAACACGGTGATGTGCTCGCTCTGGCTGCTCTGGAACACGGCGATGTTCTGGACCGCCACGGCCGCGGCCAGGGCCAGCCAGAGGTTGCGGGGCGTGGGCGGGGGAACGGCCGGGACGGCGGCCCGCCAGGCCGGGGGGATCCGCTGCAGGAGGCTGCTGGAGAGTCGCTCGATGCTGTTGCTCATCGGGCCACAGCGTCGACCAGAGGAGTGGCCGGGACGCCTTCATCAGGATCGTATTCCGGGACCAGACGGCGCAGCAACTGGCCGGTGGTGGCTTCGTCCCAGTGGGCGAGCGCCTCATGCAGCTGCTGAATCAAGGGACTGAGCTGTTCGCTGTCCCGATGGGGTTCGGTGGCCCGGCGGATCAGCGGGTGCTGGGTGGGCTGGTCGGCGGCACTGATCAGGAGCTCCTCGTAGAGCTTCTCCCCGGGCCGCAGGCCGGTGTACTGGATGGCGATGTCTCCGTCGCTGTTGTGCTCGTCCCGCACCCGCAGCCCGGAGAGCTCGATCATCTGGCGGGCCAGGTCGGCGATCCGCACCGGCTCGCCCATGTCAAGCAGGAACAGGTCGCCGCCGACGGCCATGCCGGTGGCCTGCAGGACCAGCTGGACGGCCTCCGGGATGGTCATGAAGTAGCGGGTGATGGCCGGATGGGTGACGGTGACCGGTCCGCCTTTGGAGATCTGCTGGTGGAACAGGGGGATCACGGAGCCGGAGGAGCCCAGCACGTTGCCGAACCGGACCATCGAGAGGATCGGACCACCCGCGCCGATCTCGGCGGCGGCGGCCTGGATCAGCAGTTCGCAGATGCGCTTGCTGGCCCCCATGACATTGGTGGGGCGAACGGCCTTGTCGGTGGAGATCAGGGTGAGCCGGCTGACGCCCGAGGCGCGGGTGGCGGCGATCACGGCCTCGGTGGCGCCGATGTTGTTGGCGATGCCCGCGCAGAGGTTGGCCTCCACGAGGGGAACGTGATTGTAGGCGGCGGCATGGAAGATCGTGTCGACCCCGTGCTGGCGGCAGATCAGGGTGAGGCGGGCCGCGTCACAGGCATCGCCGAGGACGGCATGGAGTTCGACCCCGCAGGGTTGGGAGCCCAGCTCCCGCTCGATGGCATAAAGGGCGAATTCGTTGCGCTCGACCAGCAGCAGCCGGGAGGCACCCAGGGCTACGACCTGGCGGCACAGTTCGCTGCCGATCGATCCCCCGGCGCCGGTGACCATGACCACCTTGCCTTCGACGCCGGCCTTGAGCAGCACCGGGTCGGGGTTGGAGGGTTCACGCCCGAGCAGATCCTCGATCGCCACCGGCTGCAGGTCGGAGACGATCCTCTGGCCCGTGGCCATCTGGGCCAGGGAGGGGATCGAGAGCACCTCCAGGCCCCGGTGGGTGAGCTGATCCACCAGCAGCCGTTTGCGTCGCCGCGACATGGTCGGCATGGCGAGCAGGACCTTGCGCACCCCGTGGCGTTCGATCAGTCGGGGCAGGCGCAGGGGCGAATGGATGGGCATGTTCTGCAGGGTGCGGCCCTGCAGGCCTTCGGCGTCATCCAGGAAGCCGACGATGCGGAAGCGGGGGTCATTGCGCAGGGCCAGCATCAGACCCATGCCGGAGGCCCCGGCGCCGTAGATCAGGGTGCCATCACCCTGGGAGCCCCCGGGGGAGTGGTTCTCCCGCTGGTCGAGGTGATGGACGAGGACGTCGCGCAGCACGATGCGGCTGGCGATGGCCCCGCCGGTGAACAGCAGCCAGTAGAGAATCCAGAAGGAGCGCGGTGGCTGGGCCCCACCGATCAATGTGCTGCTCAGCAGCAGGATCAGCACCATCGCGCCGGAGCGCGGCACCAGGCCGTAAAGGGAGTGGCTGCCGGCATAGCGGGTGAGCCCCCGGTACCAGCCGGAGACCACGAGGACGGGCAGGCCGGTGATGACGGCCAGGGGCAGCAAGAGGATCGTGGAGGGCAGGAAGCCCTTGAGGGTGGTGGCGTCGGGCAGGCGCAGGATGAAGGCGCCGAGATAGGCCGCGACGATCATCAGACCATCGAAGAACACCAGCAGCAGCCGGCGGGCCAGCAGCTGCTTCTGCACGTAACGGAGGAATGAGAGCTGGGGGATCAATCGTTCAGTTCGGCGGTGATCGACGAATCAGGAGATGAACGGGTGAGAAGTCAGGTGGAGAAGGGTGAAAGAACCGACGTCTGGATGATGGCGAGCCGGAGTCCTCACGCATCGATGATGGGGCTGGATGTGGTTTCCGGTCCGTGGAAGGACAGCCCGGGGAAGGAACGGCGGGAGGGATTGCGGCCGGCTGGGCCGACCGCGACTAGGCAATCCGCTGGAGATTGTCGTTCTCACACAGCAATAGTGTGATGGCGGAATGGATCATGGCCCTGGCAATCCCTGCACCCTTTGAGGTTACTGCCCGTTCAAGGTGAGAAGGGGACCGCCTGGTGCCGATCCAGCCACAGGCCAAGGACCAGCTCCAGCAGCAGCAGGCCCAGCTCCAGGGGCAGGCCCCGCAGGAGCAGGCCCGCCCCCAGCAGGGCGGTGGCCCCGATGTAGAGCAGGGCCACCCGGGCATGGGGCCAGCCGGCCTGATGCAGGCGCTGATAAAGGTGCAGGCGGTGGGCCTGGAAGATGGGTTGCCCCGCGGCCAGCCGGCGCAGGACGCAGAGGCAGGCGTCCCCCAGCAGCGGGAAGCCCGCCAGCAGCAGCCCCAGGGCCAGGGCCGGTGTGGTCTGCTGCAGCACCATCCCGGCGAACACCGCCCCCAGGAAGGTGCTGCCCACATCTCCCATGAACACCCGTGCCGGGCTCCAGTTCCAGGCCAGGAAGCTCAGCAGGGCCCCGATCAGCGGCAGCAGGCCATGGCCGCCGTCGGGGGCCATGGCCAGGGCGGCCACCACCAGCAGCACGGCGGCACAGCCGGCGACGAGCCCGTCGAGCCCGTCGCTGAAGTTGACGAAGTTGATCACCGCCGTGGCCGCGAACCCCGCCATCGGCACCAGCCACCACGGCAGGGACAGGGGTGTGATCGCCACCAGGGCCACGGCCGTGGCGATCTGCACCCCGTAACGCCAGGCGGCCGGCAGGTCGAGGCGGTCGTCCAGCAGGCCCACCAGGGCCAGCGGCAGGCAGATCAGCGGAATCCAGGCCGGCCAGCCGCCCCCCGCCAGGGGAGCCAGGGCGCAGCCGACGAGCACGAAGGCCAGGCCCCCGCCCCTGGGGGTGGGACGCCGGTGGGAGCTGCGGGCGTTGGGCTGATCCACCAGCCGGCGCCGCAGCAGGGGCAGGAGGCGGTGCAGCAGCAGCGCCCCGAGGCCGGCGCCCAGCAGCAGGAAGGCCGGGCCGTGCAGGACGGTCATGGCACCAGCGGCAGCACGGGAAAGGGTTCGGGGGATCCCCCCAGGAGCCTGTGGGCCGGCGTGAAGCCGGCCAGGTCGGCGCCCATCCGCAGCACCGCCTCGAAGCGCTTCGGGGAGAGCAGCAGCAGCGGCGAGGCCAGGGCCAGGAACAGGCGCGGCGGCAGGGCCAGCAGGCGGCAGTGGCGGGCCCGATCCCCCGGTGCGGTCGCCTCCTGCAGGCGCCGCAGCATGGCCGCGTAGGTCAGGGTGTCGTCGCCGCCGAGGGGGAGGTGCACCGGCTGGGACGGGTCGAAGCCGTCCTCGGCCAGACGGTCGGCCAGGTGCAGGGCCACGGCGGCCAGCTGGCGGCAGTGGATGGGCTGCCGCAGTCCTCCTTCGCCGGGCAGGGGCAGCAGGGGCAGGCGGCGCAGCAGCTGGCGCAGCCGGCTGAGGTTGCGATCGCCCAGGGGGCCGGCCTGGCCGTAGATGAGGGTGGGGGCCAGGATCCGCAGGGGACGGGTGTGGGCGGCACACGTCTGGGCCAGGGACGCCTCCGCCTGCCGCAGCCGCTGCACCAGATCCCGGTCGAAGCGGTTGGCGGCGAAGCGCTTGGTGATCACCGAGGAGGAGGAGCAGGCGACCACCCCCTGCAGCCGCCCGAAGCCGGCCGGGTCACGGCGGGCCCAGCGGTCCAGCCAGGGGGCGAACGACCAGATCGGGGCGAAGCTGACCAGCAGCCCCGCCGGCAGCTCGGCCCCGGCGCCGGTGTCCTCCAGGTCGCAGCGCAGGAACGGCGGCGCTTCGCCGCCGCCGGCCGGGGGCAACGGTTCCCGTCGGCCCGCCACCACCAGCTCCCGCCCCGCCGCTCGAGCGATCAGGGCCTGACCGCTCGGGCTGGTGGCCCCGAAGAGCGTGATCGGCGCAGGTATGGGGGGGGCCAAGGGGATCAGACGCAGTCGTTGCCGTCGAGGCGCCCGTCCCATCCGGTCAGGCGCCAGAGGGAGGCCCGCAGCTGGTCGCGCCAGAGGCGCAGCTGGGATTCGGGCCGCAGATCACCGGTTTCAGCTTCGGAGCCGACCACCCGCCAACCGGTGCCGGCGTAGACGATCCGGGCGATCGCCATGGTGCGATCCATGTGGGTCGGGGCGGTCACGATCGTGACCTGGCCGGGTTTCGGCCACGTCTCCAGCAGCTTGGCCAGATGGGTGACCAGGCCCACCGTGTCGCAGGCCGGCAGCAGCCGCACGATCCTGGAGGTGTCCCGGGGCCAGAGCTGGCGGTTCCTGAGGTGGTTGGTGGTGATGGCCTGGTACTCGGCATTGCCCTGGAGCACCAGATAGGACCCCGGCCGATCGCGCCAGAGGAGCATGGCGGACTGGCTGCGCCAGGGATCCTCGATGAAGGCGGAGATGACGTCCGGGCCCGAGGTGGCGCCCTTCGGGACGTTGGTGACGGCCTGGCGCGAGGGCCGGGGGGCGGTGCCCCGCGTCCCCTGCCAGGCGGGCGCGAAGAACCAGGCAAGGCCGGCGGCCACGCCCAGGGCCAGGATCCCCAGCCGGGTCTTGCGATTCCACCAGAGCCGTTGCAGCAGCGAGCCCTCCCTCTGCCGCGGCTTCTTCTTGCGGACCCGTTTCCGCCGCGGTTCCGGGTCGGCCCCTGGTGGCCTCTCCTCCTCGGGCAAGGGAATCGCTGCGCAGGCCTGGCCAAGCTTATCGGTCCCGTCCGGGGGGCTTCCGCCGCCGCCCCGCCCCGGGCCGGCGGCTCCAGAGTCGGCGGACGTAGCGAAGGCCGAAGGGGAGCCACCAGAGCCAGCCGAAGGCCCGGCGGTAGGCCAGGGCGACCTCCTGCAGCCGCCGGCCGGTCTGCTGGCCGCTGGCCCCCGCTTCCCCCATGTGGACCAGTTCCAGATCCAGGCCCTTGGCGGTCAGGTCGCGGCTGGTGCTGAGGCGCAGGAAGTAGTCGAGGTCGGCGGAGAGCCGGAAGGGTTCGGCGTAGTGATCGAGCCGCCGGCGGGCCCCGGGGCCGATCAGGGTGGCCTGGTGGGGGGGGGTGGAGCCCAGGAACAGGCTGAGGCGGAAGGCCCGGCAGCTGGAGAAGGCGGTGCGCCGCCCCAGGCGCGTGGCCCCGTCCGGCCCCTTGCCCGCATAGCGGCCGCAGCAGACCACCAGATCCGGTGGCTGGCCGCCGCGGGGCCCCCGCTGGGTCGCCTCCATGGCCTCCTCGAGCACGGTGCGGGAGGGCGCCCAGTCGTCACTGCCCCAGAACAGCAGCCAGTGCTCCGCCGGCGCGGCCCGGAAGCCCTGGTTCATGGCGCCGAAGATGCCGGGGAGGGCCGGATCCTGGGGCTGCCAGCTGAAGCGGTGGTCCCGGTGGCAGAGGGCCTCCAGCCAGGCCCGGTGCTCCGGTCCGCTGGGCCCGTCGATGAACAGCACCCGCCAGTGGGGCCAGCTCTGGCGCTGCAGGGAGTTCACCAGCCGCGGCAGCAGGTGGTGGGAATCGAGGGTCGGAACGATCAGGCTGAGCCCGGTGTCGGCGCCTGAGGGTGTGGCGGGGCCCGGTGGCGGCGTGGCGTTCACCCCTGCCGGCGGATCAGCACGTCGCCGAGCACGAGCAGGTCCATGCGGGTGCGCAGGAAGCAGTCGAGGGCCTGGGCGGGGGTGCAGACGATCGGTTCGTTCTCGTTGAACGAGGTGTTGAGCACCATCGGCACGCCGGTGAGGTCGGCGAAGGCGCGGATCAGGCGGTAGTAGCGGCCGTTGTCGGCGGCATTGACGGTCTGGAGCCGGCCGCTGCCGTCCACGTGGGTGACGGCCGGGATGCGGGCCCGCTGCTCCTCCCGGATCGGATACACCTGCATCATGAAGGGGACCTCCCCGTCGAGGCTGAACCACTCGCCCACCGCCTCGGCGAGCACCGAAGGGGCGAAGGGGCGGAACGACTCCCGACGCTTGATCTTGAGGTTGAGGATGTCCTTCATGTCGGCGCGCCGGGGGTCGCCGAGGATCGAGCGGTGGCCCAGGGCCCTGGGTCCCCATTCCATCCGGCCGTCGAACCAGCCGATCACCAGACCTTCGGCGATCGCCGCGGCCACCTGCTCGCACAGGACCCCCTCCTCCGGCCGCCGCAGGCTGCAACCGGCCTGCTCCAGGGCCGTGCGGGTGTCCGCTCTGGCCAGCAGCTCCTCCACTTCACCGGCGGCCGGCTGGCTGCCCAGGTAGGCATGGCGCATCGGCGTGGAACGGGGTCCACCCAGGCCGTGCCAGACCTCGAGGGCGGCGCCGAGGGCACCCCCCGCATCGCCGGCGGCGGCCTGGACGTAGACGCGCCGGAAGGGGGTGGCCAGGGTCACCTTGCCGTTGGCTACCGAGTTGGCGCCGCAGCCCCCGGCGATGCAGAGTTGGTCGCTGGGGTGGCTGCGGTGCAGGGCCCGCAGCAGGTGGAAGAAGGCCTCCTCGTACATCGCCTGGGCCGAGCGGGCGATGTCCATGTGGTGCTGCTCCAGCGGCTGATCCGCGCGGCGGGCGGGGCCGAGCAGGGCTTCCAGCTCCGGGCTCCAGTGGCTGCCCACCACAGGGGCGCCGTTGCTCCACTGGTGGGGCAGCTTCTGGGTGGCGTGCAGGAAGTAGCGCAGATCCAGGCGGTAGGTGCCGTCGTCCTGCAGCCGCACGATGCGGCGCATCGCCTCCATCCGGGTGGGCTGGCCGTAGGGCGCCAGCCCCATCACCTTGTATTCGTCGCCGTAGTTGGGGAAGCCCAGGTACTGGGTGATCGCCGTGTAGAAGGCGCCGAGGGAATGGGGGAACCAGATCTGGCCATCGAGGCTGAGCTGGTTGCCCCGGCCATACCCCCAGGCACCGCTGGCGAAGTCACCGAAGCCGTCCACCGAGATCACCGCCGCCTCCTCGAAGGGGGAGGCGAAGAAGGCCGAGGCCAGGTGGGCCCGGTGGTGCTCGACGAAGTGCAGCTGCGCACGGATCGCCGTCCCGGGGAAGGCCTGGGCCAGCTGCTGGCCCAGATCGGCCCGTTCCCGCTTGTTGCGCCAGCGGGCGACCAGGAAGCGGGGATCGGGACGGTGGCCCAGGGTGTAGGCCACCTTGCGCCAGCGGTGGGCCCCCGGCTGGGAATTGATGGCGACGTGGTCGAGGTCGGCCGGCTCGACGCCGGCATCGGCGAGGCACCAGGCGATGGCCTCCGATGGGAAGCCGGCCCAGTGCTTGATGCGGCGGAAGCGCTCCTCCTCGGCGGCGGCGACGATCACCCCGTCCCGCACCAGGGCGGCGGCCGCATCGGCGTGGAAGGCATTGATGCCCAGGATGAGCGTCATGGAGCTGGGGAACCGGACGGCGGGTGGTGGACGGGCTGGGCGGATGGGGCCCCGCGAAGGGAGATCGGCGGAACCCTGCTCCGGTCCCGGGCACTGGAGCCGTCCCGATGGTTCACACCACCCGGTCGGCCTCGGCTTCCACGGACGGCTGGCCGGATCAAGAGAGGAAAATGTTCAGCGGATGACACGGCGGAGGCGGCGTTCGCCCGCGGAATGATTCTAGGCGACCTTTCCGGAGCCATCCCCGCCATCGCGGGCGGCCACGCCGGGAACCGGCTCATGGGCGGGGCGCCGGCGAAAGGCTGAGGCCGAGGTGCACCTCCAGCCAGTGCTGCAGCACCATCAGGCTCCAGCGCCGGTACCAGGGCGCCAGATCGATCCCCCGGGGGGTGGAGGGCAGCCGCAGGGCCAGGGGCGAGGCCGGGTCGTCCAGCCACAGCTGGAACGGAAAGCGGAACCCCTGCTTGGGGCGGTTCAGGAACCAGTCGGGCAGCTCCGGCACGCTGCGGGCCAGCAGCTGCTTGCCCTCCGCCAGGCGCAGGGCGGTGGGAATCGGGGCCAGCCGGCGCTGCAGCCGGGCATCCACCAGGGGCAGGCGCAGCTCCAGCCCGGCGGCCATCGCCATCACGTCGCTGTCCGGCAGCAGCTGGTTGCGCAGGTAGCGGCTGCCCTCCAGCCAGGCCACCCCTTCGCGGCCCCCCGGCGCTGCACCGCCGCCCGTGCCGCCCCCGACCCCGCCGCCATCGGCGGCCGACGGCACGCCCCCGGGCTCGGGAGGGAGCCCCCAGTGCGCCAGCAGACGATCGCTCTCGGAGCGGGAGAACAGGCCTCGGAAGCAGCCGTAGGCCTCCGCCAGGGAGGCGGGTGCCTCCAGGAGTCCGGTGATCCGCTGCAGCCGGGCGCGGCGCCCCTGGGGCAGCCGCTGCAGCAGCCACGCCGCCGCCGGACCGGCGGGACCGATCAGGCGCCGCCAGCGCCGCAGCTTCGGCACCATCCGGAAGCTGGGGTAGCCGCCGAACAGCTCATCCCCGCCCAGACCGGAGAGGGCCACCTTCAGCCCGTGCTCCGTGGCCAGCCGGGAGACACACCAGGTGTTGTAGCCATCGATGGAGGGCTGGTCCTGGCTGGCCAGGAAGGCCGGCAGCCACTGGCGGGCCTGGTCGGCGCTGAGGTTCAGGGGGGTGTGATGGGCTCCGAAGTGGGCGGCGATGCGGGCCGCCGGCCCCGATTCATCGAACGTGCCGGCACCCGGCGTCTCGAAGCCGATCGTGAACGTATGCAGGCCCCGGGGGGCGAGCGCCAGCAGGGAGGCGGAATCGAGCCCGGCACTGAGGAACAGCCCCACCGGCACATCGCTGACCATGTGGGCCGCCACCGAATCCTCGAGGGCCGAGCGTGTGAGGGCCACCGCCTCGGCGGTCCCCATGGCGGCGGTGCCGGTGGCGCCGACGAGGCTCTCCGGCAGGGCCCCCCAGGGCCGCAGCGTCAGCCGACCCTGGCGCCAGGTGGCGGCGTGGCCACAGGGGAGGCGCTCCACCCCTTCCACCAGGGTGTCGGGCTCGCTCACCGAGCCGGTGGCCAGGTAATGCCCCAGGGCCCGGCGGTTCAGGCACGGCGCCTCGCCGTCGGCGGCCAGTAGGGCCCGCAGCTCCGAGGCGAAGGCCAGGGACCCCCCGGGCCCGCGGCGCAGGTAGAGGGGCTTGATGCCGTGGGGATCGCGGGCGAGCAGAGCCCTGTGCTCCCGGGCGTCATAGAGGCAGAAGGCGAACATGCCCCGCAGCGCCTCCAGCCCGTCCAGGCCCCGGCTCACCAGCCAGGCCAGCAGCACCTCCGTGTCGCCGCTGCCCCGGAAGCGCTGCCCCTCCGCCTCGAGCCGGCGGCGCAGTTCGCCATGGTTGTAGATCTCGCCGTTGAACACCAGCTGCCAGCGGCCGCAGGCGGAGGCCATCGGCTGGTGGCCCAGGGGGGAGAGATCCAGGATCGCCAGCCGCCGGTGGACCAGGCAGGCGTTGGCGTCCTGCCAGACGCCGGCATCATCCGGCCCCCGGTGGGCGAGTCGCGGGCCGACCCTGGCGGCGAAGTCGCCCGGGTCCTTCCCCAGCTGGCCCGCGATGCCGCACATGGCCCTAGGCCTCCCGCAGGGAGGGAATCCTCCCGGGGGCGACCGCCTCCAGGTGGGCCCGGAAGGTGCGCCGGGCCGCCTGGGGGCTCGCCTGCTCCCGCACCCAGGTGAGCGCGCCGGCGGAGAGGCGCCCGCGCCGGTCCCGATCGACGCTGATCGCCGCGATCGCCGCCGCCATGGCGGCGGGATCACGGGCCACCAGCTGGCCGGTGCGGTCGTCGATCACGTAGTCCTCCGGTCCGCCGCAGCGGGTGCTCACGACCGGGACGCCACAGGCCATGGCCTCGAGGGCGGCGATGCACAGCCCCTCCTGGTGGGACGGGATCACGAACACATCCAGCGTCTGCAGCACCTCCGCCAGGGCGGCGGGGGCCAGGCAGGGGAGGCAGCGCACCCGATCGGCCAGTCCCATCGCCACCAGGGGGCCGCGCAGGCGGTCGACGTCCTGCTCGCCCGCCAGCACGAGTTCGACGGGGTGGCCGGCGGCGACGAGGCGGGCCACGGCCTCCAGCAGCAGGGTGATGTGCTTGCGGGGGTCTCCGTAGCGCCCGGCGAAGCCGACGCGCCAGGGCACCAGCCGCTCCGGGGCGGGGAGGAAGACGGCGGGATTCACCGGCATCCGCATCACCCCGTCCATCGGCCGGTGGGCCAGCGCCTCGAGGGCCCGGGCCGTGTAGCCGCTCAACGCCAGGATCCGGCCCCGGGGGGCCCGCAGCACCTGGCGCTCCAGCCGCTGCAGCACCGGTCCGTTGAGCATCCGGTCGAGCAGCCGCCGGGGCCGGGAGAAGCCCCGGACGCGATCGACCCGATCCTCCTTCCAGGGGGTGGCCACCCAGGCCAGGAACGGGATCCCCAGGCGGGCGAAGGGGACGGCGCAGAGGGGATTGCCCGTCACCGAGAGGTGCAGGTCGCAGCCGGCCACCAGCTCCCTCCAGGCCCGCCGCGGCAGGTAGTGGGTGAACTCCAGCTCCGGCAGCCAGGCCCCCAGGCCATGGCCGTCATGATCGCCGTAGACGCACCGTTCCATCCGGCCGGGGCGCCGGCCGCTGGCGAGCGCGTGCAGCGGCACCGACAGACGGGGATGGGTGCTCCAGGGGGCGTACCAGGCGAACACGGGCTCGATGTCGAGCTCCTCGAGCATCCGGGTGACGGCGGTGGTCATGGCGGGCACGCCGCCGTCCACTGGTTCGATGGTGCTGACCAGGGCCCGGGGCCGCCTCATTGCCTGAGCCAGCCGAACAGATCGCGGTTGTCGCGGACCCAGCGGATCAGGTGGCGCACGCCGGCATCAACGCTGATCTCCGGCGTCCAGCCCAGCTGCTCGGCGGCCTTGCTGACATCGCAGATGAACACGGGCTGGTCGCCCGGGCGGGACTGGCCGCTGAGGGGCGTGAGCGTGATCGCCAGCTCCTCCTCCAGAAAGCGCAGCAGATCCCGCAGGCAGAGGGTGTTGACCGGCCCGCCGCCGATGTTGAAGGCCTGGCCGCTGATGCGGTCGCGGCTGTGCCAGGCGGCCTCGTAGGCCCGGGCCAGGTCGCGCACGTCGAGCACGTCGCGGGTCTGCCAGCCGTCGCCGTAGAGGGTGATCGGCCGCTCCAGCAGGGCGGCGATGCTGAACCAGGCCACCCAGCCCTGGTCCTCGATGCCGAACTGGCGGGTGCCGTAGATGCACGACTGGCGGAAGGCGCAGGTGTGCAGGTCGTAGATGCGGGCGTAGTCGATCGTGTACTGGTCGGCCACCCCCTTGGAGCAGCCGTAGGGGGAGTGGAAATCGAGGGGCTGGCTTTCCGGCACCCCGGACGGCAGGTCGCGGAAGCGATAGCCGTGGGGGGTCATCTCCACCGGGACCGTTTCCATGCCGCCGTAGACCTTGTTGGTGGAGGCGTAGAGCACGAAGCTCTCGGGGGAATGGAGCCGTACGGCCTCCATCACGTTGAACGTGCCCAGGGCGTTGATCTCGAAATCCTCCCGGGGGTTGGTGTAGGAGGTGGTCACCGCCA
Source organism: Aphanothece cf. minutissima CCALA 015 (assembly GCA_003003925.1). Taxonomy (GTDB): domain Bacteria; phylum Cyanobacteriota; class Cyanobacteriia; order PCC-6307; family Cyanobiaceae; genus Cyanobium; species Cyanobium minutissimum. The sequence continues at coordinate 226,769 of PVWP01000004.1, forward strand.
CCTGGGCGGCCAGATGCAGCAGCATCGAGGGGCGCACGGCGGCCACCACCTCCGCGAGGGCGTCGGCCTGGCGGATGTCGATCCGGTGGAAGGCGATGGCGGGATGCTGGTCGAGGAGCCAGCGGAGGTTGTCCTCGGTGCCCCGGCGGGAGAGGTTGTCGAGGATCGCCACCTCCCACCCCAGGGAGGCGAAATGCTGGGCGGCGTTGACGCCGATGAATCCGGCGCCGCCGGTGATCAGGATCGAAGGCATCGAGAAGAGCGGGGCGGGGGAATCAACGAAGGACTCGAAGGGGGCAGTCCGGCGGTCCGGCCGGACCTTAATCCAACTGCCAGATCCTGCAGGGCCCTGTGGGCATTCACGGGGGAGTCGAGAGGCTGCAGCGGCCCTCCAGGAGCATCAGATGGAGCAGCAGTTCGGCATACATGCGTTGCTGGGCGTAGGCCCAGCCGCGCCAGCCCTCCAGGAGCCCCCCCTTCCAGATCAGGCAGAACAGCAGGGCCGCCAAGGGGGCCAGGGGAGTGTGCTTGCGCAGCCGATCCGCCGGGGACAGCTGGCTGGAGGGGGTGGCCCGCAGCTTGGCCGCCTCGATCGCCAGGTAGGAGCCCTGGGAGGCCAGCCAGCGCTGCAGGGGTTTGCGGTCGTCGTGGAAGATCGGCTGCCGCAGCCGCCCGACGGGTCCCGACAGGACAATGCGGTGGCCGTGGCCGTCGTTGCGATAGCGGCCCAGTTCCGGGCGATAGAGGCTGGTGCGGGGGGGCAGCATGCCGCTGCGCAGGGGCCGGCCGCCGATGCAGTAGCGGAACGGGATGGCATAGCCCGCCATCGCGGAGGCCGCCGGATCCCTGATCACCGCCTGGATTTCAGCGGCCAGCGGCGGCGGGATCAGATAGTCCGCATCCAGGCTCAGCACCCAGGGGGAGGTGATCTGGTCGAGGCCGAAGTTGCACTGGTCGGCGAAGCTGTCGAAGGGCCGATGCAGCACCCGGACCGCCCCGTGGCCGGCGAGGATCGCGAGGGTGGCATCGCTGCTGCCGCTGTCGATCACCAGAATGGAATCCAGCCAGTCCAGGTGGGTGAGAGTGCGGCCGATGTTGGCCTCTTCGTTGTGGGTCAGGATCAGGGCGGTGAGGAGCGGCGCGGCGGGCTCGTTCCGACTCATGTCTGGGGCTGGGAGTGCTGCTCCAGGAGGATCTGCTGCCGGCGTCGCTGCTCCTGCCACAGCGCCCACTGCTCCTGCTGCTGGGACACCAGGGTGGGAATGGCCAGGAAGGAGCCGAGGGACAGGCTCATCAGGATGAGCACGAAGGGGTCGCCGTAGAGCTGGGCCGCCGAGAAGAACGCCGGCACATTGGCCAGGGCGAAGGACATCAGCCCCATCAGCAGGGCCGAGGTGGACTGGGGCAGTTGCTTCAGCAGCCGGAAGTTGCGCAGCAGCACGAGGCCCAGCAGCACCAGGATCACCCCGAGCACCACCATGCCGGGGACCCCCAGTTCGAGGATGAGGCGGCCGCCGCCCCCCTCGGACACGAAGCCCACGCTCTGGATGGCATCGCGGGCCGCATTCCTCACCAGGCCCCCCGTGCTGGCCCCGGCACCCACCCCCATGCCGATGCCGTCGGAGATCTCGATGGCCCGCAGGGTGGCGCCGATGCCCTGGGAATCGAAGCGCTCGACCAGATCCTGCTGGATGGTCAGGGAGCGGTTGGTGTACTCGCCGAAGTTCTCCCCCAGATTCTCGGAGAGGATGAAGGCATAGAGGGGGTAGGCGATCCCGGCCACGCCGAGCACGCTCGAGATCACCCGCTCCTTGGAGGCGGGGCTGGCCCGGCGGCTGAAGAGCAGCAGATAGACGGCGACGAAGGCCAGGATCAGCACCTGGGCCTTGCGCCGGCCGGTGAGGATCGTCAGGAAGGCGAAGCCCGCCGCCAGCAGCAGCAGCCCGAACTGGTTGGTGGGTTTCTGGCTGGCGATGCCCATCGAGGCGGCGATGCAGGCCGCCGCCGAGAGCTGCCAGGAGGCGATCTCACTGGTGCGCCAGAAGCCGGAGGCCCCCTGGGCGGAGAAGCCGTGGCGGAAGGTGATCAGCAGACCCTCGCCCACTTCCTGGAGGGTGGGATGGTCGACCCCCTGGAAGCTGAGATAGACGGTGAAGGCCATCACCGTCGAACCGATCAGGTAGAGCGTCAGCAGCCGCCTGAGGAACGGCAGGGAGCAGCCCACCTGGAAGCCCACCCAGAGGCCGAAGGCCGGGGCCAGATAGAAGGCGGCGCCGATGGCGGTGAGGCGGATGTCGGAGAAACGGGCGAAGCTGTTGAGGCTCTGCAGGGCGATCAGGGCGAAGTAGATCGTCACCCAGCCATCGAACTGCGGCACCGTCCAGAACATGGCCCGCAGGTTGAAGCGGCCCGCCCGCTCCAGCATCACCGCGCCGCACAGGGCAAAGCCGACCAGCACCAGGCCGACCATGTAGCCCGGCTGGTCCGGGGTGATCTTGCGCAGGGGATCCTGCACGAAGCCGATCAGCAGGGTCACCATCAGGCCCGCCCGCCAGTCGCCGTCGAGCAGCACGGCGGCCAGGGCGCCGAAGAGCACGATCAGCAGCAGGATGGTCATCGGCCGGCGGAGGAGTTCAGCACCTGGCGGTAAGCGTCACGTAGCTGAAGGGCGATCGTGCTCCAGGAAAAATCCATCTGAGCCAGATTAAGGGCGGACGCCCGCATTGACAGGGTGGGCCGCTCCAGCGCGGTGGCCAGGGTGCGGGCGAGGGCTTCGGGGTCGCTGCCGCAGACCAGGCCGGCGCCGCAGCGCTCCACATCGGCGGCCACGGCCACCTCGGGGGACAGGATCACCGGGGTGCCGGCGGCGAGGGCCTCCACGGCGGCGATGCCGAAGTTCTCCGCCGCCGACGGCAGCACGTACCAGTCGGCCGTCTGCAGCGCCCGCCACTTGGCCTCCCCCTCCACGAACCCCAGCCAGCGGCAACGGGCCTCCAGGCCCAGCAGCCGGCTGCGCTCCTGCAGGCCGGCGACGTAGCGCGGCTCCCCGTCGCCGGCGATGGCCAGCTCCCAGGGCGCCTCCGGCCGGTGCCGCTGCAGCAGGGCCAGGGCGTCCAGCAGGTTTTCCAGCCGCTTCTTGGGGTGCAGCCGGGACAGGAACAGAAAGCGGACCGGCGTGGTGCCGTCCCGGTCGCCCGCCGCCGCCGCCGCAGGGCCGCGCACCCCCAGGGGCAGCACCAGGGCGGGGGGAGCCAGGCCAAGGGCGGCGGCCTCGTCCCGCTCGGCGCCGGTGGTGAAGTGCAGGGCGGCCGCCCGCTGCAGGTTGCGCCGTTCGATCAGGCCCAGCATCAGCCGCTTGCGGCCGCGGCTCTGGGCCAGGCTCCACGGGCTCAGCTGGCCGATGCTGCGCAGGATGTAGGGAACGCCGGCCCAGCGGGCCTGGGCCATGGCGCTGGTGGAGGGGTAGGAGAACAGGGCATGGATGTGCAGCAGGTCGTAGTCCTTCAGGTGGCGGGCCAGCCAGAGACTGAGCCCGGGACTGATGGCGAACTCCCGCAGGGCGGCGACGGGCGGACTCCAGCGGGGAAAGGCCAGCACCGGCACCCCCCGGTGCTGCTGCCAGCGGCCGGTGACCAGGTCGGGGTGCAGCCCCGGGCCGTGGTCGTTGGTGGTGAGGATGGCCGCGTCCACCTCCCGGAACCGCAGGGCCGCCACCATCTCGACCACGGCCCGGCTGGGGCCGCCCCGCAGCGGGCTGATCGAGGGGATGACATGAAGCACCCTCATGGCGCCGGGCGAATCGCCAGGAAATCGTCGAAGGCCGCCCCCCAGGCTCCTGCCACCGCCGGGGCGGCATAGGCGGCGATGGCGTCACGGTGGTGGCGATGGCGCTCCCGGAACCAGCCGCCCCGCTCCCGCAGGGCCACCAGGGCGTCGAAGATGGCCGCGCTGCTCTCGATGTCGCAGTAGATCCCCTTCTCCAGGCCTTCGACGATCGCCTGCAGCGGGTTGCCGGCCGGCCCGGCCACCAGCACCGGCGTGCCATGGGGCAGGTATTCAAAGAACTTCGAGGGCAGGTTGTCGGTGTGGCGCGGGCCGATCAGCACCAGAAGGCCATCGGCGGCCTCCGCCAGCTGGTGGGAGCGTTCGTTGCTGACGGGGGCGTGGAGCGTGACGTCCTGGCGCAGGAGGGGGTCGCTGCGGATGGCCGCCCGGGCCGCTTCGTAGAGGTAGCCGTAGAGCAGGATCCGCAACCCGCCGTGGGCCTCGGCCCGCCAGCGCCGCACGGCCTCCAGCAGCGGCTCGATCGGCCGCCAGGGGCCCAGGTTGCCAGGGTGGAACAGCGTCAGCGGCGCCAGGGGTCGCGCCGGCGTCTCCCTGTCGGCCGGTCCGCCGCCCACGCCGGCAGGCGGGACCGCGGAAGCCTCACCGGGATCGAAGCAGTCCGGCAGGAACCGGGCGGGCGTGTCGCCCAGCAGCCCCTGCTCCCGGTAGCGCTCCAGGGTGAGGGGCGAGGCGAACACGGCTCCGGCGGCGGCGGCCAGCACGGCCCGCTGGCGCTCGGGGTGGGCCGGGTGGAAACGGCCCTTCTCCCGGTGGCCGAAGGGATCGTCGTAGATGGCGATGAAGGGCTTGCCGAGCTCGCCGGCCACCTCGAGGGCCACCTCGAGCACGCGGAAATCCGGGCAGATGCCGGCCACCGCATCAAAGGGAAGGCGCGCCGCCGTCTCCAGGGCGGTGGCCCGGAGGCCTTTGAGGGCATAGGTCTGGGGGTCGTGGCGCCCCAGCTGCTCCAGGCGCCGGTGGACCAGCTGGCGCAGGCCGAACCAGAGGTGGAGCGGCGAGCCGCGACGGCGCCGGTTCCTGCGGATGGCGCAGCGCTGGGAGCGGGACACCTGCCGGCTGTAGTGGCAGAAGCGTTCCTGCTCGGGGAAGGGTTCCGGGGTGACGGCATCGAGCCGGGGGTCAGGGCCGATGACGTGGAACTCCCAGCCGGCCGCCGGCAGATGGGGCAGGAGCTTGGCGTAGCGGCGGGCCTGGACGCCGCCGCCCCCCGGCGGCTGGAGGGAAAGGATCAGGGCCCTGGCCATCTCAGCGCCGCTCCAGCCGGGCCAGCCCCGCCAGGATCCCCTCGGCGGCGTTCCGCACGCTGAAGTGGCTGTTGACGCGCTCCCGGGCCGTCTGTCCCATGGCGGCGGCGGCGGCCGGATCGGCGGCCATCCGGCCCATGGCCGCGGCCAGGGCCACCGGCTGGCCGACGGGGCTCACCAGGCCCGTGCGGCCCTCCAGCACCAGATCCTCGGCGCAGCCCACCTGGTCGCTCACGATCGCCGGCAGCCCGCAGGCCATGGCCTCATTCACTACCAGCCCCCAGGTCTCGCCGTGGTCGGAGGGCAGCACCAGGGCGTCGGCCACCGCATAGGCCGAGGGCATGGCCGACTGGTTCAGGAAGCCGGCGAAACTCACCGGCAGGGCGTGCTGGCGAGCCAGTTCCCGGCAGGCCTCCTCCAGGGGGCCGCTGCCCACGATCAGCAGATGCACCGGGTGGCCCAGGGGCTCCATCACCAGCAGCCGCAGCGCTTCAAGCAGGTCGAGGGGCCGTTTTTTGGACTGGAGCTTGCCGGCGAACAGGAAGCAGAAGGCCTCCCGGGGGACGGACCAGTCCTGGCGCAGCGCGTCCCGGTGGGGGCGCAGGGCCGCGGCCCGCTCCGCGAAGTAGGCGTTGTCGACGAAGTGGGGCGAGGGCACTAGCCGGCTCTGGGGCACACCGAACTGGCGGTACCAGCGGGCATTGGCCGTGCCCACCGGAAGGCCCACCGACACCCCCCGGAACAGCAGCCAATAGGTGAGGTTCAGGGGCCAGGGCCTGGGACGGAAGGCGTTGGAATCCATCCGCAGCAGCACCGGCAGGCCCTGCAGCCGGGCGGCGATGAACAGCTGCACCATGCCCAGGAAGTGCCAGCCGGTGAGCAGCAGGGCATCGGGGCGCTGCCGGGCCGGGCCGAAGCCCAGCTCCTTCAGGGGCCGGGCCAGCCAGACGCCCCGGTAGCCGGAGGTGATGCCGCGGCCCCGGCCACTGGCGGCCCGGTGCCAGGGGTAGCCCTCCAGCAGCGGCACGTCCCACTCGAAGGCGACGCCGAAACCCAGCCCCTGGGTGCGGGCGTCCGGAAGGGTGAGATAGAGCACATCCGTGGCCACACCGGGGGCGGCGGCCAGGGCCTGAAACAGGGGCGTCTGGTACTGGACCGGGTGGCTGCCGGCGATCAGCAGCCGCCGGCGGCGGGTGGGCAGCAGGGCCGGCCCCCTGCGCTGCAGCCGCAGGGCCCAGAGCAGGCCGCGCCCTTCGGCGATCAGGGTGGGGGGGATCCACCAGGGATGGCGCAGGTGGTGGCGACTGCGCACCGACCCCAGCCAGCCGCCCAGGCAGCCCGCCAGGGCCGCCGGCAGGGGCTGGGTGCGCAGCTGGAAGTAGTACCGGCCCACGGCGTGGTCGGGCTTCACCGTGGTGAGGTGCTTGCCGTAGCTGCGGGTGCCGCCCCGCTCGGCCCGGAGGTGGTGGATCAGGGCACCCGGCACGTACTGGATCGGATGGCCGGCCTGGCGCCAGCGGAAGGCGAATTCCGCCTCGAAGCGGTAGGCCACCCGCACGAAATTCTGGTCGAAGCCCCCCAGATCCAGGGCCAGCTGCCGGGGGATGGCCACGTTGCCCCCCATGAATTCCGCCACGGAGCGGGGCCGCAGGCTGTTGAACAGGAAGGGCCCGTCCTCCGGATCGCTCTCGCCCCCGTGCCAGGGCTGCAGCACCCGCCCGGCCAGCATGGCGTCGGGGTCAGCGGCACCGGCCCGTTCGTGGGCGTTGAGCAGCTCCGGGTCCGGCAGGATGTCATCGTCGAGGAACAGCACCCGATCGCCGCGGGCCTCCTGCAGGGCCACGTTCATGGCGCCGGTGATCGAGGGGGTCGGCAGCCGCAGCCACCGGATCCGTCCCTCCGCCTGCCAGGCCGCCAGCCGGGCCTCGCTGTCGGGGTCGTGGCGGGGCGTCTGGTCGACCACCAGCAGCTCGAAGGGGGGCGGATCCAGCGCCAGCAGGGCGGCGACGCTGTCGATCAGCACCTGATCGCGGCCGAAGGTGGGAATGGCGACGCTGAGGGTCATGGCAGGGTGGCCAGCTTGAGCCGGGCCTTGAGGTGCCAGGGGTTGAGGGCCAGGGCCTGGCGCAGGTAGCGGCGGGCCAGGTCCGGGTGCTCACGGATGAGGCAGGCGCCGATGAAGTAGGCCCCATCGGCCTGGCGGCGGGGGTCGGGCAGCGAGCCGCGGCAGTGCTGGCTCAGCGCCTCGGCCTCGGCCAGCACGGGACCCTCCTCCCGGCCTGATCGTCGCGCCTCGGTGGCCGCCACGATCAGACCATGGAACGCGTCCTGTTCCCGGCGCCGGGAGCCGCTGATCGATCCAGGGGAGAGGGTGGCCTCGTAGAGCACCTCCGGCACCACCAGGTGCTTGCCGAGTTCCACCATGCGGCTCCAGAGATCGATGTCCTGGGCGAAATAGAACATCGGCCGATAGCCCCCGGCGCGCTCGTAGGCGCTGCGGCGCATCATCACCGAGCCGTGGATGGCGGGCCCGGTGAGACCATCGGCCAGCTCCGCGGGCTCCGGCGCGTTGACCCGCACCGTGGCCCCCTCCGGCACCACCAGGCGCACGTGGGTGGAGCAGAGGCTGGCGTCGGGATGCTCCTCCAGGCAGCGCAGCTGCCGCTGCAGCCGGCCCGGCAGGGAGAGGTCACCGGCGTCCTGGCGGGCGATGAACTGGCCGCGTGCCAGCTGGCAGCCCTCGATCAGGGAGCGGGTGAGGCCCCGTCCCGGCCGATCCAGCACCCGCAGCCGCGGCTCGGCGGCGGCCCGGGCGGCGAGCAGGGCGCCGGTGTTGTCACTGGAGCCGTCGTTGATCACCACGATCTCCAGCTCCACCCCCTCCTGGCCGGTCAGGGAATCGAGGGTCGCGGCGAGGGTGGCGGCGCCATTGCGAACCCCCATCACCACCGACACCTGCGGGGCCGTGCCGGATTCGTGCTCCACAGGCTCGTGCATCACCTCAGGTCATGTTCCCCCCTGGGCGGGGTCCTGGCCGCAGCCGTGTCCGGACTCCCATGCTCAGCCGGGCCGCCCGGCCCCAGCCCAGGGCCGCGGCGAGCAGGCCGTAGAGGAGGAACTCCAGCTGCCGTCGCGGCTGCCGGGCCCCGTGGCGCCGGGCCAGCCGGAACAGCCGGCGGGCGGCCTGCTCGGCGCCGGCGGCACCGCACTGGCGGCTGAGCAGGAAGGCGGAGCGGGAGAAGCGCGCCATTTCGGGGCCGCCGGGGTCGACGCCGGCGGCCAGGGCACTGCGCAGCAGCGACTCCTGGGCGCGGGAGCGGTCCACCAGCTTGCGGGGGTCCAGGTGGCCCCGGTCGCTGAGGTGGTCGTCGCCCATATGGATCCGCCGCACCGACACCGGCGTCGGCACCCAGACCAGGGGAGTGCCGGTCGCCCCGGCCCGGCCGTCGTACTCCCAGTCCTCCTCGTTGATCCAGGGCTGCCAGGGGCCGATGCGGTCGAGCAGGTCGCGTCGGTAAAGGGGACAGCTGGTGGTCCACCAGCGCTCCAGCAGCAGCCGGGGGAACAGCCGCTCCAGGGGGATCCCGGTGGCCCGCATCGGGCCGCACCGTTCGACGGGCCGCCGGGAGTGGTCCTCCTCCAGGCTGGGGCCGTAGGCGATCCCGGCTCCGGGGGAGCGCCGCAGGGCGTCCACCTGGGCGCTGAACTTGCCGGGCAGCAACAGGTCGTCGCTGTCGAGGTACTGGACGAACTCTCCGCGGCTCTGGTCCAGGCCCCGCTGGCGGGCGGCGCCGGGACCGCGGTTGGGCTGGTGGATCACCCGGATGGTCTGCGGATGGTCGGCGGCCAGCCCGTCGGCCACGGCGCCGGTGTCGTCGCTGGACCCGTCGTCGACGATGACGATCTCGATCGGCCGGTGGTCCTGCTCGAGCACGCTGGCCACCGCTGCGCGCAGCAGGCCGGCACGGTTGTGGACCGGGATGATCGTGCTGACCAGGCCGGGGACCGGGGCGGGCCGCAGGGCGGCGATGCGCTCGAGGGCGGGGCGCCGCATCACGGCCCGGGCCCGTTCCAGGTTGGGGTTGTCGGTCCGGTGCTTGAGGGGCTGGCCCCGGTGCCAGAGGTGCACGATCGGCTCGTAGCCCCAGATCCAGGTGGGCCGGGTGAGGCAGCGGTCCCAGAATTCGTTGTCCTCCCCGCCCCAGCCGACGAAGCCCTCATCCATCCCACCGATGGCGGCGTAGGCCTCGGCGGTGATCGCCATCGAGCCGCCGGCCTCCAGGTTCTGCACGATCGCTTCCGCCGGCCTGGCGTCATAGGCGCCCGAGCCGGCCAGCACCGCCGCGCTGTGGGTCTCATCGAGGTAGAAGACGAACCGCTTCGGGTTCACCACCGCGTAGCCCCGGCTGATCCGCTCCAGCAGGCGGCGGGCATAGCCGGTGGGCACGAGCATGTCGTTGTCGTGCAGCAGCAGTACCGGGGCCTGGGCCTCGCGGGCGCCGAGGTTGAAGGTGTGGGAGCGGTTGTAGGGGGCGGTCGGATCCGGCAGGGGGCCGTGGATGTGGCGCACCCAGCCCGGCAGTCGGTCGGCGATGCGGGGCTCGCTGTCCTGTTCGATCACCAGGCATTCGAGCCGGACGCCCTCCTGGGCGGCGAGGGATTCGAGGGTCGCCAGCAGCAGGGGCAGCCGCTCGGTGCCCCGGTGGCCGATCAGCACGCTCACCTCCGGTGGCCCAGCGGCCCAGCCGGGGGTGGGCCGGCGCCGGATCGGTGCCGCCGCCAGGCAGCGGCGCAGCAGGCGCCGGCCGAGCTCCGGCTGGATGGCCGGCGCGTGCAGGCGGGAGGTGTAGCGCCACAGACAGGCCTGACCGAAGCCATCGGGGGCGGCCTCCAGCCGCTCGCGGCGGTTGGCGATCCCGAGCTGGGCCGGTGCCGGACGGCGCAGCAGCCACTCGTAGCGGAGCCGGTCCTTCAGCCACACCCCCAGCCGCTCCCGCCGGGTGGGCCCCGCCGCCTCAGCCATGGGACGCACCGGGAGCGTCGAGGCGGGCTGCCGCCGCCAGCAGGTGCTCGGCCTGGGCCCCGGTGCCCGCGGCATCGCCGGCCCCGCCGGCCCCGTCGCCGCCGGCATGGGGCCACTCGCTGCCGGGGCTGCCGTGGCGGAAGCGCAACCCCAGCAGCCGGCGCAGGTCCTCACCCCGCTGGCGGCCCAGCCAGCGGTCCAGCCGTCCGGCGGGCGCCGGCGCCGGCTCCTCCGGGGCCTGGGGCAGGGGGGGCAGGGCCGTCGCCTGATCAAGGGCCCGCCGCCAGGCGGCCAGGGAGGCCGCCCCGCTGTAGCGACGGGCCACCAGGGCGTGCCCGGCCCTGGAGAGCCGCTCCAGCAGGGCCGGATCCCGCAACCGCGCCAGTGCGCCGGCGGCGGCGTCCGCATCCCCGCAGGGGAACAGCAGGGCCGTGGCGTCCTGCTCCAGGGCCCCTTCCAGGCCCGCTCCCACGTACCGGCTGCTCACCACCGCCATGCCGCTGGCCATGGCCTGCCAGGCCACGATCGGGCCCGTCTCCCAGGAGGAGGTGATCACCAGGGCATGGTGATGGCCGTAGACCTCCGCCGCCAGCCGGCCCTGGTCGACATGGCCGAGCATCCGCACGCAGCCCCGTTCGATCCAGGGGGCCAGGGACCGCTCCAGGGCCGGACGCTCCTCGCCATCCCCGGCGATGCTGAGCCGGACGTCGATGCCCCGGGCCTGCAGTGCCTCCAGCAGCGGCGGCAGATCGTGCACCCGTTTCTGCTCCTGCTCCAGCCGGCCCACCCAGGCCAGCTTCAGGGTGGCGGCCGGATCGCCGTCGGGGCGTTGCCAGGGCGGCACCGGCACGCCGTAGGGGGCGTAGAGCACCCGGGCCGGATCCATCCCGCCCCGCCTGCTCGCCAGCCGGCAGGCCAGGCGATTGGTGGCGATCACCGCGTCGATGCCGACGCCATGCCGGCGCAGGTCGTCGAAGTACTCCGCCTCGAGCGCATGCAGCGTCATCACCACCCGTCCATGGAACCGCCCCCGGCGCCGGGCCCGCCGGGCCGCCGGGTACAGATCGACGAGATTGACGCCGAGCACGAGATCCGGGTCCAGCCGCTCCAGCAGGGCGGCGATCGCACGGAGCCGGCCTTCGGCGCTGCCGCTGGGGTTGGCGATCGCCCCGGCCGCCAGGGCCGGGTAGGCCCGGGCGTAGGGGCCATGGCGGTGGTGATCCCCATCGGGCACCGCCACGGTCACCTCCAGCCCCCCCTCCCGCAGGGCCGGCACCAGGTTCGCCAGCCAGTCCTGGACGCCGCCGAGCAGGTAGGCGGAGGGGGCGAGCACCAGCACCCTCATGGCGTCCGATCCAGGTGGACGATCCCCGGTCCGTCGGCCGTCAACGGTGGCACGGCCAGGTGCGGCAGGGGGGCGACGGCCCGCACGTGGTGGCCGAGCTGGCGGATGTAGATCCCCTCCGATGCTGGGCAGCGCTCCCACTTGCGGAAGAAGCTCTCCTGGTTGGCGGAGGTGTACTTGCCCCAGACGCGCTCCGACTGGCCGTCGAAGGAGGTGGTGGCGGGCTGGTCGTTCGCATGGTGCAGGTAGGGACAGGCCACCCCTGCGATCTCGACCCCGGCCAGGCTCGCCCGGGCGGTGTAGTCCATGTCCTCGAAGCCGATGCCGCTGAAGCTCTGGTCGAAGGCGCCGATGCGCTCCCAGCAGCGCCGGCCGATGGCGAAATGGGACCAGGTGTTGTTGAGCAGGCTGAGATCCACCGATTCCCAGCCCATGGCCTCGGCCCAGCGCCGCAGGTAGGGATCGATGCGCAGATCGTCATTGAGCACCAGGGTGGTGGCTGTGGGGCTGGCCTGGAGCAGTTCGTTCCACATCTGGCAGAGCCCAACCACCCGCTCATGCAGCAGGAAGCGGCGATGGGGCGGTTCACCGCTGGCCAGCTCCCCGCAGAGCCGCTCCAGGTAGCGGCTCTGGCTGGCGGGGTCGCCGTGGCCGTTGACGGCCACAAGGATCGGCACTTCGGGGAACGTGCGCCGCAGGGAGCGGTACAGCGGACGGAAATAGGTCTCGTAGCGGGCCTCGAAGGTGGTGATCGCGATCGTGAAGCGATCGCCGAGGGGCCGCCGCGGCGGCAGCAGCACCCGCGGGATGCGGCGCCGGCCGCCGTGCACCACGGCCCGGGCGGCGAGGTAGAGGCGCAGGTTCAGGGAGGAGCGGTTCATAGTGGCGGTGTTGGGTGCTCCCTCAGGCGTGCCCCAGGGCGCCGATCGCCTCCACCAGGCCGCGGTAGCGCTCCCGGGGGCGGATGTGGTCGTGGAAGCAGCGGGCACAGTCCTCCCGGCGGGCCTCCAGGTCGGCGCCGAGGTGATGGGCCGCCGCCAGGAAGCCGGCGCCATCGTCGACCATCACGCCGCAGCCGAAGTCCTCGACGAACTGGAAGCTGGCCTGGCGGCTGCAAATCACCGGCACCCCCATGGCCAGGTACATGCACAGCCGGTTGGAACTGACGCCCATGGCCTGGAACTGGGGCGCCGGATTGGTGTAGACGGCCAGGCCGATGTCGTAGCCCACGGCCGATCGCCAGGCCTCCTGCCAGGACAGCCGGTCGGTTTCGATGTGGAGCCGGCCCCCCAGGCTCAGGCGCCGCAGCAGGTAGAGGGCCAGGGGATCCACCCCCAGGGGCTGGATCACGGCGCAGAGGGCCGGATCCTCGTGCAGGGCGTCGAGCAGCCAGTCGGCGCCGGCGGTGAGGTTGAAGCCCCCGGAGATGGCCAGGGTGAGAGCGTCCGGCGCCAGGCCCCAGCGCTGGCGGAGCTCCCGGCGCAGCCGTGGATCCCGCTCCGGCGGGTTGCGGAAACAGCCCGGGTAGACCAGCACCGGCTGGGCCGCCGGCAGGCCGGCGTACTCGCGCACCAGACCCACCCGGTGGGTGTCGTTGACGATGGTGAAGCGGGCCCGCCGGTAGGCCTGCAGACACAGCCGTTTCCAGCGTTCCGAGCGGGGCCCCCGGTAGCTGCCGGCGCGGATCTCGTCCCCAAGGATGAAGGAGGGACGGCGGTGCAGGCGGGCCAGCACTCCCACCACGGCGATCGGATCCTCGGTGGTGCCCGAGAAGCAGGCGTAGCGCCGCCAGCGGGGGCGCCAGGCCTGGGCCAGCAACCAGCGCATCGAATAGGCCACAGGGTGGGTGCTGACCCGTTCGCCGTAGGGGGCGGTGCTGCCGCAGGGCCCGGGGGCGAAGACGTGGACGTCGTAGCCGCTCTCCAGCAGGGCGGAGATGATCGCCTCGTTGGGGGGCGAGTGCAGCAGCTCCGGCACCAGCAGGAAGTGGGCGGCGATCGGCCGTGGCGACGAGGGACCGGTCATGGAGGAAGCGGTGGGCTAGAGGGCCCTGGGGGTGCGGGTGGTGCTCAGGTCGGTGGGCAGCTCCAGCCGGCCGGCGCCGTAGTCCTCCAGCAGCCGGTTTGTGTAGGAGCGGATGAAGTCCACCGGGAAATCCTTGCGCGCGGGGTTCGGTGCCGATTCACTCTTCTCCCGGGCGGCGATCCGGTCGTACCAGTTGTGGTAATGGGTGATCGTGCCGTCGAGGCCGTAGAAGTTGCCGAGGCCGTAGCGCAGGTAGGCCAGCTCGTCGCTCCAGACCGCCGGTGGCGAGGCCGGCGTGAACAGCGGTTCGCTGGCCCGGTTGGACACGTAGACGTCCATGGGCACCCAGCCGAGCTTCTGGCGCTGGAGCTCCCGCGGCAGGTGGTGGGTGATGTGGGGGCCGTGGAAGTCGACCTCGTAGCGGGGCCGCGGCAGGCGCCCCTTGCGCCGCCAGTGGAGGCGCCGGCAACGGCGGAACCGCCGGGTGTGCATCAGCAGGAAGGAGCTCTCCGGCATGCCGGCCCCGAAGGGGCGGGTGAGCGGTCCGCAGCCGATGTCCTGCGGCGACACCAGCGCCACCCCCTCCACCAGCCGGGAGCGGCACAGCGCGAACCAGTCCGGTGCCAGCAGGATCACGTCCGCATGCAGCAGCAGGGTGTAGGGGGAGCGCGATCGATTCAGCAGGGCATTGAGCGCCTCCGGCTGGCTGCAGCGGCGCTGCACCACCTCGGCCCCCCGCTGGCGGGCGATGGCCACGGATCGGTCGGTGGAGCCGTTGTCCAGCACGCAGACGTGCGTCTCCAGGCCCCGGGTGGTGGCCTGGAGGGCCTCCAGACAGTGGGGCAGGAACAGCTCGCTGTTCCAGCTGGTGATGCCGACGAAGAGTTCGGGTGTCGTCATGGTCGGGGAAGCAGCCGCAGACGACGCAGCAGCCGCACCGGCAGCTGGCGCTCCAGGGCCGAGAGCCGCTCGCCGAGGGCGGACTTCTCCGCCAGCAGCCGCTGCACCAGCCGATCCAGCGAGGCGCTCGCCCCGTAGCGGGCGTAGATGGTGGCCAGTTCGGCCGGAAACCGTTCCCCCTGGCGGCGGGTCTTCACGGTGGCGTAGTAGCGCATGGCCCCCAGTTTCTCCTGGGTGACGATGCCGGTGCAGCGCCGGGAGAAGCGCCACCAGAGGTCGTAGTCCATCAGCAGGCTGAGGGACTCGTCCACCTGCCCGCCGGCCTCCCGCCAGAGGGAGGCACTCCAGAAGCAGCTCTGCTGCAGCAGGAAGCAGTCGTTCTCGATCGCCAGCAGGGTCTGCTCCGATCCCTCCCGGGCGGGCACGTGACGCAGGAACCGCTGGTCGGCGCTGATGATGTCGCCGCTGCCGATCACCCAGCGGCCGTCGGGATGGGCGGCGAAGGCCTCCAGCACGGTGCGGAAGGCACCGGGGAGATAGAGGTCGTCGGAGTTCAGCCAGGCCAGGATCGATCCGCTGGCCCGGCGGAAGCCCTTGTTGAGGGCGTCCGACTGGCCCCGGTCGGGCTCGCTGATCAGCACCGAGATCCAGGGGCGGTAGCGCTCCAGCACCGCCGGGGTGTCGTCGGTGCTGCCGCCGTCCACCACGATGATCTCGACGTTGTCGTAACCCTGCCAGAGGATCGACAGCAGGGTGTCCTCGATGAAGGCCCCCTGGTTGAGGGTGGGGATGACGATCGAGAACAGGGGTCGGCCAGGGTCCGTGCTGAGCCGTTCGGGCACGCTGGGCGGGTCGGCCGCGCTCCAGCCGTAGAGGGGGCGGCTGGCGGGCAGGGGCGGCTCAGCCATGGTGGGGTCCGGCCGCGACGGCCCGTTCCATGCAGGCCAGCAGACGGGGGGCCACGTCGTCGATGCCGGACTCCCGCCACACCCGGGCCCGGCTGCGTTCCCCCAGCCGGCGCCGGCTCTCCGGGTCGTTGCTGAGCCGGTGCAGGGCGGTGGCGAAGGCTGCCAGGTCGAGGTACGGGACGGCCAGACCGCAGCCGTCGGCCACGAAGTCGACGATGCCGCCCCCGCCGTCGAAGCAGATGGTGGGCACGGCCGCGGCGGCGGCCTCGAGGGCCACCAGGGGATAGGGGTCCTCCCGCGACAGCAGGCCGTGGACGGCGAAGCGACCGATGACGCCGATGGCGGAGGGCCTTGGCGGCAGCAGCAGGACCCGGTGCTCGAGACCCAGCAGCTGCAGATCGCGGCGGGCCACGATCACCTCCTCCTGCCCCGGGGAGGCCCCGAGCCAGACGGCCAGGAAGGGCTGGCCGGCGAAGACCCGCTCACACTCCCGCACCAGCAGCGGGAAGAGGTCGAAACCCTTGCGGGCGATCGCCTGGCCCGCGAAGCCGAACACGAACGTGCCCGCCGCCAGGGCCGACTCCAGGGGCTCCAGGGCCGGTTCCAGTCCGGGCTCCTCCGCCAGGGGGGCCGGAGCGGGCGGCCCCTGCCCGGGGGCGGCGAAGGGAAGGAAGCCCGGAATCACCGTGCAGCGGTTGAGGGGCAGGCCGTGGTGGTTGTGCAGGGATTGCCTCACCCCCTCGGCACAGGCCACCACGACGCTGGAGAGGGCCAGCTGGCGGGCCACCGCCTCCGGGCTGCTCATGGTGGCCAGGGTGGTTTCCAGTTCGTGGACATGGCTGAGGCAGGCCGGGCGGGCCGGATCGGCACCCAGGCCCTTCAGGTGCTGGCCCAGCACCAGGGTGTTGAGGTAGATCAGCTCCGGTCGGTGCCGATGCACCGCCGCCTCCAGCAGCTCGGCCGGACTGCCGGCCCTCCCCCGCCCCAGCCGGGCGGCGACCCGCTCGCGCAGGGGCTGGAACAGGGGCCGGCTCCAGGCCTCGGTGGGCGCCAGGGCCTCGAAATCGGGCCGCAGGGGCCCATCGCTGAGCAGCACCACCGCCGGTTCGATGCCGCGCCCATGGGCCATCAGCCAGCGCAGCAGCCAGAGCAGCAGCAGCGGGGCCCCGCTGCGGGTGGCCATGTGGGAGACGAACAGCACCCTCATGGGGCGATCACCTGCTTCCAGACGATCAGGGTGAGCAGGAAGGCCAGGGTCCGGGTCCGGTCGGTGCCGCTGCGGTGGGCCTCCAGGATCCGCCCGACGAGCTCCGGATCCACCAGGTCGTCGATCCGTCCGGCGTTCTCGCGCAGGAAGGCATGCATCCGCGGATCGCGGTACCAGTCGGCGCTGAGGTCGTAGCTCACGTAGCGGGCCCGCCGCATCGGCGGCGTCCAGTAGAGGGGCGGCGCCTTGGGAAGCATGCGGCGGCGGTCGAAACCGTTCTCCTCCGGGAATGTCAGCAGTTCCGGGCAGTTGCGGGCGATGGCGTGGCGGTGCCAGTTGGAGCCCAGCTTCCAGCCATCGGGAAGGTTCCAGATCGCTTCGATCCAACGGCGGTCATGGAACGGGGAGCGCCAGGCGCTGGAGGCCCGGTACATGCGGATGCCGTTGGCGTAGAAGTTCGGCACCCGCTGCTCGAAGTAGTAACGGGTGAGTCCTTCAAGGAAGCCGCCGCGGCAGAAGCCCGCCAGGCGTGCGGCCCGCCGGTGGCGGCCGTCCGGCATCAGCTCGGTGGCGAGTTCAGGGGCCAGATGCCGAAGTTCATCGGCGGAGAAACTGGGGTGCCGGTTCAGCTTCATGCCCCAGAACCGGCCCAGGGCCACCTCGGGGGCCAGGGAGGCGAAGCGGCCCAGCCAGCCGCGGTCGAAGTAGTAGGAGCGGGCGAATTCCCCCAGGGTGCCGACGAAGAAGGTGGCGTCGGCCGGGATCGCCGCCTTCAGGGGATAAAGGAAGGTGTGCCAGTGCCAGGCGGTCTTGGTGCCGTTGGTGAGGCTGGAGATGGTGGACGCGTGGGCGAAGACGTCGTCGAGCTCCAGGCTGATCAGCTGGTGGGGCAGGTCGAAGCGCTCGGCCATGCGGCGGGCCACCTGCACATCGGTCGCCTCCTCCCGTCCCATCGTGATCAGATGGGGGCGCAGGCCCTGGCGCAGCATCGACGCCAGGATCACCCGCGAATCGAACCCGCCCGACAGGGACAGATAGGGGTTCTCGCCCGCCAGCCGCAGCACCGCGGCGTTGAGGGCCTCGACGGCGTCGTCGGGGTCGGCGGGTGCCGCCGGGATCCGGTCGAGGACCGCAACGGAGGAGAGGGAGACCCTGCCGTCGGTGAAGTGGAGGATGCTGCCGGGGGGCACCCGGCGGATCGCCGGGTGGAGGGTCTGGTTGTCGGTCAGGTTCTCCAGCTGGCAGAGATCGCCGAGGGCCTGCCAGTTCCAGCGCCAGGCCAGGCCGCTGCGGTGCAGGATCTCGGCCACCCGGTCGCCATGGAAGAGGCGGCCGTCGTGCTCCAGGACGTAGTAGTGGGTCGCCCCCACCGGTGAGGTGACCACCGTCACGTCGCCGGCGTCGGTCTCGATCACCAGGGCGTACTCCCCCTGGGACTCGGCCAGGGCGCGGCTTCCCTGGCGCAGGAAGCGTCCCAGCAGCTCGGCCTCCGTGCTGTCGGCGTAGCCGATGCAGGTGAGCCGGTGGTCTCCGATCTGAATGGTCATCGGCTGCGGGGAGTCAGCCTGGCCAGCATCTCCTTGCCGGCTCGCTTGACCCGGAACCGCAGGCGGCCCAGGCGATCGCCCGGGGAAACGCTGGGGGTGCCCTCCAGGGGCAGGTGCGCCCAGGGCGTCTGCCGGCGGATCTCCAGGTAGCGCTGGCGCCAGGGGTGGGTGCAGCGATGGTGCCAGGGCTTGGCCACGCCCGAGCCGGCGAAGTGGATCACGGCGGGGCTCGCCCGGGCCAGCTCCGCCTGCCGGCCCAGGGGGGTGTCGGCGGCGGTGTACTCGGGGTGCATCCAGAGGTGGGGCAGGGCGTTCCAGCGCCAGTCGAGGGGACGCCAGCGGGCCTCGAGCAGGGAGTTGAGCACGTCCTGGTCCCAGTGCTTGATCCGCTCGGGATGGGTGCGGGCGAACTCCAGGCCGTTGGTCAGGATGTTCTCCCGGCGCCAGCGGCCCAGATCGATGAGCATGGCGCCGGCATTGAAGACCAGGGAGCTCTCCGCCAGGCAGAGGCGGTTGCGGTCGAAGTCCTGATTGTGTTCCTCCACCGCGCCGATGCTGTTCCCTTCCAGTGACGACTCCCAGAGGTCCCGCAGCGAGTCGACCACGATCAGGTCGGAATCCAGGTAGAGGACCTTCTCGACGGCATGGGGAAGGGCCGCCGGCAGCAGCAGCCGGAAATAGGTGGCCAGGCTGATATGACCGAAGACGGGAAAACCCGCGAGCATCTCCTCATCCAGCTGCAGGAAGGAGACCGAGGGGAGAAATTCACCGAGGTAGGCCGCCAATCGAGCTCGCTCCGCGGCATCGATGACGCCGTGGAGGATATAGACACTGAGGCTTTCTGTTGGGTTGGAGAGCTGTAGGGATTTCAGCATCACGGCGCAGTGCCGGATGTAGTTGTTGTCGATCGTGCAGGCAATGATCATGGGAAAGATGCGTGCTCCTGCAGGGTCGCCCCGGGGAATGGGAAAACCATCAGACGGGGGCTGCCGTCATCGGCTTCTGATGGGGATGTTTGGATTGGTCGCTCCAGAGTTTTGCGTACTGACCGTCCTGGGCGAGCAGCTCATGGTGGCGGCCCCGCTCAACGATCCTTCCCTCGGAAAGGACACAGATCACATCGGCATTGACAATCGTACTGAGGCGGTGGGCAATCACCAGAACGGTGTGCTGGCGCTCGAACTGTTCGATCGCCTGTTGCACCAGCCGTTCGCTCTGGCTGTCGAGGGCGCTGGTGGCCTCATCGAGAATCAGCAGTTCAGGTCGGCGCAGAATCGCCCTGGCCAGGGAGATTCGCTGGCGTTGGCCGCCGCTGAGCCGATAGCCCCGTTCGCCGATCTTGGTGTCGTAGCCCTCGGGGAGATCCGCGATGAAGCGGGAGGCCTGGGCCTTGGTGGCTGCGTCCTTGATATCGTCCATGGAGGCGTTCTCGACACCGAAGCCGATGTTGCTGGCGATGCTGGCGTTGAACAGGAAGGTGTCCTGGCTGACGACTCCCAGGCGCTGCTGCCAGCTCGCCAGATTGATCGTCCGGATGTCGACGCCGTCGACCAGGATCCGGCCGCCGGTGGGCTCGTAGAGGCCCACCAGCAGATCGGCGATGGAGCTTTTGCCGGCGCCACTGGAGCCGACGAGGGCGACCGTCTGGCCGCGGCCGATCGTGAGCTGGATGGAGGAGAGGGCCTCCGGCAGATTGGGGCTGTAGCGCAACGAGACATCATCCAGCTGGATCGCCTCGCGCAGGGCCGTGAACGGCACACCGCCGGTGCGGATGAAGTCCTTGTCGTCGTCGCGCAGGATCTGGTTGAGCCGCTCCACATTGGCGCTGTTGGCGGCGTAGCTGGTGGCCAGACCCGTGAGACTGCCGACCCGCTGGTTGAGTCTCTGGAGGGCGATGATGAACGTCACCAGGCTCGGCAGGACACCGCTGCTGCGGTCCTTGAACACCAGCAGGCTGAGCGCCGCGATGATGGCGATCGAAATGATCGGCAGCATGTTGGAGATCGGCTGCACGACGTTCGAAAGCTTGCTCTGCCGGATCGAGAGCCGCCTGCTTTCATTGAGCAGCGCTTTGAGCTTCTTCCTCGAACTTTCCAGCTGGCCGGTGCTGTGCAGCAGACGCAGACCCTGGATCTGTTCGTTCTGATGGCTGGAGAGCTCGACACCCACCTTCTGCTGCTCCTGTGAATTCCTGCGGATCCGCGGCAGCAGCACCTTCTGGACCGTCTGCATCACGGCGGCCATGGCGAAGGCCAACAGCAGAAGCCAGGGGGAGATCGCCACCAGGATGGCCAGGTAGATGATCAGCTGCAGACTGTTCATCAACAGCCCGTTGGCCAGGCTGATCTCCTTCTGTACGGTGCTGCCCCCGGAGCCCACGTAATTGAGCAGGTCACCGACCCGGTAACGGCTGGCGCAGCCGAAGGTGAGGGAGAGGACCCGATCGTTCAGCTTGCCGGTGATTTCGGTGCCCATCCGGGCCCCCATCACGGCGGTGCTGACGCTGTTCACGTAGCTGGTCGCCGCCATCAGGCCCTGCAGGGCCACGGCCGTCGCCAGGAGCAGCACGAAGAGGCCGTCGCGGCCGGTGCGGGTGCTGAGGGCACTGTTCAGCCAGTCCTGCAGCCAGGGCAGCTGGCTGAGGGAGCCGAGAGAGGACATCTTGGTCCAGTCACTGTTCTCGGGAGCGCTGATCAGGCTGACCGACAGAAAGATGATCCCGAGGGTGGCGCCCTCGCTGAGGCTGGCGGCCAGGCTGGTGGAGAAGTTGAGGGCCAGAAGCTTCCAGTACTTCTTCGCCGAATGCCGGATCAGACGCGCAGCGGGTCTCTGGTCAGTGAGGGGGGCAAGCAGGGGGCTGGGGAGTCGTCTGGCGATGCGATGGAGAAGCGGCATCAACGGCGAGGCGAAAAGGATGCTGGAACAGGCGGATGGGGAATCGGGGCTGGGGCGGCCTGCCGTCTCCGGTCGGAAAGCCGCCTCCGGGTCACACGGCAGGAGGTTGGAGCAGGGGCTTGGCCCAGCCCGGCGGACCAGGGGATCGGGATGGCAACAGGAACGCCGGTGGTCTCAAATCTAGGCCGCCACCAAGGACCTGCACGACGTTGGGCTGGTCCTACGATCGACCCTCGACGGATGGCACGACGGGGGACGGCCCCGCGACCGGCGCCGTCCCTGCCTTCGCTTTCCGCCTCGCTTCCAGGTCCACTCCGGGTTCGGAGCCGCCCCAGTCGGCCAAGCCCCCGGCCTCGCCGCCTCCGCCATGGCCCCTCCCCCGCCACGGCCTCCGCTTCCCGGACCCCCGGGCGGGGCAGCTTCCACCGGCGCCGGGCCACGGCGTGCGTGGCGCCGCCGCCTGGCCATCGGGGTTGCGCTGCTGCTGCCACTGGCCCTGGCGGCCAGCGGCAGCCCCTGGGCTGACGGCCGCTCCACCGGCATCGCACCGCCCTCCCTGGGCCCCCTCGACCATCGCCATCTGGCGATCATCGTCAACGCCGCCGATCCCCTCAGCGAGACCATCGGCCGGCAGTACCAGGCGGCCCGGCTGATCCCACAGGACCAGGTGATCCGGGTGCGCTTCGCACCCGGGGAAGCCGCGCTGAACCCTGACCTGTTCCGCCGCATCAAGGCCAGCGTCGATCGCCGCACCCCGTCCCATGTCCAGGTCTATGCGCTGGCCTGGGCGGCCCCGTACCGGGTCGGTTGCCAGTCGATCACCAGCGCCTTCAGCCTCGGCCTCGATCCGCGCTTCTGCGCCAGCGGTTGCCGCACCACGGCCCTGAGCCCCCTGTTCGCCCGCGGTGACGTGCGCCGGCCCTGGGATCAGCTGCGCATCCGGCCCAGCATGATGCTGGCCGCCACCAGCGCGGCGGCGGCCCGGCGCCTGATCCAGCAGGGGGTGGCCTCCGACGGGACCGCCCCGCCGGGGACCGCCTACCTGCTGAGCACCGGCGACGGGCGGCGCAACCGTCGGGCCGCCGGTTACGACAGGGTCAGGGCCGCCATCGGCTCCCGCCTGCGGGTGCGGATCATCCTCGGCGACACCCTGGTGGGAGCCCAGGACGTGATGGCCTACGTCACGGGGCTGGCCTTCCCCGCGGGCCTGCGCACCAACCGCTTCCGGCCCGGTGCCGTCGCCGATCACCTCACCTCCTTCGGCGGGCAGCTGACCGACAGCCCCCAGATGAGTGCGCTGCGCTGGCTCGAGGCCGGCGCCACCGGCAGTTACGGCACCGTGGTGGAACCCTGCAACTTCACGGCCAAGTTCCCCGATCCCGGCCTGCTGCTCAGCTACTACCTCCGGGGTGACACCCTGATCGAGAGCTACTGGCGCAGTGTGGCCATGCCCGGGCAGGGGGTCTTCATCGGCGAGCCCCTGGCCAGGCCCTGGCCCGGGGCCGGCGCCCTCAGCCCTGGTGACGGCGCTGGTGCCAGGCCCAGGCGTGCTCGATGATCGTTTCCAGTTCCGGGAAGCGGGGTCGCCAGCCCAGTTCCTGGTGGGCCCGGGTGGCCCCGGCCACCAGCTGGGGAGGGTCACCGTCGCGGCGTTTGGCCACGTGGGCCAGCAGGCCGCGACCGGTGACGGCCTTGGCGGTCTCGATCACCTGCTGGACCGAGTAGCCGGTGCCGTTGCCGAGGTTGTAGATCAGCGGTCGGCGCTCGGTCTCCTCCCGTTCCCGCAACCGCAGCAGCCGCTCCAGCCCCAGGACGTGGGCGTCGGCCAGGTCGGCCACGTGGATGTAATCGCGGATGCAGGTGCCGTCCGGGGTGGGGTAGTCGTCGCCGAAGATCTGCAGGTAGGGCTCCCGGCCGCTCATGGTGTCGAGCACCCTGGGGATCAGGTGGGTCTCCGGGTTGTGGTCCTCCCCCAGGTCGCCGTCGGGGTCGGCACCGGCGGCATTGAAGTAGCGGAAGATCACGCTGGGCAGGCCGTAGGCCGCCGCGAAGTCGGTGAGCAGCTGCTCCACCATCCACTTGCTGCGGCCGTAGGGATTGATCGGGGCCTGGGGGTGGTCCTCGGTGATCGGCACCTGCTGGGGAATGCCGTAGGTGGCGCAGGTGGAGGAGAACACGATCGGCAGGGGCCGCTCGGTGGCCACCAGGGCCTCGAGCAGGGTGAGGGTGTCGCCCAGGTTGTTGCGGTAGTACTTGGCGGGATCGGTCACCGATTCGCCCACATAGGCGTAGGCGGCGAAATGGAGCACCGCCTCGATCGGCTTGCCCTCCAGGGCGGTGCCGTCCAAGGCGGGATGGCGGCCGCGCAGCAGGGGTTCGAGCACCTCACGGTCGCCCACCTGGCCCAGCACCAGCGGCACCTTCAGGGTCTTCTCGACGATGTCGGCATGGCCATAGACCAGGTTGTCGAGCACCACGGGCTGGTGTCCCGCACGGGTCAGGGCCCTGACGGCATGGCTGCCGATGTAGCCGGCGCCCCCGGTGACGAGGATCCTCACAGCCGCACCTCGGCGCCGCTGGCCCGCTCGCTGACGAATTCCGCCACCGTGCGACGCAGCCCGTCCGGCAGGGGAATCGACGCCCGCCAGCCCAGGGCGGCCAGGCGGCCCACATCCAGGAGCTTGCGGGGGGTGCCGTCGGGCTTCGAGGTGTCCCAGGCGATGCGTCCGCGGAACCCGACCGCCTCGGCCACCATCGTGGCCAGCTCCTTGATGCTCACGTCCGTTCCCGTTCCCACATTGAGGTGCTGGAGCTCCTCGGCGCCCGGCTGCCAGTGGCGCAGGCAGAACAGGGCCGCATCCGCCAGATCATCGACGTGGAGGAACTCCCGCCGCGGGCTGCCGCTGCCCCAGCAGACCACCTCCTCGGCGCCGGATTCCCGGGCCTCCTGGAAGCGGCGGATCAGGCCGGGCAGCACATGGCTGTTGGTGGGGTGGTAGTTGTCGCCCGGGCCGTAGAGATTGGTGGGCATCAGGCTGATGGCATCGAAGCCGTGCTGCAGCCGCAGGGCGCGACACAGCTGGATGCCGGTGATCTTGGCGATGGCGTACCACTCGTTGGTGGGCTCCAGGGGCCCGCCGAGCAGGGCCTCCTCCCGGATCGGCTGCTCGGCCAGCTTGGGGTAGATGCAGCTGCTGCCCAGGAACAGCAGGCGCCGGGTGCCGTGCCGCCAGGCGCTCTCGATCACGTTCTGCTGGATCCTGAGATTGTCGAGCAGGAAGTCGGCCGGATAGGTGGCGTTGGCGAGAATGCCCCCCACCCGCGCCGCCGCCAGCACCACCACCTCGGGCCGCTGGTCGGCGAACCAGGCGGCCACGGCGGGGCCGTCCATGAGGTCGAGCTCGGAGCGGCTGACGCGGAGCAGGTGCTTGTGCCCTTCGGACTCCAGGCGCCGGGCGATGGCCGAGCCGGCCATGCCGCGATGGCCGGCGATGAAGATCCGATCGTTCGTGGAGATCAGCATGGGGAAATCGTCAGGCCCCCGCGCTGCCGGGCGGGGTGGCGGACCACGGGAGAAGGCGTCGTTCCAGCGAAGGTCCGCTTCGACGGGAACGGATCACGGCCCTGACCATAGCCGCGTTTTGCGGGCCGGCTCACGGGGCGGCGCTCACCCCGGCCTGGGGGGGATTCTCCATCGAGCCGACAACGGTGAACCCCTCCCGCCGCAGGGTGGCCTCCTTGGCGGCCTCCTCCTTGTCGGTGGCGACCATCTCCGCCACCAGTTCCTCCAGGGTGGTGGTGGGCGTCCAGCCCAGCCGCTCCCGGGCCCGGGTGGGATCCCCCAGCAGGGTCTCCACCTCCGCCGGCCGGAAGTAGCGCCGGTCGATGCGCACCACGATGGCGCCGGTGTCACGCCGGGCGCCCGTCTCCTCGACGCCGCTGCCGCTCCAGTCGATCCCTCCCCAGCCGAGCTCCTCGGCGGTGAGCTCGATGAAACGGCGCACCGATTCCTGCCGGCCCGTGGCGATCACGAAGTCCTCGGGTTGCTCCTGCTGCAGCATCCGCCACTGCATCTCCACGTAGTCCCGGGCGTGCCCCCAGTCCCGGAGAGAGTCGAGGTTGCCCATGAACAGGCCCTGGTCGAGTCCGGCATCGATGCGGGCCAGGCCCCGGGTGATCTTGCGGGTGACGAAGGTCTCCCCCCGCCGGGGGCTTTCGTGGTTGAAGAGGATGCCGTTGCAGGCGTACATGCCGTAGGCCTCCCGGTAGTTGACCGTGATCCAGTAGGCATAGAGCTTGGCCACGCCGTAGGGACTGCGTGGATAGAACGGGGTCGTTTCCTTCTGGGGAATCTCCTGCACCAGTCCATAGAGTTCGCTGGTGCTGGCCTGATAGATGCGGGTCTTTTCGGTCAGCCCCAGGATGCGGACGGCTTCGAGGATCCGCAGGGTGCCCAGGGCATCGGAGTTGGCGGTGTATTCGGGACTTTCGAAACTCACGGCCACGTGGCTCTGGGCCCCGAGGTTGTAGATCTCGTCCGGCTGGATCTGTTGAACGATCCTGATCAGATTGGTGGAGTCGGTCAGATCGCCGTAGTGCAGAACCAGGCGGGGATTCTTCTCATGGGGATCCTGGTAGAGGTGGTCGATCCGGTCGGTGTTGAAGCTGCTGGCCCGCCGCTTGATCCCATGCACCACATAGCCTTTCTCCAGGAGCAACTCCGCCAGGTAGGAACCGTCCTGGCCGGTGATCCCGGTGATCAGAGCCGTCTTGGTCATGGGGTTTCCGTTGTGTTCAAAGGGTGAAGGGGCCGCACCCGCCGTGCTGGTGTGCGGGTTGCCCCTGGGGCTGGGCCATGCCTGCGGCGTTCGGCTGGAGTCGGTCGGAGCTTAGCCGGACGCTTGGGCTCCGTCCGTGGGGGAGCCGGGGGATCGATCGGAGCGGTGCCGTTGCCCTGCCAAAAAAGAAGGACCCATCCGCAACGGACAGGCCCTTGGCAAGGTTGGCTGAGAAGAAGGATCGCAGCTCAGTCGCGGCGACCGCCACCTTGAAGGGCGATGATCAGCCGGAGGATGAAGATGAAGAGGTTGATGTAGGTGAGGTACATGCCCAGGGCGCCGGCCAGATACTGGTCGTCGCTGTAGGTGCGGGGCATGGTGTAGAAGTCGACAAAGGCCGCACCCACGAACAGCACGGTGCCGAAGCCGGCGATCATCAGCTCGAAACCGTTGCCGCCGAAACCGGGAATGAAGATCCCTCCCACCAGCTGCACCACCATGGCGATCAGCAGGCCGACGATGCCGAGGCCTACCACCCCGCTGAGGGCCTGACCGAGGTTGTCGCTCATGTTGCGACCCACCACCGAGGCGATCACGAACGTGATGCCGGTGGCCAGGGCCGCCGTGCCGATCGCTCCGATGCCGGCGGTGCCGATGGCCATCGCCACGATGCCGCTCAGGGTGAAGCCAGTGATCAGGCTGTAGGTGGCCAGGATCGGAAGGGCGGTGCCGTTGTTGCCCTTCATGGCCGCGTTCTGCGCAACGAAGAAGAGGATGAAGTTGCCGATCAGCGACACCCAGAACAGGGGCATGAAGATCGGGTTGCCGATCATCGAGAGGCCACCGACCACGCCGACGGCGGTGAGCACCATGCCGCCGCCCACATAGGGCAGGGCCTTGTTGACAACGTTGGGTCCGACCAGGGCGCTGGACTGGGCTTCGCGGATCGCTTCCTGGAAATTGCTGCGGGCCGGCATGGCGCTGGCATTTCAAACTCAGTCCATCTTGCCAGCGGCCCCAGGGTTGCGGCAGCGGCGCCGGTTCGGATCTCCCCATGCGGACCGCAGCCCTGGAGGCACGCTCAGGCGTCGCCTGCGGGCTGGCGGCCCGACCCGGGCCAGAGCCACACCGCCAGCAGCGCGACCCCCGTGCCGATGCAGGACTCCAGGAAGCGCAGCAGAGCATTCACCCCCGGACTCAGGGCCGGATCCAGGCTGCCGGTGACCATCACGACGATCACCGTGATCGCCGCCAGACGGCCGTGGCTGGGCACGTTGATGGCCGCACAGATCACCACCGTGGCGAAGATCGCCGCGGCCATGCCGAGGGGGTGAAAGGGCAGCTGCGTCAGGTAAACGGCGCTGGTGATGGCGCCGATCGCCGACCCCAGAATCCGCAGCGAGGCGGAGGAGGCCGCATCCTTGCGGGTGACCTGGGTCACGACGACGGCGGAGATCGCCGACCAGAGGCCGCCGATCTTGGGTAGGTAGCCCGGAAACAGGCTGGTGAACCAGAAGCCCAGGGAGTAGGCCACCAGGGCCGCCAGCGCGATCTGGGCCGGGATGCGCAGCCGTTCGGCGCTGTTCATGGGTCCGATCGGCTGGGGGTGCCATCGACCCGTTTCCTGGCTGGGGGGACCGGCGGGCGGGCATCGCGGCGGGCGTAGGCCTGCACCAGGCGCTGCACCAGCGGGTGGCGCACCACGTCGGCGTCGGAAAAGCGGCAGATCGCCACCCCTTCGACCCCGGCCAGGACCTGCTCCGCCTCCACCAGGCCGCTCAGCTGGCCCGGGGGCAGGTCGATCTGGGTGGTGTCACCGGTCACGACCATGCGCGAGTTCTCCCCCAGCCGGGTGAGCACCATGCGCATCTGGGCGCAGGTGGTGTTCTGGGCCTCATCGAGGATCACGAAGGCATCGGCCAGGGTGCGGCCGCGCATGAAGGCCAGGGGCGCCACCTCGATCACCCCTTTCTCCAGCAGCTGGCTGGTGCGCTCCTGACCCAGCAGGCCGTGGAGAGCGTCGTAGAGGGGACGCAGGTAGGGATCCACCTTCTGCTGCAGGTCACCGGGCAGGAACCCCAGCCGCTCGCCGGCCTCCACCGCCGGCCGGGTCAGCACCAGCCGCTCCACCTTGCGCTCCTGCAGCATGCGTACGGCCAGGATCGTGGCCAGAAAGGTCTTGCCGGTGCCGGCGGGTCCGATGGCCAGCGTCAGGTCGTGGCGTTCGATCGCCTCGACGTAACTGTTCTGACGCAGGGTGCGGGGACGCAGGGGCCGGCCGGTGACGCTCGTGGCCAGCACCTGGAGCCCCATGCTGCGGTGCTGGTCGGAGCGCCCCGTGTCCAGGGCCGTCAGGGCCGCCTGGATGTCCACCGGTCCGATGGGCTCGCCCCGTTGCCACAGCGGCTCCAGGAGCTGGATGAGGGACTGCAGCCGCTCCACCTGGGATGTGCGGCCCCGGATCTGGAGATCGAGGCCCCGCAGGACGATCTGGGCACCCGTCAGCGCTTCGAGACGACGCAGTGAAGCTCCGTCCGTGCCGGCCAGGGCGATGGCGGCGGCGCTGTCGGGCAGGGCGAACGTGGAGGAGAGCTCGCTCAGGCCTCGGCGGCGGCAGGTTCGGCGGCAGCGGCGGCGGCTGCTTCAGCGGCCTCAGCGGCCTGCTTGGCGGCGGCTTCCTTGGCGGCTTCGGCGGCGGCGGCCGCTTCCTTCACCGCGGCAGCAGCGGCGGCGTCACGGGCGGCGGCCTGCTGCAGCTTGCCGACGGTTTCGGCGGGCCGGGTGGTCTTCTCGATCAGGCCGCCTTTCTCGAGCAGGCTGCGCACGGTGTCGGTGGGCTGGGCACCCTGACCTAGGCGGACACGGATGGCCTCGGCGTCGAGACGGGTTTCCTTGGTGCGGGGGTTGTAGAAGCCCAGTTCCTCGAGCGGACGGCCGTCGCGGCGGGAGGTGCTGTTGGTGGCCACCAGACGGAAACTCGCTTCCCGTTTCTTGCCGAACCGCTTCAGCCGGAGCTTGATCATCTGGAAAAGGGTGCTCGAAATGCAGCCCCCAATCCTACAGGCCGGCTCAGAGCTGGCCGAATCCCTTGCGTTTCTTGGCCGGCTTGGGGGGCTTGCGGGGCTGGCCGCCGCCGCGGGCACCGGGCCCGCCCATGCCCGGCATGCCCCCCATTCCAGGCATCCCCGGCATGCCGCCCATCCCCGGCATGCCGGGAAAGCCACCCATGCCCGGCATCCCGGGCATGCCGGGCATGCCGGGCATCCCGCCGCGGGTCATCTGCTGCATGAAGCCGCGCATCTTCTGGAAGTCCTGGAGCACCTTGTCCACGTCCGCCGGGGTGTGGCCGCTGCCGGCGGCGATGCGGCGGCGGCGGGAGGGCTGGGCGGCCAGCAGTTCGGGCTGGCGGCGTTCGGCCTCGGTCATCGAGCCGATCATGGCCTCGATGCGCTTGAGCTGGCTCTCCCCCTGGCGGAGCATGCCGTCGTCGATCTTGTTCATGCCGGGGATCAGCTTCATCAGCCCGCCCAGGGAGCCCATGCGCTTGATCAGGCGCATCTGCTGCACGAAATCGGAGAAATCGAAGCTGGCTTCCTGCAGCTTGCGCTGCATCTTCTCCACATCGGCCAGCTCCACCTCCTTGGTGGCCTTCTCCACCAGGGTGAGCACATCGCCCATGCCCAGGATCCGGCTGGCCATCCGTTCGGGGTGGAACGGCTGCAGAGCCTCCACCTTCTCGCCGGTGCCGATGAACTTGATCGGGGCGCCGCTGACCTTGCGGATCGAGAGGGCGGCTCCGCCGCGGGAATCGCCGTCCAGCTTGGTGAGCACGGCGCCGGTGATGCCCACCTGCTCGTGGAAGGCTCTGGTGAGGTCGGCCGCCTCCTGGCCGATCATCGAATCCACCACCAGCAGCACCTCATCCGGCGCCGAGGCCTCCCGGATGCGGACCATCTCCTCCATCATCGAGGTGTCGATCTGGAGGCGGCCGGCGGTGTCCACCAGGACGGTGTCGAAGCCCTCGTCCCGCCCCTTGGCCACGCCGGCGGCGGCGATCGCCTCGGGGCTGGCGTCACTGCCGAGGCTGAACACCTCCACGCCGATCTGGCGGCCCAGGGTCTGGAGCTGGTCGATGGCGGCCGGCCGGTAGACGTCGGCGGCCACCAGCAGGGGACGGCGCCCCTGCTCCTTGAGGTGGAGGCCCAGCTTGGCGGTGGCGGTGGTCTTGCCGGCCCCCTGCAGACCGGCCATCAGGATCACGGTGGGCCCTTCCGCGGCCCGCGCCAGGGGGGCGTTGGCGCCGCCCATGGTCTCGACGAGCTGGGCGTGCACCAGCTGGATGAACTGCTGGTCCGGGCTCACTCCGCGCACCACCTCGGCGCCGACGGCCTTGCGCCGCACCTCGTCGATGAACTCCTTCACCACCGGCAGGCTCACATCGGCCTCCAGCAGCGCCCGCCTCACATCGCGGAGAGCGCCATCGACGTTCGTCTCCGAGATGGCCGCCTGGCCCCGCAGTCCCTTGACCGCGTCTTCAAAGCGCTGGGAGAGTTCGTCGAACATCAGTTGAGGGATTGGGTGGCCACCAGGCGCCAGCTGTCGCCGTCGCGCCCGAATACATAACCATTGCGCAGCTCCAGCGGCGCGGTGGTCTCCACCACCTTGCCGTTCGCATCGAGACGCCGGTCGCTGTAGCGCAGCCGAGCGACGGCGACGATGCGGCGGGGCCCGCTTTCCGCGAGGGTCAGATCGGTGATCCGCACGTCCAGCCGCTGGGTCTGGCCCCGGGCGGCATCGCTGCGGCGCTCCTTGATGAGCAGGCCCACCGGTGCTTCCCGGGCAATGCGATCCAGGCCCCGGGGCACGGGCTCACCGGCCAGCACCTCAGCCTTGATCGTCAGCCAGTCCTCCAGAAGCCTCCGGACCTGGGCCGCATCGGGTCGGGGGCTGGTGAGGGGCGTCAGGCTCTGGCCGATCGCCGGCCCTGGGGAGGGCGCCGGGGCGGCTGGGGGCTTGGCGGGCGGAGCCGGCAGCGGAGCCGGTGGTGGCGGCGGGGGCGCGCTCTGGCGCTGCCGCAGCACCCAGGCGCCGGCCAGGAGCAGCAGCAGGGCGGCGCCGCCCGCCAGCAGCCAGGGCCGGGGGGGCACGGGCCAGCGCAGGGGCACGTCGTCATCCAGATCCCCGTCGTCGTCGGGATCCGTTCCGGGGCCGGGCGGCGGCAGGGGGGCGACGCCCTCCAGGACCGAGGCGCCGGACGCGAAGGGCTCGGCGGCAGGAAAACCGGGCGTCTCGAAGCTTGGGAACGGGGGAGGGGCCGCCGCGGCCGGTGCGGCCGGTGCCGAGAGGTAGGCGCGGCCCCGGCGCTGGTCCTCCCGCTCCACGTAGGCCACCACGTCGCGATCGCTGAAGTAGGCCACCAGATCCGGTTCGGCCTCCAGGTCCCGGTAGCCGGGCAGCACGTCCCGCACCAGCCAGTCACTGCAGTAGGCGCAGAGCTGGCCGAGGGGATCGTCACTCTTGCCGGCCGCCCAGGCCTTGAGCTCCTGGCTGGCGCCGCTGTCGAAGCAGACCCGCGCCGTGTCGGCCTCCCCCAGCAGCAGGTGCAGGTTGGCGAGCAGGGGCTCGACGCCCTCCCGTCCGCTGCGTTGCAGGCGGCTCCGGGCGTCGGCGATGCGTTCGGGCTTGCGCTGGGCGAAGCCGGAGGCGGTCAGGGCGATCGTGGCCAGGAAGTCGGCGGCCTCGGAGCCGCTGGCGGCCCAGCGGCTGAACAGATCCACCTGCTCCTGGACGGTGAGGAAGGAGCGGATCTGGTGGAAGAAGGTCTGGAAGTCCTCGCGGGGGAAATGGGGATCCCCGTCTCCTTCGAGGCCCCCGCGCCGCTGCACCAGCTGCTCCAGCAGCGCCAGCCCCTCACGCCGTTCGGCGCCGGCGACCAGATCCCGGCTGAGCAGATCGAGCACCCGGTAGGGGGTGAGCCGCTCCAGCCGGGCGTTCATGGTTTCCCTGAGCTCGGGCTGCCGGCCGAGACGCTGCAGGAGCTGCAGCCCCTGCCGCAGGGTGCGGGCGGCGGCTTCAAAACGACGCTGCTCCTCCAGCTCCCGGGCGGCCTCCAGGCAGGACAGTCCCGCCAGGAGCGTCAGATCGGTTTCGCGGCCACTGCCGAGGGTGGGCGCCTGGGGCAGCTGCAGGCAGCGGCTGGCCAGCTCAAACGTCTCCAGGGGCTGGCCCCCCTCCATCAGCAGCAGCAGACCTCCCACCTGGCGGGTGGTGGCGATCTCCAGGGCCGGCTGCAGGGAACCGCCGGTGTCGGCCAGGCCTGTCAGTTCCGCTTCGTAGGCGGCGCGTCGATCGTGGTCGCAGAGCAGATCGGCACTGGCGCGGAGCAGGTCAGCCCGCGCCTGCAGCGTTTCCTGGGTGAACCCCCCGTGGGGCACCCGGTCCAGCCGCGACTGAAGCGTGCGCAGGACCCCCTGGGCATCGGCGGAGGGAGAGACACCCAGCAACCGGAAGTGATCGATCGGCAGGTCCAATCCGATGAGGCCGCTGGGGCGCGACTGTAGTCAGAGGCAGTGGTTTTGACTGTCATCAGGGAACGGACCCCGTACAGTCATGGCCACGAATCGCAACGCCGTCCTGCCATGACTCAGGAACTGACCGCGGCGCGGGCAGCGCAGCCCGGCACCGTGGGCGCCAGCTCGTCGTCCGAGGAGGCCGGCAGCCATGCGGTGCGGCTCGAGGGCCTGTACCCGGCCGAGCGGGCCAGTGTCAGCCGGGACGAGGGCCTGATGCTCTACCGCGACATGACGCTGGGGCGCCGCTTCGAGGACAAGTGCGCCGAGATGTACTACCGCGGCAAGATGTTCGGCTTCGTGCATCTGTACAACGGTCAGGAAGCCGTCTCCACCGGTGTGATCCGGGCGATGCGCCTCCAGCACGACTGGTTCTGCAGCACCTACCGCGACCACGTCCATGCCTTGAGCTGTGGTGTGCCGGCCCGGGAGGTGATGAGCGAACTGTTCGGCAAGGCCACCGGCTGCAGCAAGGGACGGGGCGGCTCGATGCACCTCTTCTCCCGGGAGCACCATCTCCTCGGCGGCTATGCGTTCATCGGCGAGGGCATCCCGGTGGCCCTGGGGGCGGCCTTCACCAGCCGCTACAAGCGTGACGCCCTCGGCCAGGCTGACAGCGATGCCGTCACGGCCGCCTTCTTCGGGGACGGCACCTGCAACATCGGCCAGTTCTACGAATGCCTCAACATGGCGGCGTTGTGGAAACTACCGATCCTGTTCGTGGTCGAGAACAACCGCTGGGCCATCGGCATGGACCACAACCGGGCCACCAGCGAGCCGGAGATCTGGCGCAAGGCGGCCGGCTTCGGCATGGTCGGCGAGGAGGTCGACGGCATGGACGTGCTGGCCGTGCGGGCGGCGGCCCAGCGGGCGATCGCCCGGGCTCGAGCCGGAGAGGGTCCCACCCTGCTGGAATGTCTCACCTACCGCTTCCGCGGCCATTCCCTGGCGGATCCCGACGAACTCCGCGAAGCGGCGGAGAAGGAGTTCTGGGCCAAGCGTGATCCCATCAAGCAGCTGGCGGCCCGACTGATCGATCAGGGCCTGGCCACGGCCGAGGAACTCAAGGAGATCGACAGGGAGATCGACGCCGTGGTGGCCGATTGCGTCGAGTTCGCCCTCGCCGCACCAGAGCCCGATGGCAGCGAACTCACCCGCTACATCTGGGCCGACGACTGAACGCAACGATGGCAGCAATGGCAGCGGTCTGATGACCAAACGCGTCCTTGTCACTTTCACGGATCACCGCATGAAAGTGGCCCGCCGGCGATTATGTCGTCAGGCGAAGGATATGGGCGTGTATACAGACATCGTCGGCGCCTCGGAGTTGGATCTCGATCCTGCCTTTCGCCAGCAGTTCAAGGATTATCTGACGCCGGAGCACCGGGGATTCGGCTACTACGCCTGGAAACCCCAGATCGTTCTTCAGACCCTTGAGCGTCTGCAGGACGGTGATCTTGTGCACTGGATCGATTCCGGCTGTCATCTCAACCCGGCGGGACGGCAGCGCCTGCTGGAGTTCTTTGCGATGGCGGCGGAAGCCCCTTCGGGGCTGCAGGGTTTCGAATGTCTGCCCCCCAATGGTTCCCTCATCTACGAGGGCCGTCAGTTTCCCGATCAGGGGGAGGCCAAGTGGACCAAAGGTGATCTGCTCGACCGCCTGGCGGTGCGGGACCGGCCCGAGATCACCGGCAGCCAGCAGCTGGGGGCCACCACCTTCTTCGTGCGCAAGTGCCCCGCCGCCATGGACTTCATGCGGCACTGGATCAGGGTGTTCAGCGAGGACTTCTCGATGATCGATGATCGCCCGTCCCGTTCCCCCAACCTGGAGGGGTTCCAGGAGCACCGCCATGATCAGTCGATCTACTCGATCCTGGGTAAGTTGCTGCCCATCTCGACAACATCCGTGTTCGAGTTCTGGTTTCCCCGCACCGACAATTGCTGGCTGCCGGACTGGGAGAGGGTCGGCGATGCTCCGATCCAGATCCGCCGTGATCGCGGCCTCAAGGGGGAGAGCCGAGTGAAGATCGCCGGGCTCCAGGCCAAGGGCTGGTTGAAACGGCTTCTGGCCGGAGGGGGCCGGGGCTGAGGAGCCCCCCCCTGCCGATCAGGCCAGGGGAACGGCCGACCGGGTCGAGAGGCTGCGCAGCTTGCGCAGGGCCTTGAGTTCAATCTGCCGCACCCGCTCCCGCGAGACGTCCAGCTGCCGGCCGATCTCGGCCAGGGTGTGGCGCTCCATGCCGTCGAGGCCGAAGCGGAGGGCCAGCACCTCCTTCTCCTGGGCGGAGAGGTGGCCCATGAGCTCCGCCAGCTGCTCCTGGTGCATGCCCCGCTCGATGCGATCCAGCGGCTCCTCGGCGGAACCATCGGCGATGAGGTCCCCCAGGAAGCTGCGGCCGTCCTCCGCATGGATGGGAGCATCCAGGCTGGAGATGGTGAGGGCCTGGCGCAGCAGGGAATCAAGCTCCTCGACGGGGATGGCCATGGCCTCGGAGATCTCACGGCGGCTGGGCATGGCGCCGAGCTTGTGGGCCAGCTCCAGGCTCACCTTGCGCACGGTCGTCAGCCGTTCACTGAGGTGAACCGGCAGGCGGATGGCCCGGGACTGGCAGGCGATGGCCCGGGTCATGCTCTGGCGGATCCACCAGAAGGCATAGGTGGAGAACTTGTAGCCCCGGGTGGGGTCGAACTTTTCGACGGCACGCTCGAGGCCGAGGGAACCTTCCTGGATCAGATCGAGCAGTTCGAGCCCCTTGCCCTGATACTTCTTAGCCACGCTCACCACGAGCCGAAGATTGGCGCGCATCATGCGCTCCTTGGAGCGACGGCCGATCTTGATCGTCTTGTTCTCCTGGATGGAGTATCCGGCTTTTGATTCTTCCACCAGGTGCATCATCGCCTGCACCTGGTTGCCGAGCTCGATCTCCTCAGCCGGGGTCAACAGAGGCTCTCTGCCGATGGAGGTGAGGTACCAGGTGATGGAATCACTCCCTCTGCGGGTGGAGCCCTCCCTTCTCGTCGCAATGGCGGAGACGGTCATAGGAGGGGGCGTAATGGCGCCTTCGAAAGTGTGAACGGATTATCCACCCACCGGCAGGGGCAGAAAGTGTCTGGAACAACTTTTAAGGAATGAGATGTGAACCCGCACACAATCGGACTTCTTTAGCAATGGGCTTTGATTGGATGAGCAAAGGGCTAATTCTTCTGTTGCCGGTCTGAGGAATCCATCAGAGTCGCCCGATGGGGAAGTGGCGGCTCCGCCCTATTCCAATGGCTCCGGATTCTCCAGGGCCTTGGCCACCGCCAGGGGCGTGACGCCCCCGGCCCCGTGCCGGCGATGGCTCCGGACACCGGCCAGGGCATGGTCGAGGGCGGCGGCCGCCAGCCAGACGGCATCGGCCCCTGGCGTTCCCCCCTGCCCGATGACGGCCAGGGCCAGGGCCCCCCGCCCCGCCGCGTAGCCGGCGAGCACATCCCCCAGTCCGGCCCTGGCCGCCTCCGGGCAGGCCGCCAGCAGCTGCCAGCGGCGCCCGTCGGGGGCCGCCACGACGCTGCGGGCCCCCTTGAGCAGCACGCTGGCGCCGCTGCGGCGGGCCGCCGCCGCCGCCGCATCCGGACGGGGCAGCGGCGCCAGGTCGGGGAAGAGCCTCCGGAACTCCTCCGCGTGGGGGGTGATCCAGGTGGGGCCCCGGCGCGTCCGGAGCCAGTCGCTGCCCAGGGCCGCCAGGCGATTGAGACCATCGGCATCGAGCACCAGCAGGCCCTCGAAGTCGGCCAGGTCCTGCCAGCGCTGCCGTTCCTGGGCGTCGATCGCCGCCGCTGGCGGTCCGCCGGCGGGGTCGATCCCGCCCAGACCGGGCCCCAGCAGCACGGCATCCAGACGATCCAGCCAGCCCTCGCCCAGATCCGCCAGGGCCAGCCCACCGGCCGGGGTGGCCCCCAGGCCGGGCTCGAGCACCACATGGGGATGGATCTGCCAGAGGTGGGGGGTGATCTCCTGGGGGAGGGCGGCCCGGAGGCTGCCGCACCCGGAGGCCGTGGCGCCGGCCAGGGCCAGGTGGGCGGCCCCCCGGAAGCGGCGGCTGCCGGCGACGACCAGCAGGCGGCCGCGGGCGTATTTACCGGCGGCCGGATCCGGCACGGGCCAGGGGGCTGAGGACGGGTCGGCGGGCCCCAGGCCCAGCAGCGGCTCGCCACCGGGCTGGACCAGGAGAGCGGCCGGCAGCCCCAGGTCGATGCGCTCCAGCCGTCCCACCCAGCGCAGGGCGGCGTCCTGGACCAGGCCCCGCTTGATCAGGCCGATGGTGTAAGTGGTGGCGGCCGTGGCGGCCACGCCACCGAGCAGGACACCGTCATCGGCGTCCAGGCCGGTGGGCACATCGATCGCCACCAGGGCGCCGGGCCGCCTTCGCTGCCGCTCCTCCAGCAGGGCTTCGATCAGCGGGCCGGCCGGGCGGTGCTGGCCGATGCCGAACAGGGCATCCACCCAGAGGGCCGGATCCTCCGGGTCGGGCGGGGCCTCCAGCAGGGGGATGCCGAGCCAGCGGGCATGGCGCAGGTGGGCCTCGGTGAGGGGCCGGCGGCGCTCGAAGGGGCACCAGATCCGCACCCGGCCTCCGGCCAGGTGCCATTCCCGGGCCACCACCAGCCCATCGCCGCCGTTGTGGCCCGGTCCCACCAGCACCAGCAGGCCGTCCTGCCGGTCCCGGCCCGGCCGTTCCGCCAGGCGGCGGCTCACCGCCAGGGCGGCCTTCTCCATCAGGGCCTCCACCGGCAGTCCGCTGGCGAACAGCTCCTCCTCGATGGTGGCCATGGCCGCG
This sequence comes from Aphanothece cf. minutissima CCALA 015, assembly GCA_003003925.1. Classification (GTDB taxonomy): domain Bacteria; phylum Cyanobacteriota; class Cyanobacteriia; order PCC-6307; family Cyanobiaceae; genus Cyanobium; species Cyanobium minutissimum. The sequence goes on from PVWP01000004.1 coordinate 263,876, forward strand.
CCGCTCACCAGGACGTGATCGGCATCCGCCGGCGGCCAGGCGGTGGGCAGCGGCCCGAGGTTCACGGCGGCCCGAGCGGTGCTCTCCCATGATGGAGGCGTCCGCCCGTTCCATCCATCGGGATCCTTGAGCCCCACCGCCGCCACGGTCTCCGTTCCGCCTGAGTCCACCGCCCACCCCCCCGCCGGCAGCCCCGAGGTGGCGGAGGTGCTGGGACGGCTTGGCGACTGGCCCGGTGAACGGCGCGTGGCGGTGGGCCTCTCCGGCGGCGTCGACAGTTCCCTGACCGCGGCCCTGCTGGTGGCGGCCGGCTGGGAGGTCGAGGGCCTCACCCTCTGGCTGATGAGCGGCAAGGGCTCCTGCTGCGCCGAGGGTCTGGTGGATGCGGCCGGCATCTGCGACCAGCTGGGGGTTCCCCACCACGTGGTCGATTCCCGGGCCCGCTTCCAGGAGCAGATCGTCGATTTTCTGGTGGAGGGGTACGGCGAGGGCCTCACCCCCCTGCCCTGCTCCCGCTGCAACCGGGCGGTGAAGTTCGGTCCGATGCTGGAGTGGGCCGAGGCGGAGCGCGGCATCGGCCGCCTCGCCACGGGCCACTACGCCCGGCTGCGCCAGGGTGACCCCCAGGACGGGCGCCATCAGCTGCTGCGGGGCCTCGATGCCCACAAGGACCAGAGCTACTTCCTCTACGACCTGCCCCAGTCGGTGCTGGGCCGGCTGGTCTTCCCCCTCGGTGAACTCACCAAGGAGGCCACCCGGGCCGAGGCGGCACGCCTCGGCCTGCGCACCGCCGCCAAGCCCGAAAGCCAGGATCTCTGTTTGGCGGATCACCATGGGTCGATGCGGGCGTTCCTGGATGCCTACCTGGCGCCCCGCCAGGGTGAGATCGTTCTGGCGGACGGCACGGTGCTCGGCCAGCACGACGGCATCGAACACTTCACCATCGGCCAGCGCAAGGGGCTGGGGGTGGCCTGGAGCGAACCTCTCCATGTGGTGCGGCTGGATGGGGCCATGAACCGGGTGGTGGTGGCGCCCCGGCGGGAGGCGACCCGCCTGGCCTGTGTGGTGGGCGCCATCAACTGGGTGTCGATCACGCCGCCCAGCGCACCGATCGAGGTGGAGGTGCAGGTGCGCTACCGGAGCCTGCCGGAGCGGGCCCTGCTGACGCCCCTGCCCGAGACGGCCGCCGACCATGCCGCCGGACGGCCCCACCGGGCCCGGCTCGACTTCGCCGAGCCCCAGTTCTCGGTGGCTCCGGGGCAGGCGGCGGTGGTCTACAGCGGCGAGGTGCTCCTCGGAGGCGGGCTGATTCAGGCCGACGCCTGACGGCTCTCGCTGCGGAACCGGTTCATCGCCGATTCGATCACCACGTGCATGTCCATGTACTTGTATTCGGAGAGACGGCCGCCGAAAATCACGTTCTCCGTTCCCTGGGAGAGGTCGTGATAGCGGCGATAGAGCTCCTGGTTGCGGGGATCGTTGACCGGGTAGTAGGGAATGGCGTCGCCGCTGCAGGGGCGGGGGTACTCCCGGGTGATCACGGTGACGGGGGAGCTGGAGCCCTCGAAGTGCTTGTGCTCGATGATGCGGGTGAAGGGCTCGCGCATGTCGCAGTAGTTGATCACCGCATTGCCCTGGACGTTGTCGGTCTCCACCACGGCGTTGTCGAACTCCAGGGAGCGGTACTCCAGCCGCCCAAGCGCGTAGTCGAAGTACTGGTCGATGCAGCCGGTGTAGACCACCTTGCGGGCCAGCCGCTCCAGCGGGGTGCGCTGCGTGAAGTAATCAACGTTGAGGCGGACCTCAATGCCCTCCAGCATGGCCTCAAACAGGGCCGTGTAACCCCCGATCGGGATCCCCTGGTAGCGGTCGGAAAAATAGTTGTTGTCGTAGGTGAAGCGCAACGGCAGCCGCTTGATGATGAAGGCAGGCAGCTCACGGGGATGCTTGCCCCACTGTTTGCGGGTGTAGTCGCGGATCAGGGTTTCGTAGATATCCTTCCCCACCAGGGACAGGGCCTGCTCTTCCAGGTTGGTGGGTTCGCCGCTGAAGCGCTGGGAGGCGATCTTCTGCCGGGCTTCTGCGGGCGTCCGGGTCTGCCAGAGCTCGTAGAAGGTATTCATGTTGAAGGGGAGGGAGTATAGCTTGTCTCCGGAGATCGCCTTGGGGGAGTTGATGTAGTTATTGAATTCCGCAAACCTGTTGACGAAAGCCCAGACGGCCTTGTTGCTGGTGTGAAAGATGTGGGCGCCGTAGCGGTGAACGTTGATGCCTTCCAGCTTCTCCGTATAGCAATTGCCACCGATGTGGGAGCGGCGGTCGACCATCAGGCAGCGCTTGCCAGCATCGGTGGCCAGTCGGGCAAAGGTGGCGCCGAACAGGCCGCAGCCGACGATCAGATAATCGTAGGTGGGCGAGTCTGATTCCTGGGAGGTCACAGATCAGCGAAAATCCTTCAGGTCGACGGGCAGAAGGTTTTCGATCGACTGCTGGATCTCCGGGGGCTCCTGCATGCCATAGGTGGCGAAGATGTTGATGCCGCTGCTGGTGCACTTCTTGCAGAGTTCGCTGCCGTAGCGCTTCGCCTGCATCACCTGGTAGGGGGTGTCCAGGTAGTTGGCGATTGAAGGGGCGGAGGGGGACTGCACGCAGCAGACCGAGAAGTTCCCCTCGTGGTCGAGGCACACCTGGGATTCGCGCATGAAGCAGTTCTGGGACCGGTGATTGCCGATGGCCTGCTGCACCAGCTGGGGGCTGTAATAGATGTATTCGAGTTCCGGGGGGATCGTTTCCAGCCCGTCGAACATCTTGTCGATGGGCATGTAATAGGCGTGGTAGGGGGTGAACTTCATCCCCAGCTTGTCGCAGAAGTGCTTGAACAGATGCACCTCATGCAGGTTCTGCTTGTGCACCAGATAGCGCACATCGATGTTCTGGAAGCATTCCCAGTCGCCGAGGGTTTCGGAGATGCGGATCAGGTTCGCGAGCACCGGTTCGATCCGGCCCCCCTTGTGGTTGATCTGGTAGGTGCGCTGGGTGAAGCCCGACACCGTGATCGTGAAATTCCAGAGGCGCAGGGGCTTGAGCAGGGACCAGTCGTAGTCGTAATTGAGGTTGGAGGAGATGCCGCAGGGGACGCCATGGCTCTCGGCGCAGGCAATCAGTTCGTGGAGCTTGGAATGGAGCGTGGGCTCCGTCCAGTTGTACAGGCCGAAACGGCAGTTGCCGTTCGTGTCGGCCTTGGCCTTCAGGCAGATCTTCTCGAACAGCTCGATCGGCATTTCCGTCAGTTTCTGGCCGATGCTGTTGGTGAATTCGGGCATGCCGACCGGACAGGCCGTGCAGCGGAGATTGCAGCCACTCACCACATCCACCCAGAATTCAATGACCTTCTGACCTGGAGGTACAGGGGAGTATTCAGGCCACAGAAAACGCTTGACAGCCGATTGCACGTTCTTGGGAACGGCACGCTTCAGGACTGTTGGCAGCGCCATCTAGATTCCTACAAAAACGTCATGCGTCGTTGCATCGTAGCCCCTGCCCGCTGACATTGAAGAGCCTCCCCGCTGACATCGAAGGCCCGTGGTTTTGATTCGACGATGAGGCCACAGCGGGCTGGCTGAATGGGGCCTCTCAGCGGTTCGTGGTCCCTCGGGCCCGGCCGGAGCCCCCCTGCAGCCATCGCCCCAGTCCCTGCAGCGTCCGCTGCTGCCGCCGCCACCAGCAGCTGACCGGCGGCGGCGCCAGCCACCGTCCCGCCCGCCCCAGGCGCCGGCCCAAGACCAGACGCAGGTGCTGGGCCAGCCGCTCCCGCCTGCAGTCGGCCAGCTGGGCGGCCGTGGGACCCCGGTAGACCGGCAGGTCCAGCTGCTGGGCCAGCCGCTCGGTGGCCTCGCGCCAGTGGCGGGTGGCCTGCTGCCTGATCTGCCAGCACTCCCGGATCGAGCCCACGCTCAGCAGCGTTTCCGGGGTGAACCGTTCCACTTCGAGAACCCCGGGCACTCCCAGGGGGTTGGTGCCCTGTTCGCTGATCACCAGACAGCCATGCAGGGGGGCCTGCCACATGCGGCCGGAGAGGGTGGTGCCCCGCTGGTAGGGATACATCAGGCCGTAGCAGCACCAGGCGCCCGCCAGCCGCCGATTCGCCTCCAGATAGCTGAGGCCGTGGGTGGCGAGCCCGAGCCTGTCCCAGCGGCCTCCGAAGACCTGCACCAGGCCTCGGCGCGCCAGCCGGGCCAGATCCTGCTGGTAGGGGTCGTCGCCCATCGGCTTGAAATTGGCGATGTGCAGCGGCCGGCCGGCCCGTTTGCGGAACGGGCTCCGCTGCCAGAACTCGGGGACCACCGGCAGGTACCCCGGCACCCAGCGCAGCCCCTCAGGCACTGGATCCGGTCGGAACAGGGAGATCAGCCGGATCTCGCGGGCCAGGGGAAAGCGCGCCGGCCAGTCCACCTGGAGCTCCTTGACGTAGTCGTACACATGCACGATCCCCCGGTGCTCCCGGTGGGCGAGGCCCGGGTCTCCCCGCAGGATGACCAGCAGGTCCAGATCCGGATCGACCCCGCCGCGGACGAATCGGAAACCCACGGCCCGATAGAAGAGCCGCACGTTCCAGATCACATCGAGATCCTGGAAATCGATCGAGAGGATGGAGAACCGAGGGGGGAAACTCACACGACCTACCAGTGGGGGTCGCTGGCCAGGCTGACCGTCAGCCGGCCGCTCGGACTGGAGGGCACGGTGGCCACACAGGCCCGCACCACCCGTCCGTTGACCTCGATTTCGCAGGCGCCGCAGCTGCCCCCCAGGCAGCCGGTGGGGATCATCACCGCCGCCTGGCGGGCGGCCTCCAGCCAGTCCTGGCCGGGGATGGCCGTCGTGGTGCGTCCGTCCGGCCAGGCGATGGTGATGGCAGGGCGGGGGATGGCGATGGGGGGAGGGTCGGGCTGGCGGAAATCTAGGGGGTGCCAGCTGCTCAGGCCCGCCGCCCGTGGGGGGGAGGATCCGGGGCCAGCAGGGGCGCCAGGTCGATGTGGGCCTCGAAGGCGTCGGCCAGGCGATCGAGCAGGGCGTCCCGCTGGCGGCCGTGGTGGGGCTGGTTCTCCTCCAGAGGCGGCAGCTGGCGCCGCCACCGCAGTTGGTTGAGCCAGCGGCGCCGCCAGGGGCCGTTCTCGAAGATGCCGTGCAGGTAGGTGCCGGCCACCAGGCCCCCCTGGCCGCCGGACTCCGCCCACCAGCCCAGTTCGCCGTCCTGCGCCAGGGGCGCACAGCCCGCCGGGTCGGTCCGCTCGCTGCGGCCATGGTGGAGTTCGAAGCCCTCCAACAGGGGGAGGTCGCCCGGGCCGGGGGGCCAGAGGGCCCGGCTCTGCCGTTGCCGCAGCGCCTTGTCGCCCTGGAAGACGGTGCGCAGCGGCAGCATGCCCAGTCCGCTCGCCCGCTCGCCGGGCTGGCCCCCTTCGAGGCCCTCGGGGTCGTCCAGCTCCTGGCCCAGCATCTGCAGCCCACCGCAGAGGGCGAACACCTGGCCCCCCCGGGCCACATAGGCCCGCAGCTGCTCCGCCATCCCGCTGCTGCGCAGCGCCGCCAGGTCCCGCAGAGTCTGCTTGCTGCCCGGCAGGATCACGGCATCGGGCTGCTCCAGGGGCTCCCCCGGCCGCTGCCAGCGTAGCCGCACGCTGGGCTCCGCCTCAAGCGGGTCGAGGTCGGAGAAGTTGCTCAGGGAGGGCAGGCGCACCACCACCAGGTCGAGCTCGGCGCGGGGCTTGCGGCTGCCCCGCTCGAGCAGGTCGAGCGAGTCCTCGGGGGGGAACAGCTCATCGAGCCAGGGCATCACCCCCAGCACCGGCACCCCGGTCTGCTGCTCCAGCCAGTCGCGGCCGGCATCGAACAGGGAACGGCGGCCGCGGAAGCGATTGATCAGCAGCCCGCCGATCAGGGGCCGCTCCACGGGCCGCAGCAACGCCAGGGTGCCGACGATCTGGGCGAAGACACCGCCCCGCTCGATGTCCGCCACCAGCAGGCAGCGGGCCCGCAGGTATTGGGCCAGCCGCAGGTTGGTGAGATCCCTGGCCTGCAGATTCACCTCCACCGGACTGCCGGCCCCCTCCAGCACCAGCCGGCCGCCAGGGTGGGCCGCCTGCAGTTCCGCCAGGCCCCTCCGGATCGCCGCCCAGCCGGGCCGGAACCAGTCGCGGTAGTAGTGCTCCGCCCGGGCCGTGCCCACCGAGCGACCCAGGTGGATCACCTCACTGGTGCTGTCGCCCCGGGGCTTGAGCAGCACGGGGTTCATCGCTACCTGCGGCTCCAGGCCCGCGGCCCAGGCCTGCAGCGCCTGGGAGTAGGCCATTTCCCCGCCCTGCGGGTCGACCCAGGCGTTGAGGCTCATGTTCTGCCCCTTGAAGGGCAGGGGCTGCTCCCCCCGGCGCCGCAGCACCCGGCAGAGGGCGGCGGTCATCAGGGATTTGCCGGCGCCGCTGCTGGTGCCCAGCACCATCAGCGGCCGCGGAGAGGCGGGGTGGGGGCGGTTCAAAGGCGGGGGCGGTGGCGGCGCAGCGCCTCCAGGATCCGCTCCCGCCGGCCCGCCCGGGGGATCTCACCAGGCCAGCGCCGCAGCAGCTGCCGGCCCATCGGCGTCAGCCGCACCCGCTCGGTGAGCCCCTGGCCATCGACTTCCCGCCGCAGCACCCCCAGCCGGATCAGCCAGAGGAAATGGTCCTCGGTCCGGTCGCTGCTGAGGGGCAGGAAGGTGAAAGGGGCAGGGACTTCGGTGCGGGCGGCCAGTTCCGTGCTGCTCAGGGGCTGTTCCCCCACCGTCTCGTAGAAGCGGCGGCGGAAGGGCAGGCAGCGGAGGGAGAGGGCGGCCCGCGCCAGCGAACGGGACTCGGTGTCGGCCTGTGCCATCGCCCCATTCTCCCCAATCGACGGGCAGGCTGGAGGCCTCCCCGGTGATCCCCTTGCTGCTGCTGGCTTCCGCTTCCCCGGCCCGCCGCCGCCTGCTCGAGCAGGCCGGCATCCCCCATCGGACCCAGGTGAGCGGCGTGGATGAGGACGGGATCCGCCAGCCGGATCCCCGGCGGCTGGTGCAGGCGCTGGCGCTGGCCAAGGCCCGGGCCGTGGCCGCCACGCTCGCCTCAGAAACCGACTGGCCGCCCTTTGGGGTGCTGGGCTGTGATTCCCTGCTGGTGGTGCAGGGGGAGGCCTGGGGCAAGCCCCGCGACGGCGCCGAGGCGGTGGACCGCTGGCGGCGCATGGCCGGTGGCTGGGGGGACCTGCACACCGGCCATGCCCTGCTGAAGTCCCCCGCCCCCGGGGCGCCGGACGAGCCGCTGCAGGCGGTGGTGACCACGCGGGTGCAGTTCGCCGCCCTCGGCGAGGCGGACATCCAGGCCTATGTGGCCAGCGGTGAGCCCCTGGCCTGTGCCGGCGGCTTCGCCCTCGAGGGCCGCGGCGGCCTGGTGGTGGAGCGGCTGGAGGGTTGCTTCAGCAACGTGATCGGCCTCAGCCTGCCCCTGCTGCGGCGCTGGCTCGGCCCGGGAGCCCTGGTTCAGGCGCCCGGGTGATGGGCGCGGATCCGCCGCAGCCAGTGGGCCATCGACATCTTTTCCAGCACGGCGCGGCGCTGGGCCGGATCCTCGAACCGGGGATGGAGCGCGTCCCGCCAGGCCTCCAGACGGGCGGGGGAGAGGCTGTGGCTGTCCCAGTGGTCGACATAGGCCACCGGCAGGTCGCCGTAGGCGGCCGTGGTGGGGTTGCGCTCGATGATCGGGATCGCCCCGGCCAGCAGGGCCGTGAAGGCCTTCGGGCAGGGATCGAGGCCGCCGCCGCCGGCGCAGATCACGAAGGGATAGCGCTGGAGGGTCGGGAAGAAATCGTCGTAGGGAATCTGCTCGTGCACCTCGACGAAGGCCCGCCAGTCGCCGGTCGCCAGCCGCATCACCCTGCGCCGGTTCTCCCATTGCGGACCCTCACGGACGTAGTGGGCGCAGAAGGCCTTGAGGGGTCGCTGCCGGAGGGGGATTGCTGCGTTCTGCGCCAGGGTCCGGCGGTAGATGACGTGGCCATCACTGTTGATGCAGCCCAGCGGAATCGGGGTGACACCGGGTAGCGGGGTGTCCAGATTCTCCGCGTACCAGTGCACCAGTCGGGGGTCGTCCAGGAGGCCGAGCAGCCGTTGCTCCAGCCCGGAGGCGATGTAATCGGGGAAGCGCTGATCCACCTGCCGGGGCAGGGTGGTGTCGGCATCCCCGGTGACCAGAACAAAGCGTGTTGTGGCCGCGATGCGGGGGAGATAGCGGTCCAGAAACAGTTCCAGGCACTCCGGCACCGCCTTGACGAACAGGAGTCGGGGCTGGGCGCGCAGGTTGCCGAAGAAACCATGGCGGGTCAGGCTCCAGTCGGCCCAGTGGGCGATCGAGGGGATGGTGGGCTCCACCAGCCGCGTGTTGAGCACCAGGCCGGTCCCGTCCGGGTTGCGGCGGCGCAGGGAGCGACGGGTCGCGGAGAACCGGCGCCGGTTGAGGAGCCCTTCGATGGCCTGGGTGCGACGCCGGATTCGGGGGCCAAGCACGACCCGGAGGGTGCGTGGCGATCGCCGGATCTTGCCGCCCAGCCTCCGCCATAGGCTCGCCGCGTCCGTGGGGGAAGGATCACCCATCGGATCTCCCAACGGCCGCGGCGAAACTCAAGATACGGCAGCAAAACAGCTGCAGCAGAGAACCCCCGCTCCAGAACGCCCCCACAGCAAAAAGCCTCCGCCCGGGGACGGAGGCAAGGGGTGATGGAGGGGATCCGGCGTGCGGATCCCGGAGTGCCATCAGTCGAGGTCCGGCATGGCCAGGGTGGGTTCGGCCTGACGGTCGATGCCCTTCTCGAAACCGGCGGCGGCGGCGCGGGCCCGGCCCGCATGCCACAGGTGACCGACCAGGAAGAAGAAGGCCAGCACGAACTGCGTGGAGGCCAGCCACTGGCGGATGTTGACGAAGTTCACCGAGTTGGGCTCGGTGATGATGCCGCCCACGGAGTTGAGGGAAGCGTTGGGGGCGTGGGTCATGTACTCGGCGGCCCGACGCACCTGCCAGGGCTGGATGTCGTTCTGGAGCTTGTCGAGGCTCAGACCGTTGGGGCCGCGCAGGGGCTCCAGCCAGGGACCGCGGAAGTCCCAGAAGCGCATGGTTTCACCACCGAAGATGATCTCACCGGTGGGGGAGCGCATCAGGTATTTGCCGAGGCCGGTGGGGCCCATGGCGGAACCGATGTTGGCGCCCATGCGCTGGTCACGCACCAAGAAGGTGAAGCTCTGGGCCTGGGAGGCTTCGGCGTTGGTGGGGCCGTAGAACTCCGAGGGATAGGCGGTGTTGTTGAACCAGATGTAGGCCGAGGCGATGAAGCTCATGAAGCTCAGGGCGCCCAGGCTGTAGCTCAGGTAGGCCTCACCGTTCCAGATGAAGGCGCGACGCACCCAGCCGAAGGGCTTGGTGATGACGTGCCAGATGCCACCGAAGATACAGATCAGACCGATCCAGATGTGGCCACCGATGATGTCCTCCATGGAGTCGACACCGATGATCCAGCCCTCGCCACCGAAGGGGGCGCGGGTGAGGTAACCGAAGATGACCCCGGGGCTGAGGGTGGGGTTGCTGATCAGGCGAACATCGCCGCCACCGGGAGCCCAGGTGTCGTAGACGCCGCCGAAGAACATCGCCTTGAACACCAGCAGCAGGGCACCCACACCGAGAAGGATGAGGTGGTAACCGATGATGTTGGTCATCTGGTTCTTGTCGCGCCAGTCCTGGGAGAAGAACGCGGAGTAGTTCTCCAGGATCTCCGGACCACGCAGGGCGTGGTACAGGCCGCCGAGGCCGAGCACGGCGGAGCTGATCAGGTGCAGCACACCGACCACGAAGAACGGATAGAGGTCGGTGACCTCACCGCCGGGGCCGACTCCGTAGCCGAGGGTGGCGACGTGGGGGAACAGGATCAGGCCCTGTTCGTACATGGGCTTGTCGAAGGTGAAGTGGCTCACCTCGAACAGCATCATGGCGCCGGCCCAGAAGACCATCAGGCCCGCGTGGGCCACGTGGGCGCCCAGAAGACGGCCGGAGAGATTGATCAGCCGGGCATTGCCCGCCCACCAGGCATAGCCGGTGGAGTCGAGGTCCTTGCCCCCGACCGAGATGAGACCGGAATTAAAGGGCGTTTCCACGGGGCAGAACCTCTTCAGGGAAGATGAAGTTTTCGTGCGGCTGGTCGGCAGGCGCCATCCAGGCACGCAGACCTTC
>PVWP01000005.1 GCA_003003925.1 Aphanothece cf. minutissima CCALA 015
TGGAGCTGCCCAACCCCCTGCGCGAGCAGGGGGTTTTTTCATGGCGACGCGGTTCATGGCGACGCGGTCCGGCTGGGTAGGCTCCCTGCTTCGGAAAGCCCGATGGGCAGGGCGGTGCGATGGGCAGCAGTTTCGGCGATCTCTTCCGGATCAGCACGTTCGGCGAATCCCACGGCGGTGGCGTGGGGGTGATCATCGATGGCTGTCCCCCCCGGCTGCCGCTGGATCTGGAGCAGATCCAGGCCGATCTCGACCGACGCCGTCCCGGCCAGAGCCGCATCACCACCCCCCGCAAGGAGGAGGACCGGGTCGAGATCCTCAGCGGTCTGCTCGACGGGGTCACGCTCGGAACGCCGATCGCGATGGTGGTCCGCAACAAGGACCAGCGCCCCGGGGACTACCAGGAGATGCAGGTGGCCTTCCGGCCCTCCCACGCCGACGCCACCTACCAGGCCAAGTACGGCATCCAGGCCCGCAGCGGCGGCGGCCGCGCCTCGGCCCGGGAAACGATCGGCCGGGTGGCCGCCGGGGCGGTGGCCAAACAGCTGCTGGCCCGCACCCATGGCACCGAGGTGATCGCCTGGGTGCGCCGGATTCACACCATCGAGGCCACGATCGATCCCGCCGGCGTGAGCCTGGAGGCGGTGGAGGCCAACATCGTGCGCTGCCCCGACGCCGCCACCGCTGAGCGGATGATCGAGCGCATCGAGGCGATCGGGCGCGATGGGGATTCCTGCGGCGGGGTGATCGAATGCCTGGTGCGGCGGCCGCCGGTGGGTCTGGGCATGCCGGTGTTCGACAAGCTGGAGGCGGACCTGGCCAAGGCGGTGATGTCGCTGCCGGCCACCAAGGGCTTTGAGATCGGCTCCGGCTTCGGCGGCACCCTGCTGCGCGGCAGCGAGCACAACGACGCCTTCCTGCCCAGCGACGACGGCCGCCTGCGGACCGCCACCAACAACTCGGGCGGCATCCAGGGGGGCATCAGCAACGGGGAGGAGATCCAGCTGCGGGTGGCCTTCAAGCCCACGGCCACGATCCGCAAGGAGCAGCAGACCATCGATGCCACCGGCGCCGCCACCACCCTGGCGGCGAAGGGACGCCACGACCCCTGCGTCCTGCCCCGGGCCGTGCCGATGGTGGAGGCGATGGTGGCCCTGGTGCTGGCCGATCACCTGCTGCGCCAGCAGGGCCAGTGCAGCCTCTGGTGATCCGCCCGATCAGGGCCGTTGCGGCAGGTCAGTCAGCACCTGCCGCAGCAGCTCCGGCCCCTGGGCCACCAGCGACGAGCCCAGGGCGACAGCGTCGACCCCGGCCTCGAGCCAGGGACGCACATCACCGGGCAGAAGACCCCCGGCGGCGATGCAGAAGGGGAGCGGTGGGCCGAGGGGATCCCGCAGGCGCCGCCAGTGGCCGATGCCGACGCTGGCGGCGGGGAACAGCTTGACGATCGGACAGCCCAGGCAGCGGGCCCGGTTCACCTCCGTGGGGGTCATCACCCCGGGAACCAGGGCGAAGCGGGCCATGGCCGCCGTCTCCAGCAGCTCAGGCTCCAGGACGGGGGAGACGCCGTAGGAGAAACCGGCCTCCAGGGCGGCGGCGAGGGCCGCGGGGGTGCAGATCGAGGCCGCCCCCAGCCGCAGGTCGGGGAACGCTTCGATCAAGGAGCGGCACTCGGGGATCCAGGCCGGCGAGGGCCCCCAGGCGATCTCCACATGGCGCACCCCCAGCGCGGCCAGCTGGCCCAGCTGGGGGGCCAGGAGCGCTGGCTGCTCAGCACGAAGCACCACCAGCAGGGGCTGGTGGTGCAGGGACTGGATCAGGGACTCGCAGGGAGGCCTAGACGTAGGCGGCCACCGTCACATCGCGGGAGATGAGCAGCTCCTGGAGCTCCTCGGCGTCCACCGTCTCCTTCTCGACCAGGAGCTCGGCCAGCTCATCGAGCACGGCCCGGTTGGCGAGCAGCACCTCGGTGGCCCGGCGGTAGGCGTCGGCCACCAGCTGGGAGACCTCCTCGTCGATGGCGGCGGCGGTGTCCTCGGAGAAGTCGCGCTCGGCGGCGATGTCGCGGCCGAGGAACATGCCCCCCTGGGCGCGGCCCAGGGCGACAGGGCCGAGGCGGTCGCTCATGCCGAAGCGGGTGACCATCTGGCGGGCGACGCGGGCCACCTGCTGGAGGTCGTTGGAGGCCCCGGTGGTGACTTCGTCCTCGCCGTAGACGATCTCCTCGGCGACCCGGCCCCCGAGGGCCACGGCCATCTGGTTCTGCAGGTAGGAGCGGGAGTAGAGGCCCGACTCCATGCGTTCCTCGCTGGGGGTGAAGAAGGTGAGGCCGCCGGCCTGGCCGCGGGGAATGATGCTGATCTTCTGGACGGGGTCGTAATCCGGCATCAGGGCGCCCACCAGGGCGTGGCCGGACTCGTGGTAGGCCACCAGGCGCTTGCGGCGCTCGCTCATCACCCGGTCTTTCTTCTCCGGGCCGGCCATGACGCGCTCGATGGCGTCGTTGACCTCATCCATGGACACCTCGGCCAGCTGGCGGCGGGCGGCGAGGATGGCCGCCTCGTTGAGCAGGTTGGCCAGGTCGGCACCGGTGAAGCCGGGGGTGCGGCGGGCCACTTTGTCGAGGTCGACGTCCTTGGCGAGGGTCTTGCCGCGGGCGTGGACACCGAGGATCTGGAGGCGGCCGGCGTAATCGGGACGGTCGACCACCACCTGGCGGTCGAAGCGGCCCGGCCGCATCAGGGCCGAATCGAGCACGTCGGGGCGGTTGGTGGCCGCCACGATGATGATGCCGGTATTGCCCTCGAAGCCGTCCATCTCGGTGAGCAGCTGGTTGAGGGTCTGCTCCCGCTCGTCGTTGCCACCGCCGAGGCCGGCGCCGCGCTGGCGGCCCACGGCGTCGATCTCATCGATGAAGACGATGCAGGGGGCGTTCTTCTTGGCCTGCTCGAACAGGTCGCGCACGCGGCTGGCGCCGACGCCCACGAACATCTCGACGAACTCCGAGCCGGAGATCGAGAAGAACGGCACGCCCGCCTCGCCGGCCACGGCCTTGGCCAGCAGGGTCTTGCCGGTGCCCGGAGGGCCCACCAGCAGCACACCCTTGGGGATCTTGGCGCCGACGGCGGTGAAGCGATCGGGGTTCTTGAGGAAGTCGACCACCTCGGTGAGCTCGAGCTTGGCGCCCTCGATGCCGGCCACGTCACCGAAGGTGACCTGGGTCTGGGGTTCCATCTGCACCCGGGCCTTGCTCTTGCCGAAGTTCATGGCCGGGTTGCCGCCGCCGCCCTGGGCGCGCCGAAGCAGGAAGAAGAGGCCACCGAGCAGCAGCAGCGGGAAGATCAGGCTGCCGATCGCCTGCTGCCAGGCCGCCGGCTCCCGGTTGGGCTGCACGGCGATGTCGACGTTGTGGTCGGTGAGCAGCTTGAGCAGGTCCTTGTCGGGGGCGAGATTCACCACGGCGCGCTGGCCGTCGTTCTCCACCACCTGGGCGGTGCCGCGGTCGGGGGAGATCAGCACCCGGGAGATCTCGTTGGCCTGAACGGCCTCGACGAAGTCGCTGTAGCGCAGGGTGCGGGGGGCGCGGGCCGGATCGGGCCGCTCCAGGAAGGCGGTGCCCACGGCGATCATCACGATCACCAGGAGCACGTAGAGCCCCGCGTTGCGCCAGCGTTTCTTCACGACCCTGTCTCCTGTGTGAGAGTGAAAGTAACAGAATGTTAATCGGCGTCCGGGGTCGGACGGGGCTCAGGCTGCGGCCCTGAGCACCTCCACCACGCTACGGAAGGCGAACCATTCCGGGATCTCCTCGCCGCCGCGCAGCATCTGGCGAAACTGGGTGCCGCTCAGCTTGCGGATGTGCAGCCCCCGGGCCTGGGCGTGCTCGGCGGTGACGTAGCCCTCCTCCTCGGTGTAGACGAGGTTCAGGGAGGGCACTGTCTCCATGCCGAGTTCGGTGGCCTGGTCCCGGGCGAAGTCCTGGGCCTCATAAGGGCCGTAGAAGTCCTCGCCGGTGAGGGACGATTTGCAGCCAGCCATGTCGCGGCCGATGATGAAGTGGGTGCAGCCGTAGTTCTTGCGGATGATCATGTGCTGCAGGGCCTCCCGGGGGCCGGCCATGTGCATCGCGTAGGGGAGGTAGGCCCAGCGGATGCGGGGGTTGTCCACCTCGGCGGCCAGCCGTTCGTAGGTGGCGAAGCGCACCTCTCCGGCGATGTCGTCCTCCTGGGTGGGACCGCAGGTGGGGTGCACCAGCACCACCCCCCCCTTGCTGACGTTGGGGGCCTCGAGGGCGCGGGTGAACAGCTCGTAGTGGGCCCGGTGGATGGGGTTGCGGCACTGGAAGGCCACCACGTCCTGGCCCGCCGGCAGGGTGGCGCGCACCTGCACCGGGGTGCTGCAGGGGAACACCCGCTCCGGCAGGGCCAGACCCTGGAGCCGTCCGCCCAGGTAATAGCGGCCCCGCTCGGTGGCGATCATGCGCACCGCCGGATGCTCCAGGGAGGTGGTGCCGTAGCAGCCCTTGGCCTCGACCACCTTGTCGGGCTCCCAGCGGCTCTCCACGGTGAGCACGGCCAGGTCCTGGCCCTGGTAGGTGAGCAGCAGCCGCTGGCCCACGGCGACGGAGGCGTCGTCGGTGTCGAAGACGATCGGCAGGCCGAACAGCAGGCCGCTGGTGGTGCGGTGGCCGGCCACCACCGCGTCGTAGTCCTCCTGGTGCATGAAGCCACGCAGGGGCGAGAAGCCACCCACGATCAGCAGTTCCACGTCGCAGGCGTTGCGGTGGCTGCACTCCAGCACCCTGTCCACCGAGGCGCGGGCCTCCTCCACCGCCGCGGCCCGCTGCTCCGGCGGCACCATCAGGTCGACGAGGCTGCCGCCGTGGGGGGCGATCAGATCGGAGCGGGCGGCGGTGTTGGCGAGCGTCATGGCGACGGGCCGGGGCTGCACAGGGAATGGGCCCATCCTCCCAGACCAACCTTCGGCCGTGAAAAAGGGCGGCCAAAAAAAAGGGGCCCGCGGGCCCCTGGAATCAACGGGTTGTCGGGGAGCAGAGTAGGGCCCTGCCTTGGACTCAGACCTGCTCGAGGCGGCCGTAGAGCTCGCCGGTGATCTTGACGTCGACGACGGCCTTGGTGCCCATGTCGGTGTCGGAGGGCTGGATGGCGGTGAACACCCCGGCGAACTCGCCGGTGCTGGGATCGACCTTGGTGATCGAGAGGTCCATGGTGCCGGAGCCATCCACGTAGCGCTTGACGGTTTCCCCGGCGAACTCATCGCCGGCGGGCACCAGACCCACGGCGCTGCTGTAGCCGGTGGTCAGGCCGCGGCCCTTGGGATCCAGGAAGTTGCTGGTGCGGTAGCTGGGGGCGCGGTACTCGCCTTTGAGGTCGGTGCTGGTGGAGAAGGCGGTGCCGGTGGCGGAGGCCTTGAGCTCCTTGCTGGAGAACATGAAGGGCACTTCCTCACCGCCGGGCATCAGCACGGTGATCGGCTGGAAGTCGATGCCACCCAGTTCCTTGAAGGTGAGCTTGTCACCGCTGACCTTGAGGTCGCCGTAGACCTGATCAAGGCTGGAGGTGTAGCGGGTGAGGATCTTGCCGGCGACGAACTGGGCTTCCTGGCGCTTGTTGGCGGGCTCCCCCTTCACGAACACCTCGGAGGGGTGCATGCAGATCTCCTTGAGCTGGTAGGTGGCCGAGGGATCCAGGGAGATCGTGCCGCGGGCGGAATCGGGCAGGGTCGGGCAGTCATTCGCCAGACCGGTGTTGTGGATGTCTTCGTAGGTGAGGTTGGCCCGATCAACGGCCTTGGCCCCGCCGCTGCATGCGGACACCAGGGTCAGGCACAGAGCCAGCACGAGGGCCAGCAGGGGACGGAAACGCATGGGGAGAAGCCGCAGAGACGGAACGGGAACTGGGCTGGCCGGGATCCTACCGGTGCAAAACGCCCATTCCAGGTGGCTTGCGTGGGCTCTCAACAACCTGTATGAGAGGGAGATGACCCTGAGCCGCACCCACCCGATCGACGAATCCACGCCCTCCCCGCCGCAGTCCGCAACCGCGTCCGCACCCGCGCCCGACCCAGCCTTCGACCCAGCTGCCGACCCCGAGCTCCAGGGGGCCCTCGACACCCTGCTGAGGATCGCCGAGCAGCGCGCCGAGCAGCCCGAAGCCCTGCTGGATCTGCTCCGCCGCATCGAGCACCTGCACCGCACCATCCAGGACGGCCCCTTCCGCAGCAGCCTCCCCGGCGACCGCAACGGCCTGTTCACCCTGCTCTCCGAGATGGAGAGCAGCGGCGGCTGGCCCTACATCCCCCGGCTGCAGCTACGCACGTTCATGGATCTGCTGGCGCCCGAACCGGAGTCCTGAGGGCCGCCGCTTCCGCCAGCGCTGAGAGCAGCCGGTGGGCCAGGGCCAGCTTGCCCATGGGCTCCAGGCGGCGCTCCCCGGATCCCGGACCCAGCAGCCAGCCCTCGTTGCCGGCCGACCCGAACCCCGCCCCGGGGCGGTCGATCGGGTTGGCGAACAGGAGATCGCAGCCCTTGCGGGCGAACTTGGCGCGGGCCTCTTCGAGCACCTCACCGCTCTGGGCGGCGAACCCCAGGATCGCCTGGGCCGGCGGCCGGCTCTGCACCAGGGCCGCCAGCAGATCGGGCACCGGCTCCCAGCCACCGGTGAGGGAGGCCTCCAGGGCCTCCTTGGGAAGCTTGTGGCCCTCGGGGCTGCGGCGACGGTGGTCAGCGACGGCGGCGGCCATGGCGATGGCGTCAGCGCCCCCCTGAAGCCGCAGCAGGGCCGTTTCCATCTCAGCGGCGGTGACCACGGGGTGGCGCTGGAGACCCTCCAGCCAGGCCGGATCGACCGCCAGCGGGCCATGCACCAGATCGACGCTGGCGCCGCGCAGACGGGCGGCCTGGGCCAGCAGCACGCCCATGCGTCCGGTGCTGGGGTTGGTGAGGCAGCGGGCCGGATCGAGGGCCTCCCGGGTGGGGCCGGCACTGACCAGCAGGCGGCGCCCGGCCCAGTCGCGGCGGCAGCCGGCCAGCAGCACCGACTCCAGCGCCAGCAGCAGCAGCGCCGGGTCCGCCATGCGCCCATCACCCACCCGGTCGCAGGCCAGCAGGCCGCTGCCCGGCTCCAGGGGCAGCACCCGCCCCCAGTCCTGCAGCTCCCGCCAGTTGCGGCGCACCGCAGGGGCGGCCCACATGGCGCTGTTCATGGCCGGGGCGGCCACCACGGGAGCCTCGCAGGCGATCAGGGTGCTGGCCAGCAGGGTGTCGGCCATGCCGTGCACCCAGCGGGCCAGGCTGGTGGCGCTGAGGGGGGCCAGCAGCACCACCTCGGCCCACTCGGCCAGGGCGATGTGCAGGGGCCGTGCCTCCCGGTGGCTCCACTGGTCGGCCTCGATGTGGCAGGGGGAGCGGCTGAGGCTGGCCAGGGCCACCCCGCTCACCAGCCGCTCGGCGGCGGGGCTGAGCACACAGCGCACCAGGGCCCCCCGCTGCACCAGGGCGCTGACCAGCTGGGGCAGCTTGACGGCGGCGATGCTGCCGCTGATCAGCACCAGCACCCGCCGTCCCGCAAGGGCGTCCTCCTCACTCCTCATCGAAAGGTTCCTGATCCACCAGATGGACGTAGGGCCGGATCAGGTCGGGGCGGTGGATGGCCAGGGCCCGCAGCAGGTGCCAGTCGGCCAGGCCCGCGAACGGGGTGGGGTAGTCGTCGTCCTCGAGGCGTCGGGCGAGCTCGGCGATGGACGCCTCATCGAAGGCCGCGAGCCGCTCGGGGGTGATGGACAGGCTGGAATCAACCAAGGGGGCGGCCGGGGAGGGGGACGGGATGGTGATAATGGCGATCGAAGGGGAATTAGCTCAGCTGGTAGAGCGCTGCGATCGCACCGCAGAGGTCAGGGGTTCGAGTCCCCTATTCTCCATCCACCATTCTCCCCGGCCGGGCTCCCGGCAGCCCAGGCCCACGCCCACACCTGCCGATGGACTGGAGCAGCGACGCCGAAACCAGCCTGAAGGAGATCCCGTTCCTGGTGCGGCCGATCATCCGGCGCAAGATCGAATCCCTGGCCCGCGAGGCTGGGCTGGACGGTGTGGATCTCGCCTTCTACCAGCAGGCCAAGGAGCGGTTCGGACGGAAGTGAATCGGCGATGGGGTAAAAGAGGGGGTTGATCAGGGGCCCGCTCAATGTCGCAGTCCAAGCGCGAACAGGTTGTCAGTCATCTGCGCTACATCCGCCAGGAGCTGCGGGAGATGCACCAGGGCGTCATGGAGGACGGCCTGCTGCCGGAGGCCGGTGAGGTGCGGGGGGTGATGGCCCAGATGGAAGCCCTGCTGGAACTGCTGGAAGGCAAGGGATCCCGCAAGAAGGACGGGGACGGCTGAATCGGGACGTCTGAGAACGACCACGCCACCCGTCAAGCCCCTGCAGGGACGCTCCGGTCAGCGGCTGCCCCCCCTTGCCCGACCCGCTGGAGATTGGTTTGCTGGTGTCGTCCCCATCACCCCGCCCGGGCCTCGGCCTCGGGCTTTTTTATTGGCATCCCCTATCGGTGGGGGGAAAATGCTGTCAAGACGCCAGAGATGGTGTAGACAAGAGATCGCAGGGATTGGGCCGGGTGATGGGGATCACCGCCAGTGGCTTTCCACCCTCGGGTGGTGAGCCCCCTGCTCCCCCTTTCCACCCAGCGGCAGGTTCGCACCGTTGCCTCCCCGCTTCCAACAGACCCGATTTCAGCAGCGGATCACCCAGTCCGGCAACCTGCTGGAGGCCTGGGCTGAAAATCCCTGGCGCCGCCTTTCCCTGCTGCTGATCGTGCTGCTGGGCGGCTTCGTGATCGGCGGCAGCGTCGGCTCCATCACCGGCGCCCTGTCCCTGTTCGATCCCCTCGGAGCCCTGGTGTGCGTGCTGGCCATCGAAGTGGCGGCCCGGCTGCGGGGCCGGCTGCTGGCCCAGCCGCTGAAACTGCGGCTGCAGGTGCTGGACATGGCCCGCATGGGTCTGCTCTACGGCCTGCTGCTGGATGGCTTCAAGCTGCTCTGAGGGGCCGGAGACGCCTTCCGACGGGCTGAGCTCTCAGACGGCGGCCAGCAGATAGAGCAGGGCCATCCGGATCGGAATGCCGTTGCGGACCTGCTCCTCCACCAGGCTGCGGCCGGGATCGTCGAGCAGTTCACCGGCGATCTCCACCCCCCGGTTCACCGGGCCGGGGTGCAGCACCGGCACGGCGTCGCCGCAGAGGGCCAGGCGCCGGTGGCTGAGCCCGTACTGGCGGTGGTAGGTGTCCAGGCTGGTGAGCAGGTGCTGCTGCATCCGCTCCTTCTGCAGACGCAGGGTCATGACGGCATCCGCCCCGGGCAGGGCCTCCTCCAGGCGCCGCTCGACCCGCACCCGACCCCGGGCGGCCACCGGGTCGGCCCCCTGGCCCGGCGGCGGGGCCAGCACGAAGTCGGCGAAGCAGTCGGGCAGCAGGGTGGCCGGCCCGCAGAGCACCACGTCGGCGCCGCAGGCGGTGAGGGCCCAGAGGTTGGAGCGGGCCACCCGGGAATGGAGCACGTCGCCGACGATGACGATGCGGCGGCCCCGCAGGCTGGCGGGGGAGGGGGCTTCGGGTTCGAAGTGGCGCGCCAGGGTGAACAGGTCGAGCAGGCCCTGGCTGGGGTGGCTGTGCAGGCCGTCACCGGCGCTGAGCACCGACACCCTCTCGCCGCAGCGGTCGAGGTCGCGGGCCAGGCTGTGGGGCACCCCGGCGCAGCGGTGGCGCACCACCAGGATGTTGGCGCCCATCGCCACGTAGGTGCGGGCGGTGTCCAGCAGGCTCTCCCCCTTGCTGAGGGAGCTCGACGACGGCGAGAAGCTCTGCACCTCCGCCGAGAGCCGTTTGGCGGCCAGCTCGAAGCTGCTGCGGGTGCGGGTGCTGGGCTCGAAGAAGAGGCTGGTCATCAGCCGGCCCTGGAGGGCAGGCAGGCGCCGGGCGCCGGCCACCGGCAGGGCCCGGAAGCGCTGGGCCAGTTCGAGAACGGTGGCGAAGTCGTCGACCGAGAAGGACGCCAGGTCGAGCACATGGCGGTGACTCCAGCCGCTCAAGGCGTTCTGCTCCCGTCGAACGCCCCAACCGTAGAGGCCAGCAGGGCGGCGAGCCCATCCTGGCGGGGCGTGCGATCGCCGTGGGCGCGCCGGCTGACGCTGCGGCTGGCGCGCAGGTACCAGCGCCAGGGCAGCTCCTGCCCCTGGGAAACGCCGATGCGCTGGGTCTGCAGCAGCGGCGCCTCCCCCTGGGGCCCTGACCCCTCCAGCAGCGCCACCAGCGCCAGCGGCCGCGCGGCCAGCCACAGGCCCGAGGCCGGCGCGGCGATCCGGCCGTCCTGACGGCGGTCGATGGCGAAGCAGCGGGCCAGCAGGCCGGGGCCGGCCGCCGCCCGCTCCGGCTCCCCCGGCAGGGCGGCCGCCCGCAGCAGCACCCCGTTGGCCCAGTCGGGACGGCCGGTGACCACGTTGACGCAGTGGTGCACGCCGTAGGTCAGGTAGACGTAGAACCGGCCGGGCTCCCCGAAGAGGGTGTCGTTGCTCGCCGAGCGGCGGCGGTGGCCGTGGCAGGCCGGCTCGCTCTGGCAGTAGGCCTCGGTCTCGACGATCACGCCCCAGCGCAGGGCGCCCGACGGCTGACGCCGCAGCAGCAGGCAGCCGATGAGCTCCGGGGCCACCACCTCGGCGGGGCGGGCGAAGAAGGACGGGGGGAGGGGAGGAACCGGAGGGGCGTGGCAGCTGGTCACCATGGGGCGGCCTCCGGCCGAGTCTGCAGCCAGGTCGCTGGCTTTTCCGTTGCGTTTTGCATCCCGTGTCCCTTGGTACGGCGGGGAGGGACTCGGCTGGCTTAACCAGGTCTTAACCAAGGGATAACGTTCGGCGGCCATGGCGAAGCGCTACTCCATTCTCGATCGGCTGCGCTTCACCCGGACAGGCCTGAAGGCCCGCCTCGATTACCTGAAGTCCGGGTACATCTTTGTGCACGTCCCCCGGTGTGGGGGCACCTATGCCGCCACCCTGATCCACGGGCGCCCCCTCGGGCACCTCTATGCCGATTTCATCCGGCGCAAGCTGCTGGGCGATCGCCTCTATGCCGCCCGAACCTCCGTCGCCTTCGTTCGCTGTCCCGTCGAGCGGCTGATTTCGGCCTACTGCTTCTCGCTTCGCGGCGGCACCGAGCTGGTGTCCCAGTTTCCGCTGCACAGGCCCCCGCGCTGGGCTTTGACGGATTTTCGGACCTTCTGTGAGGACTGGCTGTTTCAGCAGAGCCTGCATCGGGTTGATTTCATCTTCCGGCCCCAGAGCTGGTGGCTGTTCGACGAATCCGGCCACCTGATCGTTGATGAGGTCAGCCATCTGAGCCGGCTGGATTCCTGGCTTCAGGAGAAGGGCTTCATCAGCGAAGACAGCCCGGTGAAGGTCAACGCCTCGGAGCAGGGCCTGGCCAAGGAAGCGCGCCGGGCGCTGTCTCCGTCCCTGATCGGCTCGATCCGGGATTTCTACGCCCAGGACCTCGAGCTGCTCAGCGCCCACCTCGCCTGACGCCCCACGGAACCGCCGACGGTGCGGGGAAGCGGACCGGAGGCCGCCCCGGGGAGCGGTGGACGCGCCGACGGGCCACACTGGCCTCAGCGCTGAACAGCCCTACCTCCTGATCAACGCCCCACCATGGAAACCGCCAGCTTCAACCTCGGCACCGTGCTTCTGGCCGTCAGCGGCCTGTTCGTGCTGACCACCCTGTTCTTCGGCACCAAGGGGGGCTACTACGACACCGACGACTACGACGGCAACGGCACCGCCCACTGAGTTCCGCCCGCTGGCGGCCGTCGGGCCACCGATCAGGAACTGCCGAGCCGTTCGGCCTCGGGACAGTCGCCGGTGGTGGGCAGGTCGTCGGCATCGGCGGAGCGGCTCACCGAGGCCAGCCGGGTGCTGACGGCCCCGATCGAGGCCAGCCGGACGCTCTCCTCCCAGCTGTGGCGCTCGTCGCCGTCCTCATCGTCGTAGCGGAGGGTGACCAGATCGCCCTCGATCTCCACCACCAGGGCCCGCTCGATCCAGCGCTGCTGATCCAGCAGGTAGACCCAGACCGGCCGCTGCTCCAGGCGAAAACGGTCGAGCTTGCGATGCAGCATCGTGACGCCGCGGATAGGGTCGATCCTAGGCAGCACGGCGCCGGCCGCCATGTTCACCATGACCCGATCGATGCCCAGCACCGCTCCAGGCCCCAGCACGGTTCCGGGCCCCGTGGCCAGCAACGAGGAGATCCGGCTGCAGCTGCGCAGCTGGCCCGAGGTGGAGGACTACCTCAGCCGCTGCCGGGGGGTGATCGTGCCGCTGGGCTCCACCGAGCAGCACGGGCCCACCGGTGCCATCGGCACCGACGCCCTCACTGCCGAAGCCGTGGCCCTGGAGGTGGGACGCCGCACCGGGGTGCTGGTGACGCCCGCCCAGGCCTTCGGCATGGCCGAGCACCATCTGGGCTTCGCCGGCACCATCAGCCTGCAGCCCTCCACCCTGCTGGCCGTGCTCCATGACGTGGTGCTCTCCCTGGCCCGCCACGGCTTCGAGCGCATCTACGTGATCAACGGCCACGGCGGCAACATCGCCACCGCCCGGGCCGCCTTCGCCCAGGCCTACGGCACCGCCGCCTCCCGGGGGCTGCCGGGCGCCGAGCGGCTGCGCTGCCGTCTGGCCAACTGGTTCACCGCCGGCCCGGTGATGCGGGAGGCGCGCGATCGCTACGGCGAGCGGGAGGGGCACCATGCCACCCCCAGCGAGATCGCCCTCACCCTGCACCTGGAGCCCAGCCTGGGCGCCAAGCAGCGGCCGCTGCCGGAGGCGGCCCCGGCCGGGCCGATCCATGGCCCCGAGGACTTCCGCCGCCGCCATCCCGATGGCCGCATGGGCTCCGACCCGTTCCTGGCCAGCGCCGAGCATGGCGCCCGCTTCCTGGAGCTGGCGGCGGCGGCCCTGGCCGACGACCTGGCCGACTTCCTGGGGCCGGACGGGGAAGCGGGCTGAGGCGGCGACGGCCGCGGCTAGGTTCGGACGACGACGACGAGCGCGACGATGGAGCGGATCACGGCCGACGATGTGCGCAAGGTGGCCCAGCTGGCCCGCCTGGCCCTGCCCGAGGAGCGGATCGCCACCTACACCGTTCAGCTGGAGCGGATCCTCGACTACGTCGCCCATCTCGAGCAGGTGGACACCGAAGGGGTGCCCCCCACCACCCGGGCGGTGGAGGTGGTCAACGTCACCCGCCCCGACGCGGTGGATCCCACCCCGGTGCGCGAGGAGCTGCTGTCCCTGGCCCCCCAGCGGGAGGGGGATTTCTTCCGGGTGCCGAAGATTCTGGGCGACTGAAACCGGACGGCGGTGACAAGGCGCTCAGCGCACCGGCGAGATGGCGGTGCGGTGCAGCAGTTCAAGCACCCGCCGGCGGGCATGGCGGGTGGGCATCAACCGGACCAGGGGACGCAGACGGCTGCGGCGCTTCTTGTGGGAGCGCACGCCCAGAAAGATGTCGTAGAGGAAGTTGAGACTGTCGGCGCGGCTCTCGAACAGTCCCAGCCGCTGGGGTGAACCCTTGGCATCGAGAATCGGCTTGGTGGCGTGATACGCCGGCTGGTACTCGAACCAGGGGATCGACGGCCAGAGATGGTGAATCAGGTGGTAGTTCTGGCCCATGATCAGCCAGTTCATCAGCCTGCTCGGGTAGACACGGGCGTTGTGCCAGCGGTTGCGGGACTGGAAGGGCCGGTGGGGGAGGTAATCGAAGAACAGACCGAGGGTGACGCCCACCATCAGGGCCGGAGCGAACCAGCAGTTGAAGACGAACGGCAGGAAGTTATGCCGGGCGGCCGCCACCACGATCAGCACGAAGATGGTGCGGGCCAGGACCCACTCGAACAGCTCGTTGTGGCGCCAGAGGCGATGGCGGAAGAAGAAGACCTCGTGATAGAAGAAGCGCGGCGCGATCAGCCACAGGGGCCCGAAGGTGCTGACGATGTGGTCGGGATCGAGCTTGGGGTCGTTGACGTGGGCGTGGTGCTGCAGATGCACCCGGGTGAACACCGGGAAGCTGAAGCCCAGCAGCAGGGCCGCCCCATGGCCCATCACCGCGTTCCAGATGCGGTTGGGATGGGCGGCGTTGTGGCAGGCGTCGTGGATGACGGTGCCTTCCAGGTGCAGGGCCAGGAAGCCCAGGGCCAGCAGGGCCGGCAGGGGCCAGCCCCCCACGAACCAGCCCCAGATCGTCAGGGCCGCCAGGCCATAGCCCGCCAGGAACAGGCCCACCGTGGGGTTCCAGGCGGCGGGGGGATCCAGGTACTCCCTGGGGACACTGAGCCGCGGCACGGGCGTGGTCGAAGCCACGGAGGCGGACGTGGGTGCCAGCGTGTCTGTCATGACCTGGGCCAGGTCCGGATCCCCATCGGAGGCCCCAGATTACGGAAGACGCCCGGTGGGCGCGACAGGGCAACCCGGGTCGGCGCGATCACGGCTGGTTGGGGCCGAGGGGCAGGCTGCGCAGGCTGCCGGTGATGTCCACCAGGGGGAACTCGGTGGCACCCCAGCCATCGGGGGGCAGCAGCGACGGCGCGTCCGGGGCCGGGGCCACCGCGGCGCCGGCGGCGAAGGCGCCGTCGGTCCAGGCGAGCAGCAGCCCCCGCAGGGCGCCGCCGCCGTCAGCGAAGTGGGAGCGCAGGTTGAAGTGGTCGCCATCCTTGGCCAGTACGAGCCGGTGGCCGCCGCCGGCGTTGCGCGCTTCCATCGCCATGGGCCGCAGCGCCTCAGGACCGGAGGGCACCACCCAGTCGCGGCTGCCGCTCACCAGCAGCACCCGGCCGTTCATGGCGCGGCCCGAACCCTGATCGAACAGCAGCGACATCGGCGGGCTGACCGCCACCACCGCCTTGACCCGGGGATCGGCCAGGCCGGCCTGGTCGGCGGAGCTGAGGAAGCTGCACTGCAGCACCCAGCTGACATTGCGGGCCGGATTGGTGACGTCGTCGCAGAAGCGCTTGAGCAGGGCCGCACTGGGCCGGGCCCCGGCCAGCTGCAGCACCGTGGTGGCGCCGTAGGACTGGCCCATGGCCACGACGGCATCGGTGCGCAGACCGGCCGGCAACCCCAGGCTGCCGGCGGCGGCCGCATCGATGGCGGAGGTCATGTCCATCGGCCGCAGCCGCAGGTCCTCCGGCTTGGGGGGCGGCACCTGGCCGGAGAGCATGGCCTGCTGCTGCGACTTGTCGCTGCCGGGGTGGCGGGGCAGCAGCACGGTGTAGCCGTGGCTGGCCAGGTGCCGGCCCCAGCCCTCGAAGCTTTCGGGGTCGTCCCAGAGGCCGTGGGAGATCAGCACCAGACGGCCATTGGAGCCGGTTTCCGGCTGGATGGTGACCACCTGCAGGGGCTTGGGGCGGTGGGTGACGGGGATCGCCAGCTCCTGGCGCTTCACCGCCAGGGGGCCGGCCTGGCTGAGGGCCGGGCTGATCCCGGCGGCGGGCAGGGAGGCCACCAGCTGGTTGCCCAGGCGCTGCTGGCTGGTGAGTCGATCGATGGCGAAGACCACCCGCTGCAGGTCCACCGTGGCGCTCTTGCCGGGCAGGGCCTCCAGCACCTCCAGCAGGTTGAGGCTGCCCTTGGCCTGGCTGCTCTCCAGGGAGGCCGCCAGCTGGCTGGAGTCGAGCGGCTGGCGCACCCCCTCCACCAGCACCACCGAGGAGATCAGCAGCAGCACCTGGTTGACCAGGGGTGAACCCACCGACTGCTCGGCGAGGGCCTTGAGCGGCAGGGGCAGGGGCGTCTGGAAGGCCTCCACCAGCCGGCGGCCGATGGCGCCGTTGGTGGCCCGATCCAGCTCGGCGAGGTCACTGTTGCCGGAGAGCAGGGTGCGCTGATCCTTCAGCTCGCGGATCTGAACCGTGAAGGCCGTCTCGAGCAGGGGCAGGGTGAGCTGGATCTCCTCCAGCGCCCGGACGGGAGCCGCCGCCAGCAGCGGCCCCACGCCCAGGAGCAGCGCCGTGAGCTGGCGGAGAGGGCTCGTCATGCAGGCATTCCCATTGATGGGAAGCGTAGGTGCGCCCTCGAAAGCACACCCCAAGGGGGCCCGGATCCGTCAGGGATGCCCACCGGGGGACTTGAACCCCCACGACCTGAGCCACTGGAACCTAAATCCAGCGCGTCTACCAATTCCGCCAGGTGGGCCTGGATGGACTTTAGACAGACCGGCCGGTGCGATCCGTCGGCGGCGGCGCCCCGGTGGTCACCGCCCAGAATGGGACCAGACGTCGCCCCGGCCATGCTTGCCACCCTCGGAGGCTTCCTGGCCCTGCTGCTCGGCACGCTGCTGCTGCTGCTGCCCCTGCTGGCCTCGGAGCTGAGCCGGGCCAGGGATTCGGTGTGGGGGGCGGTGGTGCTGCTGCTGGGCCTGGTGCTCGTCACCAGCGCCGAGCGGCTCACCGGTGCGCCGATGCTGGCGGTGCTCTGCGGCGGCCTGCTGATCGGCCGGCTCGGGGTGGAGGTGGGCCAGGGCCGCTGGCGCCTGCTCACCGACGAAGAACGCCAACGGCTCTGGTCGTGGGAGCGCTGGCGGACCAGCCTCAGCCAGCTCGGGGCCTCCCTGGGGCGGCTGCTGCAACTCGGCGCCGGCCTGGCCAGCGGCCTGGGGGCCTGGCTGGCGGAACGGCGCGCCGCCCGCCCCGCCAGCACCAAGAAGTGGGTGCGGCCCGAGGCGGACGCTGCCGCCCCAGCAGCGGCACCGGAGGCCGCCGCGATGGCTGTGGCGGCGGAGGTGGCCCAGGAGGAGGTGGCCGCGGTGGAGGAGGTGGCGGCGGTGACGGCGGTGGCCGAGGTGGCCGAGCCGGAGACGACCGGGGCGCCCGAGGCGACCGGCGATGGGCCCCTGGTGGTCAGCGACTTCGAGGCGATCGACGCCCTGCTGGAGCAGGCCATCCCGGAAGCCCCGCCGGAGGCAGCGCCGGAGGCCACACCGGAAGCCCCACCCGAGCCGACGACGCCGCTGCCGGAGGAGGGTCTCGGCGAGGCGGGATAATCCAGCCTTCTCGCGCCCCGGCGACGTGACGGCAAGCCCGGCGTCCTACAAGGACACGCTCAACCTGCTGCAGACGCCCTTTGCGATGCGGGCAAACGCCCGGGTGCGGGAGCCGGAACTGCAGGCCTTCTGGAAGGAGCACGACCTCTACGGACGCCTCAGCCGCGGCAACCCGGGGGAGCCCTTCACCCTGCATGACGGCCCGCCCTACGCCAACGGCGCCCTGCACGTGGGCCACGCCCTCAACAAGATCCTCAAGGACATCATCAACAAGCACGCCCTGCTGCAGGGGCGCCGGGCCCGGTTCGTGCCGGGCTGGGACTGCCACGGCCTGCCGATCGAGCTGAAGGTGCTGCAGGGGAT
This sequence comes from Aphanothece cf. minutissima CCALA 015, assembly GCA_003003925.1. Lineage (GTDB taxonomy): Bacteria > Cyanobacteriota > Cyanobacteriia > PCC-6307 > Cyanobiaceae > Cyanobium > Cyanobium minutissimum. Next base: position 17,459 of record PVWP01000005.1, read on the forward strand.
GGGCAGCGAGGAGCGGCGGCAGCTCACCCCCATCGACCTGCGGCGCCGGGCCCACGCCTACGCCCTCGAGCAGGTGGAGGCCCAGAGGAGCGGCTTCCGGCGCTGGGGCATCTGGGCCGACTGGGAGGAGCCCTACCTCACGCTGCAGAAGTCCTACGAGGCGGCCCAGATCGGCGTCTTCGGAAAGATGGTGCTGGCGGGCCACATCTACCGGGGCCTCAAGCCGGTGCACTGGAGCCCCAGCTCCCGCACCGCCCTGGCCGAGGCCGAGCTGGAGTACCCCGACGGCCACACCTCCCCCAGCGTCTACGTGGCCTTTCCGGTGGTGGACCTGCCGGCGCCGCTGGCCGGGCTGCTGGCCGACGCCGGCATCGCCGGACCCACCGATGCGGCCCACCGGGAGCAGCTGTTCGTGGCCATCTGGACCACCACCCCCTGGACCCTGCCGGCCAACCTGGCGGTGTCGGTGAATGGCCAGCTGGATTACGCCATCTGCCGCGACGGCACCACCAACGGCGGCACCCCCCGCTACCTGGTGGTGGCCGCCCAGCTGGTGGAGTCGCTGCGCTCCAGCCTGGAGCGACCGCTCGAACCGCTGCTCACCCTCAAGGGGGCCCAGCTGGAGGGCATCCTGTACCGCCATCCGCTGCTGGATCGCACCAGCCCGGTGGTGATCGGCGGCGACTACATCACCACCGAAACCGGCACCGGCCTGGTGCACACGGCGCCGGGCCACGGCGTCGACGACTTCCACACCGGCAACAAATACGGTCTGCCGGTGCTCTGCCCGGTGGATGAGGCCGGCACCCTCACCGCCGAAGCGGGCCCCTTCGCCGGGCTGAACGTGCTCAAGGACGCCAACCCGGCGATCATCACCGCCCTGCGGGATGCCGGCCTGCTGCTGGCCGAGCAGCGCTACGAACACCGCTATCCCTACGACTGGCGCACCAAGAAACCGACCATCTTCCGGGCCACCGAGCAGTGGTTCGCCTCCGTCGACGGCTTCCGCGCCCAGGCCCTGGAGGCGATCGCGGCGGTGGAGTGGCTGCCGGCCAGCGGCCGCAACCGGATCGAGGCGATGGTGCGCGACCGGGGCGACTGGTGCATCTCCCGCCAGCGCTCCTGGGGGGTGCCGATCCCGGTCTTCTATCACCGCGAGACGGGCGAGGTGCTGCTCAACGCCGACACCCTGGCCCACGCCGAGGCCCTGATCGCCGAGCACGGCGCCGATGTCTGGTGGGAGCGGGACGAGGCGGGCCTGCTGCCGCCCGCCTGGGCCGACCAGGCCGACCAGTGGCGCAAGGGCACCGACACCATGGATGTGTGGTTCGACTCGGGCTCCTCCTGGGCCGCCGTGCTGCAGGGCCGGGGACTGCGCTACCCCGCCGATCTCTACCTGGAGGGCTCCGACCAGCATCGCGGCTGGTTCCAGAGCAGCCTGCTCACCTCGGTGGCCGTGAACGGGACGGCCCCCTACCGGCGGGTGCTCACCCACGGCTTCACCCTCGATGAGAAGGGCCGCAAGATGAGCAAATCGCTGGGCAACGTGGTGGACCCCGTTGTGCTGGTGGAGGGGGGCAAGAACGAGAAGCAGGAGCCGGCCTACGGCGCCGACGTGCTGCGGCTGTGGGTGAGCTCGGTGGATTACTCCGCCGACGTGCCGCTGGGGCCTGGGATCGTCAAACAGCTGGCGGATGTGTACCGCAAGGTGCGCAACACGGCCCGCTATCTGCTGGGCAACCTGCACGATTTCGTGCCCGCCGAGCATGCGGTGGCGATCGAGGATCTCCCCCTGCTGGATCGCTGGATGCTGCAGCGCACCGCCAGCCTGATCGAGGCGGTGAACGCCGACTTCGAGCGCTACGAGTTCTACCGCTTCTTCCAGGCCCTGCAGAACTTCTGCGTGGTGGATCTCTCCAACGTCTACCTCGACATCGCCAAGGACCGCCTCTACGTGAGTGCGGCCGGCGACTTCCGGCGCCGCAGCTGCCAGACGGTGCTGCACCTGGTGGTGGAGCGGCTGGCGGGGCTGATCGCGCCGGTGCTCTGCCACATGGCCGAGGACATCTGGCAGAACCTGCCCTACCCGGTGGCCGAAGCCTCGGTGTTCGAGCGGGGCTGGCCCACGGTGCCGGAGAGCTGGGCGGCGCCGGAGCTGCTGGCGCCGATGCAGCGGATCCTGGAGCTGCGCGCCCAGGTGAACCGGGTGCTGGAGGGCTGCCGCGGCCGGGGGGAACTGGGCGCCTCCCTCGAGGCCCAGGTGCAGCTGGAGCTGGAGGCGCCGGCCGCGGATGGGGCGGTGGAGGCGGCCACCCTGCCCGAGGCCCTCGCCCTGGTGGAGGCCAGCCCCCACCCCGAGGTCGACAACCTGGCCGACTGGCTGCTGGTCTCGGCCCTGCGGGTGGGCGGGCCGCCTCCGGCGGAAAACCCCCTGGCGGAGACCGAGGAGGAGGGGGTGCGGGTGCGGATCGCGCGGGCGGCGGGGACGAAGTGCGAGCGCTGCTGGCACCACGAGAGCGACATCGGCCAGCACCCAGAGCATCCCAGCCTGTGCGGGCGCTGCGTGGGGGTACTGGAGCGTCAGGGGGCGGGGTCCGCCTGATCTGGCCCCGGGCGGAAGCCAGGGCTCCGGTTCAGAGCACCCCGAAGGGGCTGAGCACTTTCCGGGCCGCCCGTTTGAGCGGCAGGGGGATACCCCGGCGGGGGAGCTTGCGCACGACGCGGGCCGCCAGCCGCCGCGAGCGCACGGCGAGGGAATGGGACTGCAGCAGGGGATGGGGCGAGCGCTCCCGCAGCAGCTCGATCAGCCAGGCCGCCGCCGCCGGATCCTGCGAGCCCGGCGCCAGGGCCGCCTCGGCCAGGCGGAGGCGCTCGGCGAACTCCGCCACCATGGCCTGATAGCCGCAGGCCTCGGCGACGGGCCCGTGGGAGGCATGAACCCGGGCGAAGTGCTGGAGCGACTTGCGCTCCAGCAGGGCGGCGTGGTCGAGCAGATCCTCGATGTCGTTGGCGATCCGCACCACGCTGGCCTGGGCGCGGACGATCGGCAGTTCCTCGATCACCGGCGGCGGGGCCATACGGGGGCCCGCGGCGCTGGCGGCCGCATAGGCGTGGGCGATCGCTTCCACCCTGCGGCCCACCAGTTCCCGCAGCAGGGCCCGATTCCGCTCGGTGGGAGCCAGGTGCCGGCCGGAGCTGGTGTTGGGCATGTAGGCGGCATGCAGCAGGGAGGCCTTGACCAGATCGAAGGGGGCGCCGTGCACGACCAGGACGCTGGCCACCCGGACGACATGCTCCTGGAAGGTTTTCTTGGAGCCCCGGAAGGAGCCGCCGTGCAGCTCGGCGGCCACATCGAACACCCTGTTGAGCTCGGCGATCTCCTGGGGGGAATGGCCGTTCGCCAGGCACTGCCGCACCAGCAAAGGGAAGGAGTGGACATAGGAATAGACGTGGTTGTCCACGGCCGCGGCCGCCGCGGCCAGAGGCTCCCGGGGGCGGGGCTGCACCGGCTCCATGCTGCCGATCTGGCGGTTGAGGAAGGAGGTCATGCTCTGGAGGGAGCGCAGCTTCCATTTGCTGGAGAGGTGGGCCACATCCCGGGCCGCCACCTCATGGCTCCAGCGCCGGCGGAAGGGCTCGATGTCGCAGAGCCAGTAGGGGGAGTGTTCGTTGGCGTAGACGTAGCTGACGACGGACTTTGGCTCGAAGATGACCCGGTAGTTCGCCTGCCGGGCCAGCATGGCGATGTCGATGTGCTCATTCACCTGCAGGTAGGCCTCATCAAGGGGGCCCAGCTCCTGGAGCATCGCCATGCTGAGCAGCATGCAATGGAACTCGCCGAAATCGGAGTCGCCTGCCTGCAGGGTTGGGGTGATGCGGGAGGCGGGAGCATTGGCGAACAGATGCTCTTCGTTGTATTCGATCTGGCCGTCTTTCTCCGACAGATGGTTCTTGCCGCCGGCCATGTGGATGCGATCGGCGGCGAACTCACCCATCAGGTAGAGGGGGAAAACGATGCCCGCTCCGGTTCGCTCCGCCGTGGCCACCAGGGTCTCGATCCAGCCCCTGGTGACGAGCACGTCGTTGTCGATGAAGCACACATATTTGGTCGTCACGGCCAGCAGCGCCTGGTTGCGCTGCTGGTTGGGGGTGCCGGGTGCCGCCGGGAACAGGCTCAGCTCGCCGCGGGCCTCGGCCGCCTCAAGCTCCCGGCGCACCGAGGGCGGGGACTGGCTGTCGCGGTAGTGCAGGACGAAGGGGTAGGCCCGGTGCTCGAGGATTGAGTGCAGCGACCGAAGGGCAACGCTGTGCCGCTCGCGGAACACCACGACGACGGTGACCAGGGGATGGGCCGGAGAGCCGCCCGGGCTGACACGTACGGGGGTGTTGCGTACGCCGCGGCGTACGGGGGCGTTCATCAACAGCCAATCGGAAGCCGGATTGTGATGATACCATCCATCTCCATGATGCATCTCAGTATGCCGAAGTCCGCGCCTGCCTGTGCACCGCATTGATGCATGGCCAAACTTTCCTGGCAGGACTTACTGAACACCCCCGCCTTTCTGATCAATCTCGATCGCCGGCCGGATCGCTGGGAGAGCAGCCGCCAGCAGCTGGAATGGGCAGGATTCACGGACACACGTCGCTGGTCGGCCTTTGACGGAGCCACGGGAAACGTCAGGGAAAGTCTGCAACCTTTCGGCATCCAACAACTGCTTGATCGCGAAGACTTTCTCAGCCTGCCCGGCGCCCAGGGTTGCGCCGTGACCCAGGTGACCCTGCTCCAGCACATCATCGAGCAGGGCTATCCACGGGCCTGCATCTTCGAGGATGACATCCGCTTTTCCCGGGGATGGCACCAGCTGGGGCCGGCGTTCCTGAGCCGAACTCCCGGCCATTTCGACCTGCTGTTCATGGGCTCCCAGATTCAGTACGACGCCCTGCCCCGCTGGCATCCGGCCCGGCGGCTGCATCGATCCCGCAAACTCACCCGCCTGAGCCAGAAAGCCTGGCCCCGGCCGTCGCGTTGGCTGGGCGATGTGCTGCAGGGGCCGCTCTATTGCCTGCATGCCCTCATCCTCACGCGCAAGGGTTGCCAGGAGCTGCTGAGGTTTCTGACCACCCAGCGGGAGGGGTTCTACATGCCGGATTGCATGATTCACGACGCCATGGCCGGGCGATCCCATGTGTCGCGGTTTCCGCTGCGGTGGTATGCGTGGAACGGCCATCGCATCCCTTCCCTTGTGGAGGAACGGGGCAGCAATCCCCACTGGATCCGGCGCAACTGCGGCCTGGTGTATCAGGAGGAAAGCTTCGGCACGGACGTTCAACCGCGCCCGGAGGTCTCGCCAGCCTGAGGCGCAGCGGCCGGGATGGTCAGCCCTGGCCGAACGCCGTGGGCCGGCGGGGTCGTGTCCTTCAGGGGGGGAACCAGGCGGGCGCCGAGGCTGAAGGCCCCGGCCAGCAGGCCGGTCAGGGCGATCACCACACTCCACAGCTGCACCGGCCGGAGGGCACCGAGCAGGTCGGCGATCGAGAGGTCCCCCGGGTTGAGGGCCTGGGGACGGCGCGGTGCCGTGGCGCCAGCCGCCGGCGTCCGGGCCAGCACCTTCTCCTTCCAGTCGGCCAGCACGCCGTTGAATTCGTTGGAGGCCAGCGCCGCCGCCTCCAGGGGCAGGGTCTGGACGTACCAGTCGTAACCGGGCTCCAGCAGGCCCTCAGCCTTGAGCCCTGCCTCGACGATCACGAGCAGGGGCAGGTGCTTGGTGTAGGCCATCGCCGCCTCGATGTGGTTCCAGGGGGTGGGCAGGCGGACGTCGGCGAGGCTGGCCTGGCGCGGGCCGCCGCGCTTGTCGAGGCCGGCGGGGAAGTAGGAGCGCTCCAGGGCGATGACGACGATGCCGGAACAGTGCTCCATCAGCTCGGTGATGGCCTTCAGGGGGGCATCGGCGCTGAAGGTGTTGCGGCCGACGGTTTTGGGAACCAGGGATTCCGTGCGCAGGCGATCTTCGATCGATCGCACGAAGGCTTCCTGCTCCGCGGTGGCGGTGCCCCCCACACTGACGAAGACGAGGGTTTCCTCCATGCCGCGCCACGCCACACACTTCAGACCTTAACGATGGCCACCCAAGCGCGCCCGCTCCGTGCGCTCCCGGCGGATGGCGAGGGGCGGCGGTGGCTCAGAGGCCCAGATCGGACAGGCCGGGGTGATCGTCGGGACGGCGACCGAGGGGCCAGTGGTACTTGCGATCGCTCTCCTGAATGGGCAGGTCGTTGATGCTGGCGATGCGGGTGTGCATGAAGCCCTGGTCATCAAACTCCCAGTTTTCGTTGCCGTAGGAGCGGAACCAGTGGCCGGAATCGTCGTGCCATTCGTAGGCGAAACGCACGGCGATGCGGTGGCCGTGGAAGGCCCAGAGTTCCTTGATCAGGCGGTAGTCGAGCTCCCGGGCCCATTTGCGGACCAGAAACTGCTCGATGGCCTCGCGGCCGCTGACGAACTCGGCCCGGTTGCGCCAGACGCTGCCCGGGCTGTAGGCCAGCGCCACCCGGGCCGGATCACGGCTGTTCCAGCCATCCTCGGCCATTCGCACTTTCTTCGCCGCCGATGCAGCATCGAAGGGGGGAAGGGGAGGCCTGGGGGATTCCGGAGCGGTGGTCAAGGGGGCGATTCCACGGTCGGGGCAGGCTAAGTCAGGTGTCGGGGAGGTCTGGTGTTGACCGACCCTCACCGCCAGGACGGCTCGCGGGTTCGTGGGGGCCCGACCCGTGCCTTGCACGTTTCTCCCTCTACCGTCACCAGCACAGGGCCGCCGCTGCCGATGGGGAGAGTCAGGGCACGCTCCACGGGACTGGGGACCCAGCGGCTGAGGCGTCTGGTGGTGCTCCAGCGCCGGGAACGTCAGCGCGGGCGCCGCGTGCAGCCACGCTTCCGGCTGAGCCAGATCGGCGTGACGTCCCTGGGTGGCCTCACGGCCGTCGGCCTGATGGCCCTGTTGACGGCCTGGAGCGTGCAGGTGCTGATCGTGGCGCCCCTGGGAGCCTCCTGTGTGCTGCTTTTCGGGTATCCGCGCAGCCCACTGGCTCAGCCGCGCAACGTGGTGCTCGGCAACACGCTGGGGGGGAGCCTGGGGGTGGGGCTGGTGAGTCTGCTGGGCCAGGGGCCCCTGGTGCTGGCGCTGGCCGTGGCGCTCACGATCCTCCTGGGCCAGCAGCTGCGCTGCCTGCATCCCCCCGCCGGAGGGATGGCGTTTCTGGCCGCCTTTCTGGGGATGTCGTGGCCCTTCCTGCTGTTCCCGGTTCTCCTCGGATCACTGCTGCTGGTGGTCCTGGCCTGGGCCTTCAGCCGCTGGGTGCCGGGGGCGATGCCCTACCCCTTGCACTGGCTCTGAGGACGGCCTTATGGCATCAGTGGACTGGAGGCGGCGGCTCAGGTGAGTGGAATGACTTGGACATCGTCTTCGCCCTCAGCGGGAACCTCTCGGGATGGCGTATCGACTCAACGGACAAATCAACGTCTAGATCAGGCCAATAGAGATGGTCGGCCGTGGGTCGCACGACGTTGATGATCTGCTGAATCGTAGCCGCTTTGAACCAAGGAAACTCGGCATAAGGAAGGGCCAGCTCCTCATCATCAATAAGCATCCAGATGCAATGGCCAGAAACATTCGTGACCTCAGCCCCCAAAGTAGTTGTTCCAGGCATCGACAATCTCCTGTTGGTGTAACTCGACTAACCGCGGAAGAAGAAAAACCGAAATTCGCCATCCCGGAAGACGGTTGGTGACAATGGCGCTCCCGAGCTTCATTGACAGAGTAGCCCTGCTGGCACGAGCAGGAGAACTCGACCATGGCCCGATGGCCTACCGCCTTCAATGGGGAATCGAGTAGGTGTTGCCCCGCTCGCTGCGCACCAGGAAGGCGGAGGACGTCTGCCGGTAGGTGGCCAGGGTGGTGCGGCCGTTGCTGGGCTCGGTGATCAGCAACTTGCCGCATTCCTCCTGATCGCCCTGGCCGCAGGTCCAGGGCTCGCCCACCTTCTCCATCTCGATCTGCTTGCCATCGGAGCGGAAGGTGACCGTGAACGAGGTGGAGCCGCCCGCGACCAGGCAGGCTTCGGGGCGGCCGTTGAAGCGGCAGGTCTGCCAGGCGGTCTGGGCGTGGGCCTCGGGGATGGCCGGGGTCAACAGACAGGCAACAGCGCAAAGAGCGGCCAGGGGGGAACGCATCGGGCAGGGGCGCCGGGAGGATCCACTCTCGCCCGCGCAGTGCCCAGAGCTGCCCCGACGATCCCGAGGCGGGTCAACCTGCCGGCCACTCCAGAAATGATCAGGACGGCCTGCGCTTGGCTTGCGACAGGGAGGCATAGGGAAAAGGGTTGCGTACGACGTCCCCACTGGCAAGTGGGCCCACTCGGCCAGCCTGGTTCCAATGTTGTCGGCTTGAAAGCATCCTCTAACGCTCCCACGCACATTGCCTCTGTGCCGTACTCGACGGTGAATTGACGGAGGAAAAATCTTGCGTGAAACTGACATTCGGTGCTTCGCCCCGACCTCCCGGAAGGAGCATCTATTCCATTCAGGGGGAGAGAAGTGCCCTTGTCATGCTTTGCGAATTTTCGTATCTGATCAGGACAAAGCAAGGGGGACGCATTCCATCGCTATAGGGTGTTAATAGATAAACTTGAAGAGATGAATTTTGATACGTCATACTCTTTCTGTCGCCTCTGGTCCGAGCCCTCCCTCAGCGCGCCTGTCTCAGAGGGTTCAGCACGGCGCCACCGTTGCCGCCTGCATGTCGGTGGCATGGCTGTCCGCTGGGTCGGCGCTTGCGGCGGAGACACTCGACCAATCCAATGCCCCGGCATCCTGGGGCGGCTCAGCGCATCAGGTCACCACTAAGGCGGAGCAGACCGTCTCACCAACGCTGAGCTGCCTCACCCGTGTAGAGATTGGCCTCATGACAGGCAACCGTGGCAGAGGTGGGGATCTGGTGACGTTGAGGGTCCTTGACTGGAGCAATCTTCGACAACCAAAGCAACTCGCCACCATCGACGCCAGCGTCCAGGATGGTTTTGACGGCTTTTTGAGCTTCAAGATGCCCGGCGGCGGCATTGAAGTGCCACGCAACTGGCTGGCCCTTCAGGTGGAAAGTCGCAAAAACATCTTCTGGTGGAAGTACCAATTAGGCGATCCTTATCCGGGCGGGCTGTACTTCTTCGGGGGTTACGGTGACACCACTCGCGACTATCTGTTCAAGACCTACGGACATTCTGGGAACTGCAAGAAGTTTTCGCTTACGGTCACACCCAACCCCATTCCCCTGGCGCAGGGCGGAAGCAGCACAGCAACGATTGGCGTGAACCGTCAACCCGGCTTCACGGACCCAGTGAACGTTACGTTCGCACTACCCAGTGGTGTGACGAGCTCACCCTCTACCTTCGCGATCAAAGGTGCCACTGAACAATCGACGCTCTCGGCGAATGCCAAAGCACCTGCTGGCCAGTTCTCCGCGACGGTTTATGGCACCGAATCGGGCGGAACGTCGCCTACACCGACGAGTTTCCAAGTCAATGTGACCCCTGCCACCTTGGCCCAGCCAAAGGTCACCAGCGTCACCCCGACAGTGCAGCAGAAGGGAGGAACGATCACCGTGAAGGGCAGCGGCTTCGACCTGAACTGCAGTTTGAACGACGTGGACTTCGCCGGGGTCAAGGTGAAGGCCAATTCCTCATGCGTTCCTGGCGCTCTCACACTCACGGTGCCGACGCAGGCACTGTATGGCTCGACAACGCTGAAGGTCATCAGCAAAGGGGTTACCAGCAACGGCATCCCCTTCTCAGTCGGACGCCAGGTGGGTGGCTTTTCCGAGATCACGAGTGACGTGCTGTTTAGGACTAAGACCCGTTCCTGCGCAGGCGGCACGGTGAAGGTCGAGGTTCCGACCGGCACGCCGAGTCTGCCCAGCGGCACGCGTTATGTCGCTTCCTACCGGAAGGTTCCGGTGAACAGTCTCGTCGGTAATTCTTCGATCCCCTTTCAGTCCGACTTCTCCTACCTCGACACGTTTCCCAGGACTTCGACGAGGTTCATCATCTCCGGCATTGGGGGCGCAGGGTTCAGCCTCTGCAGCGTGGGGCTGGTGTTCGACGGCGGGAACGGTGGTTCTGCGCGCTTGTTCCTGAGGGACCTCGAGACCGGCGCCAACTTCCGGGGATCGCCGTACAGCGTCGCGATTCGCGTGCCAAGGCTCACCAAGCCCTATTCGCAGAACTACCACCCACGCTTCTTCCGAAGCCCGGACGGAACGATCATCCTCGTCGTCACCGCAGCGGCGGAAAGCGGCACTGGCCATCTCATCGCGACGTTCTACGACACGGTCACCCGCGCGGACCTATCCAACGTGCCCGTCAGTAAGCCCGCCAGTAGTGCGACCATCGGTAATCCAGCCATCAGCGCCATGCTCGGCGCCGACAACCGGATCACGCTCACCGTCGGGCATGAGACGCTGGCGCCCATCCGCATCCCCTGAGCAGGCGCCGATGCTTCACCCCCCATCACGTCAACTCCAGCCCCCTCCCACCCAGGGCTGATTGAAGTGACACAACGTCTACGGCTGTACCAAAGGAATCACTTGCCTTCCATGACGGCGATAGATCTGGAAGTCACTATCCGTCGTGAGAAGCAACGGCGCGTCGTTGATCTCCGCCAGGCGAATCAATGCGGCATCCGCCAGAGAAGCGGGCACATTCTCATACCGCTTGAAAAGTGCACTGACAGAGCCAATCTGCTCCTGGAGCACGAAAGGCAATTGAACGACTCCTCGCTCAATGAACTGCAGGGCCAACGCAGGATCAAAACCGGAGCGCCTGAGCAGAAAGCAGGTCTCAGCGACCACAGCCTCACAGCTCAGCAGTGGAGGCGGCAATCGCCTGAACTGCTCAACAGCCCATTTGTGATGGGTGTCGTTGCGACTCAACAGCGCCACCCAAGGTCCCGTATCAAGCAGAACCGTCATAAACGATTGGCCCCGAAATCAGCCAGATGAGCAGGGTTGGATGACAGATCAGCGGGTCCGCCTTCGCAACAGCCCACGAGGTCAGCCAACAAATCAGCGGCGGAGGGTGGTGCTGCGTCATCCACGCCCTGCTCTGGGGATTGGAGAAACGCTGTCAACGCGCGTCGAACCAACTCAGACTTGCTGAGATGGCGCCGTTGAGCCTGCTCCGTGAGCTGCGCATCAAGGGCCTCGGTCAACTTGAGCGAGATCACCGCCATGGCAAGCACCGAGTCATCGACATGCCGATCCTACCTGCTGACAAGCGGTATTACGGCTCAACCCTCCCCCAGCCCCCGGAACGCCCGCAGCACCACATCGGCGCAGCGCCCGTACACAGCGGCGCGCCAGGCGGGGCTATCGACCAGGAAGGCCTCACGCACCTGGCGGCGGATCGCTTCGCGGTGGGGGGTGGGGCGATCGGGCACGGCGTGCAGCCAGGCATCGGCGCGCAGGGCCGCTAGCACTTCCGCGATCGGGCGGGTGCCGAATTCCAGGGCCAGGTAGGTGAGCTCCAGCGCAGGGAGCATGCGGCGTAAAAACACCGGCACCGAGCCCGACACCACCGATGAGCTGGAGGGGCCCTGGCCGGGCCGGGTGACCTCCGGGCCATACCAGCGTTGCAGCCGCTCCCAGTCGGCGTCGGTGCTGCCGCTGCCGATCAGCTCCCCGTAGCCCCAGGGGCCCAGGCCGGTGTGCAGGTCGATCACCGCCAGGCGGCGGCAGGCCGGGCCCAGGTGCTCGGTGAGGATCGTCTCCAGGGTGGACAGCGACCAGCTGGGGCGGCTGCCGCCGTAGAAGAGGCCGGTGGGATGGGTGTACTGGCCGCGCTGCAGCGCCGCCTGGTAGGCGGCCATCCCGTGCCCCGTGATGAAGGCCTCCAGCAGGGCGTCGGCCCGTTGCCGCCCGGGCCCGTCCCAGTCGCCGGGAAGCAGGGCGTCGTGGAGGGCGTCGTAGGCCGGGTTCTCGGGCAGGGGGCCGCGGAAGTCGAGGCCGTTGCGGTTGAGATCAATGTTGTGTTCGTTGCCGCGGCGCAGCCACGCGAAGCCATGGGGGTTGAGGGCATGGATCAGCAGCGCCCCGCCGCCGGCCGGTAGGGCGCTGTGGAGTTCATCCAGCAGAACGCCCACCTGGCAACCGGATCCGGCCAGGCCCTCCACGCCGTGGGTGCCGGAGATCAGGAGGAGCAGGGACTCAGGCTCGGCGGGGCCCAGGGCCGCCGCATCGATGGCGAGCGGCTCGCCGGCCGGACCGCGGTGCTCGGGCAGGACATGGCTGCTGAGCCGGGCGCCGGCGCCAACGGCGGCGGCCAGGAACGCCTCACGGGCCGAGCGGTAATCGGGGCGGAAGTAGTCGCTGGTGGCCATGGGGGAGGGTGCTGGGCCGGGGGCGATCAGAGTGGGTGGTCGTTCTGGCGGCTCCCCTTGTGGATGTCGGGTCGCTCGTGAAGATCTTCTCAAGTGCGCCGATGATCTGCATCACCGCCTACGCATGGTCGATCTACCAGAACCTCAACCAGGACCATTGCCGTGGCGCCTGGATGGAGGGCATCAGGGCGTAACGCTCCGGATCAGGATCGGCATCTGGATCGGCATAGATCCAAAGGGCCTTCCAGAAGCCGTTGCCATCCTGCTGCAGCCACCAGCTCCAGCCTTCGTTGTAAAAGAACGGAACCTGGATTTCGACCAATGGGAGCTTCACTTGCAGATAGGTGCATAAGGGCCTTCAATACATTGCTTCATTAACGAGGGCCTCCCTCTCACCCTCGAGAACATAGAATTTCTTCACCTTGATCAGCAGGCAGGATTGGGGGATCATGAATTCGCTCCTCAACGCTGTCTCTGAGTGGCAGGCAAGGAGCTGAGGTAGGCGAAGTCAAGCGAAAAACGGTAACTTGTCCACTCAATGGACTTCTTAACCAACTCCTTGATCGCTTGGTGACCACCCATCGCCAAATCCCCAGCCAAGCCAGGCAAGATAGTGTTTCGACAAGCCGCTTGCAGAATCAACAATTGATTCAGCCTGAGCCTGTGAAACACTCCTGCCATGAACAGCAGCATTGCACAACCGGAGAATTTGCTGGGCGAGTTCGTACTGATCAAGAGTTATGGCGTTGCGACTCAGCAAAAGTCACAGCAACGAACTAGCCGAGTCATTCGCTGTCGCCTCAGTCTTAAAGCCTTTCACCATGTTTCTTGCGATAGTTTCCATTGCCATTCAAAGTTCGGCAAGTGCCAGATTCGGGTCTAGTTCGGTCAGTTCTTGATATCGCTTCATGTCTAATCCACTTGGCGAAGGCTGAAGAACCAAGGTGATAATTCGCGAGTTTGCTTAGGTCAGTGGAAGTATTGATTGGTGCTGGCCCTCCTCCCCTCGGCGCTAGCGGCGCTTTTGCCGCAGCCAGTGACAATGCTTCAACATCACGAACATCTTGACCAAAGTCTAGATGGGCACCCCGAGGAAGTTCGGCCCGTTCGAGCCTGGTCAAGATTGCAACTAGTGGTTTTCAAAAGACCAATAGAGTAAAGACTGACACCCCTGGCCATACCAATGCCTGAATGCAAGCAAGGATGAGCTTTGCTAGTTCCATTTACCTTGATTTCTCAATTAAATCCTACTCCCAGGTCGTGGGTAATGCTCCAGATCAGAAGCGGGGAAGCGCTCTTGGGAATGAACGATATTCCTGCTCCCGTTGTCTACATCTGGATGCTAGGCGGGCCTGCGGGGGATAGGGTATCTAACCTTGTATGGCGTTTCAGGAGTCCCAATGATAAAAGCTGGGCACCTAACAATAACCGCCCCACCCTTTATTCGATCGCCTCTAATTGAATAGAGCTCAATTCTATCAATGACTAACTCGCTTACGTCGAGGGTTTTGGTCAGCATGCACTCGCCCAATACACGAGCTATTCCTTCGTCAATCTTGCTTCCCTCCAAATCCTCACAATCCAGCGCTTTGAACTCAAGTGCAAAAACAGCGGCTGTAGCACTTGGCCGCTCCGTAGCATAGAGCTCAACCGATGAACCACTCCGATTGCCTACACGCCATTCTTGATTGGCAGTGACCGTCTCCATCTCAGGCACAACGGCCGAAGCGATGGCATTAGCTATCTCCTCATCATTAAGATGCGGAAGCTGGGCTTGAATTACCCTGAGTAGCTCAGAGATACTTTTATATACTCGAACTCTTCCGCATGCTTCCTTGTCAAGCTCTGGCGACAGAACTGTTCCATTAGCCTTCTTGTCAAGAAAGTCTCCATCCTCCGTGACAAACTGGCATTCCATGCCAGCCTCCAAGATGCACTCCCATAAGATGCAATCTCTATACTGCTCACTCGTGGACGCTGGCGCCTGATGATTGATAACTCGATCCAATGCTTTACTTAGATGTGTTTTACGGATCTTGACATGCTGAAGATAGTCAGAAAGCTCATCAAGTCGAGTCTCGGCATGTTTGCCAAAATCATCTGCAGTTGGCAACGCTATATCCGGACGCGCACCGGTTAGCTGCTGGATTAGTCGCAGCCCGCGCTCAACGCTACTTACCGCGCCAGAGCCATCCCGTTTTACGCCTGCGAAGATTTCTCTGCGAGTCGTATCAGGCAGCAAAAGTCTTCCTCCAACGAGGCTCAGTGAATAAAGCAATGCCGCTCCTGTAGCTGATCTGAGCAGCCGCTCTTTCAGCCAAACATTGGTGTCTAAGGCAATAAGCATAGTTTTCTCCGTCTAACGTTCCAGATCACCTGCCCACATTGATTCCGCATTGACTACAGGTGTAACGGGTTGCGGGTCAAGTGGATCTTGATGGCAGACCGGCCCACTCACGTTGCTGGTCAAGAGCTTGCTTGCTTGGTCGCAGAAATTTGTCTGATGGTACACGAAGTGGCGAGCCTGATAATTTCATGTATTCAGAGCCATGAAGTAGGTCATGAACAACCACCGTCATGTCACTAGTATCAATGGCCATGCGGCCCAAGTCGAATAGAGTATGGATATCAGTTCGCAGGAGAAGCCCATTCTGCACATGGTTTGTCTCAGGTCCCAGATAGGGCGTTATGTGCGCCGCGTCAAGCACTTCTACTTGGACGCACCTGGTGATTGCACAGCGCCTTTCGTAGGCTTTCAATAGCTCTCTTCTGAATGCTGGTTGACCCTGCCGGCAAGCGATTTCCCGTGCGATCCTTGAGCGAGTGTCCGCTACATTTTTTGGATCAAAATATCCATTCTTTTCCAGCTCTATTGCCTCCATAACTACATGTTCTATGCTCTCTTTTGGACGGCAGTCCCCGCAGATAGAGATAGTTTTAATGCCATTTGAATTGGCCCAATCACGTAGCGTTGCAATGTTCATAGCGCACACCTTCAGTTTCTGGCCAAGATCATTCTTTACGTCCCTTTCCCACTCCTCATCTCCGAAATGCGGGCATTTCGTTCGATGAAGCATCCCTGAACTCGCTGTTCTGCAGTTGAGCATAAAGCCGTCTTGGTTTTCCTTGCGCCATTGCTGCAGCAGCTCATGTGCGTTCTCTTGATCTCGAAACAGGAATGTCATTGCCAGGAGTTCTTCATGCTCGGGCTAACTCATTAAATCAGAGGCGATCAGAATCCAGCAATATTGACAACCATCGGTTGGTCCTTCCGCTGCATTTAAATGCTCGGCCGCAAGTGGCTCTGAAAACGCATCGCATCCTTCCACTCTAGACGCTATAATCAATAGGAGCGGCATTGACAAAAATCATCAGCCAACCTAACCTAACCAACGACCAAGGTACCGTTTACACCATGGCAACGCTTGAGCGTCCCGCTGAAGCACAGCTTGACGAAGAGATCATGACTTCGCTTGGTAGCGAAAGTTCACCCATTACTCTTGAGCAGATTCTTGTAAAGCTCAGAAACTCAAACAGAAGCTCAAGCTCTGTCTACATGCATGAGCTTGCTAGTTCAATTTGGCGGCTAGCGGACGAAGGCAAAGTCATCGTCGAATCTGGCCTAATCCGTAAGCGCCCTTAGCATTCCTGCATGACTGCCCATTCACGGCACGATCGGCAGCACCCAACCTCGGAGATAACAGATCAGCGCAATGATTTTCAGCGCGACAGAGATCGCATTCTGTACTCTGAGGCTTTCCGTAGGCTGCAGGGTGTAACCCAAGTCGTTTCGGCGGACGAAGGCTGGGTAGTGCATAATCGACTAACCCACTCGCTTAAAGTTGCACAGGTAGCAAAGAGGATTGCCGAACGAATTCTGGATGAAAATCCAGATCCTACGCTCCTAGGAAATCTAGGCGGACTAGATCCTGAGGTATGCGAAGCTGCTGGTCTTGCTCATGATCTTGGGCATCCACCATTTGGCCATGTGGCTGAGGAGACTCTGCAGCTTCTTACAGAGGATTCTGGCCACTTTGAAGGCAATGCTCAGTCCTTTCGAATTCTTACTAAAATTGAACCTCATAATAGCTCGTATCGCGGGCTTAACTTAACTAGAGCCACGTTGGCTGCCGTGACTAAGTACCCAATGGCAAGGACCGGGAGTGGTGGCCCTCCAAATCCAAAGTACGGATACTATTCTCAGTCGGAAGCCGACGAGTTTATCTTTGCCCATGCGCTGTTTGAACCGCTGGACTCATTCAAATCTTTGGAGGCCGAGATTATGGATTTTGCAGATGATATTACATTCGCTATTCATGACACAGAGGACTTCTATCGTGCTGGCTTAATTCCATTAAATGAGTTGGGATCTGACCCCGGTAGCATTGTAACTGCTGAAGCTCTGCGATTGAAGGAAGATATTGACCGACGTTGGAGAATGCGCCCTAAACCAGCCGTTTTCGAAGAGAAGCACCTTGATGCCTTGAAAAAAGTGCTTGATCCCCTGCGCATGAGTTCTTCTTACTCCGGGCTACAGCAAGAACGGATTGCCATCAAGCGAGCTGCTTCACATTTAATATCTGACTGGATACGACGCGGAATCAACTTAAATCGTGATTTCACTCCAGGCCAGAGAAGGGTAGTAATTGATGATGAGATATCTCTCCAAATCAAAATGCTCAAGGAATTAGTATGGACATACGTAATTGACAGACCAAGCTTAGCACTTCAGCAGGCTGGTTACAGGAGGATCGTCAAAGTACTATTTTACTTCTTTTTGAAGAATCTTAAGAAGGGAGAACTCCGCGCCATTCCGTTACAGTTTCATGGCTTGATAGCTGCTCGAGATATGGGAAAGGAATCTAATCATAGAATCGCTGCAGATATAATCTGTTCCTTGACTGACAATCAGGCTCTCGTGTTATACCGCAGAATTACTGGCAGCGATCCTGGAGGCATTCTCCGTGCGGTCATCTAGGCAGCAATGCTGGCTGCCGAACGCGCCAGCGCACCTTGCCGAGGAGCCTCATGGTTGCAGAGGCTACCGTGCACTGGAACTTTAAGACGGCGCTTCAGGTGTATCTGGTTGTTCGCTGTTGCTTGAGAAATCAAACTGCGAAAGTAAGTGACCCATCTTGAATTTCTTTGCTCTGAGGTAATCTGCAGAGTAGTCTGTCGCACTGACTTCAAGACTTTCGCGTACAACGGATATTCCAAATGCGGATAGCCCTAAAATCTTCCTGGGATTGTTTGTTAGCAGCCTTACGGACTTAATGTCAAAAAAGCGTAGTATATATGATGCTCTGTCGTAAGTTCGCGGATCTTGAGGTACCCCCAAATGCTCATATGCTTCTGATGTATCAAGTCCTAGTGTACGTCCCAGCTCAAGTCCAAGCGTTTTAGTATAGAGTCCGGCGCCTCTGCCGTCGCAGAGACAATAAATAAGCAGTCCGCCTTCAATAGAGATCCGCTTAAGACTGAAATCAAGTTGCTCATGGCAGTCGCAGTCCAAGCTTTGAAATATCTCGGCCGTATAGCAAGCACTCTGAATTCTGCATAAGTGTGGGAGAGTGCTTTGCTCAAGCCTTGACATGCACAGAACATTATCCTCTTCATGGTCGCCCCAAGAAAAACAGTGGAAATCAAAAATCCCGTATGCAGTAGTCAGCATCGTGCTAGCCACTCTGGGAGTACTACTAATTGCCATCGCCAATTACCCCTTTTGAGTTGTAGCCTCCAATTGCTTCAGGTGTTGGAACCAATGGAAGCCAGCGCCGGTGGGCATCCCACGCAATCTTGCGTACATCATTTGCAAGGAGCACTCTGCGTTCATCTTCGCTGACTGCATACTCCTCAAGACCATATACATATTTTGTCTGACTGTCTTCTACTCTTCGCTGGCAGTCACGATAAATGGACCACAAGCTTTGCGGTTTTCTTAGTTGCAGCCACGCTGTGCCCCCGGCAGCCACTAAGGAAAGCACGGAAGGTATAACCTTCCCAAGCCACAGGCCATGACCAAGTGTAATGAAAAGGGGACTAGTTAAACTGCAAGCTATCACAACAACGAAAAAGCACAATGATTCTTGTTTGTTGTGATCCGCCTTAAGCTTGAATCCACGTCTTGTGCTTTCTGCAAAAGCAGGGGAATCGTCCATGCCGTTCTGAGATTGCTCCATAGATAAACCTAGAATACAGCGAATGCTCAGCATCAGTGGTGGCGCTGCGCGCCGTCCGCTGCATGCTGATGTTAGGCCTTCTCGTCGAGTTCCTTAAGAGTGATCCCATCTTTTGTCTTCCATTCCGTAAGTCCGTTAGCGCCGCCTCCATGCACAGTTGCTGCTGCAGCGCTCGGGCTAGAGAACTCAGCGTCCCTGGTGAACGCCAAGAACCCGTCCTTCTCAACAAGGACGCCGTCTGCAATGAGCTTCTTGCGCAGGGTGACCACGAATGGGTGTCTCTGTTGTGCAGACGGGCGGTCTTTCAGCACGGCTGTTGATCCACTGAACACAACGAAACCGTCAGGAGTGCGCTGTCCTCGAGCCTCTGCACCCTTGATGCGGCAGATGAGTTGCCCCCCCGACTGGCCCTTTGCAGGAGCCTTCGTGATCGGTGTGAGAAGGTCTGATCCGAGGACGGGCAGTAGCTGACGAATACGGCCAAGGAAGACCTCCATATCTTCGCGATCGGACTCCGGCAGCTTTGAACCACCGGCCTGATTCTGCTCAATGGAGAAGCGGCCAACTTGAATAGCTTCGGTCAAAAGGCGACTCTCCAAGTAGCGCACATGGGCTTTCGTGAGATTCTCGTCCTTGCTAACGAAAACGATCGCCGAGACCCAGAACTCTTTCCCCTTGTGCTGCTTAAGCCTGTCACGAATGACCTCTGCCTCCCCAATGTAGGCGTGTGGCGCGTTCGTAGACGGATTGGTACCGGTAAGGACATAGACGCCAGCCTTCTCGCACTCTTCACGTGCAACCAAGCCGTCCAGCTCAGTACGAGGAGCTGCGAGGGCCTTGCCAGTCCAGTTTGAGATCTCCGCTGTGCGAAGCGCCTTCGCGTCCCCGTGCGGGAGGAAGAGCTTGATAGTTGCTGATGTCACATGAGTATCATAGGCCTAACAAGTCATCGGACGGTTCCCAGCACCACTCCTCCCATATGCTCCTTTTTCGAGAATCTCCTGAAGGGCGGCAGGGAGGATTCCCTGAAATGCCGATGCTGCATAGCCTTTCAAGAGCAACTTCCGGTTTCTAACAGTTGTTCACAGGTCCGATAACCACCTGTAGCCAGCGATACGCATGTCTTGCGGTCCTTCCCACCTTTAGCAGTGCAAGACCGGCGGAGAGATCCAGCTCAAGGTGGATACCCAGGCCGCCCACTCACCCCCGCGCACTACGCAGAGCAAAAGGCACGGTGAGCAGCAGGCTCCCCCCAGCGACCACGAACAACCCCGGCAGGGAGATGTCGATCAGCACCCCCGAGAGGGCCTGGGACAGGGGATCGAAGGCGACGCCGGCCAGCATGGCCAGGGCCATCACCCGGCCCTGCAGCGGTGCCGGGGTCTCCCGCTGCAACCAGGCCGTGGCCAGCACCCCCACCAGGCCGCCGCCGATCCCCATCGCCGCCAGCAGGGCGGCCGCCGTCCACCACTGGCCAGCCACCGCCAGCCCCAGCAGGCCCGCCCCCAGCCCGGCCGACAGCCAGCCCAGCGCGCCCCCCGGATGGGCGATGGCGCCGAACCGGCCGGCCCACCAGACCCCCACCAGGGCGCCCACGCCGTAGGCGGCCTGGAGCCAGCCGTAGCTGGCGGCGCCACCGCCGAAGCGCAGTGTCACCAGCTCCACCACGCCGATCACCACCGGGCCCAGCACGGCCAGGTTGATCATGGCGATCAGGGTCAGGCCCGTGCGGATCGCCCGATGGCCCCAGGCGAAGGCGATCCCCTCCCGCAGGCCCTGCGCCAGGCCCCCGGTCGGGGCCGTGGCCGCCGCGGCCAAGCAAGGCCGCACCTGCACGAAGCAGCCCACGGCGAACAGCAGCAGAGCGGTGTCGAAGGCCAGGGCCGCCGTCGCCCCGGCCACCGCCAGGGACAGCCCCGCCAGGGCGGGACCGGCCACGTTGCTGATCTGCTCGCTGCCCTGGAGCCAGGCGTGGGCCCGGCCGAGATGGCGGGCCTCCAGCAGGCGGGGCAGCAGGGCCAGGGCGGCGGGGTAGAGGCAGGCCTCCGCCGCCCCGAACACGGCCGCCAGCACCAGCACCGGGCCCAGGTCGAGGGCGTCGCGGCTGGCCAGCAGGGTGAGCACCCCGGTGGCGATCGCCAGGATCCAGCCGGCCCGCACCGCCATCGTCCGGGGCGGATGGCGATCGCTGAGCACGCCGCCCAGCAACAGCAGCAGCCCCCGGGGCAGGGCCGCCGCCATCAGCACCAGGGCCAGGGAGGTGCCCGAGCCCGTGCGCTGCAGCATCAGCCAGGTGACGGCGACGAACCAGAACTGGACACCGGCGAACAGCAGGGTCTGGCCCAGCCAGAGCCAGCGGAAGCCCGACCGCCGAAGCAGGGATCCGCCCATGGCCATCCCGCTCACAGCCGCCCCACCCGCTCAGCAAACGGCCGCAGCTGCAGCGCCTCGCGCCACTCCACCAGCGGCAGCTCCCAGCCCTCCTCCCAGCGTTGGGCGAACAGGGGCCTGGCCTCCAGGCCCATCTGCAGCCCGGTGCGGATCGTCTCCACCAGCTCCGGCAGCAGCTCGGGGGCCCCGAGGGTGGCCGACACCAGGGCCTGGGCCGTGAGCACGGCGCCCAGGGGGTAGGGGAACTGGGTGAGATGGAAGGCCTGCAGACCGATCTCGCCCGTCACCGTGGTGTCGAAGCCGGTGATCACGTGCCAGAGGTCGTGGGTCTGGCTGAGCCGCAGCTCCACATAGGCCGCATCGCTATCGGGCGCCATGCCGGCATGCAGGTTGGGGTCGTAGCCCAGCCGTTCCAGCGACGCCGCGTAGGCCTGGCCGAGGCTGCCCTCGGGCATGTGGGCCAGCTGCTCCAGGTCGTGGGCCGGGGGGATCCAGCGCGCCTCGATCAGCTCGGCGCAGGCCGGATCGCGGCGCAGCTGCTCGGCCATCAGGGCATAGGAGGGCGTCTCCAGCAGGGCGTCGGCCAGGGCCCCCACCAGCTCGAGGTCGGTGTCGCCGCCGCTCATGGCCACGAAGGTGCCGAGGACGCGGAACAGCTGGGGCGGCAGCTCCGGGGCCTCGAACGACGCCGCGGCGGGGGCGGGATTGGGGCGGAAAACGGCGGTGGTCATCGGTGCGAACACGAAGGAACGTGAGCAGTCCTCACGTCCAGGAAATTATGAGCTTCCCTCGCCTTTGTCAATGGGATGCGAGGATCGCTCAGGTTTTCCCGGTCTGCCGCTTCCCGCCATGGCCGACGCCACCACCACCCCCGGTGAGCCCTCGCCCCTGCGCCGCCAGCCGCGCCAGGCCCGCAGCCAGGAGCGGGTGCGGCGGATCCTGGCGGCGGCCGAGGAGCTGTTCGTGTCAGGCGGCGTCGGCAGCACCACCACCAACGCCATCGCCGCCAAAGCCGGGGTGCCGATCGGCTCCCTCTACCAGTTCTTCCCCGACAAGGGGGCGATCCTGCGCAGCCTCGCCCAGCTCTACGCCGAGCAGCTGCACGAGCTGCTCACGGCCTTCTTCGACGGGGGGGACGGCCGCTGCCTCTCCCTGGAGGACTCGATCACCGCCGCCGTGGCCCTCACCGATCGCTTCTTCCGCGACCACCCCGGCTACCCGGCCATCTTCCTGGATGTGCAGAGCGCCACCCCCGAGCTGCTGGCCATCGAGGAGGAGGCCGACGCCCGGCTGATCAACGACTGGAGCGGCCTGATCGTCGAAAAGGCCTCAGCCGAGGGCAGCCCCCTCAGCGCGGAGGAGGGCCACCTGATCGCCTACGTGCTGGTCAAGACCGTCGGCCATCTCCTGTGGCTGGCGGCCACCCAGGAGCAGGGCCGCCGCGACCGGCTGGTGGCCGAATGCGGCGACCTGGCCATCGCCTATCTGCGGCGGCGGCTGGCCGGGGACGGCTCACCAGCCTGATCAGGCCCAGAGCGTCTCCAGGGTGTAGGGGCCGCCCTCCTTCACCCAGAAGGTGCCGTCGATGAAGCGATGGCTCCGGTCGAGCCCGTCGATCGCCTCCATGTCTTCGGGAGCCAGCTCGACCTCGGCGGCGGCGAGGTTCTCGGCCAGACGCGCCGGCGACACCGACTTGGGGATCACGGCGGTGCCGCGCTGCAGGGCCCAGCCCAGCACCACCTGGGCCGGCGTGAGGTCCCGCCGGCTGGCGATCGCCGTGACCGTGGGGTCCTCCAGCAGCAGTGGCTGGCCGGGGGGCCGCATCTGGGGAGGCAGGCCCGGGGTGCCCAGGGGCGAATAGCCCGTGAGGTGCACGCCGTGGGCCTCGCAGAAGGCGAACAGCCCCTTCTGCTGGAGGTAGGGGTGGAGCTCCACCTGGTTCATGGCCGGCCGGATGCGCGCCTGCCCCAGCAGGCTGTAGAGGGTGGCCATGCCGAAGTTGCTGACGCCGATGTGGCGGCACAGGCCCCCGTCCACGGCCGCTTCCATCGCCGCCCAGGTGGCCGCGATCGGCAGGGTCTCCAGCGACACCAGATCCTCGGCACCCTCGGGCATCACCACCCCCGGCCGGAAGGCCACGGGCCAGTGGATCAGATACAGATCGAGGTGCTCGAGCTGCAGATCGGCCAGGGTGCGCTCCAGGGCCGGGGCCACGTCCTCGGGGGCATGGGCGTTGTTCCAGAGCTTGGAGGTGATCCAGAGCTCCTCCCGCTTCACCAGGCCGGAGCGGATCGCCCCCGCCAGGGCCTCACCGATCTCGGCCTCGTTGCCGTAGATGGCGGCACAGTCGATGTGGCGGTAGCCGAGCTGCAGGGCCGCCGTCACCGCCGCCCCCACCTCCCCAGGAGGGGCATTCCAGGTGCCCAGGCCCAGCATCGGCATGGCAGCGCCGTCGTCGAAGGGGAGTGTCTTCAAGGCGGTGAAATCCAAACGAGCATCACTCCACCCTGGCGCGGGCGGTGAAGGAGCGCAGCGCAAAGCTTCGGGCCTGCGGCTTATCCGATTCGATCACGAACTGCAGCCGTTCCCCCTGCCGGCCGATCTTGGTTTCCGCCACCTCCCCGATCACCTGGCCCGTGCCGTCGAGCACATCGAACGTCACCTGGATGGTCCCGCAGGGGCGCTCCAGGCAGGCCACCTCCATCACATCGACGATGCCGCCGCCGTAGAGCCGCGGCTTGCGGCAGATCCCCTGGCAGCGGCGGGTGAACACCCCCTGATCCGCCTCCGCCCAGCCATCGGCGAGCAGGTCCTGGCGGGTCTCGCCCCGCCCGCCGGCGGCCGGCTTCTCGGCCAGGGACGCGCGCAGGCCGGCCGCCAGCCAGCCGGCGCCGAAGCCCAGCAGCACCAGGGCCACCATCAGCAGCCGCTGGAGGATCGGAAACTGGGCGGGTTCAGACGCCGGCGGAAGGGCCGGTGGCTTCGGGGGCCGTCCCCCGGGCGGCACCGGCTCCATCTCGACGATCAGGTCCTCAACGGTCTTCCCGGTCGTCGCCTTCGGCTCGCCCTTGCCGGTCCTTGCCATCGTCGTAGGCCATCAGTGAACGGAACATCAGCCCGCCGCCGCTGCCGATCAGGGCGACCATCGTCAGCAGGTTCCAGAGTGAGGTGGGCTGGAAGCTCATGATCAGGGTCTGGAGCACCCCCACCGCCAGGGCCGCCACCGAGGCCAGCACCAGGAACCAGCCCCAGCGCTGGTTGTGCAGGGCGAACAGCAGGCACACCCCGATCGTGAGCGGGATCAGCAGCAGGCCGAAACCGCCGCCCAGGCCCTGGGACAGCCCGAAACCACCGCCCCAGCCGCCGCCCCAGGCCGAGCCATAGCCACCGCCCCAGGCACCGGCAGCACGCCGGCCGAAGCGCAGGCCCAGGCCCATCGGCA
Organism: Aphanothece cf. minutissima CCALA 015; assembly: GCA_003003925.1. Taxonomy (GTDB): domain Bacteria; phylum Cyanobacteriota; class Cyanobacteriia; order PCC-6307; family Cyanobiaceae; genus Cyanobium; species Cyanobium minutissimum. Next base: position 41,892 of record PVWP01000005.1, read on the forward strand.
CCGAGCTCACCATCACCTGGTTGAAGAACAGGAACGCCCCCATGGTGAAGAGCACGCCCCCCAGCAGGAAGCTGAAGAAGTCCCGGATCGGGTCCCTGGCGGCCATGGCCCTCCTGACGGCCCCGTCATGATGGCCAGCCCCCCCGGCTTTGTCTGCCGCCGGCCGCTGACGCCCTGTTGACACCAGCCGGCACGGCAACGACCATCGGCGCATGCAGGAGGCCGAAGGAGGAGCATGACGGCCGGCGCCACCTCCACCTGCAGCCTGGTGCTCCATGCCACCGAAACCGGCGACGGCGAGGAACCCCGCCAGGCCAATCGGCGCTACAAGGATCCCCGCATCGCCCTGGAGGAACGCCATCTCCAGCCCCTCCATCCGGGCGCGCTGCGGCTGCAGATGCTGCGGGTGGGCCTCTGCGGCACCGACCTGCACATGACCCAGCGGGATCCGCTCGGGTTCGTGCGCAGTTCCGCCCCCGCCTCGATTCCCCAGCAGGGCCGGGTGCTGGGCCATGAGGGCATCGGCCGGGTGATCGCCATCGGCTCCGATGTCTCACGGTTCCGGGTGGGCGACATCGTGGCGCCGGAATCGGTGCTCAGCTGCGGGGCCTGCCGCTGCTGCCGGTCGGGGGCCTTCAACCAGTGTCTCGATGCCCGACTCCTGGGCATGGAGAAGGACGGGCTGTTCGCGGCGATCGCCGATGTGCCGGCCCGATCGGCCGTGGCCATCGGCGAGCTGGCCGGGAGCGAGCGGGGCCTGCAGATGGCCGCCTGTCTGGAGCCGGCCGGGGTGGCCCTGCTGGCCTGCCGGAAAACCCAGATGGCCCCCGGCGAGCGGGTGCTGGTGTTCGGGGCCGGCCCGATCGGCTTGCTCGTGGCCATGATGGCGCGCCGGCTTCACGGCGCTTCGCAGGTGAGCGTCGTCGAACCCTCCACCTACCGCCGGGACTTCGCGGCGGCCTGGGCCGACCAGGTGGCGGAATCGGCCGAGGCGCTGCCCACCCCCGACGGCGGCTGGGACGTGGTGGTGGAAGCCTCCGGCGTGCTCGCCAACGTCGATGCCGTGTTCCGCCGGATCGCCCCGGGCGGACGGGTGGCCCTGCTGGGCCGGGGCGGCCAGGCCCTGCGGATCGGGGCGGTGGACCACATGATCACCAACGCCATCAGCGTCATGGGGCTGCGGGGCCATCTCGGCGGGGTCTACGAACGGCTGATCGACCTCTGCCTCTCCGGGGTTCTGCCGCTGGATCGGATCGTCAGCACCACCATCGACGGGCTGGAGCGGCTGCGATCCGTGCTCGAGCACCCGGACGACATCGCCGGCGGCGACTGCAAGATCGTCATCAAGCTCGCCGATTGACAAGCCCGCCGATAGACCGCCGCCCACACCCACTGATCACCAGCATGGCCAACCCCTTTCCCCTGGACGGCGAAACGTTCCTGAAGATCCGCATCTCCGTGCGGATGCTGAAGTGCAACTTCAGCTGCAGCTACTGCGTGGCGGCGGCGGGCCAGAGCCAGGTGAGCGGCATCGACTACAGCCGGGGCACCAGACGCAACATGTGGGGCACCGAGGAGGGCCGGGGCATGGCCCGCAGGGCGATCGAATGGGCCGCCTCCCTGCCCTATCGCATCGGCGTTCGCTACGACGTGCACGGGGAGCCCTTCCTCAACGCCGACGTGATCGAGGACCTGATCTGGCTCACCGCCCAGCCCAATGTGGCCTTCGTGGAGGTGCAGACCAACGCGTCGCTGTTCAAGAAACGGCTGCCGGAACTGGCCGGCCCCATCGAGCCCTCCAGGCTCAAACTCTTCTGCACCTTCCATCACACCGAGATCGGCCTCGACGACTTCCTCGCCAACGTGACCCTGGCCGCCGAGCTGGGCTTCGACGTGGTGGTCAACACCCTGCTCTCCACCGACAACGTGGCGATCATCCGCGAGGCCCTGGCGCGCTGCGCCGAGCTGGCCATCCCCACCTCCGCGGATCTGAAGTTTCCCGGCTTCGATGTGCCCGCCACCGAGGCGATGAGCGATGCCGTCGATGTGGACAAGCGGGCCCGGCATTTCCTCAGCCAGGACCCGATCGAGGCCCTGCTGGCAGCCGGTGAACCCGGCCTGGAGGTGTTCCGCACCATGGCCGACAGCGGACCCCTCGGCCGGGAGATCCGCTTCCTGGCCGCCCTGCTGGTGGGCCTCTACGGCGGCAAGGGGCGGCTCTGCTCGGCCGGCCACGACTACCTGATCGTCGACAACTGGGGCGATGTCTTCCCCTGCACGAGCTACGCCGACACCCGCATGGGCCGCCTGGGCTCGGTGCTGGATCCCGGCTTCGTTCCGGCCCTGCGGGAGGCGGTCTATGCCCCCTGCCAGTACGCCGAAACCTGCCACCAGAAGGAGGAGTACGGCAACCTGCGCCTGCTTCGCGAACACCGCGACCTGCAGACGATGAGCCTCAACTGTGTGTGCGGCGAGGGCAAGGCGGTGGACCCCCGGACCCTGTTCGACAGCCGCCTGGCCCTGCTGGAGACCGCCCGCCACAATCCCCAGACCGGCCGCGTCGGCAGGCCCGCCACCGCCGGCGCCGCCCCCGCCGTCGCCCCGGTCGCCTAGCCGGATGGCCAGGGTCTGGATCTTTGCGCTGCTGGCCTCCCTGGGGGGCCTGCTGTTCGGTTTCAACGCCACGACCCTCGGCCTGGTGGCTGCAACGGCGGCCAACGACTGGTCGCTCAGCCTGGGCTCCCAGGTGCTGCTCAGCGGCGCCTTCTTCCTCGGCGCCATCCTCGGCACCGTCTTCATGGGGCGCTTCGGGGATGGGCTGAGCCGCCGGGATGTGATCACCACCAGTGCCGCCTGCTACGCCTTCTTCGGCTTTGCCTGCGCCATCTCCGAGCGCTTCGAGGAGCTGGTGGTGGCCCGCTTCTTCCTGGGGCTGATCGTCGGCGTCACCTCCCTGGCCATCCCCCTCTACATCGCCGAAATCTCCTCGGCCAGGCACCGGGGCGCCCTCGTGTCCCTCAACCAGCTGAGCATCACCCTGGGGATCGTGCTCGCCTTCGTGATCGAGACCAGGCTGGTGGACGACCAGGACCTGTCCCAGCTGTACACGATCAGCGGCATCCTGGCCGTGATCGTCAGCATCGGCGCGATCATCCTGCCGGATTCCCCCGCCTGGCTGATCAAGCAGGGCGATGGGGACGCCGCCCGCGCGGTGCTGAAGGTGATCCACGGCCCGAAGGCGGACGCCGAGGTGGCCGCCATCGAGGAGAGCCTGGCGGACAGCCATCCGAACGTGTGGGTGGGGCTGCTGGAGCCCGCGAATCGCCGGCTGCTGGGCATCGGCATCCTGCTGTTCGCCATCCAGCAGCTGAGCGGCATCAATTTCGTGCTGCAGATGGCGGGGGACGGTTCCCTCTTCCAGGGCCTCGACCTGGGCTGGGATCTGGTGATCGTGGTCGGGCTGGTCAATCTGTTCAGCACCCTGCTGTTCGTGCTGCTGGTGGATCGCCTGGGGCGCCGGCCCCTGCTGCTGGTCGGCCTGGTGGGTCTGGCCCTGTGCCTGACCGGGCTGATTCTTGAATCCACCACCGGCGTTTTCCCCGCCACGCTGGCGGCCGCGAGCCCCTTCCTGCTGCTGGGCTACGTGGCCTTCTTCGCCATCGGCCTGGGCCCCCTGCCCTGGCTGTTCGTGGCCGAGATGTATCCCCTGCCCGTGCGGGGCCTCTCGATGAGCCTGCCGATCACCGTCAACTGGCTGATCAATGCCGTCATGGTGTTCGCCGCCCTGTCGGTCGACTCCCCGGACGACACCCTGGCGATCTACGGGATCTCGCTGGCCACCACCGTGCTGGCGATTCCGCTGTGCTTTGTCCTGGTCCCGGAGACGCGGCGGCTGCGGTTCTCCCAGATCCGCCGCACCTGGCACCGGTCGGGGACGGCCAATGAGCGCAACGAGATCGCCGCCACGCTGGCCACCACCGTCGTGACCATCGGCGGCATCTTCTTCGGCTACAACCTGACCGTCATCGCCGGTGCCCTGCTGCAGATCCGGCCGGCGTTCGCCCTCACCCCCTTCAGCAGCGGGCTGGTGGTGAGCGCGGTGCTCATCGGGGCGATCCTGGGGTCCTTCGTCAGCGGCAACCTGGCGGCGGCCTTCGGCCGGCGCTACATGCTGATGACAACGACCGTCGTTCTCATCGTCGGCACCGCCGTCTCCGGCCTCTCCGACTCGGTGCAGGTCCTGGTGCTCGGTCGCCTCGTCACGGGCCTGGCCACCGGCGTGACCGCCAGCATCGTGCCGCTGTACATCACCGAAATCGCCCCGGCCCCGATCCGGGGCCGGCTGAACGCCATTCAGAATCTGGCGGTCGGCATCGGCGCCCTCATCGCCTACGGAACCAACACCCTGCTGATGGCCGTGCCGGAGGGTTGGCGGGCCATGCTCTACCTGGGGTCCGTGCCGGCGCTGCTGCTGGGGATCGGGGCCCTGTTCCTGCCGGAATCGCCCCGCTGGCTGATCGCCAGGTCCCGCTTCAGCACCGCCGAACGGATGCTGCAGAAGCTCTGCGTCGCCAACCCCAGGGAGGAGGTGGCGCAGATCCAGGCCAGCGCCGAACACACCCCGGCGGGGGCGGGGACGACGCCCCTGTTCTCCACAACCATCCGGCCGCCCCTGCTGATCGGCCTGACCCTGGTGTTCTTCCAGGAGTGCACGGGCATCATCATCGTCACCTACTACAGCCCGACGATCTTTCAGGCCTGCGGGGTGAGCGATCCCACCACCGCCAGCCTGCTCACCACGATCGGCGTCGGTGGCTTCGGCCTGGCCATGAGCAGCCTCTCCTTCCTGCTCGTCGATCGGCTGGGGCGCCGCACCCAGTTCCTGATGGGCATCCTCGGTGTGCTCACCAGTTCAATCGGCTTCGGATGGATCTTCGCCGTGCTGCCCCAGGGCACCCCTGCGGTTCAGTCTCTTGTTCTGATCTGTTTCATCCTGTTTGTGTCCTCCTTTTCCCTGAGCCTGGCCCCCGTCTGCGGCATGGTGGTGTCGGAGATCTTTCCCCAGGCGGTGAGAGATCGGGCCATCGGCTTCGTGATCGCCTTCCAGCTGCTCTGCGGCATGGTGGCGTCCTTTGTGTTCCCCATGCTCGCCGATGCCCTGGGACTGGCGGTGGTGTTCTTCATCAATGCCGCCATCGCCGCGATGGGGCTGCCCTTCTGGTCTTCCGTGATGCCGGAAACCCGGGGCAGGAGCCTGGAGGCCATCGAGCAGCACTGGCTGGCGGGGCAGAGCCCCGCGACCCTGCGATGAGCGTGGACCAGGAGAAACCGTGGGCCCGGCGAAACGCTGGAGCTTCCATCGCCGCTGCCGCCCCTGCGTTCATGGCCCCTCCTTCCATACGTCCCTAGCTGGATCTGCCTGCCGTTGCATAGGGTTCTGCGGTTGCAACTCCTCGGAAATGGGGCATGACCTCCTGTGCGAAGAGTTCGAGATTGCGCTTCGTTTGTGCAGGCGGCAGGCTGCCGAATTGCATGATGGCGCAGAGATGACCGATGCCAAGCCGCTGCTGGAACTCCTCCAGACGGCGACGGACGGTGTCGGGTGACCCCACGAGGAACATGCCGAGTTTATCGACGGCCTCCAGGGTATGTCCCCCCATCAACGTTTCGCGGCTTGTGATGAGGAGTGTTTTCAGCGAGGAAATCGATGTGTAGCCAGGCGGCAACAACATCTCATTGGTCATGCGCAGAAACTTGTTGAAGAAGGCCTCAATATGGGGTTTGGCCTCGCTTCGGGCGATGTCATCGGTTTCTGCCACATAGATGGGCAGGGCCATGCCCAGCTGCTCGGGACTCGCGGTGTATCCGTACTCGCTGGCACACGTGCGGTAGGTCTCCATCAGACCGCTCACCACATCGACGGGGCTATACACATTCAGATAGATGTACTTTCGTTGGGGATGGGCCGCCCAACGGATGGTTTCCAGACTGCCCCCGGAGGGGATCATGACTTCGGGGTGGGGCTGCTGAAAGGGACGCGGCCACAGATTGACGTATTGGTAGCTGTAATGCTTGCCCTCAAATGGGAAGGGCCCCTCCTCGGTCCACGCCCGGATGATCAGGTCGTGAGCTTCATGGAAACGCTCCAACGAATACGTGGGATTGACTCCGGTGGCATGATATTCGACCCCGATCCCTCTGACAAAACCAGCAATGAAACGGCCGCCAGTGATGTTATCGATCATGGCGTATTCTTCCGCCACCGCGAGGGGATTCGACAACAGGGGCAACGCACGACCGAGGATGCAGATCTTTGCTCTCTTGATGCTTCTGGAGAGCGCGCCTGCCATCACCCCCGGCGCCGGCATCAGACCATAGGCGGACTGGTGATGCTCATTGACACACACACCATCAAAACCAAGCGCATCGGCCAGTTCCAGCTCATCAAGATAGCGGTTATAGAGCTGATGGCCAATCCTGGGATCGTAATAACTGTTGGGGAGCACCAGGCTCGCCGAAACATGCTTGTCAACGTAATCCAGGTCGAGCGCCCCGTAGGGCATCAAGTGAAAGGAATAGAATTTCATGCCGATGCCTTCGCCATAAAGTCTTTGAGGTCCTCAAGCCAAAGATCAGGTGCATCGAGCATGGGCATATGACCGCAGTCCGTATAGATCTTGAGCTGAGAGTGGGGGATCATCTCGTGGTAGCGATGGGCATAGATCTCGGGGAAGAGCCTGTCGCTGTCACCCCATTGAATCAGGGTTGGCATCGTCAGTCGATGCAACCATTTACGTAGATGTGGATTATGAAAACGAGGATACCAGGCCAAGCGGGCGGCCATCTGTCTTGCCTTCAACAGGAATTCGAGATCGCCTTCACTCGATTGCTTCGCTCGCATGGTTTCCCTGGCCTGCTGACTGACAACCAGATGGCAGATCGTTTCTTCCGGGTTCCAGAGGAAGGCATCTCCCATGGGGCTGCCGTCAACGCGGATGCCGGCAGCGGAACACAGGCTGAGGCTTCTGATGCGTTGCGGCTGCATGACAGCAATTTCCGCGGCCAGCCAGCCGCCCAGGCAGTGGCCGGCGAGATGGCATGTCTCAATCTGCAGCGCGTCCAGGACATCGAGGTAGAACAGGGCCAGATCAGCCATGCCGTCGATCCAGTCTCCCGAGCTCGATGCGCCAAATCCGGGATGATCGGGGAAAATCACATCGTTGCGCTCAGTCAGTCTGGAAAGAACGCTCTCCCATGATGGTCGTCCATCGAGGCCATGCAAAAGCAACAGCGGCTCCCCTTTGCCGCCACGCTGATAAAAGACCTGACAGCTTCGGACGTCGGTTGTGCAGTCAGTGATCATGGGCATCGTCGAAGCCGAACCGAAGCGTCAGCTGTTGGCCATCCGGTCCTGGGGCGGCACGTTGTGGCTGCGATCGTTGTGGTGGCCGTGTCCGCGAAATCTCCATGGTGGCTTTCAGGCAGAGACGTCATCGCGGACGCCGCCATGGACCAACCCCCGATAGAGCTGATGGTGTCTTTCGATGGAATCATGCCATGGGAAATTCTCACAGACCTTCCGTCCGTTCCTGATCATGGCTGCCTTGGAGGATTCTGACATAGCCATGAACTGATGGATGGCCTTCTCGATGGACTCAGCGCCCAGTCCGTCCATTCGGATCGCGCATGCTTCCGTGAGATATTCATTCATTCCTCCGACAAACGAAGCGATCAAGGGTGTGCCGCACGCCAGTGTCTCGATGCCAACGAGGCCAAAGGGCTCATGGATACTGGGAAAGATCACAGCGTCGGCTGCTCGAATGAAATTAAACTTGTCATGACCCGAGGTGAAGGGAATCCGGTGCAAGTTATCTCGCTGGCGTGACAGATTCTCGAGCCGTTGATACAATTCAGGATTGGAGCCATCCTGCCCTCCCATCACAATTAGATCGACCCCGCTTGGCAATCGGACATCGAGCAAGCGTCCGACATTTTTCATCGTATCGATACGACCGAAATACAGCAGTTTCGTGGCGTTCTTTCCTGGAAGCTTCTTCTCTTCAAAGGGAATCGCTTGAACGTCGCCCAGATGGATGCCGTGCGGGATGACTTGTGAATGGGGCGGTCCATCCAGCCTGAGTTGATCGCTCCGGTTCAGGAAGATGGCCATGTCTGACGCCTGGATGCATTCGCGCTCCAATCGCTCAATCTCGGCCACAATCGACCGTTCGACGGGCGGAGGAGCAATGGTCTCCCTTTTCAGATCCTCCATCAACAGGGAATAACTCAATTGGGTCGTGTACACCGACTTGATGTCGCCTCCCCAGTAGCTTGCCAAGGCGTTGCCGACCGGAATGGACGTCCAGTCCTGCATGTGGATGATATCGGGCCGGCTCAGGTTCTTGATCGCATGGACGATTTGAGTGGGAGCGTTCATCAGGGTCTGCATAATAAAGTCACGACCCAGGCCTTCCCTGTACCCACAGGCGAACACCTCGATTTGATCCGTTACTTTTTGATCGCCATTGTTCCACCGCAAATCCAAAACCTGGATCCTGATGGATGGATCCGCTTTGGCCAGGCCTTCAATGATTTCCTTGACCGAGACTCCCAAGCCGCAGGAGGGCTTGAATGGGTTGTCACAGAGAAGGAATAGGATCTTCATGCACTGAGGCCAGGATTCCGCACGCCGATCCCATGTTCAACAGGAAGGAGGGATCGAAGACAATGAAGCATGCCGAAGCAAACGACTTGGAGTGGGCAGAAACCGCGGAACTCACCCAACCAACGTAACCGAAGGCTATGGAGCTCGCCACGATTCCGGGGATGCGGATGATCTGGCTGCTGGCGGTCATCCACACCAGGCTCGACGCCGATCCCAGGGCGAAGGCCGGACGGCCCCTGCGGGAGAGGGAGTGAGCGAAGGGGCCGCCTCAGCCGTGACCAGCGGCAGCGACGGCCTCGGAGCAGACCTTGTCCAGATAGGCCACCGGGAAGCCAGCGCAGGTCTCGGCTCCCGGCCGCCGGACAGGGCGGTACGCCTCCAGCACATCCAGCAGCGACAGGGCGCGCTGCTCCGCGGGCAGCCGGCGCAGGGCCGGCTCGATCCGCTCCAGCCACTCCGCGTAGCTGGCTGTGCGCTGCAGGGGAAAGCCCGACGCCTCGATCCGCTCCACCAGGGCCTCCAGCGGAAACCAGCCGTCGGCGGGGCCACCGAGGGTGAGCAGATGGAAGCCCTCGGGCGCGACATCCCCGAGGGCCACGATCGCCTGGGCCAGCTGATCCACGGGCAGGCCGCTGGCGTGGAAGCCCACCGATTCGCCGCCCGCCTCGTTGCTGGAGAAGCCCGGGGGGGCCAGGCCCGTGAGCAGGAGGCTGTGGATCAGGCGCGAGAGGATGTCATCCGGGTTGCGTTCCCCGGCCAGCTGCCGATCGGGCAGCACCAGTCCCGATCGCAGGATGCGGATCGGCAGGGCCGTGGTGGCATGGGTGGAGCGCAGCAGCTGCTCGCAGGCCCACTTGCTGGCGAAGTAGCCGTTGGCATAGGAGCCATCGAGGCGGAGGCGCTCCCCCAGAGGGGCCACGCCGATGGTGGAGATCAGGTCGATCGGCTTGCGCCGGTGCGTCAGCGCCAGCCGCACGATCTCGGCGGTGCCGATGACGTTGGGTCGCCTGAGGTGGCGGTACTCCAGCCGGTGATTGACCAGGGCGGCGCAGTGGCCGATGGCCTCGATGCCGTGGGCCAGCCGGTCGTAGGTGGCGGCATCCAGCCCCAGCCGCGGGGCGCTGATGTCCCCGGCCACCACCTCCAGATGGTCCGCCGCCAACGTGCGCCAGCGCGCCGCGGTGGTGGGGTCGAGGTGGGCGAAGCGGGCCTCGAGGCGCTCCCGGGCGGACCGGGTGTGGCTGGGCCGGACCAGACAGACCAGCCGCCCGCCCGTGCGGGCGAGGCGCTCCAGCCAGGCCAGGGCGAGACGACCACCCAGAAAACCGTTCGCCCCGGTGAGCAGCACCGAGCGAGCCGGCCATGGGGCCGCTGGCAGCACCGCCGCCGCATCGAGCGTGGCCCCGTCGATGAAGGCCTCCACCCGGAAGTCCTCGGCGGCAAGCTCACTGGTGGCGAGATCACTGGCCACGCGATCACTGGTGGCGAAATCCCCGGCGGCGTGCTCCTGGCCAGGGCCGGAACCGCTGGCCCGCAGGATCCGCGCCCAGGCCGCGATCGTGCCGTCGGGGCCGAGGATCTGGCTCGCCTCGATGGCGACGCCGAACTCCGCCTCGATCCGCACCGACAGCTGAACGGCCCCCAGGGAGTCACCGCCCAGGTCGCGGAAGCAATGGCCCTCGAGGGCTCCGTCGTCGTGGACGCCGAGGGTGCTGTGCAGCAGCAGCCGCAGCCGCTGCTCAAGGCTCAGCCCGGCGCCGGGCTGCCGCAGGGTCGCCAGGGCCGCATCGCCGAGACGGTCGTGGCTGTCGTAGAGCGCGGCCAGGGCCTCCTGATACCGCTGGCGAATGGCCGGCCGGATCGGCTTGCCGAGGGAGGACAGCAGGCCGTTGGCATGGGAGAAGGGTTCCTCCGCCAGCAGGACAGCGCGGGGAATCTCGAAACTCTTCAGGCCCTGCTCCCCGGCCAGCTGCACCATCTCCTCACGCACCAGGGCGACCAGCGCGGCGTCGCTGCCAGGGGGCCGGGGCCGCCGCGCCAGCGCCTCCCGATCCGGCACGACCACCGCCAGCAGATAGGACCGGCTGCTCTCACCATGGACGTGGATCTGGGCCACCGAGGCGCAGCCATCGGCGAACAGCTGCTCCAGGGCACCGACGGCGACGAACTCCCCCTGCGACAGCTTGATGACGTTCCGGCGGCGGTCGATGATGGCGATCTGGCCCGGGCCCCGCTCCTCGACCACATCCCCGGTGCAGGAGAAGCCGTCGGCATCGAACAGGGCGGCCGTCGCCTCCGGGTTGCGGAAGTACGCGCGGATGCCGAACCGCGTCTTGACGCACAGCTCGCCCCTCGGATAAGGGCGGTCGGAGCGGAAGTAGCCCGACTCCGGCACATCCCGCAGCCGGTAGTCCAGGACGTTGGAGCGGTTGAGCCGGCCGTTCATGGCCAGGCCGCCGCTGGCCGTCTCGGTGCTGCTGTAGCCCTCGTGCACCGGCACCCCGAAGGTGTCCTCCAGCAGCGCCCGGATGCGGGGCGCGATCGGCGCCGAAGCCACGACGATGGATTCCAGCCGGTCGCCCAGGAAGAAGCGCAGGTCGCCTGACTTGGTCGATCGCACGTGCTGGTCGATCCACTCGCAGAGGCGCGGGAACAGCACCAGCCCCGTCGGACGGGCCAGGCGGATGTCCTCGAAGACGGTGGAGAGATCCGGCTTCAGGGTGAAGCAGGCCAGGCCGCCGCAGTTGAGGGCGGTGACCATGGAGTCCCTGCCCATCATGTGGTGGAAAGGGGCAAGCACCACCGCCACCTTCGGGTCCGGACCGGTGACCTGGCGCCAGGTGTTGCTCAGGGCCGCGGCGGAGATGCAGGCCCCCTTGGGTAGGCCGGTGCTCCCCGAGGTGTGGATCAGCAGGGCCATCGCCTCCGGGTCGACGGCGGCGGGGGGCGGAACGTCGAGGCCTTCGCCGCGGCGGAGGAGATCCGGCAGCAGCAGCAACGGCACCGTCGAGCCGGCCGCCCGGAGCGTGGCCTTGGCCTCCTCCAGGAGGGTCCGTTCAGCGGTGATCCGGGTGTCGGCGTCGAAGACGATCAGCTGCCGGAGGCAGCCGTGGCGCCGCACCAGATCCACCATCGCGGGCAGCTGGGCGATGGACACGGCCAGCGCCGCTGGGGTGGCCCGCTCCAGGATGGCGTCGTACTCAGGGGCCGAGTGGTGACCCGACAGGGGCATCGGCACGGCTCCGACATAGGCCAGGGCCAGGTCGATGACCGCGTACTCGATGCTGGCGAAACCGAGGATCGCCACCCGTTCGCCGCGGCGGATGGCGGCAGCGGGATCGGCATGCCAGGCGCTGGCGAGGGACCGCACCCGATCGCGCAGGGTTCGGTAGGTGATGGGACGGAACTCCGCCAGGGTCCGGCGGTGGGTGGCTCCGCTGGCGGGGTCGGCCTCCACGGTGTAGGCGCGCTCCGCCAGCGCCGGGCGCTCGGGATGGGCCGCCAGAAAAAAGTCGATCAGGGCCCCGTAGGCGAGCGACGACGGGGGGACAGCGGAGGACTCGCTCACAACGACGATGGCGTCAGGCCGGTGCCTTGTCGAACGCGAAGACCGGAAAGTTCTGGGGCAGCTTGATGGCGTAGACGCAGGTCCTGCAGAGGTCGTAACCGGGAATGGGACTGGGCAGGACGTCGGCAAACGACTGCTCGAAGATGTTTCCGAGCACATGATCCATGTGGTAATCCTGGCAGCAGAGAACGACGTCGCCGTTGGGAAGCATCACGTTGTTATAGATGTATTCATCCCGTCCGCAGATCACGGGACCCTCATGGGAGGAGGCCACGAAGTTTTCGGTGACGCCTTCATGCTCCAGGTTGCCCGAGCGGGAGTTCATCTTGGGCAGCGACACACTGGACGGCGGAAAGATGGAGGCGACATCGGGATGGATCGTATCCATCGCCATGACGGAGAAGTTCTGGATGTTGGCTGCCTTCAGGGCTGCGAGCACCTCCAGATACTCCGGCGTGACATCAATCTTCGCCAGCCGCCTGGCATCGGGAAGATGGATGGTGAAGCCCCCGTGGGGAAAGGCGCTGAAGGGGATCGCCTTGATCTGCTCGACGTCCGCCAGCGTCATGCCGACCGCCGTGGTGAAGACACACAGGGGATGACCCTTGCGGTGGGCATGGAGGATCATCCGCGTGCAGTCCTCATTGAGGAACGGCTCGGAAAAGCCCGCAAAGATGATGATCACATCCTCCGGCATCTTGTCGAGCGCCAGCCGGAAGTCGCCGAAGGCCAGCTTGCGCTTCGGGCTCCTGTATTGGCTGAGGAGACTTTTCTGGGGGCAGAAGGTGCAGTTCACCTTGCAGCCCACCACCGTCGTGATCTCCATCATGTAGGTGGGGACACGAACATCCCGCAACCGATGGTGCGTCAGCGGATGGTCGTTCTTCCCTTGGTGATTCTTCGCGTGGTGCTTCTGCGGCTGGGCTGCCATGACCGAGACACCTGGGGAAGCCTGATTGAAGCTAGCACGACATCACGATGCGACAGAAAGATTTAAGGCCTGTCGCTGATGCCGCCGGCCACAAAGCCGGCCGAGACATCTTCGATCAACGCCACCGCCTGCTCGAGGCCACGCTCATGTTCGATCTGATCCTTCATGCGGCGCAGTCCCCGCTTCAAGGCCGCCTCGCCCATCGCCTTCCCGATCAGCGGCCGGAGCCTTGCCCCCGTGATCGTTCGTACATCCGCCGTCAGGGCCAGCTGATGATGGGCCGCCCGTACGGCATTACCCGGCTGATCCCTGGCGCAGGGAAGGATCACCATGGGCACCTCACGCTGCACACATTCCATGATCGAATTGAGCCCGCCATGGTGAACCATCACGGCGGTATGGCGCAGCAACGTGAGCTGCGGAATCCAGGACACCACCAGCAGGTTGGCGGCTGACGCAAACGCCCCGATGAGGGCCGGGTCGCTGATGTGGAGCACGAAGAACCACTCCGGAGCCATGGCGCTGGCCTCGGCCACAGCCGCAAAGAAGCGCCTGGCCTGCCGGTAGGCCGCCGCGCTCGTGCCCAGCGAGCAGAGGATGATCGTCCGGCCGGAGGGATCGAACGGCAGCGGCGGCTCCTGCCGCTGGAGATCGATGAAATCGCCGCAATGGCGCCGCTCCGGGGGCCGGGGGCCGGGAAGCTGGAAGGCGGCCGGACACAGCACAAGCTCGGGCAGGATCAGGTGGGGGCCGATCTCATCCTGGCGATAGTTGACGTTGCGCCGGCAGCGGAAGCCGGACTGCCGGGCCACCGCCAGGAAGGTGTCGGTGAGGTGGTGCATGCGCAGCGGGGCCCGGTAGGCGCCGACCAGCCGGGAGGCCAGGCGCTTGGTGACCAGATACCGGAGGTGCATCAGCTTCCAGGCCAGGGAGATCCGCAGGGCCGAGAGCGCTCCACGGCCCGGCCTCAGGGAGGTCACCGCCGGGGGGATCAGGGGATTGTCGAAGAGGAAGAGCGAGGTGGAGATCTGGAGGGTGGGGATCCCCAGCCGCAGGGCCCTCAGGGCGACGTACCACAGGAACGAATCACAGAGCAGCAGGTCCGGCCGGTCCGATAGCAGACAGGCATCGAGGCTGCCGTCGACGATGGCGGTGGTGTAGCGGCGAAACAGGGCCTCCACCGTCGCCGGAGTCTCCGGAGCCTCGCCTGGGGCGGCAAAGAGATTGCCCGCGAATGCGATGAAAGGAAAGCCCTGGTCTTCGACGAGTTGCCGCACCCGGGGAAGCCCGAGGTAGGCCACGTGGTGGCCGCGGGACGCCAACTGTCTGGCCAGCCGGAACGTCCCCAGGTGATGGCCCGCCTCGCCATGCATGGAGAACAGGATCTTCAAGCCGGTGTCACGGCCTCAATCCACCGGCCGGCAGCCCTCGAACCACATCACATGCCGGGCCGGGTCGTAGTCCTTGTACTGCCCCGTCAGCCGGATGCCCTGGCCTTCACGCAGGGAGAGGGCATAGGCGCCCTGGCCCTTGGCGGCCAGGCAGCTGATCTGGGTGAGGAAGCGGAACTTGCCGAACTTCAGCACCAGATCGTTGGTGGAGCGGGGAATGTCGTAGTCGATGCGGTAGGCGCTGCCGTCCCTGGCGACGTGCGCCACCCGACCCTTGATGGTGAACGTCTTGCCCTGGTAGCGGGAGGGAATCGAGGCGGCATTGGTGTCGGCTTCCTGGGCGATCTGCTGCGAGAGCACCAGGGCATCGATCACCACCGGTCCAGCCGAGGAGACCGCCCCCGCGCTGCGCTCCGCCGCCGCGATGCCTTCCGGGCCGCCCTTGATGGCGTTCAGCATGGCGCAGAGTTCGTTGCGCGCCCCACCGGCCCCGGCCAGCATGCCGGCCGGGAGCTTCGCCTCCAGCTTCACCCGGGCGGCGGCCTGCTCGGCGAGGGCGGTGGCGATGATCGGGAACGGCCGGGCGGCGCCGGAGCGGGGCTGCTCGAGCAGCATGCTGCCATCGTCGGCCTCTTCGCTGAGGATGTCGTAACCCCGGCCGGCGGCGATGCCACGCAGCTGGCGAATCGCCACCGGTGGCGTCAGGTCGTCGATGGTGAGTTCCGCCTCGAAACGGGTCCCGGAGAGGGGGTTGCCCTTCTGCGCAAAGCTGTCCTCGCAGGCGCCGGCACGGGCCGCCTCGGGGTGGGCCAGCACAACGGCCAGACCCGCCAGGGGCAGCAGGAACCGGAGGGTTGGGCGGAACAAATGACTCAGGAGCTCTCGGGCGATGACTTTACCGAGGGCCTGCATAGAGCCCTCTATGGCAGCCGCTATCGCGGATGCTTGACGGCTGCTCCCCCGTCCCAGGCTGCGGCCTGCAGCACGATCCGATAGCCGTCGTGATCTGCAAAGGTGCGCCCATCCCGCTCCCAGTAGGGATTCAGGGACGCCACGGGCGTGAATCCTGCTGCCAGCAGGGCTTCACAGCGGTTCAGCCAGTCCTGCCTGTCTGGAAGAAAGAAGACAAGCAAGTCTTCCTCTGTGGGCGATGGAGCAACGGGATGGGTTCGGCAGTAGGTGAATTCAAGGTGATACCCCCCGCCCGGCTCTCCAAGCATGACCCCATCAAAGCCGTCGTGATTGTCGAAATGCCCGAGGCGCGTGAGACCCAGACCCTCGCAGTACAGCATCTCCGTGCGGCGGAGGTCTGTCACTGGACGGGCCAATCGGAAGTGCATCATCCGTGTCGCTTCCAGTTCAGGAGGGAGATGATACCCAAGGCCATTCAGGCTACGGCTCAGGGGATGAGCGCCCCTCGCCCCAGGGCTGCCAGGACGGACTCCTGAGCCAGGCGGCCGAGGCGCGCGCGGGGCTTACCCGTGAGTCCAAGCCAGTCAGGAATCAACGCGCCTTGGGCGGCAAAGTGTTCTACGTGAACCACAACAACCCTCCCGTCTGTATAGCTCACATCATTCAGTTTTCGCCACTTTCCCGGCCGGGCAAGCCCGAAGATCCTCATGGCTGCGTCGACATAGTTGAGGCCAGTGCCGAGGCCGAACATCACGATGAGCTTCGTCGCCTCAGGAAGGGAGCTGAGGAAGCGGATGGCACAACGGGTGGCAACGTCGTGACCGAACGGCAGAGCCACAAACTGATCGAGCATGCCACCGCCAGATCCTTTCCACCTCCCGGACTTTCTGTCGAAGCGCTCGACCGTGCAGCGCACCAGAGAGCCAAAATGGAAGCGGCCGGATGGGTCCGCGATCAGTTCATCCACAGCCTTGCTGCCCCTCTCCATCGGCACCCCGGGCAGCAGACCGAGATGGGCAAGGATTTTGGCCACGTTTCCACGACTCCCTTTGAATGCGATCACGTCGTGCGCTGTCGAGGCCAGGGAACCTGCCTGGCGCGGTCCCTTTGAGAAACCAAGGACCACGATGTTCGGAGAGGAACTTCCCCAGGCGAGTGGATTGTTGGTGATGCGCCAGTCACCTTGGCTGCGTTTTGTCGTGTCGAAGACGACTGGCTTGCCTTCAAAGCAAAGCTTGCAATCAACGCGACCGTGAGAGGGGAGACACGGCATGGCCGGGATGTCCTGGTTGGTCTCTTGATCCGCCAATGCTTCTTGGCGATCAATCCATGATGGCCTCCCCCCAGCCACCCGGCAGGCAACGGATTCAGCCCCCGGCCGCTCCGTCCCAGGCCACCGGATCCAGATAGCTCACCGCCGGCAGGGGCCCCGCCAGGCAGCGTTCATCGCTGGGGTTGAGCGGCCCGGCCAGCAGCAGGGCCGCGGTGATGCGGGCCGAGGCCGGCAGGGCCGGCTGGTCGGGGTCGAAGGCGGTGGGGTGGGTGACGCTGCTGGAGAAGCCGCGGAAGATCAGCAGTTCGAAGGGTTCGTCCCCCCCAGAGCCCGGCAGGGTGCCCACCAGGCGCAGCACCCGGTCGGGGCGCTCCCGGCTGATCGTTTCCAGCGCGGCCAGCAGGGCGGCAACGGAGGGGGAGGCGGCGTCGGTCATGGGGGGCAGCTCCAAAGCACAGCTCAGAACTCGCCGGCCACCCGGCCCAGCCGGGGCAGACGCACCACCAGCCACTGGAACAGCCCCACCGCGTAGGCCACCAGGGCGGCGTAGCCCACGAAGGCGGCCACGCCGGGCGTCCACTCGCCGCCGAACACGAAGGCGAACACCCGGGCCACCACGCCGTGCAGCCCCTGCGGCGCCTCCAGCCAGGCCCGGCAGAGGCGCAGACCGGCGCCGCCCATGCAGGGCAGGGCGGTGACCGCCAGGCTCGCCCCGCCCAGGGAAAGCAGGGTCAGGCTCCAGCGCCAGATGCGCAGGGTGAGCGGCAGGGCCCGCCAGGGGGGCATGTCGGCCAGTTCCTCGTTGAGATCCACCCAGAACCACAGGGTCGCCACCACCAGCAGCGGCGCCAGCACCAGCAACAGGAAGCCGGTGGGGCGGTTGTCGGTGAGCAGCAGCAGGGCGATCAGCTGCAGGCTGGCCACCTTCCAATACAGGCCCATCAGGCGCACCAGGGCCTGCTCCTTGCGGAGCACCGCCCAGACGAGCAGCACCAGCGGCAGCCCCACGGCGAACAGCATCCCCAGCCGCACGTCGAGCCAGACCAGGGAGCGATAGAGCTGTTCCGGCACGTCCGCTCGGTTCGGTAAGGCGCCATTATCCGTGTGCCCCCCAGGCGATAGGGTCCGTTCATGGGTTCCCTCCCCTCCTTTCCCTGGCTGCAGCGTCGTCCCGGCGGTCCCTGGTGCCGCACCGCCCTTGGCCGGGACGCCTCGCTCCAGGAAGCCGTCAACCAGGTGTTCGAGCAGCTCCGGGGCACCGGCGAGGCCGACCTGGCCCTGGTGTTCGCCTCCGCCAGCTACGCCAGCGACCTGCCCCGCCTGCTGCCCCTGCTGCAGCAGAAGCTCAACGCCGCCCACTGGCTGGGCTGTGTCGGCGGCGGCGTGGTGGGCACCGACACGGCGGGGGTTCCCCACGAGATCGAGCACCAGCCGGCCCTGGCCGTCACCCTGCTGCGGCTGCCCGGCGCCCGTCTGCGCCCCTTCGCCATCGACACCACCTCCCTGCCCGACCTCGATGGTCCGGCCGAGCCCTGGCGGGAGCGGGTGGGGGCTGAGCTGGAGGAGGGCCAGTCGATGCTGCTGCTGCTCGATCCCACCGGCACCGCCATCAACGACCTGATCAGCGGCCTGGATTACGCCTACCCCAACACCACCAAGGTGGGGGGCATTGCCGGCCCCCACAGCGCCGCCCACGGCTCGCTGCTCTTCGGCCCGGGTGGCAGTGGCGCCAGCGACGGCGACCCCGCCGACACGGTCCGCACCGGTGCGGTGGGCTGTGTGATCGAGGGGGCCTGGCGGCTCGATCCGCTGGTGGCCCAGGGCTGCCGGCCCATCGGCCCGGTGCTGGAGGTGGAGCAGGCCCAGCGCAACGTGGTGATCGAGGTGAGCTGCGGCAGCACCCGCAACAGCCCCGTCGCCGCCCTGCAGTCGATCCTCACCGACCTCACCCCCGCCGAACGGGAGCAGGTGAAGCATTCCCTGTTCCTCGGCGTCGGCCGCAGCGACTTCAGCCTGCCCACCGCCGACCTCACCCCCGTGCCGGAGGCGCCCGGCTCCTTCCTGGTGCGCAACCTGATCGGCGTCGATCCCCGCAACGGGGCGGTGGCGGTGGGGGAACGGATGCGGGTGGGCCAGAAGGTGCAGTTCCAGCTCCGCGATGCCGATGCCTCCCGGGACGAATCCCGCCAGCTGCTGGCCGGCCAGGCCCGGCGGCGCAGCGAACCCCTGGCCGCTTTCCTGTTCGCCTGCCTGGGCCGGGGTGAAGGCCTCTACGGCCAGGCGGATGGTGACGTGAGCCTCTGCCGGGAGGTGTTCGGCACGGTGCCGATCGCCGGCCTGTTCTGCAACGGCGAGATCGGTCCGGTGGGGGGCACCACCCACCTGCACGGCTACACCGCCAGCTGGGGCTTCCTGGTGCCCAACGACCCGCCCGGGGGCACCGCCGCGCCGCTCTGATGGTGCGTCAGCACGTCAATCCCCTCAGCCGGATCCACCAGCTGGCGCGGCCCCTGCCGCCGCTGATCGAGCTGTTCGCCGATCCCTCCCTGCCCCTCCACCTCGACATCGGCTCCGCCCGGGGGCGCTTCCTGCTGGCGATGGCGCCCCTGGCGCCGCAGCGCAACCACCTGGGCCTGGAGATCCGCCGGCCCCTGGTGGAGGCCGCCGAGGCCGACCGCCGCCGGGACGGGCTGACCAACCTGCGCTTCCTCTACGGCAACGCCAACGTCAACCTGCCGGAGTGGCTGGCGCTGCTGAGCCCCGGGCAGCTGGAGCTGGTGACCCTGCAGTTCCCCGACCCCTGGTTCAAGCTGCGCCACCGCAAGCGCCGAGTGCTGCAGCCCGCCCTGCTGCTGGCGATCGCCGCGGCCCTGGCCCCCGGCCGCCGCCTGTTCCTGCAGAGCGATGTGGAGGGCCTGATCACGCCGATGCGCCAGCTGGTGGAGGCCAGCGGCGTGTTCGAGCCGGCCGGGCCCGAGGAGTGCGGCCCCACCGTCAATCCCCTGCCGGTGGCCACCGAGCGCGAAGCCCAGGTGCTGGCCGAGGGCAAGCCGGTGCACCGCAGCCTCTACCGCCGCAGCACCGCCCCGCTGCCGCCACTGGCGGAGCTGGAACGCCATCTGGACACCCGCCTGGAAGCCACGGGCGACGGCGTCGATAATCGCGACGACGCCGCCGCGGATTGATGGTGCCTGCCCCAGCTCCCGTGCCCCTGCTGCTGCGCTGGCAGGGGCTGCTGGCCGGCCTGCCCGCCGGCCGCCTCGGCGCCCACCTGCCCCTGCTGGCCGGCTGGATCCTCTGCGCCCTGCTGGCGGGCCTGCCCCTGGTGACCCGCTCCGGGCTCAGCCTGCTGATCGCCGCCTCCGCCCTGCTCTGGGTGGTCTGGGCCCTGCGCACCCCGCCGGGGCGCCTGGGGGCCATCAACACCTGGCTGCTGCTGGTGATCGCGGTGGCGGTGGTGGCCACCGGCTTCTCGCCGGTGCCCAAGGCCGCTCTGGTGGGACTGGTCAAGCTGCTCAGCTACCTGAGCGTCTACGCCCTGATGCGCCAGCTGTTGGCGACCGCGCCGGTGTGGTGGGACCGGCTGGTGGGCGCCCTGCTGGCCGGTGAACTGGTCACCAGCGTGATCGGCATCCGCCAGCTCTACGAGGCCCCCGGGGCCCTGGCCCGCTGGTCGGACAGCAACTCGGTGGCCGAAGGCACGGTGCGCATCTACAGCACCCTGGAGAACCCCAACCTGCTGGGGGGCTATCTGCTGCCGATCCTGCCCCTAGCCGTGGTGGCCCTGCTGCGCTGGCAGGGGCGCGGCCGGCGCCTGTTCGCCCTGGCCAGCCTGGTGCTGGGCCTGGTGGCCCTGGTGCTCACCTACAGCCGCGGCGCCTGGATGGGCATGGTGGCCTCCCTGGGTCTGCTGGCCCTGCTGCTGGTGCTGCGCCAGACCCGCGACTGGCCGCCCCTGTGGCGGCGCCTGTTCCCCCTGCTGCTCCTGGCCGGGGCCACCGTGGTGCTGGTGCTGCTGGTCACCCAGGTGGAGCCGCTGCGGGTGCGGGTGATGAGCCTGCTGGCGGGCCGGGAGGACAGCTCCAACAACTTCCGCATGAACGTCTGGACCTCGGCCCTGGCGATGATCCAGGACCGCCCCTGGATCGGCATCGGCCCCGGCAACAGCGCCTTCAACCTCATCTATCCGCTGTATCAGCAGCCCAAGTTCAACGCCCTCAGCGCCTACTCGATCCCCCTGGAACTGCTCGTCGAGGCCGGCATTCCGGGGCTGCTGGCGGGGCTGGGCCTGCTGCTGAGCGCCGTGAAGGTGGGCCTGGGCCAGTGGCGCCGCACCGCCCCCCTGGCCCTGCCGAGCCTGGCGGCGGTGGCCGTGTTCGCGGGGCTGGGGGTGCAGGGCCTCACCGACACGATCTTCTTCCGGCCGGAGGTGCAGCTGATCGCCCTGTTCAGCCTCGCCACCCTGGCGGCCTCGGCAGCGGATCCAGCGCCATGCGACTGATCGCCGGCTTCGACGCCGGTCAGACCCACACCACCTGCCGCCTGGCCCTGGCCGGCGATGCGAGTGCGGCCGGGCCGGGCGACGTGGTGGGCGAAGCGGACGGTCCCGGTGTCTGCCACCTGGCCGCACCGGAGGGGCCCGAGCGCTTCGGGGCCGCCCTGGGCGAGAGCCTGCGGCGGGCCCTGGCGCCCCTGGCCACCGCCGGCGTGGCCACGAGCGAGCCCGCCGACGCTGCCGTTCTGGTGGCGGCCGCCGTGGGTGCCAGCGGCATCGAGCAGGGGACAGCGGTGCAGGCCCAGGGGCAGGCCCTGGCGGCGGCCGTCCTGGGGCTGGAGCCGGAGCGGGTGGTGGTCACCGGCGACGAGCGCACCGCCCTGCGGGGAGCCTTCCCAGGCGGGCCGGGCATCGTGGTGATCAGCGGCACCGGCACGATCGCCATCGGCCGAAACGGCGCCGGCCGCGAGCACCGCTGCGCCGGCTGGGGCTGGCTGCTGGATGGGGCCGGTTCGGCCATGGACATCGGCCGGGACGGCCTGGCCCTGAGCCTGCAGATGGCCGATGGCCGCCTCGCCGAGACCCCCCTGCGGCGGGCCCTGTGGCAGGCCCTGGGTCTGGACCCGGACGATCCTGGGGCTCCCCAGCGGCTCAAGGCGCTGGTGGTGGCCGACGGGTTCGGCCCCGCCGGCTTTGCCCGGCTGGCCCCAGTGCTCGATCGGCTTGCCGCCGCGGGGGACCCCCGGGCCGTCGCCGTGATGGAGCACAACGCCGGGGCGCTCTCGGCGATGGTGGCAGGGGTGGCCCGGAGCCTGGATCTGGTGGGGCCGGCGGTGTGCCCGATGGGCGGGGCGCTGCGCCACCTGGAGCAGCTGCGGGGTCCCTTTGCACGGAGCCTGGCTCAGGACCTGCCGGGCAGTCGGCTGGTGGGGGCCGCCGGCGATGCCTGCCAGGGGGCCCTGGCGCTGGCGGCGGCCCTGCTGCAGGGGCCTGTTGAGGCTTAGGGCCTCAGCGAACCAGCACGCCCATCGGGGCGAGGGCCAGGGCGCCGCCGAGCACCGCCAGCAGCAGGGCCAGGCGGGCCGTCCAGACCAGGGGAAGGCGGCGCATCAGCAGGAACGAGCCACCGCTGACCAGCACCGAGGCGGCCAGGGCACCGGCCCACCAGCCGAAGGCCGAAGCATCGACAGGGGCCTCACCGCCGTGCAGGGCGCCGTGCAGGGCCACCGCAGCGGCCACCAGGCCGCCACCGAAGGCCAGACCGGGGCTGCGGCCTTCGCGGTGGGAATTCAGGATCAGCAGCGCCACCGCCGAGATCGCCAGGGCGGCGAGCACTTCAGCGAACGGCAGGGTGAAGCCCATGGCCCCGGCCAGGCCCCCCAGCACCGCGCCGGCCAGGCCCCAGAGCAGCAGCTGGGCCGACACGTAGGACGCGGCCGCGCCCACACCGATCAGCAGCAGCAGGTGGTCCACCCCGGTGATCGGGTGGAGGAAGCCGTAGCCGAGGCCGCCGTGGGCGAGGCCATGGGCCTGGGCCGGCTGGCCGACGAGCACGAAACCGAGGGCGGCGGCGCTGCCCAGCAGGGTCCAGGAGCGCAGGCCGGAAAAGTGGGTCATCGAGGGTCCCGGTCCGCGCCGGGGATGGAAGGAACGGTTCACGGCGAGCGTTCTGGCTGAGGGTGACCCCATCACAGCTGCGGGACAGCGCCGGAATGGTGGAAGGGAGAACCCTGCCGTGCACCGGACTTTCCTCGTTTCCTCCCGGAGGTGAACCCCGGGAACCGTCCACCCATTGTGCCCGCAGCCCGTGACGTTGCCGCCCGATGACCGCAGCTTCTGACCGGTAAGGGGGGAGGATGGCCCGCAGGAGGTTCCTCCCCTTCACGGGGAGGACGCAAGGAGGAAAGGCGGTGCGGGGTAACCCAAGTCCGCCGCTGTCCCGCAGCTGTGATGGACACCGTGGCCCCCCGCCCCGGCGTCCTCAGTCAGAACGCTCACCCCCCACGACACCATTCCTGCCGGCGAGGACCGGAGATCATCCATGAACCTGCCTTCCCTGGCCCAGCGACGCGGCATCCCGCCCATCGCCGCGCCCATCGCCCTGGTCGCTCTGTGCGCCCTGCCCCTGCTGCTGGCCGCCCCGGCCTCGGCGCACCACCTGATGGATCTCACCGGCATGAAGCCCGGCGTGGTGTCCGGCCTGCTGAGCGGCCTGGCCCACCCGATCCTGGGCCCCGACCACCTGCTGTTCCTGCTGGCCATCGGCCTGGTGGGCATCGTCCAGCCCTTCCGCTGGGTGCTGGCCCTGCTGGGCTGCGGGCTGGTGGGCAACGCCCTGGGGCTGGCCCTGCCCGGCTTCCCCTGGATCGAGCCGCTGGTGGCCCTGTCGGTGGCCCTCACGGGCCTGGTGCTGGCCCGGCGCCTGCCCCCGGCCGTGCTGGTGCCCGCCTTCCTGCTGCACGGCTACGCCCTCAGCGGCGCCGTCCTCGGCTGGGAGCCCACCCCGATCGGCTTCTACCTGGTGGGTCTGCTGGTGAGCCAGAGCCTGCTGCTGCTGGTGGCCCTCACGGCCGTCAGGCGCTGGCGCCGCACGGCCTCCAGCGGTGCGGTCAACATCACCGCCGGTCTGCTGATGGGCATCGGCCTGGCCTTCACCTGGTCGACCCTGGTGGCCTGAGGGCTCAGGTGCCCAGCAGGGCTGTGCACTCCAGCCGCTCCTGGCTGGCGGCCTGGCGCGAGGCCCGCAGCCGGATCGCCTCCGCCAGGTACTCGGCGTCCTCGGCGACGCCGCAGAACCGGGCCGAGCCCCAGGTGTGCAGCCAAGGCAGGCCGAGAACGTAGAGCCCCGGCACCTGGGTGAGGCCCCGTTCGTGGACCGGATGGCCGGCGCCATCGAAGACGGGCACCTCCACCCAGGAGAAATCCGGCCGGTAGCCCGTGCACCAGATCACGGCCGCCAGCGGCTCGGCGGCCAGGTCGAGGGGCTCCGGCGGACCGGGGGGCGGTGTCCAGCAGGGGACATAGGGGGGCTCCTCGGGGGCGCTGAGCCCCTGGGCGGCGATGTGGTCGTCGATGCTGCGGCAGATGCGGCTGTAGACGGCATCGGCCCCGTCGAGGTTGGCGGCCAGGTCGCCGGCGAACCGGATGCGGTCGTGGCCGAGGTCGGCCAGGCGGCCGTGCAGCACCATCCCCTCGAGGGCCCGGCGCCGCAGGTCGATCTCCCGGCCGCCGTCGCGGCCGGTGAGGTAGTGGTTGGTCTTGCCCCGCACCGCCCTGGGATCGGCGTGCTGGTCGATCGGCATGGCGTAGTAGCCCATGCGATCGAGCCAGTCGACCACGTCGCGGCCGCGGTAGCGGCGGGGGGAGCGGGGGGCACTGCCGACGCTCAGGTGCACCCGGCGGCCGGCCAGGTGCAGGTCTTCGGCGATCTGGCAGCCCGACTGGCCGCTGCCCACCACCAGCACCGGTCCGGGGGGGAGCGTGGCGGGGCTGTCGTAGTCGCGGGCATCGATCTGCAGGATCCGCTCGGGAAGCCGGGCGGCGAGGGGGTGGCGCTTCGGCCGGTGGTAGCCGCCGGTGGCGATCACCACCTGCTCCGCCTCGATGGCGCCCTCGTCGGTGGAGAGCAGGAACCCGTTGCCGCTGGCCTGCAGGCGGTTCACGGCCACGCCCTCGCGCACCGGCACCTGGATGTGGTCGGCGAAGCGCTGCACGTAGCGGACGATCTCCTCGCGGCCCATGAAGCCCTCGGGATCGTCGCCGTCGTAGGGGAAATCGGGCAGGCGGCACTGCCAGTTGGGCGTCACCAGGCAGAAGGACTCCCAGCGCTGGCGGGCCCAGGCATGGCCGATGCGATGGCGCTCCAGCACCAGGGGACGCACCCCCCGCTTCTGGAGGCAGTGGGCGACCGACAGGCCCGCCTGGCCGCCGCCCACCACCACCACCGCATGCCGCTGCGCCGACTCCGAACCCCTGGCCACGGCCACCCCGGCTGAACACGAAATCCAATGCTGGCCGCCGCGGCCGATACGCCCTGTAACGACCGCCACGGATCGCCCCGCCGACCGCGACGGGCGAGAGGCGGCATTCGGTGGCATCGGCGACACAGAACAAAAGTTCATCCGTGGCACGGTCCCCCATGCCGATTCCACCGACCGCACCTCCCCATGCCCCAGGTCAGCCGTCCCGCCAACCAGACGGGTGAGTTCCTCGTCGACTACGAGGAGAAGGTCTTTCCCGACGTCAAGGCCGAACCCGGTGAGAAGGCCCTGGTCACCTTCCACACCGTGGCCTTTGAGGGCTCCATCGGCCTGGTGAACCTGCTGCAGGCCAGCCGCCTGATCAACAAGGGCTTCGAGACCTCGATCCTGCTCTACGGCCCGGGCGTGACCCTGGGTCTGCAGCGGGGCTTCCCCAAGCTGGGCGACGCCGCCTTCGACGGCCACCTCAACTTCGGCGCCCGCATCCAGAAGTTCATGGACCAGGGCGGCAAGGTCTACGCCTGCCGCTTCGCCCTCCAGGCCCTCTACGGCCACGGCGAAGGCGCCCTGATCCCCGGAATCATCCCGGTCAACCCCCTCGACGTGCTCGACATCGTGCTGCTGCACCGCAAGGAAGGCGCCTTCATCCTCGACACCTGGACGCTCTGAATGCCCGCCACGGTCACCGTCGCCGCCGCCCAGATCCGTCCGGTGCTCTACAGCCTGGACGGCTCGGTGGCGCGGGTGGTCGCGGCCATGGAGGAGGCCGCCGCGGCCGGGGTGGAGCTGATCGTCTTTCCCGAGACGTTCCTGCCCTACTACCCCTATTTCTCCTTCGTGGAGCCGCCGGTGCTGATGGGCAAGTCGCACCTCAAGCTCTACGAGCAGGCGGTGACGGTGCCCGGCGCGGCCCTGGGCCGCATCGCCGCCGCCGCCCGCCAGCTCGGCCTGCACGTGCTGCTGGGCATCAACGAGCGCGACGGGGGCAGCCTCTACAACGCCCAGCTGCTGATCGATGCCGCCGGTGAGCTGGTGCTCAAGCGCCGCAAGCTCACCCCCACCTATCACGAGCGGATGGTCTGGGGCCAGGGGGACGGGGCCGGCCTGCAGGTGGTGCCCACCACCCTCGGGCGCATCGGCGCCCTGGCCTGCTGGGAGCACTACAACCCCCTGGCCCGCTTCAGCCTGATGGCCCAGGGCGAGGAGATCCACTGCGCCCAGTTCCCCGGCTCGCTGGTGGGGCCGATCTTCGCCGAGCAGACCGCCGTCACCCTGCGCCACCACGCCCTCGAGGCCGGCTGCTTCGTGATCTCCTCCACCGCCTGGCTGGAGCCGGAGGACATCGAGAAGATCACGCCCGATCCGGTGCTGCAGAAGGCCTGCCAGGGGGGCTGCCACACGGCGGTGATCAGCCCGGAGGGCCGCTATCTGGCCGGGCCGCTGCCCGATGGCGAGGGCCTGGCCATCGCCGAACTCGACCTGAGCCTGATCACCAAACGCAAACGCATGATGGACAGCGTCGGCCACTACAGCCGCCCCGACCTGCTGGGGCTGCGGATCGACCGCAGCCCCGCCCGCCAGCTGCATGAGCGGGCTGCTGAGCCCGGACTGAACGGATTCCCCGCGGCCGGCACTTCTGGCGAAGCGTCCCCAGGCCTGCCCCTGCTGGAGGAACTGCACCATGGCTGAGCACGACCGCCGCGCCCTGGGGCGCCGGCTCACCGAACTGCAGGTGCACGGGGTGGTCGACCCGGCGGTGCCCGGCAACCCCGGCCGCCGGGGCGGGGCGGGCCCCTCGGATCACCGCGCCCTCAGCATCGACGGCACCACCGTGATGGTGCCCGTCTACAACGCCGTGGCCGGCACCTCGCCCTACCGGCTGGACACCGCCGCCGGCGGCGGCCTGGAGGTGAGCGGCCCGGCGGCGGCGATGGCCCTCGCCGTGGAAGCGCCGCCGGAGCCGCGCTTCTACGGCCTGACCACCGCCGAGGGCATCCCGTACCGCTCGATCGCCCTGCTCCACGGCCGGGACGTGCTGGCCACCACCCTCCTGCAGACCTGCATCCGCTTCCGCGACCGAACCCAGTCGTGCCAGTTCTGTGCCATCGAGCAGTCGCTGGAGGATGGCCGCACCCTCGTGCGAAAGACGCCGGCCCAGGTGGCGGAGGTGGCCGAGGCGGCGGTACGCCTGGATGGCGTGCGCCAGCTGGTGCTCACCACCGGCACCCCCAACAGCGACGACCGGGGCGCCCGGCTGATGGCCGAGACCGCCGCCGCCGTCAAGGCCCGGGTGAACCTGCCGATCCAGGCCCAGTGCGAACCCCCCGACGACCCGGCCTGGTACTGGCGCATGAAGGACGCCGGCGTCGACAGCCTCGGCATGCACCTGGAGGTGGTGGAAGAGGAGGTGCGGCGGCGGATCCTGCCGGGCAAGTCGGAGCTGGGGCTGGAGCGCTACATGGAGGCCTTCACCGAGGCCGTGGCGGTGTTCGGCCGCGGCCAGGTGTCCACCTACCTGCTGGCCGGCCTGGGGGACAGCGCCGCCTCCCTCATTGCCGTGAGCGAACGGCTGATCGCCCTGGGGGTCTACCCGTTCGTGGTGCCCTTCGTGCCGATCGCCGGCACCCCCCTGGAGGCCCATCCCGCCCCCTCCACCGACTTCATGGTGGCGGTCTACACGGCCGTGGGCGACCGGTTGCGGGCCTCCGACCTCAGGTCCGAGGCCATGGCGGCCGGCTGCGCCAAGTGCGGCGCCTGCTCGGCCCTGTCCCTGTTCGAAGCCGGCCCGGAGCCGGGTACCCCCTGAGCGCGGCCATGTTCTTCATCGACCCCTCCAGCCACGACATCGGCCGCAGCGCCAGCTCGGCGCCGGCCGCCTTCACCCCCTCGGTGCGGCGGGGTGTGGCGATCGAGGCCGAGGACTTCCGCCTCTCCCCCACGGCCAGCTCCCAGCGCTTCTCCTTCCATCTGCTGCGGCGCGGCACGCCCCTGGAGGAGGGCTACTGGCAGCTGCGCAGCGCCATCTTCTGCCAGGAGCAGCATCTGTTCGAAGACTCCGACCGGGATGAGAAGGATGGCCACGCCTATCCCATCGCCGCCCTTGATCACGGCGCCGGCAGTGGCAGCGGCGTGGTGGGGGTGGTGCGGATCCTGGAGGAGCGGCCCCGCCTCTGGTACGGCGGCCGGCTCGGGGTGCACGGTGACCACCGCCGCCACAACCAGATCGGCAAGGGCCTGATCTGGAAGGCGGTGACGACCGCCAACGGCTGGGGCTGCGACCGCTTCCTGGCCACGGTGCAGCTGCAGAACGTGCGCTTCTTCCAGCGCCTGCACTGGACCTCGATCGACACCCTGGAGATCCGCGGCCTGCCCCACCACCTGATGGAGGCCGACCTCTCCTACTACCAGCCCGGCCACGAACGGCGCCCCCTGGCGGTGGGCGAAGCGGCAGCGGCGGGGGTGGCGGCGGCGTGAGTCGCCCCGGGCCGCAGGATCCTGATCTGGTGGAACTGGCCGCCCGGCTGCGCCAGCTCAGCGGTCTCACCGGCAAGACCGACATCCAGTCCCCGGCGGCCACCTTCCCCCACCAGCCCTTTCCCGCCCTGGGTCCCGCCGCGGCCCTCGGCGACGACGCCGCCCTGCTGCCGGCGGTGGCCACGCCGCTGCTGCTGGCCAGTGAGGGCCTGGACCCGGCCCTGGTGGCCGCCGACCCCTGGTTCGCCGGCTGGTGCGGCGTGCTGGTGAACCTCAGCGACATCGCCGCCATGGGCGGCACGCCGATCGCGGTGGTGAACAGCCTCTGGTGCCGCAGCGCCAGCCGGGCGGAGCCGATCCTGGCGGGCCTGCGCCGGGCCTCCGAGGTGTTCGGGGTGCCGGTGGTGGGGGGCCACACCAACCTGCACAGCCCCTACGACGCTCTGGCGGTGGCGGTGCTGGGCACGGCCGCCGGCCCGGTGCTCTCGGCCCGCGCCGCCCGTCCTGGCGACCACTGCCACCTGCTGATCGACCCCAACGGCGGCTTCCGCGGCGACTCCCTCTGCTGGGATGCGGCCACGGAAGCCGACCCCGCCCGGCTGCGACGCCAGCTGGCCCTGATGGCGGCTCTGGCGGCCGATGGGAGCGTCCATGCCGCCAAGGACATCAGCATGGGCGGCCTGGTGGGCACCGCCGCCATGGTCTGTGAGGCGGCCGGCTGCGGCCTGACCCTGGATCTGGGGGCGATCCAGCCCCCCGCGGGGGTGGCGCTGGAGCCCTGGCTCACCTGTTTTCCCAGCTTCGGCTTCCTGCTGGCCGCCCGCCCCGATCAGGAGGGGCGGCTGGCGGAGCGGGTCGCCGCCTGCGGCGGCCTGCTGCTGGCGCGGATCGGCACGTTCACGGCGGAGCGGCGGCTGGTGCTGGCGGCGGGGGGGCAGCAGCAGGAGATCTGGCGCGGAGAGGCGCCGCTCACCGGCTTCGGGGCGCTGCCCTGATCGGGCGGTCGTGATCAACCTGTCGTGATCGCCACCGCAACCGGAAGGGGCCCGGCACACAATGGCCTCGCTGGGTGGTGGGGGGCGCCATGCCGGAAGTGGAGCTGACACTGGAATGGCCGGATGGGGGCAGGAGCCGCCTCTATTCGCCGTCCACGGTGATCCTTGAGCACCTCGCCCCGGGCCAGACCATGACGGTGGCGGAGCTGCGCACCAAGGGCACCCTGGCGCTGCGGCAGGCCTCCGAGCGGGTGCGGGCCCGCTACGGCTTCGCCTGCACCCGGGCCGACGAGGAGGAACGGCGCCTGCTGGAGCAGGCGGCAGCCTTCGCCTCCGAAGAGCTCGTGAGCGTCCAGGCCGCCTAGTTGGCCGGAGCGCCTAGTCGGACAGCACCCGCTCAATGCGGCGATCGGGGATCAGCCACATCAGGGCCACCAGCCCATAGACCGCCTGGCCAACGGCCGGGGAACGCAGGCTCACCAGCATCGCCACCAGATAGAGCGCCAGGGAGGTGTGCCCCTTCCAGTCACGGCCCACGGCCCGGCGCAGCAGGGAGTCGGGGCCCTGGCTGGCGATGATTCGGCCCTGGAGGATGAAATAGGCGAGGGCCGCCATCATCATCACGGCGCCATAAAGGACCGAAGGGGCGATCGCCCTGGGGTTCTGGCCCATCCAGCCGGTGGCGAAGGGCACCAGCGACAACCAGAACAGCAGATGGAGGTTGGCCAGGAGCACCGGGCCACTGACCCGCTGCAGGGTGTGCAGCATGTGGTGGTGATTGTTCCAGTAGATGCCGATATAGATGAAGCTCAGCAGATAGCTCAGAAAGACAGGGATCAGGGGCACCAGGGCCGCCGGTCCGGTGTCGTGGGGCACCTTGATCTCCAGCACCATGATCGTGATCACAATGGCCAGGACACCGTCACTGAAGGCCTCCAGACGGGTGGTTTTCATGGGGCCTGGCCATGGATCTCGCTGCTTATGGCAGAGACGACGCAGACTGCAGCAGAAAAGAGATGAATCGCTACAAAGCCCAGACTGCCTGGCACCACTGAGCCGCAGCAGGACGCCGCCTCCTGGAGTTCCCAGATGGCGCCGACCGGACTCTTCGCGGCGCACCGCGCTCAGTAGAGAAGGGGTGGACCACCGCAAAGCAAGATCCGATGACACATCGCATCCGAAAACGTCTGTTCAGCCTCGCCTCCATGGCGGCGCTGGTGATCTCCCTGATGATCCAGTGGCCTGCCATGGCGATGGCCAGCCAAGCACGCTCCATCTCACCGGTCGCCTTCGCCAGCATGACCGACAAGATGGGCGCCAAAGCCAAGGAAGCCGAAGGCAAGATGGAATCGGCCTACGGCGAAATCACCGGCGACACGGGTCGCCAGGTGAAGGGCAAAGCCAAGCAGGTGCAGGCCTCCGCCATGAACGCGAAAGAAGCCGTGAAGGACGGCTCCAGGGACGTGGCCCGCAAGGCCAGTGATGCCGCCGACAAACTGGCGAACAAGATCAAGTAACCGGCCCATCACCACCCAAAGGAGGACCCCATGCTGGAATCCATTGCCGTCGTTCTGGTGGTTCTCTGGCTGCTCGGTCTGGTGACGTCCACCTCCCTGGGCGGCCTGATCCACCTGCTTCTGGTGATCGCCCTGATCGTGATCGCGGCCCGACTGATCAGTGGTCGGACCGTATGACGTGCCAGCGGCGGGGGGATCAGCGTTCCTCCGCCAGGCAACGGCGCAGCGTCAGCAGGGCCTTGCGCTCCAGATGCTGCACCTTGTGCTTGGACAGGCCGATGCCCTCGCCGATCTTCGCCAGCGACGGGGACTCCGCACCGCCGTAGCGAAGACGCAGCACCCGGCGCTCCAAGGGGGACAGCTGGACGAGGGCGCGGTGCAGCCAGCGGTAATCGTCCCGAAGGCCAGGCTCGGAGGGATCGCCGATCAGATCCTTCAGACTCACCTCCCCGTCCGTGTTCCCCAGGGTCTGATCGAGAGAGAGGGTCTGCAGGTCATGGGAGGCCTGAAGCACGGTTTCCAGCCGTCGCGGGCTCTCCCCCAGCTGGATGCCGATCGCGGCCAGCGTCAGGGGCTCCGGGGAGGCATGGCGCAGGGCATGCACCTTGCGGGCCAGGGCCGCCATCTGGGGCGGCACCCGGATCAGACCGGCCGTTTCCTGGAGATGGCGATGCACCGCCTGGCGGATCCACCAGGAGCCATAGGTGGAGAACCTGTAGCCGCGCTCGGGCAGGAAACGCTCCACCGCATGGATCAGGCCGAGGTTGCCGGCCTGCACCACATCCATCGGATCCAGATGCATCTGCCGGATGCGGTTGTGCTGCTGCTTGCAGAGCGACACCACTAGACGCAGATTGCCCGTCACCATGCGCGCGAAAGCCCGGCGCCCTCGTCGCTCCTGACTGGGGGCCGGCGCTGGCTGAGAGCGCCAGTCCTGCACCAGGGCTCCGAGGTGCAATTCCTCGGAAGGCGTCAGCAAAGGGATACGACCGATGCTGCGCAAATAGTCCCCAAAACAATCTGACATGGTGACCAGAAAAGAGGGACATCAGCGAGCCTAGGGATGGCGAAATCTGCGCCACGAGCGATGTTCGCCTTTGCGGCTGATCTGCAGCATCGCGGTGCAGAAAACCACCGCAGAACGACCTAATTTCTG
The DNA here is from genome assembly GCA_003003925.1 of Aphanothece cf. minutissima CCALA 015. Classification (GTDB taxonomy): domain Bacteria; phylum Cyanobacteriota; class Cyanobacteriia; order PCC-6307; family Cyanobiaceae; genus Cyanobium; species Cyanobium minutissimum. The sequence continues at coordinate 74,249 of PVWP01000005.1, forward strand.
TATCCGATTCAACCAACAGGAGAACGCATCATGTCGCTGATTTCGCTCATCATCACCCTGATCGTCGTCGGGGTCCTGCTGTGGCTCGTCAACAACTACATCCCCATGGACGGGAAGATCAAACGCATCCTGAACATCGTCGTCGTGGTCGCCGTCGTGGTGTGGCTCCTCAACATCCTTGGTCTGATGGATTCGTTGCGCAGCATCCGCCTGGGCCGCTGACGGCCGGCCGCCGGCAGCGGGCTCGCTCCCCCGTGGGGGCCTCAGCCACCGGCCCCGGGGCCAGGCATCGCATGCAGGGCCTGGGTTTCCTCCGGCCCCAGCACCAGCTCTGCCGATGCGTCACCCGCCAGGGGCAGGCTGAGGACGAGGGGCAGGGCGTCACTGGGGCGGGGCAGCAGGTCGGCCATGTCGAACTGGGCCGAGCTTTCCGGCAGGGGCCCGGCCCCGACCGCCACCAGCTCCTCGCTGCGGTTGGCCAGGGTCCAGGAGCCGCCGACCCCGTCGCTGAGCCGCAGGGGCCGGCTGTGGTCGACGGCGATGCCCGGGGTGAGGGCGCTGAGGCGCAGGCGCTCGCCGCTGGGGTAGGCGGGATCGGGCTGGGCGAAGACCCGCAGCGACCAGCGGTTGTCGTCCCGGTCGCGCAGGCTCCAGCGCTGGCCCTCGTCGGCCCCGGCCAGACCGGGCGCCAGGGTCAGCAGCAGCACCAGCAGCAGGGCCGCCAGCGCCGCCGCCCCTGGCCAGGCGCGGCTGACAGGGGAGCCCGGAACAGGTTGAGCAGAAGCACGCATGGTGGGAAGCCCCGATCCGGGGTCATTCAACGCTATCGTTTTATCGTCCGGTAGCAGCAAGCGGCATGGTCGCAAGACGTTGTCGCTGCCCGTCGCGCCCGGTCTGTCCATCTTCGGATGTCCTGTCATGACTCTCACCACCCTGTCGCGTTCCGGGGTCCATCCCTGGGATCGCTTCAAGAACTGGGTCACCAGCACCGAGAACCGTCTCTACGTGGGCTGGTTCGGCGTGCTGATGATCCCCACCCTGCTCACGGCCACCGTCTGTTTCGTGATCGCCTTCGTCGGCGCCCCGCCCGTCGACATCGACGGCATCCGCGAGCCCGTCTCCGGCGGCCTGCTCTACGGCAACAACATCATCACCGCCGCCGTGGTGCCCTCCAGCAACGCCATCGGCCTGCACTTCTACCCCATCTGGGAAGCCGCCAGCCTCGACGAGTGGCTCTATAACGGCGGCCCCTACCAGCTGATCATCTTCCACTTCCTGATCGGCATCTTCTGCTGGATGGGGCGGGAGTGGGAGCTCAGCTACCGCCTGGGCATGCGCCCCTGGATCGCCGTGGCCTACAGCGCCCCGGTGGCTGCCGCCACCGCCGTGCTGCTGATCTACGCCATCGGCCAGGGCTCCTTCTCCGACGCCCTGCCCCTGGGGATCTCCGGCACCTTCAACTTCATGCTGGTGCTGCAGGCGGAGCACAACGTGCTCATGCATCCCTTCCACATGCTCGGCGTGGCCGGCGTGTTCGGCGGTTCTCTGTTCTCGGCCATGCACGGCTCGCTGGTCACCAGCTCCCTGGTGCGGGAGACCACCGAAACCGAGTCCCAGAACCGGGGCTACAAGTTCGGCCAGGAGGAGGAGACCTACAACATCGTGGCCGCCCACGGCTACTTCGGGCGCCTCATCTTCCAGTACGCCTCCTTCAACAACAGCCGCAGCCTGCACTTCTTCCTGGCCGCCTGGCCGGTGATCGGCATCTGGTTCGCCGCCCTGGCGGTGGTGAGCTTCTCGTTCAACCTCAACGGGCTGAACTTCAACCACTCGGTCCTGGATCACCAGGGCCGTGTGGTCGACACCTGGGCCGACATCCTCAACCGCGGCGGCCTGGGCATCGAGGCGATGCACGAGCGCAACGTGCACAACTTTCCCCTCGATCTGGCCGCCACCGCCAGCACCCCCGTGGCCCTCACGACACCGTCGATCGGTTAGTGGGGCTTTGAACCCCGCCCAGCCATCGAGGCCCTGAGCGCCTGCCGGGCCCGGAGACATCCGGGCCCTTTTGCCATTCCCGCCGGTCCGTCCGTCCCACCCCTTGCCTCCGGAGCCACCGACCCATGGCCCAGATCCTGCTTCCCAGCCTGCGGCGCCTGGCGCTGACGGCCCTCGCCTCAGTCGTGATGGTGCTGCTCGGCGCCCTGCTGCTCACCGTCGCCCCACCGGCGGCCCAGGCCGATGCACCGGTGGATCCGGCCGCCCTGGCCAAGGCCGTGGTGGCCATGGAGGATCTCGATCGGATGCGCATCGCCCTGGCCTCCACCCTGGAGGGCCGCAGCGAGGAACCCACCCTGCAGACCATGAAGGAGGTCTGCAAGCCGGTGGGGATGAAGGCCGCCGCGATCGGCCAGGAGAACGGCTGGCAGGTGCGCCAGGTGGCGGCCAAGTTCCGCAACCCCGACCACGCCCCCACCAGTGCCCAGGAGCGGCAGGTGATCGACCTGTTCCACCGCCAGCCGGCGATCACCGGCCTGTGGCAACCGGCCACGGCCGAGCAGGGCACGGGCGTGACCTACTACCGCCGCATCAACGTGGAGCCCAGCTGTCTGGCCTGCCACGGCACCAAGGCCAGCCGGCCCGCCTTCGTGACGGAGAACTACCCCGCCGACCGGGCCTTCGATTTCCAGACGGGGGACCTGCGGGGGATGTACGCGGTGTTCATCCCCGAAGCGCCCCAGGCCCATGAGACGCTGGGCGAAACCCCCGGCTGACGCCATGGCGCGCCCCCCCTACCAACCCTCCCTGCTGCGGCTGACCCATGGCCTCACGGCGCTGGTGGTGCTGGCCGCCTGGCTGAGCGGGCTGTTCGTCTACAGCCGCTACGACGGCCGCTGGGGGCGGCTGCCCTTCACCCCCGACGGCAACTGGATCGACCTGCACGGCCAGGCGGGCTTCCTGCTGCTGCCCCTGGGCCTGGTCTTCGCCGCCTACGCCCTCACCCTGGGGCGGGCGCGCCTGAAGCGCGTCACCAACAGCATGGCCCTGGGGGCCCTGGTGCTGGCGGTGGCCACCGGCAAGCTGATGCAGGAGGACTGGCTGCGGGACGGCCAGCTGCACCACCTGGCCTACAGCCTGCACCTGGTGGCCTGGCTGCTGATGGGCCTGGCCGTGGTGCTGCACGTGGGCGACAGCCTGCGGCTGGGGGGCACGCCGCTGCTGGCCTCCATGGCCAGCACGAGCCTGCGCCAAGGCGACCGACCAGGGGACTGGCCCGGCCAGGTGCGGCGGTTTCTCCAACGAGGGCGGTGATCAGGCGGCGATGCGGCGACGCAGGTCGTCGGCCATGGCGCGGCCGGCCGCGTCGGCGGTGACGATCTCGATCTGATCGGCGCCCGCGGCCCCGAGGCCCAGCTCGACCGCCCGGCGGATCTGCTCCAGCTGCCACAGCGGCCCGCGGGCCACGGCGTCGGTGGTGCCGAGCGACCGCAGCAGGGCCACGGCCACCACGTCCACCGCCACCCGGTCGCTGCCCGCCAGGATCACCCCCGGCCGGACCTTGCGGCCCGCTTCCGGCCCACCGTCGACGAAGGCCTCCACCCCGTCGAGCAGCACCAGGGCGGGGCTGTAGGCCTGGTTGATCTCGGCGATCATCAGCCGCTGGTGGGGTGAGCTGTGCAGATCGCCCATGTAGTTGTGGGGGTCGCCGGGCACGACCTTGGCCACCAGTCCCACCGAGTTCTTCAGCGAGAGGGTGAAGTCCCCCCCGAAGCGATGGGTCTTGAGGCAGCAGGTGTTGACCACCGCGCCGGCCTCCAGGGCCGGCCGGGCGAAGGCGAAGCCCTTGGGCCAGTGGGTGCCCTCGGCGGCCACGCGCTGCCAGCCGTCGCGGTCGAGTTCGTCGAGCACCAGGGCCTGCAGGCCGAGGCGATCAGCCAGCGCGAACGCCCCCTTGGCCTCCATCGCCCGGCGGGTGTCGGCCATGCCGGAGCGATCGCCCACGGTGATGGCGCCGGCGCCGGCATTGCGCAGTTCGGCCACCAGCGCCTCCAGCAGCGGCGTGTCGGTGGCGGCCGGAGCCGGATCAGCGGTGTTGTAGTTGGGCTTGAGGAAGACCGAGCGGTCCTTCAGGCCGGTGGGTTGCAGCAGGTCGATCGCCGCGCGGGTGCCGGCCACCCGGTCGTCGCTGCGGATCAGCGCCACCCGGCTGACGCCGGCGGAGGAGGCGCCGGAGGTGGGGGCGGCCGCCGGTGCCGCCCCGGCGGCCGCTCGCGACCCTGGAGACGCCTGCGATCCGCAGGCCGCCGAGAGGGCGGCGCTGCCGGCGGCCAGGCTCGCCAGCCGCAGCACCCCCCGCCGACTGAGGCTCTGGCGGGGATCGGAACCGTCCATGGGCGCCCGGCCGCGGTGCGGTTTCAAGCTATCGCCGTTCGCCGGCGCGTCGATCACAGGCCTGGCTCAGGGCCGGAAGTCTCCAGCGATGGCGCCGCCCGCCGGCGGCACCGGCAGCAGGGGGGTGGGGTCCACCGCCACCAGCCCCCGGGGCTGCCGCTGGCGCAGTTCCAGGTGCAGGTGGGGCGTGCTGGCGTTGCCGCTCTGACCCACCTCGCCGATGGGCTGGCCGTTCCCCACGGTGGCGCCCTCGACCACGGAGGCCCTGCGCAGATGGGCATAGAGGCTCGACCAGCCGCCGCCGTGATCGATCAGCACCGTGAGGCCGTAGCCGCTGATCTCGTCCACCCGTTGCACCCGGCCGGCCTGCAGCGCCAGCACGGCCGTGCCCTCGGGCACGATCAGGTCGAGCCCGGTGTGCATGCGCCAGGCGCCGCGGGCCTCCGAAAACCGCCAGCCCCAGGGGTCCTGCTCCGTGGCCGCCACGGCGAGGGGGTAGTGCAGCGGCGGCGGCCCCGCCGCGGGCTCAGCGGCCCCGGACACCCGGGCCTGGAGGGCGAGGTCGCCCACCGGCACTTCCCGGGGCACCAGCGCCGGCTGCTCGGGCCTGGTGGCCGTCGGCGCCGGGGTGGGGGTGTCCCGGGCGGGCGGAGGCACGGGCGGCAGCAGCTCGGCCGGCCAGGGCGACGCTTCCGCCCCAGCCCCGGTGGCCGAATCGGGGATCGGTGGCTCCCCGGGGGGCCCTGGCGGGTCGATCCCCGCCGCACCGGCGGCGCCGGGGAGCAGCAGAAGCAGCAGCATCAGCGGCACCGAAGTCCGCCGGGGACATGCAGGGGCCATCGAGGGGGCGCAGGGCAAGCGCGTTGTACCGCCTCTGCGCGGGGGAGGCCCACTGGGCGGCACCGGGGTCGTCGTCATCGGGCCCCGGCTGCTCAGTGCATTGAGCACGGATCAAAGGGGATCACCGGGCAGAAAGCGCCGGATGAACAGCTCCAGGGCCATCGGCCCGCAGCGGGGCTGCCAGGTGGTGCCGCCCGGCAGTCGCCGCCAGCAGGCCACCTGGAGCGCGTCGCCGCCGGCCAGCAGCTGCACCCGGTAGCGGTACTCGGCATCGGCGGCCTGGTCGGGGGCGGCCAGAGGTTCGGCGCCGGGCTGGCTGGCCAGGAACGCCGCCGCAAAGGCCTGCGGCTCCGGCCGCTGGCGCAGGGCCGTGGCGAACCGCCAGGCGGCGCCGGTGGGGTAGCCGTCGTGGTGGAGATAGAGGTGGCGCTCCGGGACGCCGGGAAAGCCGGAGAAGGAATAGACGGCGCGGGTGGCCAAGGGGCTGGGGCGGCTGCACTCGGAAGTGCCACCGTTGTCTCAGCGGCTGATGCCGCGTTGGCTCACACCCACTGGACGCAGAGCAACTCCGCCTGGGCCAGCACGGTTTTCACCGCCTCTTCCTGCAGATCAGGCGGGTAGCCGTATTTGTTGAGGATGCGTTTCACCATCACGCGGATCTTGGCGCGGGCGCCTTCGCGCAGGGTCCAGTCGATCGTCACGCTCTTCTTCACCTGGGTGATCAGTTCGGCTGCGATCAGCTTGAGCTTGGCGTCGCCCATGGCCTGCAGGGCACTGTCGTTGGCGGCGAGGGCGTCGTAGAAGGCGACTTCGTCGTCGGTAAGGCCGAGGGATTCGCCGCGCTTGGTGGCGGCATCGAGTTCCTTGGCGAGGGCAATCAGTTCTTCGATCACCTCGGCCGTGGTAATGGCGCGGTTGTGGTAGGCGTTGAGGGCTTTCTTGAGCTTCTCGGAGAACACCTGGCTCTGCACGAGGTTGCGCTTGGAGCGCACCTTCAGTTCGTCCTTGAGCAGTTTCTCCAGCAGCTCGGCGGCCACATTCCTGTGCTTGAGGCCACGCACCTCGGCGAGGAACTGATCGCTGAGGATCGAGATGTCGGGCTTGGGCAGGCCGGCGGCGGTGAACACATCGATCACCTGGCCTTCGGTGGTGATCGCCTTGCTCACCAGCTGGCGGATGGCGGCATCGAGCTGCTCGGGCGTTTTGCTGGTGCTGCTGGTTTGCTTGGCGAGGGCGGCCTGCAGGGCCTGGAAGAAACTCACGTCGTCGCGGATGGCGGTGGCCTCGTCGCTGGCGGCGCAGAGGGCGAAGGCGCGGGAGAGTTCAGCCACCACCTGCAGCCAGCGTTGCTTGCCGTTCTCCTGCAAAAGGATGTGCTCCTGGCCGGCGGGAAGGAGCTGGAGGCGCTGGGTGGGGGTGCCGCTGGTCCAGGCCGACCAGTCGAAACCGTGCAGCAGATCGGAGGCGATGCCGTGTTTTTCGAGCATCACGGCGATGGCCTGGGCGGTGTCGAAGGTGGGGTCGCCCCGGCCGCCGCTTTCGGTGTAGGTGGCGAGGGCGTGCTTGAGCTGGTCGGCGAGGCCGAGATAGTCCACCACCAGGCCGCCGGGCTTGTCGCGGAACACCCGGTTGACCCGGGCGATGGCCTGCATCAAGCCGTGGCCCTGCATCGGCTTGTCGACGTACATGGTGTGCAGACAGGGCGCATCGAAGCCGGTGAGCCACATGTCGCGCACGATCACGATCTTGAAGGGATCGGCGGCGTCCTTGAAGCGGTTGGCCAGCTGGCGGCGCGCTTCCTTGCTGCGGATGTGGGGCTGCCAGTCGGGTCCGTCGTCGGCGCTGCCGGTCATCACCACCTTGAGGGTGTCCTGCGCCCATTCGGGCCGCAGCTGGATGAGGGCGTTGTAGAGATCCACGCAGATGCGGCGGCTCATGCACACCACCATCGCCTTGCCGTCCATCACCTCCAGGCGCTTCTCCACGTGGACCACCAGGTCGGCGGCCACCAGGGCCAGGCGCTTGGGGTCCCCCACCAGCGCTTCGAGGGCGGCCCACTTGGTTTTCAGCTTTTCCTTCTGCGTGAACTCCTCGCCTTCGGTGATCTCCTCGAACTCCGCATCGAGCCTGGGGATCTCTGCGGCATTGAGTGAGAGTTTGGAGATGCGGCTCTCGTAGTAGATCGGCACGGTGGCCTTGTCGGCCACGGCGCGTTGGATGTCGTAGATGGAGATGTAATCGCCGAACACAGCGCGGGTGTTGGCGTCGGTCTGCTCGATCGGGGTGCCGGTGAAGCCGATGAAAGAGGCGTTGGGGAGGGCATCGCGCAGGTTGCTGGCGAAGCCGTAGGACATTTCACCGGTCTTCTCGTTCACCTTGCCGCCGAAGCCGTACTGGCTGCGGTGCGCTTCATCGGCGCTCACCACGATGTTCGCCCGGGCGCTCAGCTCGGGCATCGCTTCGCCCCTTTCGGGCATGAACTTCTGGATGGTGGTGAACACCACGCCGCCACTGGCTCGGTTGAGCAGTTCGCGCAGGTGTTCGCGATTGGCGGCCTGCACGGGCGTCTGGCCGAGGATGTCGGCGCAGCGCAGGAACTGGCCGAAGAGCTGGTCGTCGAGGTCGTTGCGATCGGTGAGCACCACCAGAGTGGGGTTCTGCATCGACGGATGGCGCACGATGCGGGCGGCATAGAAGAGCATCGAGAAGCTCTTGCCACTGCCCTGGGTATGCCACACCACGCCGGCGCGGCGGTCGCCCGGCCTGCCGCCCTGGCTGCGGGCTTCCTGGCCCAGGCCGCTGGCCCGCACGGTTTCCTGCACCGCGGCGTTGACGGCATGGAACTGGTGGTAGCCGGCGATGATCTTGTGCAGGGCGCCGGAATCCGGGTCTTCCTCGAAGACGATGAAGTGCTGCAGCAGTTCAAGAAACCGCTGCGGCTCGAACACGCCGCGGATGAGCGTTTCCAGCTCCAAAGCGGTGGCGGGGGCGTGCGCCTCGCCATCGATGCTGCGCCACACCTTGAACCATTCCTGGTTGGCAGTGAGCGAGCCGATGCGGGCCTGCAGCCCGTCGCTCACCACCAGCGCGGCGTTGGTTTGCAGGAGCGAAGGGATCTCGGCTTTGTAGGTCTGCAGCTGGGCGTAGGCGCTCCAGATGGTTGCGCCTTTGGCGGCGGCGTTCTTGAGCTCGATCAGGCCCAGGGGCAGCCCATTGAGGAACACCACCAGATCGGGCCGGCGACTGTGCTGGCCATCGCTCACGGCGAACTGGTTCACCACCAGCCAGTCGTTGGCGGCAACCTCGGCGAAGTCCACCAGCCGCATATGGTCGCCGGCGATGCTGCCATCGGGGCGGGGGTACTCCACCGGTACGCCCTCCCGCAGCAGGCGGTGGAAGGCACGGTTGGTTTGTACGAGTGAGGGCGTGGCGAGGCGCAACAGCTTGCGCAGGGCCTCTTCCCGGGCATCGTCAGGAATGCCTGGGTTAAAGCGCCCGATGGCCTCGCGCAGCCGGCCCACCAGCACCACATCGCTGAACGACTGCCGCTCCGCCGCCGGTTCGCCGGGAGCCAGCGGGGGGCCGGGGAGCACGGTGTAGCCCAGCTCCTGGAACCAGCCGAGGGTCGCCTCTTCGACGATGGCTTCGTTGAGGGTCATGGCGGATTCAATGGATCCGTTGCCGCCGCGATGGCCCGGCCGACGAACTCCTCCAACGCCAAGAGAAGGGGCAGCCACTCCTGTCGTTCGATGGTGGCTTCTAGCGGGAGGTCGTCGTAGCGGAACACGGTGCCGAAGGGGGTCAAGTTCTCCACGGTCAGCAGCGCCTCGGGAATGAACACATCCACGGCAGCGAGCAGATCGAGCAGAACACCCAGATCATGGGTGCGGGGGTAGTCGTGACCGCCGAGCGCCAGCAACGCCTTGATCAGCTTCTCGGCCGCCTGCTGGGCATGGAAGCCGAGGGTCTCGGTGTTGATGGTGGGATCGTTGATCAGCTTCCGCAGCACGGCAAGGTCCTGCGCAGCCTTGCGTTGCAGCAGCTGGGCCTGGTCAATCGCCTGCATAGAGCACCGTGCCTTTTGTGCGGGCGGCGAACTCCACCGTGCCCGGCACCTGGGCGCGGGAGTCGTAGAGAGCCTGACTGGTGACAATCAGATCAATCGGCATCAGGAGCCCGCGCAGGACGCGACGGAGGCGAAGCATTTCCTGGTAGCGGTCGGCGACCTGCGGTTCCACCACGAGAAGGTCAAGGTCATTGGCAAGGCTGAGATCACCTGTGGCAGCGGAGCCAAAGGCGATCAGCCGCGTGGGTGCGGCTGCGGCCACCAACCGGCGCACGGCTTCGGAGATCTTCTCGGGGGTCACCGCCCAGGGCTTGAGGGGAGCGCCGTCACTCGACATCGGTCTCACCAGGGAGCCCGTCACTGGCCAGACGCTAGATGGGATCAGCTTGGTTGGCAGGTGGGTGGGGTGGGACCTCACGGATCAGCGTCTGCGGAGGCTGCCGCCGCCGCCCGCTCCTGGTGCACCTTGAGGGTGATCCCCGCGGCATCCTTCCATTCGTTCCGTCCGTTGGCGCTGCGGGCGAGCAGCAGCCCCGCCGCCTGGGACGGCGACTTGAACTCGTAGTCCTGGAGCAGTTCCACCTGGTTGTCCTGCCTGGCGAGGACGCCCTAGCGGATCAGTTGCTCCCGGGTGCGCATCAGGGCATCGGGCGAGCTGGCGGTGAAGTCGCGGCGCCCCTTGGCCCCCTTGAGAACGGTGAACCCGTTCGGTGACTCGTAGCCCCTGCCCTCGGCGTCCGGACCCCTGAGGAAGAAGAGGGTGCTGGGGTTGATGGCGGGGAAGGTGGGTGGCTGCTCGAAGGCTCTGAGGCCGAGCACGGGACAGCAGAGCAGGACCTCTTCCAGGAAGCCCTCCGCCTCTGCGCGGTCCATCTCGGCCAGGTTGACAGCATGACCCTGAACAACGTTCTCCAGGCGGCAGCGCTTGGCTGCCTGGGCCAGCCCGATCAGCCGGGCCTCCAGGTGCTAGGCGTGGGCCTTGTTCAGGTAGCCGTCCTTGGAGGTGAAGGCGTAGGCGGTGGTCCAGAACTCCTTGGCCTGGTGCTGCTCCAGCCGCCGGCCGAGGGGGTCCGCCTCGCCTATGTACGCGAGGTCGGCGCCGCCGTCCTCAGGGTCGGGGCCCGTGAGCACATACACGCCAGGTCGACCGGCCTCCGGGCGCTGGGTGAACTCATTGAGCTGGGAGCGAGGGATCACGTAGCCGATGCCGCTCCAGTTCGTCTTCTCGACGATTCGCATCCCCTCCGGCAGCCCAGAGGGCACGAACAAGCGCAGGGCGAAAGGGCGGGTGGTGGTCATGGGGTGGTCGATTTGGCCGTTGTGTACGCCTGGCGTTCGTGGTTGGGCGTATTCGGGAAGGCAAGGCTGAGCTGCCGCTGGCGGACGAGCACTTTGAGGTACTGATCCCGGAGGGTGTCGGGCTTCCTATTCACTAGTTCTGTCAGGCAGCGGAGGGTGATGAACCGCGCTTCGCAAAGGTCCAGGACGACATCGATGAGCACTTGGCGATCCACCTTCCTCTTGGTTCGGGGCTCTGATGCCATGGCTTCCAAACGGGAGCGCAAAGCCTCTGAGAGCGGCGCCAGATCATCCACCACAGGAAATGGCAGCTGCTCTGAGACCAAGCAACCCTCGGGGGTCCCGGTGCTCGGTCAAATTCGGGGAGCTGACAACCAAATTCGGGGAGCTGGAGCCCAAATTCGGGGAGCTCGGCGCTGAAATTCGGGGAATTGGGCCAAAAACCAATTCGTCTAGGCTTGGGATGGCTCCGCCAGGAAGGTGCAAGATCACCTCCTTCCACCAGTGGACTCCAGCAAGCCGGCCTGGGTAAGGTGCTCGAGATTCTTCGAGAGATCGACCGGATGCTCGGTGATGGCGTCTCTTAAACGAGCATGGTTCACACGGGGTAGCTTCAGCCCGTGAACAAGCGCATAGTCGACATCTCCGAGCCAATTGAGGCAGACCTCTTGGACAATAGTCTGGATAAGCATTATCTTTGACAAGAAGAGCTCAATACAAAGGTCAAAATAGAGCCAACAACTGCTAACATCAAGAATGCACTAAAACTCAAAGGCAGCTTGTCGCGCCAGAAGCTAAACGGTCGACTTTCTTCAATCCATTCAATTTGCTGCTGCCAAAAAAACTTGTAGTGTGCATACCAGTCACTAAAAAGAATTTGGTCGCTCCTGCCATGTTTCGAGTACTCGTCCCAGATTGCAGACAACTCATTCTCATAAACTGAGAGGTCAGCAGTTTCGGCTGCCTTGACATTAAAGTACAACGCCTTCAATCTGTTAAAGATGGCCGTTAGTTTTTCACCCGCTTCTGCATAATCCATTTTTTTGTGATCCCACGTGCTGATCCTAAGGCCAACAAAGCCGAATACAATAAATGCAGCTGATAAATACTTTTTGGAAGTAGATTCAAACAGCAATGAGAAGATGCCGACAGCGCTGGACGCAAACGCGATAGTGCCCGGCAATTTAGAGGTAATGTCAAATGTTGCGAAGTGCTTCTTAGCTCCAAAGCCAACATTGTATGCAGTCTCAGCGATGTTTCTGAGAAGATCTTCTTTATTCATGCTTGGTTATGTTTGAATGGGTACATGGATGCGGTCTTTTGCAACAACAATACCATCTTTAATCGCATAGCACTCCACAACATGGTCTCCTCGAAAGTTTGTCTTCTCTTTCTTTTCGGCTCTTCCTGTATCGGCAACAATCTGCCCGCGGACACAGTCCCTACGCTGCGCAACCTCGCCACGGTTTAGGACTTTCCATTTTTATTCGAACGGTGCCGGGACAGTGTTGCGGATTATCCTGAATCTTAAAGTCTTGTTCGCCATAAGTGGCATGCGTCGCGCCAACATAACTCTTAGGGAATGCTGCATGAAACCATCTTGCATCACCTCGCAATCAATCGTCAGTGTAAAGCGGATGTCGGTTGGGTAGATATCTTCGATAAACTCCTCAGTATCCCTCCAGGTGTAGACAGCATCCGCACGAGGCAGTACAGCAAGCTCTTCTGTGGCAGCAGGAAACACACGCCCATAGATCTTGCGCCATTTCTCGTTCACTTCCATTGTATCCTGCGCTTCAATTGCGTCTATACATAGCTGGTATGCCTTTCTGGCCTTCGCCTGAAACCTCCGGTAGACCTTAACGCGCTGTCTACTACCAGGAGCAGTATAGTAGTCTTGGTCTCTAAGCTTCCCCAAGAAATCAAAGAAGTCGCGGCTCAGCCAATCAAAATAGAGGTAACTCTTTGTATCGTATTCTCTTGTACCTGCCAAGAAATTATATACAAGCGTGTCGATGAGGAGGCCGCCCATTTCCAGGCCGTGCTTGTTTCTCCATGCACGCGCCATTTTGCAGAGACGTTTTAGGTTTTTGTTTTTCTCGGTGTCAAGCTTGGAGATTTCCTCCATTTCCTCGCGCGGCTTTGTAATCTTCCAGCTACCGCTGTTCTTTGTATCGGGATACATAAAGCTACCGTCGTCCTGCTCGAATACAGGTTGAACTTCTACGTGGAAGTCTAAATAGGTCACACAGACAACTAGCCGGTCAACCCGCACCTTGGTTCTAGGATAACGTACTCTGATTGCATCGCGAACATGCCTAAGAAGTTTATACTGCCCGCCATCTTGATAAGCTGCCCAAGCCGACTTGGGCATGATGTAGAGCATATCGAGATCGGAGATGCCGTTAATTCCTGTGCCCCGACCAAATGAGCCTACCTGAAGAGAATTCGCCGTTTTCGATTCCGTATCACGAAAGAATTTGTTTAATGCAGCCGTCAACTCGCCATACCTCAAGCTTATCGTCTCTCTATTCTGAATCGCTAGGTTCGACAGAAAGTCGCTAAACATCTCGGCAATGGACATATTTTATTGCGAACTGATGATAGGAGGTGTTGACTCGCCGCTAAGCAGCTTCGGCAGCAGTGTATCGCGCAGGTTGGTGAGGATGCGAGATTGATTGAGATTGGAAATCCAGTGTTCAAAAAGGGGGCGCACCATAGTAGAGAATCGCTCGACTAACACGGGCGGAGGAAGAATCACTCTCGTCTTTTCAACGATTCCTTTGCTGATATTCTGTTGAGCTGACCCGACTGCTTTGTTTTCCAGCTCTGTGATGGCTTCCAGCATTGTGCAGTAGTTGAAGAACGTGAAGCCCTGCTTGGGTATCAGTGCACAGACAGCTTGGTTCGTCGTCAGGTGACAAGAGATGAACGAGACTTGGCCCGCAGTTGCACCGTATAGAGCAACCACGGTCGAGAAGGCAGGCACCCACTTCGCTGACGATTCCGCCAACCCTTCCTCGGTGATGAAGCTTTCCGTCGCGGTGATGATGGATTGGCGAACTTCGCCTGAAGCGAGCCACGGAATGCTGCCGTCATCCCAATAGCGAGGTTCATTGCGACGCGGTGTCCCGCCATTCTGAATTTGTACGCAGCAGTCTTGGATTGTTCCAAGCTTCCATCCCTTCGGAATGTGGACGGTCTCGAAGCATTCCAAGCGCTCAGGGAAGAGGGCAGCAGTCCCAGGATCAATGCCAATTGGCTGCCGCCCATCCAGCTTGGCCCGCACAGGATCGAAATCCACGAACCAGCTCTGGAACAGCGCCCGAGCCATCGCCTCCAGCGTCGCGGTCATCCGCCGGTTCAACTCGATCATGTCGTCCAACGCCCCAAGAACCGCCGCAATGGCTTTTTGCTCGGCGAGGGGCGGACAAGGGATCGGCAGTGCCTCAAGGAGTGGAATGCGTAGGTTGCTCACAGTTGAGCCAGTGCCTTCGTTCACCTTGATTTCGTGCTGAACCGTGTCTGACTGGATGGCATAAAGCAGAAATCGGGAGTCGCACTTCTCTGGATCTGGCCTCAGCATCACCATGCGCTGCCCGAGGCAACAGCGGAGATTATCGGGAATCATGCACACTTCGCCCATCGGCGCTTCGCGAGTGAGAACCAAGTCGCCAGATTTCAACCTTGCCCGTCGACTTCGCTGTTCGAAGTGAGCTTCATCGGTGTAGCTAGGCGAGCTTAGGTCGAGTCTGCCACCTCGGATATTCTGATTCCGAAGCACAATCACGCCGCTATCTCTCCACGCCGGTGTGGAGTGCGGGCAGTCGGCAATCTGTTCACAAAGTTCAGCTAGTGGTGATGACTTCCAATCACCCGCCATAACCCAGCCCCCTCAGGTTGGCTATGATGGCCTGCTCCAATTTCGCGGACTCGGCGAACTGGGCCTCCAGCTCCGCCACCAGCCGCGGCATCTTCTCCTCAAACGGCTCGCCGTCATCTTCCACCTCCTCCGCCCCCACATACCGCCCCGGAGTCAGCACGTGGCCATGGGCAGCAATCTCAGCGGTGGTGGCCGATTTGCAGAACCCCGGCACATCGTCGTAACTGCCAGAGCCGTTGGCGTCCCGCCACCGGTGGAAGGTACCGCTGATCTTCTCCAGATCAGCCTTCAGTAGCTCCCGGTGCACCCGATCGATCAAGGTGCCGAGCTTGCGGGCATCGATGAACAGGGTGTGGCCGCGCCGATCGCGGAAGCCCCGCTGGCTGTCGGCAGCCTTGCTCTTGGCCAGGAACCAGAGGCACACCGGAATCTGGGTGCTGTAGAAGAGCTGGCCGGGCAGGGCCACCATGCAGTCCACCAGATCGGCCTCGATCAGGCCGCGGCGGATCTCGCCTTCGCCGCTCTGGTTGGAGCTCATGCTGCCGTTGGCGAGCACAAAGCCGGCCATGCCCTGCGGCGCCAGGTGGTGGATAAAGTGCTGCACCCAGGCGAAGTTGGCATTGCCCTTGGGTGGCACGCCGAACTGCCAGCGCACGTCATCGTCCTTGCGGAACCAGTCGGAGTCGTTGAACGGCGGGTTGGCGAGCACGTAATCGGCCCGCAGATCGGGATGCAGGTCGCGGCGGAAGCTGTCGGCGTGCTCGGCGCCGAAGTCGGCCTCGATGCCGCGCAGGGCCAGGTTCATCACCGCCAGGCGGCGGGTGGTGGCGTTGCTCTCCTGGCCGTAGATGGAAATATCACCCAGCTTGCCGCCGTGGCTTTCCACGAACTTCTCGCTCTGCACGAACATGCCGCCGGAGCCGCAGCAGGGGTCGTAGATGCGGCCCTTGTAGGGCTCCAGCATCTCCACCAGGCAACGCACCACACAGCTCGGCGTGTAGAACTGGCCGCCATTCTTGCCCTCGGCCGACGCAAAGCGGGTGAGGAAGTATTCGTACACCCGGCCCAGCAGATCCACCGAGCGATGGGTTTGCTCACCCTCGCTGGCGGCGGTGAGTTCGATCGTGGCGATCACATCGATCAGCTCGCCCAGACGTTGCTTGTCGAGGGCAGGCCGGGCGTAGTCCTTCGGCAGTACCCCTTTGAGTCGTGGGTTGTCGCGCTCGATCGCCACCATGGCGTCGTCCACCAGCTTGCCGATCGTGGCCTCCCTGGCGTTGGCCTGCAGGTGGCTCCAGCGGGCCTCGGCCGGCACCCAGAACACGTTCTCGGCCTTGTATTCGTCGGGGTCTTCCGGGTTGGCGCCCTCGTAGTCGCCAACACCGGCCAGCAGCTTGACGCGGTGCTCTTCAAAGCTGTCGGAGATGTACTTGAGGAAGATCAGGCCGAGCACCACGTGCTTGTACTCGGCCGCGTCCATGTTGTTGCGCAGCTTGTCGGCCGTGAGCCAGAGCTTGGCCTCGAAGCCCAGGTTGGCGGTGCCGTTGCCGGTGGCCTTGGCCTTGCGGCCGGTGCTGGCCGGTGCCGCCGCCTGGGCCACCGGCTCGGCGCCCACCAGGGACACGCTGTCGCTGCGGCCCCGGCCGCGCACCACGATCCCTTTGGCCACCAGGGCTGCCTTCACCTCTTCGTAGAGGGCCTCGCCCCAGCCGAGTGCCTCGCGCAGCACCGTGTTCTTGGCGGGGCTGCCGGCCGTTCCAAGGGCTTCGAGGAAGTCGTTCAGCTGATCCTGATCGGGCATCGAGGGATCAGGTGGGGCATCGATGGGGGGAGTCTGCCTGCTGCCGGGGGGTTGTGGGGGTTCCGCCGATACCAGCCAGCCGGCCTCCCGTCCACCTGTGCCAGGATCTGGCACAGGTGGCAGGTGTTGCATGCGGGAAAGCATTTCCATCAGCCTGCCGGCGGATCTCAAGGACGAGCTCGACCAGGCCACGGCCGCCGAGGGGATCTCTCGCAGCGATCTGGTCCGCGACGCCCTGCGGGCCTACCTCCTGGCACTCCGCTTCAGGGCCTTGCGGGCCACCATGCGTCCGTACGCAGAGGCCCAGGGGGTCTTCACCGATGAAGACGTCTTCCGCCTGGTGTCGTGAGGCTGGTGCTCGACACCAATGTGCTGCTGGCCGCCTTTCTGTCCCGTGGCGCTTGCCACGATCTGCTCGAGCATGCCCAGCAGCACCATCAGATCGTGCTGTCCGCCTTCATTCTTGAGGAGTTCAGCTCCAAGCTGGCCGGCAAATTTCGTGTGCCAGGGCCTGTCATCGACTCCGCAACCCAGCTGCTGACGGCGACGGCGGAACTCGTTGTGCCCGTGCCTCTGGCTGCACCCGTCTGCCGCGATCCGGACGACGACTGGATTCTGGCCACGGCCCTGGCTGGTGCCTGTGGCTGTCTCGTTACCGGTGACAAGGATCTCCTCGCCATCGAGGAGCACGCCGGCTGCAGGATCCTCGCCCCAGCGGCGTTCTGGCGCTTCGAGGCCGATCAGTCAGAAGGTCGATGAGCGTGCCCCCCACCGATCCCGCCCAGCTGCGCCGCGACTACCGGAGCCAGGCGCTGCGGCGGGGCGATCTGGCGGCCGATCCGGTGGAGCAGTTCCGGCGCTGGTTCGATCAGGCGGTGGCCGCCGCTCTGGACGAGCCCAACGCCATGGTGCTGGGCACCAGCGATGGGGTGCGCCCCAGCGCCCGCACGGTGCTGCTCAAGGCCTTCGACGAACGGGGCTTCGCCTTCTTCACCCACTACGAAAGCCGCAAGGCCAGCGAGATCGCCGCCCATCCGGAGGTGAGCCTGCTGTTTCCCTGGTACGGGCTGGAGCGGCAGGTGGCCATCCTGGGCCGGGCCGAGCGGATCAGCGCCGCCGAATCGCTGGCCTACTTCCTGTCGCGCCCCGTCGGCAGCCGGCTGGGGGCCTGGGTGTCGCAGCAGAGCGCCGTGATCAGCTCCCGCTCGATCCTGGAGATGCAGTGGGACGCCATGAAGCGCCGCTTCGCCGATGGCGAGGTGCCGCTGCCGCCGGCCTGGGGCGGCCTGCGGGTGGTGCCGTTCGAGTTCGAGTTCTGGCAGGGACGCAGCAACCGCCTGCACGATCGCTTCCGCTACCGGCCCGCCGAGCCGGCCGGAGAGGAGGGCAGAGGCGCGGCCTGGACCATCGAGAGGCTGGCGCCCTGAGGCACTATGCGGCTATGCTCATAACAGTTGATGGCTGATCGCCCATGGCTGTCGCACCCGCGCCTTCCCTGTCCCTCGCCGCCGCCGCCGGGGGCGGCCCGCTGCTGTTCCGCCAGCTGTTCGACGCCGACACCGGCACCTTCACCTATCTGCTGGCGGATGTGGCCAGCCGCCAGGCCCTGCTGATCGATTCCGTCTTCGAGCAGCACGACCGCGACCTCTCCCTGATCCGGGAGCTGGGCGTCGAGCTGGTGGCCTCGATCGACACCCACGCCCATGCCGACCACGTGACCGGCAGCTGGCTGATGCACGAGGCCACCGGCTGCGCCATCGGCCTGGCCGCCTGCGTCGGCGCCGAGAACGTCACCCGCCCCCTGAAGCACGGCGATCGCGTCCTCTTCGGCGGCCGCCACGTGGAGGTGCGCGCCACCCCCGGCCACACCGACGGCTGCCTCAGCTTCGTTCTCGACGACCACACGATGGCCTTCACCGGCGACGCCCTGCTGGTGCGGGGCTGCGGCCGCTGCGACTTCCAGCAAGGCAACGCCCACACCCTCTGGGCCTCGATCACCGGGCAGATCCTCACCCTCCCCGACCACTGCCTGCTCTACCCCGGCCACGACTACACCGGCCGCAGCGTCACCTCCGTCACCGAGGAGAAGGCCTTCAACGCCCGCCTCGGCGGCCACGCCACCGAGCGGGACTTCGTCGGCCACATGGAGAACATGCGGCTGCCCCATCCCCACCGGATCGCCCAGGCCCTGCCCGGCAACATGCGCTCCGGCAAGCCCCGCGAGGCCAGCGCCGCACCGGCCTGGGCGCCCATGGCCCGCAGCTACGCCGGGCTGCCCGAACTCAGCCCCGCCTGGGTGGCCGCCCATCGCGGCGATGTCACCGTGCTGGATGTGCGCTCCGCCGAGGAATACGACGGACCGGACGGGCACGTGGGCGGCAGCCTGCTGATCCCCCTGCCGGAGCTGGAGAACCGTGCCGGCGAGATCCCCACCGATCGCCCCCTGGTGGTGGTCTGCCATTCGGGCAGCCGCTCCGCCCTGGCCACCCAGCAGCTGCTCAAGGCCGGCCGGACGCAGGTGGCCAACCTCCATGGCGGCCTGAGCCGCTGGGCCGCCGAAGGCTTCCCGCTGGAGGGCGTCCTCCAGGCCTGAAGCGCCGCCAAGTGAATGCCATCCCCTTGCTTCTTCCCTCCATGACCACCACGACCATGACCACCACAGCCACCCCCAGCCGCATCAGCGCCCACGACCTCGCCGAACGGCTGGCGGCCGGTGACGTCACCGTGATCGATGTGCGCGAGCCGATGGAGTTCGTCACCGGCCACATCGCCGGCAGCCTCAACGTCCCCCTCTCGCGCCTGGCCCAGGCCGACCTGCCCCGCGGCCCGCTGGTGCTGGTCTGCCAGAGCGGCAACCGCAGCGGCAAGGGCCTCGCCCAGCTGCTCCAGCAGGGCCATCCCCACCCCGTCGCCGACCTCCTCGGTGGCGTGCCCGCCTGGCAGCAGGCCGGCTTCCCGGTGCGCCAGCTCAAGGGGGCGCCGCTGCCGCTGATGCGCCAGGTGCAGATCGTCGCCGGCAGCCTGGTGCTGCTGGGGGTGATCCTGTCCCAGGCCGTGGCCCCCGGCTGGATCTGGCTGAGCGGCTTCGTGGGGGCCGGGCTCACCTTCGCGGGCATCTCAGGCTTCTGCGGCATGGCCCGCCTGCTGGCCGCCATGCCCTGGAACCGGGTGTAGCGGCCGGCGCCACAGGCCCAGCCATTCGTCCGGGCGCTGGTCCACCGAACCGGTGGCCGGCTCCCACACCTCAGCCACCAGCCCCGCCTCGCCCAGCTGGGCGGCCACCGCCTGCGGGTCACTGCCCCAGGGCGGACCCCCTGGCCGGGGGTGGCACCAGAACAGTCCCAGCAGCCAGCTGCCCGGAGCCAGCAAGCGGCACACGGTGGCGATGTAGTCGTCGCGGCGGCCCGGATCGATGGCGCAGAAGCAGGTGTGCTCCACCACCCCACCGAGGCTGCCGGGCGCCAGCCCCGCCGCCTCCAGGGCCGGCCGGTCGAACAGGTCGGCCTGCAGCCAGCGCAGGCCGGGCCGGTCGTCGCCGTGCCGCGCCCGCGCTTCCGTCACCGCCTCGCCGCTGAAATCCAGGCCGATGGCCGCGAAGCCCAGCTGCTCGAGCAGGGCGGCCTCATGGCCGCGGCCACAGCCCGGCACCAGCACCGGGCCGGGGGGCCGGGGGGCCAGCGGATGGCTGCGCAGAAATGCCTCCAGCGGCGGAGCCGGCCGGCCCAGTTCCCAGCCGTCGGTGCCCTGGCGGTAGCGCTGGTCCCAGTGGCTGGCCGCCGCGGGGCTGGCCGGTTCGGAGCGGTTCATGGCTTCAGCATGGCCTGGCCGCCGGGTCGTTCAGGGGCGAGATGTGTTCATCCGCTCACTACGGCATCGTGATGCCAGCACTCCATTGCAGGCTGGCCGCCTGACCGTGGCGCCTCCCCGATGGACTGGCTTGCCGACACCGTCGTTCTTTCGCGCCTGCAGTTCGCGTTGACGGCGATCTTCCACATGCTCTGGCCCGTGCTGTCCACCGGCCTGGCGATCTTTCTGGTGATTCTCGAAGCCCTCTGGCTGCGCACCCAGAACCCCCTCTACTACCGGCAGGCCCGCTTCTGGGCCAAGCTCTACGTGCTCAACTTCGGCATCGGCGTGGCCTCGGGGCTGCCGATGGAGTTCCAGTTCGGCACCAACTGGGCGCCGCTTTCGGAGTTCGTGGGTGACTTCTTCGGGGCCGTGCTCGGCTTCGAGGGCGCCATGGCCTTCATGCTTGAGGCGGGTTTCCTCGGCATCATGCTGTTCGGGTGGAACCGGGTGCCGCCGGTGATCCATTTCCTCTCCACCGTGATGGTGGCCTTCGGCGCCAACCTCTCGGTGTTCTGGATCCTGAGCGCCAATTCCTGGCTGCAGACCCCCGCCGGCGGCAGCTTCAGCCAGGGCCATTTCCACGTGGAGAACTACTTCAGCGCCATCAACAACCCCTTCATGCTGCGCAGTGTGCTGCACATGAGCCTGGCCACGGTGGAAACCTCGATGCTGGTGGTGGCGGCGATCAGCGCCTGGTCGCTGCTGTCGGGCAAGGCCGAGGCCTTCTTCTCCTTCTCCTTCCGCCTCGCCCTGGTGGTCCTGCTGGTGGTGGCTCCCCTTCAGATCGTGGCGGGCCACGAAAGCGGCCTGCAGGTGGCCGAGCATCAGCCCACCAAGCTGGCCGCCATGGAGGCGCTCTGGGAGAACCAGGCCGCCGGCGAGGCTCCCCCCTGGACCGTGATCGCCGCGCCCGATGAGAACGGCGGTCGCAACCGCTGGGCGCTGGGCCTGCCCGGCGGGCTCAGCTGGATCCTCGAAGGCCGGCCTCGGCTCAGCCAGGACGTGCGCGGTCTGAACAGCTGGCCCGCCGACCAGCGGCCCCGCATGGTGGGGCTGATCTTCTACGCCTTCCGCCTGATGGCGGGCATCGGCATCGCCGTCGCCGCCCTGATGGGCCTGACCGTGCTGCTGTGGTGGCGCACCGGCCTGACGCCCGAGTTCTTCCGCCGTCAGGCCTGGCTGAGCTGGTGCTGGATCCTGGCCGCGCCGGCCGGCTACCTGGCGATCGAGTCCGGCTGGATCGTGCGCTGCGTCGGCCGTCAGCCCTGGACGGTCTACGGCCAGCTGCGCACCTCCGAGGCCGCCTCCCAGCTGCCGGCCCAGGAAGTGCTGATCAGCCTCAGCAGCTTCACGCTGCTCTACGGAGCGCTGCTGCTGTTCGCCCTGTTCTTCGGCGCCCGGATCATCCGCAAGGGTCCCGATCTCACCCTGGAACCACCGACGGGTCCCGTCCGCGCCGCCACCTCCGCCTCCTGATCCCCCTTCCCCGATGGCCACGGACTGATGGAATTCCTGGATGTCTTCATGCCAGTGGTCTGGTTCGTGATCCTGGCCCTGTTCCTGCTGCTCTACGTGATCCTCGACGGCTTCGATCTGGGGGTTGGGATCCTGTCGCTCACCTCCCCCAGTGAGAAGCAGCGCACGCTGCTGATGGCCTCGCTGGGTTCGATCTGGGATGCCAACGAAACCTGGCTGGTGCTGATGGGCGGGGCGCTGTTCGGCGCCTTTCCCCTCGCCTACGGCACGATCCTCAAGGCCCTCTACGGGCCGATCTACCTGATGATCCTCGGCCTGATCCTGCGGGCCGTGGCCTTCGAGTTCCGCGAGAATGCCATCAACAAGCGGCCCTGGAACCTCACCTTCGGCATCGGCAGCCTGCTGGCCGCCGCGTCCCAGGGGATCTGCCTCGGCACCGTGCTCTCCGGCCTGCCCACCGACGCCGATGGGCATTTCATCGGCTCCCCCTGGATCTGGGTCAACGGCAGCAGCCTGGTGGTGGCCCTCACCCTGATCCAGGGGTACGTGCTGATCGGCTCCACCTACCTGATCCTCAAGACCAGCGGCGAGCTGCAGCAGCTGCACGTGCGCACCGCCCGGCTGGCGGCCGCCACCACCCTGGGCGGGGCCCTGCTGATCACCGTCACCTCCCCCTTCGTGTCGGAAACCCTGCGGTCGCGCCTCTTCGATCCGGCCTTTCTGCCCTTCTTCGTGCTGCTGCCCCTGCTCGGCATCACCCTGATCGTGCAGCTGTTCCGCAGCCTCGCCCTGGGTCAGGAGGTGTGGCCGTTCGTCTATACGGTGCTGCTGTTCGTGCTCAGCTTCGCGGGCCTGGGCGTGATGGTGTTTCCGGCGATCATTCCACCATCAGTCACGATTTTTGAAGCCTCGTCTTCGGTCACCTCCATGGTGTTCATGTTGACCTTCATCGGGGTTCTGATTCCGATCATGCTCTTTTACAACATCTACAACTACATCGCCTTCAGCGGCAAGGTCGACGCTGAACTCGACCAGGCCTGAACCGACCCATGAAACATTCGCTGACCCGGCTGCTGAGCAGCCTTGCCCTCGCCGTGCTGCTGCTGCTGGGCGGGGGCTCCGGCGCCGCGGCGGCGGGGCCGCAGGGACTCCCTGCTGTGGAGGGTGCCGTGGATGAGTATCTCCATTCCCTTCCCGCCGATTTCCACACCCTCAGGACGGTGCCAGCCCTCAAGAGCCTGATGGCCGGCGGCAACGTCCTGCTGATCGATGTGCGCCAGCCTGGCGAGTACCGGGCCGGCCACATCCGCGGGGCCGTCAACCTCCCCCTGCGGGAACTCGATGACCACCTCGGCGCTATCCCCACGGACAAGGAGATCGTCCTCTACTGCTCCACGGGCTTTCGCTCGGCGATGGGGGTGATGGCCCTGCAGCTGCAGGGCTTCCGCCATGTGCGTGGCTTTCCACCGAGCTTCGCCGGCTGGCAGGCCGCCGGCGAGGCCGTTTCAGGCCCGGAGGCTGGCAACGGCGCTCAGGCCTGATCGCCCCCCCGGGTCGCCGACGCCAGCGAATGGAGCACCATCGCCTGATCCGGCGTCAGATCGAAGCCGAGAACTCCGGAGTCCGAGGTCACACTGAGGCGCAGGGGCAGGGCTTCGCTGGGTCGCGGCATCAGGGCGTCGAGGTCGAACTGGGCCGATCCGGCCGGGATGGGCGCCGCCTTCTGGACGAGCTCCTCGCTGTGGTTGGGCAGGCTCCACTCCTGGCCCGAGGAATCGCTCAACACCAGCTCCTCGTGGTGATCCAGCCCCAGGCCAGACTCCAGGGCATTGAGGCGGAGCCGCTGGCCGGAGGGATACTCCGGAAACGGCTGCTCGAAGACCCTGGCATTGAGCCGATGGCCCGCCCCATCGGCGAGTGACCAGCTTTCGGCCGCCAGGGCAGCAGAGGCTCCCAACAGCAGAACCAGCAGCAAGGGGAGCACAGCGCCAAGGCTTCGGCGCAGCAGTCCGGCACGACGGATGGGTGGCTTCATGGCGCAGGGCCAGGGATTACGACAAAACGTTAACGCAGTTAGCGCATAGTGCGCGGACTCCTGGCCAGGTCAGGCCGCCGAGGCGCAGGGACACGGGTGGGTGCGGTTGAAGTTGGCGAAGTCGATGCGCTGGCCCTGCCCCTCTTCCTCCTGCATCATGTCGACGAAGCCCTCGCCGAACAGCACCCGGGACGCCGGCAGGTGGTGATGGGCGTAGATCGGCCGCTCCAGGGTGGCGTCGATGCCGCGGAAGGACACCAGGATCTCGGCCTCGCCGGCGGCCAGATCCCGGGGTGTTCGGCCCCGCAGGGGGCTGCGGTCATCGATCGGATGCATCAGCGTCCAGGTGAGCAGAAACAGGGGGGAGCGGTCGCGGTTCAGGACCAGGGGGTGGAGACGCCGCATGCGATGGCCCTCCGTCGTGCGCTCATCGATGGCGAGATAGGCCTGAACCGTGGCCTCCAGGATGGTCTTGCGGCGTTCGTTGGCCAGACGAAACATCAAGGTGGGCAGGCCGTCGTAGTTGTGCACGGTGGCCACCTCCGAGAACAGGATCCGTGCCGTCGAGCGGGAGAAGCGGCTGAAGGCCATCCCCGTCATCAGGGCGATGACGATCAAGCCCAGCAGCGATTCGACCGTGACCACCAGATGGGTGAACAGGCTGGCGGGGTGGAAGGCTCCGTAGCCGATCGACCCCAGGGTCTGGACGCTGAAGAAGAAGGCCTCGGCGAAGCTGGTCGTCTCGCCGGCCACCCCGGCGATGCCCCGGGGATCGAGCCAGTAGAGGAGCGCGAACAGCAGGTTGAGCAGCAGGTAACCGGCGCCGATCAGCCCGAAGAAGCCGGGCCAGGGCACCGCCAGCATCAGGTGATTGGGGTGGCGCCAGTGCCGCAGCCAGTCGGAGGGGTTCACCGCGGTGAAGATGCCCCCATGCTTCTGCAGCCGCAGCGGAGGAGCCGACGGGGGCGAGGGTTCACGCCGCTGGGATGGGGCCATCGGCGGAACTGGCGGCAGTCTCCTGATTCTAATTGTTTATGCGTTTCAACGCATGAATTTGTGTGTGGCGGGCCGCCTGTCGGCGACCGCCCGACCCAGAGTGGGACGGAGCGCGTGGTCGGGAGATGGGCGAATCCGGAGTGGAACATCACCGCCGGCACCGGGTTCTGATCGTCGGCGGCGGCTCCGCCGGGATCACCGTCGCCGCCCAGCTGCTGCGGGCCCGCCCCGGCCTTGACGTGGCGATCCTGGAGCCCGCCTCCATTCACGCCTACCAGTCCGGCTGGATCCTGGCCGGCGCCGGCCTGCTCCCCTACGCCCAGACCGAGCGGCCCGAGGCCGACGTGATCCCGGCCGGTGCTGTCTGGATCCAGGACAGTGCCGCCCGCTTCGAGCCGGAGGCCCGCCGGGTGATCACGGCCACCGGCGCCACCCTCGGCTACGAGGTGCTGGTGGTGGCCACCGGTCTGAAGCTCGACTGGAGCCGTATCCGGGGCCTGCCGGAGGCCCTCGGCCGCCACGGCGTCATCAGCACCTACTCCCGCCCCCACCTCGCCGCCAGCTGGCAGGCGATCCGCGACTTTCGGGGTGGCACCGCCGTGTTCACTCACCCCGCCACGCCGATCAAGTGCGGCGGCGCCCCCCAGAAGGTGATGTACCTGGCCGACGACATCTTTCAGGCCAGCAGCGGCGTGGGGGTGAACGCCCGGGTGATCTTCTGCAGCGCCCAGGCCCAGCTCTATCCCGTCGAGGCCTACAACACCACCGTGGAGCGCGTCGTGGCACGCCGGGGAATCGAGACCCGCCTGCTCCACAACCTGTTGGAGGTGCGCGCCGACGAGCGGGTGGCCGTCTTTGAGGTGAAAGGCGAGGGCGGGGAGCCCCGGCAGGAGGAGATCCGCTACGACCTTCTCCATGTGGTGCCGCCGATGGCGGCTCCGGATGTGATCGCCGCCAGCCCCCTGGCCATCGCCGGGCCGGGGGGCTGGGTGGAGGTCGACAGGCTCACCTGCCAGCACAAGCGTTACGGCGATGTGTTCGCCCTCGGGGATGTGAGTTCCCTGCCCACCGCCAAGAGCCTGGCCGCCGTACGCGGCCAGGCGCCGGTGCTGGTGGCCAACCTGCTGGCCCAGATCGATGGTCGGCCGCTGCTGGCCCACTACGACGGTTACACCGCCTGCCCCCTGATCACCAGCTTCCACGACGTGGTGATGGCGGAGTTCGACTACAGCCTGCAGCCGGTGAGTTCGTTCCTGGTGGATCCCACCAAGGAGCGCTGGAGCATGTTCCTGGTGGAAACCCGGGTGTTCCCCTGGGTGTACTGGCACCGGGTGCTCAAGGGGCGCCTGCACGAAAGCCGCTTCCTCAAGCCCTTCGGCCCCCTGGTGCGTGCCCTGGGACTGGCACGCCGCGGGACTTGAGCAGCCTCTGGGTGCCGATGGGCTGGCTGACAAGGGCCGCGATCACCTGACATTTCGCCTTGAAGGGAAAAAAGAGCTGGCCGGGCTCCTCACTCAAGGATTCATCATTTCCCTGTCCCTTGGCGATGATCAGGTCGGCGGCGGCAAAGCGATTGCGCAGCTCCTGGTTGCAGTCCTGCAGGATGGTTCCCGGGGCATCCGAGCCGTTGTCGATGACCGCAACGATCTGATCAAGCCCCACCCGCTTGGCATCGTCTTGGGTGGCATCATTGAGGATCGGTGATCCCCGTACCACCGCGCGGAACGGTTCCCCATCGCCATGGAAGGGATCCTCCAGAGCCCTCTCCAGAGCCAACTGCACATCCTGCTCCGTGAGCTGGCCGTTGCTGCCCATGTCCGATGGCATTGCCGGCGATCGCCAGGCGGGCGGCCATCAGGAGAGGGTCGCCGCAGGCCTCCACCTCATTCTCAAGCGCCGGAAGCCTCTCCATCACGACGCGGTTCTGCCAGACCTTGTCTCGCGGCAGGGGTCGTCCACCCCCGTCAGTTCCCTGAGACGCCGGTGCAGGCGCTGCGCCATCGCAGATCGTCAGTGACCAGTCGGGCGGGCTCCAATCACTGGCGCAGCAGGCAAAGAATGCAATCCAATGACGTAGTCATATTGAAAAAGGGATGCAATCGTGCTGCACGTGAGTCGCCAATTACAGCAGCAGGGCTGGAGGCGCAGGTCGCGAGTCTCTGACAGTGGCTGCCGAGAAGGGTGACACGCCGAGTGAACCGTGGAGTTGGCTATCCACGCTAATGTCCGTGCGCGCCAACGCACGCTCTGGATATCCGTCTGCGTCGCATCAGGCGAACGGATTAGGTTGACATTGTCCCCGCAGAGCACCACAAGACAATGAAAAGAATTCTTGCTTTATTGGCCTCGATGGTGATGGCACCCTGGCGCCGCCTTGTCGGCATCAGCCAGGCCTGGATCGTGGCGGTCGGGCTGTTCCTCCTGGCCTCGCTCCTGTCGCCAGCGGCCGCCTCAGCCGCTGATACCGATGGCAACTGGAATCTTGATGACGGCGCGGGGCACCGCCTCGGCGGCATGATCTACGAATCGTCAGACATCAACGCGGCCAAGGGTCTGCGCCTGCGACTGAATGCCGAATCTCCCAAGCTGACCCTGAACCACTCCCGACCCCTGCGGCTCAGTGATGGCAAGGATCAGGACTGGAGTCTCGCCAACCTCAGCGCTGAGCTCACCGCTTCTGCCGGTGGCGCGATCCCGGCCACGTCGTCCCAGTTCGACGCCGGCTGCCTCGATCCGACCCCTGCCGATGGCCTGCCCCTGAAGATCACGGTGCCGAGTTCCGCCGGAGATCTGAGCTTTGCCCTCTCGCCCGGTCAGGTCCAGACCTTGCACTCCCTGACGGACGCCTGCATGAACTGACGATCGCCTGGGAGCGCCGCTGGCCTCGGTACCTTGTCCCCATGCGCCTGCTGCACACCTCCGACTGGCACCTGGGCCGCAGTTTTCACGGCGCCTCGCTGCTGGAGGAGCAGGAGGCGGCGGTCGACCGGATCGCCGAACTGGCCCGGGAGCATGCCGTCGATGCGGTGCTGATCGCCGGCGACCTCTACGACCGGGCCATCCCACCGTCCGAGGCAGTGGACCTGTTCAACCGGGCCCTGGCCCAGCTGAGCCGTGATGGCACCGCCGTGGTGGCCATCGCCGGCAACCACGATTCCCATGTGCGGGTGTCGGTGTACGACCCGCTGCTCTCGGCCTTCGGGGTCACGGTGCGGGGCGACGTGGCCCGGGCCAGCGAGCCGGTGCTGGTGACACCCCGCGACGGCGGCACGCCGGTGGCCATCTATCCCCTGCCCTACCTGGAGCCGGCGGTGGTCGGGCCCGTCCTGGCCGGGGCTCCCGTGCGCCTCCGCCACGAGGAGGTGACCCGGCTGGCCATCGAGCGGATCCACGCCGATCGCCGCGAACGGCCGCCGCACCGTTCGGTGCTGGTGGCCCACACCTTCGTGGCGGGCGGCGAGACGTCGGAGTCGGAGCGGGAGCTCACCATCGGCAACGTCGACCGGGTGAGCGTGGCCGCCTTCGAGGGCTTCGATTACGTGGCCCTCGGGCACCTGCACCGCTCCCAGCAGCTGGACGGCCCCCGGGTGGCCTATTCAGGCACCCCGCTGGCCTATTCCTTCTCCGAGGAGCAGCAGGTCAAGTCGGTGCGGATCGTCGAGCTGGCCGCCGACGGGACGCCCAGCGTGGAAGTGGTGCCCCTGGGGGTGGGCCGGCGCCTGTGCACCCTGCGGGGGCCGATCGAGGAGCTCTGCTCAGACCCTGCCCACGCCGGCGCCAGCGAGGCGCGGGTGCGGGCGATCCTCACCGACGACACCCTGCCCCTGCAGGCCATGGCCCGGTTGCGGGCCCGCTTTCCCCACATCGCCGAGCTGCGCCACGAGCCCCCCGACGTGGCCCGCGCCGGCGAGGCCGAGCGCCACCGCCAGGTGCGCCAGGCCCGCTCGCCGCTGGAGCTGGCCACCGCCTTCTTCACCGACCAGCAGGGCGAGCCCCCAGGCGAGCCGGAGGCCGAGCTGCTGGAGGCCGCCCTGCAGGCGGCGGAACGGGGAGGGGAGCGGTGAAGCCCCACCGGCTGGCGATCGAGGCCTTCGGGCCCTATGCCGATCCGGTGGCGGTCGACTTCGACGCCCTGGCCACCGAGGGGCTGTTCCTGATCCACGGCACCACCGGCGCCGGCAAGACCTTCCTGCTCGATGCCCTCTGCTTCGCCCTCTACGGCGAGGTGTCGGGCGACCGCAGCGTCAAGGGGCTGCGCTCCGACCACGCCGCCCCCGGCGCCGTGCCCCGGGTGAGCCTGGAGTTCTCCTGCGGCGCCGCCCGCTACCGGGTGGAGCGCACCCCGGCCCACACGGCCGTGAAGGCCAGGGGCCAGGGCACCACCGAGAAGCCAGCCCAGGCGGTCCTGTTCCGGCTCGACGCCGGGTCGCCGGAGCGGGCCGTGGCGGCGAAGACCACCGAGGTGACCCGGGAGGTGGAGCACCTGGTGGGGCTCAGCGCCGCCCAGTTCCGCCAGGTGATCCTGCTGCCCCAGGGGCGCTTCGCCGAGGTGCTGCGGGCCAGGGCCGAGGAGCGTGAAGCCCTGCTCAAGACCCTCTTCGACACGGAGATCTACGAGCGGGCCGGCTGGTGGCTGGAGGAGCGGGCCCGGGAGGCGCGCCAGCTGGCGCTGGAGCAGGCCCGGGAGCAGGAGGTGCGGCGGCGCCGGGCGGCCGATGCCTGGGCCCCCCACGCGCCCGAGCCGCCGGACGGGGCCGAACCCTCCCAGGAGCCGCCGCCGCCCCCCGCCGACCAGGCCGGCCTCGAGGCGCTGGTGGCGGACATCGCCGCAGTGGTGCAGGGCACCGAGGCCTCCCTGCGGGAGGCCACCGCCGGCCTGCAGGCGGCCCAGACGACCCAGGCGACGCTGGCGGCCGAGGCCGACCGCTGGGACCGGCGCGCCGCCGCCGCCGCCCGGTTGGGGGAGCTGGAGGCCAAACAGGAGACGGTGGAGGCGTACCGCCAGAAGCTGGCCCTGGCGGAGCAGGCCGAACGGCTGCGCTCCAGCCTGGGGGCCGAACAGGAGGCCCGCCGCGCCCTCGCCCTGGTGGAGCGGGACCTGGGGCAGCGGCTGGGGGCGGCGGTACGGGCCCGCGATGGCGCCCGGGCCCTGCCGGAGTCCGTGCGACGGCTCGACCTGACGGCCCTGCCGTCCGCCGAAGATCTCGCCGCGGCCGGTGCTGATCTGGCCGCCCGCGGGGCCGAAGTGCGCGAGCTGGCCCGCAAGGCCGAGGAGGCCGCCCAGGCCGGGGCGGCCGGGGCCGCCGCCAGCCAGCGGGCCGGCGAGGCCGAAGCCGGGCGGGCCACCGCCGTCGCCCGGCTGGAGCGGCTGGCGGGGGAGCAGGAGCGGGAGCTGGCCCTGCTCGTCCAGGCCCGCAGCGCCCGCGACCAGCTCGAAGGCCTGCAGCGGGCCGCCCGGGAGGCCGAAGGCCGTGCCGTTGCCGCCGAAGCCATCGCCCCGGCCCGGGAGCGGCAGATCGCGGCCGAGGTCGCCAGGAACGCCGCCGATCGCGACGTCAACACGGCGGCCGCCGGCCTCAACGAGCTGCGGCGGCGCCAGATCGAGGGCATGGCCGCCCGGCTCGCCGGGGGTCTGGCCGCCGGAGCCCCCTGCCCGGTCTGCGGCGCCACCGACCACCCGGCGCCGGCCCGGCCCTCGGCGGACGCGGTGGGGGACGGGGCGATCGCCGCCGCCGAACGCACCCTGGCCGCGGCCACCCAGGCCGCGCAGGCGGCCGCAGTGGCCCTGGCCAACGCCCAGGCCGCCCTCGCCGCGGTGCTGGAGAAGGCGGGCGACGGCCCCGATCCGCTCGCCGCCCGCCAGGCCGCCGTCTCCGCCGCCGCAGCCCAGCTGGCGGCCCAGGCCCTGGCCGACGGTCTGCCGGCCCTGGAGCAGCGCACCGCTGATCGGGAGCAGCAACGCCAGCAGCTGGCCCAGGCCATCGAGGCGGCCGCCACCGCGATCGCCCTGGAGAGCCGGGCCGCCGCCGAGGCCAGCCAGCGGCAGCGGGCCCTGGCGGAGCAGGTGACGCGGGAGCTGGGGGAGGGGCTGGAGCCGGGCGTGGTGCTGCGGGGCTTCGGGCCCCTGGAGGCGGCCCTCCAGGCCCTGGTGGCCGGGGCCGGCGCCCACACCCGCGCCACCAGCGCGCTGGAGCAGGCCTCCCGGCGACTGGGCCAGGAACTGGCCGCCTCGCCATTCGCCACGGCGGCGGACGCCGCCACCGCCCTGCAGGAGGAGAGCTGGCGGCAGAAACTGGTGGAGCGGATCGCCGCCTACGAGGCGGAGGTGATCGAGCAGCGCAACCTCCTGGCGGCCCCCGATCTGGCGGACCTGCCGGAGACCCGGCCCGACACCGCCGCCGCCCTTGAGGCCGTGACCCACGCCGATGCGGCCCGCACCCGGGCGGTGGAGTGCCACAGCGAAGCCCGAGCCGCCCAGCGGGAGATCACCCGCCTCGCCGCAGACCACCGGGCCGGCGACGCCGATCTGGCGGCGAAGCAGGAGCGGGCCGATCGGATCAGCGCCGTGGCCAGCCGCTGCCAGGGCAAGGCGGCCCCCTGGATCTCCCTGCAGCGCTGGGTGCTCTCGGCCTACCTCGCCGACATCTGCGGCTACGCCAACCAGCGGCTCACCCTGATGACCTCCGGCCGCTACCAGCTGCGGCTCACCGACGAGGGGGGCCACGGCGGACGCAAGGCGGGGCTGGGCCTGCGGGTGCTGGACGCCTACACCGGCGAGGAACGGGAGGTGAGCAGCCTTTCAGGCGGCGAAACCTTCCAGGCCTCCCTGGCCCTGGCCCTGGGGGTGGCCGACACGGTGCAGGCCCACGCCGGCGGTGTGCCCCTGGAGGCCCTGTTCATCGACGAGGGCTTCGGCAGCCTCGACCCCGACAACCTGCAGCTGGCCATGGACGAACTCGACCGCCTGCGGGAGGGGGGCCGCATGATCGGCCTGATCAGCCATGTCGGCGCCCTGCGGGAACGCATCCGCGGCGGCATCGAGGTGATCGCCGGCGATCGCGGCTCCAGCCTGCGGGTGGGGGTTACGGCCTGACGCGACCTGCCTAGAGCAGCCCCCGGTGGCGCACGAACAGCTGCACCATTGCCCAGGAGCCCAGGGTCACCTTGACGGCCACCAGCCCGTTGAGCAGGGGGATCCAGCCCCCCGAGGCCAGGGTGCCGAAAGTGCCGGCGGGCAGGGGGACGCCCCCGAGGGCGAAGGCGGAGAGGACCACGAAGGCGATCACGGCGGCCTTCTCCCAGAGGTCGGCCCGCCAGCGGCGGTAAAGGCGGTCGGAGAGGCGGGCCGAGCCGCTGATCAGCACCAGGCCGATGGCGGTGCCGCCGGCCACCCCCGCCGCGAACCCGCCCCCCGGGGACAGGTGGCCGCGCAGGGCCAGCTCCACCCCGATCAGGGTGGCCATGGTGGCGCCGAGCTGGCAGAGCACAACTGAAGGGGCATCCTCGATGGCACGGATGCTCGTCTTGGTGGGCTCCCCCGCCAGCAGGAAGCGCACCCCGATGGAGGCCAGGGTGAACACCACCACTTCGGCGATCGTGTCGTAGAGGCGCGTGTGCAGGATCACGCCCGACACCAGGTTGGGAACGTCGGTGGTGGCGGCCAGCGAGGCGATCATCGGCCCGATGGGGGGCGGCGGCGGCAGGGCCGCGGCCAGCGGGGCCAGGCACAGGGCGGTGGCGGCCAGCAGGTAGAGCCAGGTCATGGCCGCTCCCCCGGCAGCAGCTCACCACCGCTGCTCTGCCAGCGGCGAAAGCCCTCCAGGGCCCGCAGCCGCTCCGCCAACCCGGGGTTGGCCAGCTGCAGCCGCAGGCCCGGGCCCAGCTGGCCGTGACTCGCGTCGGCCTCGCCGGGCTCCGCCGGCTCCGGCGGCAGCAGCCGCAGCCGCAGCGACAGGGGCCCCAGCCAGTCGCGCAGCAGCGCCTGGGTGGCCTCGCTGGGGGGATCGTCGGCCGGGTAGGTCAACCGCAGCGCCATCGAGGAGCGCAGCGCCACCGCATAGAGGGTGGTGGAGAGCAGGGTGCCCACCAGGGCTTCGGTGATCGCCACGTCCGGGGCGCCCAGCAGGGCATAGGTCAGGGTGGACACGGACCCGAGGATGCCCCGCAGCACCAGGGTCTGGTAAGGGTTCGACTGGCTCACCAGCAGCACGGCGGTGAGGGGCAGCAGGGCGGTGATCGGCAGGAGCAGATCCAGCTCGCCCACCAGGGACACGCTGCCGCTCATGGCTCCGGCTCCCGGCGGGAGGCCAGCGAGCAGTTGGCCAGCACATAGCCGAAGATCGTGTTCCACAGGATCAGCGCCAGCAGGGCCAGCACCAGCAGGGGCCACTGGCCGGGGATGCGCAGCAGCAGGCCCAGCAGCATCAGGACCGAGCCGAGGGTGTCGGCCACCGAGAGGGCGTGCAGCTTGCTCAGGTAGCTGCGGCTCTCCAGCAGGGGCCAGGTGCCCCAGAACCAGAGCAGCAGCCCGGCCCCGAGCAGCAACAGGCTGGCGTGATCGGCGAAGGACGCGAGGGTCATCGCTCCGTCCCCCGCAGCAGGTTGGCCAGCAGCAGCAGGCCCGCGTTGCCGGCGCAGAGGACGATCACCCCGGCCAGGCCCAGCATCCGGTCGCCCCGGACTGCCGACACCACCAGGATGATCAGGGCCACCTTGCTGGCGACGCTGGAGAAGGCCGCCAGGCGGTGCCACACGTCGCTGGGCCGGCAGGCCACCGCGATCGGGATCAGCAGGGCCAGCACCATGCCCCAGAGCAGGACCGTCATGGGGTCGGCCCTCCGGTGGCGGGGTCGGCGGCCGGGGGCCGGCGGAGGCGCAGGGCGTGGATGCGGTAGCGGCGACCGCCGTCCTCCAGGCCGAGCACGATCGTGAAGGGGGTGAGGGTGATGCGGAACACGTCCAGGAAGACGAGCAGGGGAATGGTGCTGTCGGTGGTGGCCTCGCTGATCTCCTCCTCCTGCGGCTCACGGCCGACGATCAGCCGCAGGGCCTCCAGGTAGGCCTGGGGCACGGCCAGCAGGCTGCGCCCCAGGGCCCGCAGCAGGGCCCGCAGGGGCAGGGGCCGGGAGTGGGCGCGGGGCAGCAGAAGAGCCACCACCAGGCCGATCAGCAGGTTGAGGCCGCTCAGGTCGGCGGTCAGCAGGCACCAGACCGCCAGCCGGAAGGCGGTGGTGAGCAGCAGGGGCAGCAGGCGTCTCATCGGATCCACACCAGCAGGCCGGCCCCCACTACCCCTATGCCGCCCACCAGATCGGGGAAGGCCTCCAGATCCGGCAGGCGGAACCAGGGACGGTGCCGCAGGGGCTGCAGCAGCCGATGCAGCCCCACCCCGGCCGCCAGCACCAGGGTCGCCTTGGCGGCCGCGGGGAGCAGCTCCGGACTCCAGCTGCGGCTGGCCTCGGCGGCACCAAGCAGCACCAGCGCCGCCAGCAGCAGCAGCACCCCGGGCGACCAGGCGGGCTCCGCCGGGGCCGGCGCGGCTGCCTCCTGCAGGGGGGCGCCCCAGAGACGCGCATAGACCGCCGCGGTGCCGACGGTGAGCAGGCTGAGCAGCAGGCCCGTGGGCCCCGGCAGGGT
The DNA here is from genome assembly GCA_003003925.1 of Aphanothece cf. minutissima CCALA 015. Taxonomy (GTDB): domain Bacteria; phylum Cyanobacteriota; class Cyanobacteriia; order PCC-6307; family Cyanobiaceae; genus Cyanobium; species Cyanobium minutissimum. The sequence continues at coordinate 108,522 of PVWP01000005.1, forward strand.
CCGATCCAGGCCGGCCTTGGCGAAGAAGCCCAGCAGCGGCGGCACCCCCACGATCGAGAGGGAACCGATCCACAGCGGGACCCACACCCCGGCGGCCAGGGGCCGGCGGGCCCAGCCGGCCAGGTCGCGGCCGGGGAAGCGGCGGGCCACCAGGAACAGGGCGGCCTTCGCCAACCCGTGGCCGAGGGCATAGAGCCCTCCGGCGGCCGGCGCCAGCACCACCAGTCCCATCTGGGAGAGGGTGCTCCAGGCCAGCAGCCGCTTGGCATCCGCCTCCACCAGGGCGAACACCAGGCCCAGGCCGGCGCTGGCCAGACCGATCACCGGCAGCACGGCCGCCAGGGCCGGCACGACGCCGCTCAGCCGCAGCAGGGGAACGATCCCGGCGGCGACCACCACGCCGGAGAGCAGGGCGGACACCTCCGCCGGCGCCTCGGCGTGGGTGCGGGGCAGCCACAGGCCCGAGAGGAACAGCCCGGCCTTGGTGAGCAGCCCGACCAGCAGCAGGGCCAGGGCGGCCGCACCGGCTCCGGCGACGGCCTCGAGCCGGAAACTGCCCTGGGCCAGGTAGACGACGGCGGCACCGACCAGGTAGAGGGTCATGACCGTGTTGCCGATCAGCAGGTAGCGCAGCGCCAGCCAGAGGGAGCGCTCGGAGCGGCTGCCCAGGATCAGCAGGAAGGCGCTGATCCCCACCACCTCAAGCGTCACGTAGAGGCTCACCAGATCCACCGCCACGAAGGCAGAGGCCAGGCCGCCGTGCAGCACCATCAGCAGCAGCAGGAACGGCCCGGGCAGGGTCCGGCGCCAGCTGTCCAGCACCACCGCGCCGCACACCAGGGCATTGAGGAGCAGGAACGGCGCCGCCAGGCCATCGGGCTGCAGCGACACTCCGTAGGGGCCGAGCAGGCTGAGGCTGGCCGGCAGGGCACCGGCCTGGATCGCAAGGGCCACCGCGCCGGTGGCCAGGCAGCAGAGCAGGGCCAGCCCGCGGGCGAGGGGGGGCAGCAGGGCGGCCAGAAACGCCGCGGTGTAAGGCAGCAGCAGCCAGCCGATCAGCAGGGTCTCGCCGGAGGGTGGCGCCATCAGCGCCGCTCCCCGGCGTCGAGGCGACCCGCATCGAAGCTGGCCAGATCAAGGCTGGGGTCGACGCGGGCCAGACGGGTGATCACCACCAGCAGCAGGGCCTGGATCGAGAGGCCGATCACGATGGCCGTGAGGATCACGGCCTGGGGGATCGGGTCGGCCATGGGCAGCGGAGCCGCGACGGCCCCGGGGGCGAGGGGGGCCGCCAGGATCGGGCTCCGCAGGCCGGCGCGCGCCGCCACGAGCACGAAGAGGGCGACCACGGCGGACCCCATCACGTCCATGGCCAGCACCTTGAGGAACAGGTTGCGGCGCAGCAGCAGCCCGACGAAACCCACCAGCACCGCCACCAGGATCAGGAGCTCAAGCAGGCGGAACGGATCCATTGGACCTTCCTTCCCGGAGGACGGCCGGGACACGGAGCGGGATGGTAGCCGTTGCTGCCAGAGGCCGACGGGCCAGGCCGGGCCTCAGGCGGAGGCCTGGAACTGCTCCGCGAGCAGGCGGCGCTGGTACTCCAGCGACAGGGCCTCCAGGTGGGAACGGGCCTGCTCCTGCAGGGCGGGATCCAGCTGGTCGAACACCAGACCCTGGGGCACCTGCATGCGCAGAACGAGCGCCAGGGCATCGAAGATGCGCACCTGGTCGCCCTGCCAGCCCTGGTACTCGGCGGCAAGGGCCATCAGCGACTCACCGGAGGCCTGGCCTGCCATGACCCGCGGCCGCAGCTCCTGCACCTGGGCCAGGCGCGCCGAGCTCACCAGGGCATGGGCCGCGCCCAGGGCCGCCAGGGAATCGGCCGCTTCCCGCTTGAGCACGGTCATGTCGCGGCTGAGCACCACCGCCTCCACCGAGAGGGGCTCCCGCATGCCGGGCAGCAGCGCCGCACCGCGATCGGCCGCGGGCGCCTTGGAGAGGGCCGGGGCCAGGGCCGGTGGCGGCGCCGGTGGCGGCGCCGGCGGCTCCTGCCACAGGACCGCCGCCATGGCGCGCAGACGCCGGGCCAGCCACTGTCTGACGCGTCGGACCTGTACCGCCATGGGTCGCAAGGGATCGGGTGTTCCCAATGTGGCTGCTCCGCCCGGGGGAGCGTGACGGCCCTCCCCCCAGCCGTCCGGTCGGATAGCCGTCCAGGCTCCGGATCAGCGGCGGTCATGCCAGTGATCGCTTGCCAGAGTCGGCCCAGAGTGCCGCGGCGCCGCCGATGACCCCAGCCCAGCGACGCGTCTTCCTCTGGCGGCGTGCCCTGGCCCTGGTGGTGGTCCTGGTGCTGGTCGCGGCCGTGGGCATCGGCGCCAGCCGGCCCGCGGGGGCCCTGGCGGGCACCGCCGCGGCCGAGGCACCGGCCCGCAGCGTCACCGGCAACGCCGCGGTCGACACCGGCGATGCCGGCAGCTTCCGCCTCGGCACGGTGCGGATCCTGGGGGTGCCCGTGATCACCGTGGCCTCACCGGCGGTGGATGCCGGCAGCGGCTCCGGGCCGGAGGCCGCCGAGCGGGCCCGGGTGATCGAGGGCAACCTCAGCCAGCTGTACGAGCCCCGCAATCCCTGCACGCCCGGGGAACGGCTCGGTGAGGCGCTGCTGGATCACCTCAGCCTCGAGGGGACGACGGCCGCCTGCGACCCCAACCATCTGGGGCTGCAGGGGCGGCCGGAGGCCCTGAGGGTGGTGGTCCTTCAGGAGCCGGGTGGAGATCGGCGGCTGGCGGCCGTCGTGCCCGGCCGCGCCAGCCCCTTCCCCCTGCTCACGGTCACCGAGCAGGACGCCCAGTTCAACGGCCTGACGGCCGAGGCGCTGGCCAAGCGCTGGCGCGGCCTGCTGGAACGTCGCCTGCGCAGCGCCCGACGGGTGTTCGGGGAGGAGCAGATCAACGATCGGCTGCGGATCAGCCTGGTCTCCCTGACCGTCCTGGCCCTGCTCATGGCGGTGGTGGTGGTGCTCTGGCAGCGGAGCCACCGGCTCCTGCCGCGCCTGCAGCGTCGCTGTGCGGAGGGTTCCGGACGCCTCGATCCCTTGGCGCTCCAGGCCACCCAGGCCTTCAGCCGGCTGCTGGCGGCACTGGTGCTGCTGCTGGGGGTCGCCATGGGGGCGGTGCTGCTGCTGGCCTGGCCCGGCCAGATCCCGGCCGCCATCGATGTGCTGATGCAGCCGCTGGTGGTGCTGATGAAGGCGCTGCTGCTGCTGGCCCTGGCCGCGGTGCTGCGGGGCCTGGTGGGGCTGCTGCTGACCCAGTGGGCCAGCCACCCGGCGGTGCGCAGCGATCACCGCGCCCGTCGTCGGCAGCGCTACCTCAGCCTGCTGCGGGTGCTGCGGCGGCTGGTGAACCTGGCCTGCCTGCTGCTGTTCGCCCTCTGGACCGTCCGCGGCATCCCTGTCCTGCGGGATCTGTCCACCAATGCCGTGCTGGCCAGCGGCGCCGTGCTGGGCGCCCTGGCGCTCGTGTTCCAGGGGTTGCTGCGGGACTTCGTCGCCGGGCTGGTGCTGCTGCTCGACGACCGTTATGCCATCGGCGACTGGGTGGAGATCACCGGGCGCACAGGGGAGGTGGTGGACGTGGGCGTGCTGAGCACCGAACTGCGCGCCGCCGACCAGCGGGTGGTGGTGGTGCCCAACAGCCACTGCGAGCAGGTGGTGAACCACACCAAGCTGCGCTCGGGAGCGGAAGTGACCCTGCTGCTGTCGCGCCGCCTCACCGATCTGGGGGGCGCCATGGCCGTGGTCGCCGAGGAACTGGCCGCCTTCGGCAGCGATCCGCACTGGGCCGCCCGCCTGCTGGAGCCCCCCCGCCTGCTGGGCATCGAGGCGATGACGGCGGACGACCTGCAGGTGAAGGCCCTGCTGATCACCCAGGCAGGCCAGCAGGGGGAGGCCCGGCGGGCCCTGCTGGGGCGGCTGGTGGAACGGCTGCAGGGCTGGCCCCAGCAGCCCGGCGAGCCGCCGGGATCCGCTTTCTAAGCTGGTGGCCCTTCCCATGCCCGCACGGGCTCCGCGGCCGATGGATCCCTTCGCTGTCCCTCCCGGCCCCGGGCTTCGCTTCGGCCGCCGGGAGCTGCTGCTGGGCGCGGCAAGTGCCGGCTTCGCCCTGGCGGTGCGGCCGGTGGCGGCCTCCACCGTCACCACCTCCGCCGAGGGGCTCGACGCCGGCTGGGTGTCGGTGCCGGCGGCTGATGGGGCCGTGCGGGCCTACCGGGCTCGCCCCGCCAAGGGCTCAGGCTTCCCGGTGGTGCTGGTGGTGCAGGAGATCTTCGGCGTCCATGCCTACATCCAGGACGTCTGCCGCCGCCTGGCCCAGCTGGGCTACCTGGCCATCGCCCCGAGCCTGTTCGATCGCCAGGGCGATGTCACCGTGCTGCCCGACATCCCTTCGATCCTGCCGCTGGTGGCCACGGTGCCCGATGCCCAGGTGATGGCCGATCTCGATGCCACCGCCGCCTGGGCGGCCGCCAGCGGCGGCGGCGATGTCTCCCGGCTCGGCATCACCGGCTTCTGCTGGGGCGGGCGGATCACCTGGCTCTATGCCGCCCACAACCCGAAGCTGAAGGCCGGGGTGGCCTGGTACGGCCGCCTGGTGGGCCAGGCCACCGACCTGCAGCCCCTCTATCCGATCGATGTGATCCCCCGGCTCAAGGCGCCGGTGCTGGGGCTCTATGCCGGCGAGGACGACGGCATTCCGATGGCGTCGGTGGAGCGGATGCAGGCGGCCCTGAAGGCGGCCGGCAGCCCCAGCCGCATCGAGGTGTTCCCGGGCCTGCCCCACGGCTTCCATGCCGACTACCGCCCGACGTATCGCCAGGCCGCCGCCGCCGCCGGCTGGACGCAGCTGCAGGCCTGGTTCCGCGCCAACGGCGTGGTCTGAGGGCAGGCGGGGAGGTCAGGCCCGGTTGAGGTGCTCCTCGGCGGCGGCCGCCAGGGACTCACTCCAGTGGTCGACCTGGCTCTGCTCGGCCGCCTCCACCATCACCCGCAGCAGGGGTTCGGTGCCGCTGGCCCGCACCAGCACCCGGCCATGGCCCTCCATGGCCGCCTCCGCCTCAGCCACCGCCAGCCGCAGCGGTTCGCACTGCTGCCACTGCTGGCGCCGCTGCCGGTCGGGCACGGTCACGTTCACCAGGCGCTGGGGGTAGGGCTGGAAGCTGCCGTCCATCCATTCGGCCAGCTTCAGGCCACCGCCCTGGATCAGGGTGGCCACCTGCAGGGCGGTGAGCAGGCCGTCACCGCTCATGCCGTGGCGGGCCGAGAGGATGTGGCCGGATTGCTCGCCCCCCAGGCCGGCCCCCAGGGCCTCCATGGCGGCGTGCACGTGCTGGTCGCCCACATCGGTGCGCTCCAGCACCCCGCCGCTGGCCTGCCAGGCCCGCTCGAAGCCCAGGTTCGACATCACCGTGGCCACCAGGCGATCGTCGGGCAGCAGGCCCTCGCGGCGCAGGGCCGAACCCCACAGATAGAGGGTGTGGTCGCCGTCCACCACCCGGCCGCGGCCGTCCACCGCCAGCATCCGGTCGGCGTCGCCGTCGAAGGCGAAGCCCATGTCGGCGCCGCTCTCCAGCACCGCCCGCCTGAGGGGCTCCAAGTGGGTGCTGCCGCAGCCCTGGTTGATGCGCTCGCCATCCGGCTCGCCGTGCAGCACCAGCACCTCGGCCCCCAGGGAGCGGAACAGCTCCTCACCGCAGGCGGTGGCTGAACCCCAGCAGAGGTCGAGCACGAGGCGGCAGCCGTCGAGCCGCTGGCCGCCGGTGCTGGCCCGCAGCGCGTCGACGTAGGCCGCCAGCAGGTCGGGCCGCGCCACCTCCCGGCCGCTGCCCGCCAGCGGCGGCGGGGCGGTGCGGCCCTGGAGGCCCGCCTCGATCGCCTGCTGGCGCGCCGCCACCAGCTTGGCGCCGCTGGCGCCGAACACCTTGATGCCGTTGTCGTGGGGGGGGTTGTGGCTGGCCGACACCATCAGGCCCCCGGCGGCCCCCTCACGCCGGATCGTGCCCGGCACCGCCGGGGTGGGGCACAGCCCCAGCTGCCACACCTCGCGGCCGGCGGCCATCAGGCCGGCGCTGAGGGCCGCCACCAGCATCGGCCCGCTGCGGCGCGAGTCCGTGCCGATCACCACCGGCCCGTCGGCCTGGAGCACCACCCCGGTCCAGTAGCCCACCTGCAGGGCCAGGGCCGGGGTGACGCTGGTGCCGACGCGGCCGCGGATGCCGTCGGTGCCGAAGCGGGCCACGCCGTCGGTCAGGGGGGCCCCGAGGGGGAACCCCGCCGCCTGCGAAGCCGCTTCACCCATGCCGCTGCCATCACTGGGGAGCAGGCTACGCGCCGTGCCCGGTGACACCACCGCCGCCGCAGCCGGCGGGGCTCAGCGCCAGCGGGGCGGCCACCAGCGCCAGCGCAGCAGCTCGAGGGTGGCCCAGAGCAGCAGCAGGCCCACGCACCAGCCCGGCAGCAGCCGCAGGGGCCAGAGCGGCCGCAGCAGCAGGGTGAGCAGGGCCACCGCGCTCACCACCACGGCGCGGCGGCGCTGGCCGGCCCCGGGCAGGCGGTCGAACAGCGGCGGCAGGGCGGGGAGGGAGGGCAGTCGCACCGGGGGCGGCGCAGGCGGATGCCCAGAATGCCCCGGACGCCGTCCCCCGGCCATTGGCCCGACTCCCGCTGCTGCTGTCCCTCTCCTGTCTGGGCACCGGCCTGGCACTGGTGGGGGGCCGGGCCCTGCTGGCGCGCCAGCCGGCGCTCACCCCCGCCACCCCCACCGACCGGCTGGAGTGGCTGCAGCACTGGGATGCCGATCCCTGGCGGCGCCGGGAGGCCAGCCTGCTGCTGGCGGCCCGCAGCAAGGATCCCCAGGCACAGCGCCAGTGGCTGCGCGGCCAGGGCTGGGGTCCCGACCCCCTGGCCGCCCTGGTGCTGAAGCAGGACGCCCTCGCCGCCGCGGCCCTCGACCGCCCCGAAACCGCCCAGGCCCTGTGGCGCCAGCTGCATCGGCGCTTCCCGGGTGATCCGGCCAGCGCCGATGCCCTCTACGCCCTCGGCGGTGACGATCCGGGCAAGCGCCGGCAGCTGCTGCAGCGCTTCCCGGCCCACCCCGCCGCCCTGGCCGCCGCCCTCGCCGCCGGCCCGGAGGCGGCCGAACGGCGCCGCGGCGCCCTGCACCTGGCCCGCTGGGGCGCCCGCTGGCCCGGCGCCGAGGCCCGCCTGCGGCAGGTCTGCCAGGAGGACCGCCCGGACCTCAGCGCCCGGCAGCGGGGGCAGCTGGCGGAGGGCCTGGCCGAACTGGGCGATGCCGAAGGGGCCCTGCGCTGCCTGGGCTCCAGCCTCAACGGCCTGGGGGCCAGCGGCCGGCTCAGCCTGGGCCGGGCCCTGCTGGCGGGCAACGAACAGCAGCAGGGCCAGGCCGAGCGGCTGCTGCTGGATCTGGTCCGCAGCGCCCCGACCACGGCCGAGGCCGAGGCGGCCGTGCGGCTGCTGGCCCAGCAGGGCAGCCCCGCCGCCGCTGCCTCCCTGGCCCGGCTGCCGCCCCGCTGGCGCGACAGCGCCCCGGTGCTGGCCCGGCGGATCCAGGAGGCCGAACCCACCGGAGACGGCCCCCATCCCGCCACCGACGCCGCTGCCCTGAAGCTGCTGCGCCGCTGGCCCCTCGACCCCGCCAGCCGCACGCTGCAGTGGGATCTCGTGCGGGAGCGGCTGCTGGCCGGTCGCTGGCGGGCGGCCCTGGCCCTGCTGGAGGCCATCCCGACTGAGGAGCTGCCGCCGCCCCTGGCCGCCCGCCAGGGCTTCTGGATCGGCTTCATTCAGCAACAGCGCGGCGACGGCGCCGCCGCCAGGGTCACCTGGGAGGCGCTGCTGCGGCGCCATCCCGGCGGCTACTACGGCTGGCGCGCCGCGGTGCGCCTGGGCCAGGGGGATCTGCAGTTGAGCGCCGGGCCCCACCTGCCGGCTGGTGCCGACGGCCCGGGAGGGGTCAGCGGCTGGCGGCCCCTGGCCAGCGGCGATGCGACCCTCGATCGGCTCTGGCGGCTGGACCAGCGCACCGAGGCCTGGGAGACCTGGCGCCATCGCCGCGGGCGCCGGGCGCCGGAGGGCAGCCGGGAGCTGCTGCTGGAGGGGCGGCTGCGCCAGGGGGTCGGCGACGACTGGACCGGCTTCGGCCTGCTGGAGCAGGCCAGCCTGAAACTGGACGGCAACCAGTGCGCCCTGGAGCGCGAGCTGGAGCGCAGCCTGCATCCGCTGCGGTTCGAGGCGGCCTTCCGGGCGGCCGCCAACCAGGGCGGGCTGCCGATGGAGCTGCTGCTGGGGGTGGCCAAGCAGGAGTCGCGCTTCACCCCGGCGGTGCGCTCGCCGGTGGGGGCCACGGGCCTGATGCAGCTGATGCCGGAGACCGCCGCCGAGCTGGCCGGCGGGCCGGTGCCGGAGTCGGTGCTGGAGGACCCGGCCGGCAACGCCAGCCTCGGCAGCCGCTACCTGGCGAACATGCTGCGCCAGTGGGACGGCGACCCCCTGCTGGCGGTGGCCAGCTACAACGCCGGACCCGGCGCCGTGGCCGGCTGGGTGAACCCCCAGCTGCGCAGCGACCCGGAGCTGTGGGTGGAGGCGATCCCCTATCCCGAAACCCGCCTGTACGTGAAGAAGGTGCTGGGCAACGTCTGGAGCTACCAGCAGGGCAGCGAACCGGGCTGCTGATTCAGCGCACCAGCAGGCGGCCGAAGTTGGCGCCGCCGAGCACCAGCAGGGTGAGCACCCCGGCCAGCACCAGCGGCGGCGGCACCACCCGCACCCGCAGCAGGTCGAGCCGGGCCAGCAGCACCGCCGAACCCATGATCAGCACGTTGGCCAGCACGTTGAGGTGCAGCAGGTAGAGGCCGCCGACGGTGACCAGCAGCAGGGTGACCACCAGGCTCACCACCCGGCTGGCCGCCATCACGATCGACAGCTGCCGGATCACCAGGTCGGGCATGGTGCAGACGAACACGATCAACATGGCCTGCAGGCACTCCGCCGACCAGACCAGGGTGGTGAGCTCCTGCATCCGGGTGCCGCCGGTCTCCAGGGCATGGCTCCAGTGCATCCCCTGGTAGGTGCTCACCCCCATCAGCACCAGCAGCATCGGGGCCTGGATCGGCAGCAGCATCAGCCGGACGACCTCCTTCATGGCTCCAGCACCAGGGTGATGGCCTCCAGCGGGCAGCTGGGGATGCACTGCTCGCACACCAGGCAGCGGGAGGCCTCGAAGTGGAGCCGCTGGCTGGCCGGGGTGTAGTGGAGGGCGCCGCTGGGGCAGACGCTGGAGCAGATGCCGCAGTCGACACAGCGCTCCGGATCGATGCGGATCTCACCGGGGGCGCGGTTGAGCCCCAGCCCCTGGCTCTCCAGCCAGTCCTCGGCGGCATCCAGCTCGTCGATGTCGCCGGAGAGCTCCACCACCATGGTGCCGCTCTGGTTGGGCGCGATCTGGGCCCGCAGGATCTTGGCGGCGATGTCGAAGTCGACCGCGAGGCGGTAGGTGATCGGCTGGTGCACCGCCTCGGAGGGGAAGTGGAGAGTGAGGCGCCGTTTCACCGCTCCAGGCCGGGAAAGCTGACGCTAGCAACGATGTCCGGAGCCAGCCCCCGGGCCCGCGGGATGGGCGACGCCCGGCGGGAGGGCCGACGCTGACGGTGAGTCGACACTGCCAGAGTGGGCGCCGTTCCGTGTCGCCGCCGCCCATGGCCCCGTCGGGCAGTTCCCCCCCCTCCACCCTCGGCCGCACCGAGCGCATGGTGCTGGCGGCCGTGGCGGCCGTGCTGGTGGTGCTGATGGTGTGGCTGCGGGGCGGCCTGCACCCGGAAGCGCCCCTGGAGCGCCTCGCCCGCCAGTCGCCCGAGTTCAGCGTGGCCCTGGCCGATGGGCGACCCACCCTGGTGGAGTTCTACGCCGACTGGTGCGAGGCTTGCCGCTCGATGGCCCCGGCGATGGAGCGGATCGAGCGCCAGCAGCGGGGCCGGATGGATGTGGTGCTGCTCAACGTCGACAATCCCCGCTGGCAGCCGGAGCTGGAGCGCTACGACGTCAACGGCATCCCCCAGCTGGAGTTCTTCGACGCCGCCGGCGCCCCCGTGGGCCGCTCGATCGGCGCCCGCAGCGGCCCCGAGCTCGAGGCCCTCACCACCGCCCTGGTCGACGGCACGCCCCTGCCCCTGCTGGCGGGGGTGGGGGCGGTGAGCAGCCTGCCGGAGGCGGCCGGGGCCGAGGGCGCCGCTCCCCCGGCCGCCGCCCTGCCCACCCAGGCCGGTCCCCGCAGCCACGGCTGATCGGCCGCCACCACGCTCCTCTCCCCCGCACCCCCGCCCATGGATCCCCGCTTCCGGGTCGCGCTGATCGCCGCCACGCCGAACCCGCAGCAGTGCGTCTACGCCGGGATGCACCAGGACTACAGCGAAGGGTTCGTGGCCGCCGACCGGGCCGACTGGCCCGATGAGCGCAAGGCCGGTGAGATCTGCGTCAAGCGGCTGCTGGCCGGCGAGCGCGGCCACTACGGCCCCCTGGAGCACGCCCAGATCGTGCTCAACGTGGGCTGGTTCCCCCATTCGGTGATGCAGCAGGCCCGCACCCACCGGGTGGGGGTGAGCTTCGACGTGCAGTCGATGCGCTACACGGGCGACCGCATCCGCCGGGCCGCCAACGGGGAGCTCGACCTGGAGGAGGTGTTCTACCTGCGGCCGGTGGGGCCCTACAGCGACCGCCAGGGCAAGAAGTATCTGTACGACGAAGGCCAGCGGGCCATCGATCTCGAGCTCTGCCGGGCGGCGGCGGCGCGCTACCGCGACCTGCTCGATGCGGGCTTCGCCGAGGAGCACGCCCGCGGCATCCTGCCCTTCGACTACCGCCAGCACTTCGTGGTCAGCTTCACCCTGCGGGCGTTCCTGCACTTCCTCGACCTGCGGGCCAAGCTCGATGCCCAGCAGGAGATCCGCGAACTCTGCGACCTGATGTGGCCCCACCTGCAGCAGTGGGTGCCGGAATTCGCCGACTGGTACGAGAAGAGCCGGCTGCACAAGGCCAGGCTGGCGCCCTGATGAAGCGCCGCTCCTGGGGCCTGGCCCTTGTGCTGGCCATCGCCCTGCCGGGTGCGGCGACCGCGGAACCGGTGCTGCGCGTGGGCCTGGTGGATGGCTCGCCGCCCTGCAGCTACCGGGAGGCGGGGGTCTGGCGGGGGCTGGCCGTTGACCTGTGGAACCGGGTGGCCACGCTGGAGGAAATCCCCTACGTGGTCTCCCAGTGGCCCTCGGTGCGGCAGATGCTGGAGGCCAGCCGCGAGGGCCGGCTGGATGTGGCGGTGGGCTGCATCAACGTCTCACCCGACCGGCTGCGGCGCTACCGCTTCAGCCTCCCCTTCCAGGAGGACGGCCTGGCGGTGATGGTGGTCAAGAGCCGGCTGGATCTGGGGCGCTCCTTCCTGAGCGCCCTGCTGACGCCGACGCTGCTGCAGCTGCTGGGCAGCTACCTGCTGGCGATCGCCGTGCTCACCGGCATCACCCTGCGCCTGGAGGTCCACCACCATCCCGCGAGGGACGGCCGGCGAAACTCCCTGCGCCACGTCAGCAAGGTGTTCCAGGTGCTGGCCACCGGTCCGGGCAGCAACACGATCGTGACCACCACCCGCGGCAACGGGGTCGTGATCCTGGCCTACCTGGTGCGGATCGTCTCGGCATCGCTGCTGGTGGGCTACCTCACCGTCAACGTGGCCGGGGAGATCCAGGGCAGGGCCAGCGGCGACATCCGCTCGCCGGCGGATCTGCGCGGCCTGCGGGTGGGGGTGCGCAGCGGCACCGTCAGCGAGTCGCTGCTGAAGGAACTCAACGCCACCAGCACCGGGCCGAAGGCGACGATCGTGCCGCTGGCCAGCATCGGCGAGGGGGGAGCTCTGCTGGCCGAACGCCGGATCGACGCGCTGCTGGGGGACAACCTGCAGCTCAGCTACCTGCTGCTCCAGGAGGAGGCCAAGGGCTTCCTGCCCAGCCTGGCGCTGGAGGGGATCCGGCCCGAGTCCCAGGCCTTCGCCTACGCGCCGGCGCTGCCGGAGGCCACCGCCAACCGCATCGACCAGGCGATCAGCGCCCTCAAGCGCAGCGGCGTGGTCAGCGAGCTGCGCCAGCAGGCGACGACCCGGGGGAATCCCCAGGCGCGCTGACGGCGGCGCTCCACCAGCGCTCCACCACCTCGGGGCTGCCGTACCAGCGGGGGCCGAAGGCGCCGCCATGGGCCACCCCCGGCAGCACCAGGGGGGTGGAGCCCGCCAGCAGGGCCGAGGCCACCGGCACCAGGCCGTCGCCCCGGTCGTCGGGATCGCCGCTGCTGTTGCGGTAGGCGGTGGGGGCCAGGCGCCGCGCCATGGGGGAGGCCTCCTGCAGATCTAGATCCCCGGCCACCGAGACGTAGCGCACCCGATCGGCGAAAGGGGAACCGGGAAGGCGCTCCGCCACCATCTGCCGCAGCACCGTGGCCTTGAGGGCGGTGTGGGGGCTGCCCAGCATCACCAGGGTGTCGGCCAAGGCCTTGCCGTCGTAGCGGCGGCCCTGAAACGGGGCGTCATCCAGGAACAGCCGCAGCATGATGCCGCCGGAGCTGTGGCCGATCAGGGTCACCTTGCCCGTGGGGGAGCGGCGGGCCAGTTCGGCGGCAGCGGCCCGCACCCGATCGAGGATCCCGGCCCAGGCGAAGGCGAAGACGGTGAGCAGCCACTAGGGTTTGCCCACGGGCACCAGCCGCACCGGCTGGCCGCTGAGCTGCTCCAGCCGCGCCACCATCGGGGCATAGGCCTCAGGGCTGATCAGGAAGCCCCCGAGGATCAGGATCGGCTGGCGGGTCATGGGCGCTGGCTGGCGTGGCTCTGCAGCTGAATACAAGCAAGGAAGTGATCCCGCACCCGGATCGCTTCAGCCATGGCGGTGGTGGGGACGGGAACGATCAGGTTGTTGCAGGAGGGGGCGCCGCCGTCACCCCGGATGCCGGCGTAGAGGTAGAGGCAGCAAGGGTGCTCACCACCCAGACTGGCCTGGGTCACGGTCCAGTCGCCGCCCCAGTGACGCACGCGGCCATCCACCACGGCGGTGCGGTTGAACAGCTCCACCTGATCGCCGACCAGCAGGGCGGCGGGACTGGCGATCACCCGGAGACCGCGGGCGGGGATCCTGGAGGGCACCGCAATCTGATTGCTGCTGAAGCTGCGATTCAGGGCGACGAACTGCTGCCAGAGGTCGGGGTCGATGTGCCAGCGCCCGATGACCTCCCGGCCCTGCAGCAGGGCCCGTTCCGCCGCGCAGGCGGCCCTCGCCCACAGGAAGGTCAGCGTGCCGATGAGGAGGCCGAGCCAGCCAACGCCACCAAGGGCCAGCTGGAGGGGCAGGAAACGGGGCTGATCCGGCAGCACGAAGGCAGCGGTCAGACAGCCGAGGCCCGCCACCACAACCATGGCTGCGCGCAGGATCTGGCGGCGAGGGCGGCGCACCGATGCGGCCTAGCCGCGGCGGGCCGCTTCGATGGCGGCGATGTCGATCTTGCCCATCTGCATCATTGCTTCGAAGGCGCGCCGGGCCGCGGCCCGGTCGGGATCGGCGATGGCAGTGGTGAGGGCGCGCGGGGTGATCTGCCACGACAGTCCCCATTTGTCCTTGCACCAGCCGCAGGCGCTCTCCTCGCCGCCGTTGGCCACGATCGCGTCCCAGAGCCGATCGGTCTCGGCCTGGTCGTCGGTGGCGATCTGGAACGAAAAGGCCTCGCTGTGCTTGAACTGCGGGCCACCATTCAGGCCCAGGCAGGGGATGCCGGCCACGGTGAACAGGACCGTCAGAACATCACCCTGCTGGCCGGACGGATAATCCGCCGGTGCACGAAAGATCTCCCCCACGGCGCTGTCCGGAAACGTTTCGGCGTAGAACGTGGCAGCCTCCAGGGCGGTGCCGTCGTACCAGAGACAGATCGTGTTTCTGGAAACCATTCTCCCGCTCCGATGAAGGGGCTCAGGATCCTAGGAGCCGCGGACATTCGCACCTGCGGGCCACATACATCCCGTAGCCGACGTGGGCGCCGTGGGTTTCGTAGAGCTGGATCTCGTGCTGTTCGGCGCTGACGATGGCGCGGGCGGCCTTGCTGGGGCCGTGCCGCTCTCCGTCCCGGTGCAGATCGATCAGCCCCTGAAGGTTGTCCGCAGGCTGGCGGCTAACGGTTGTGGATCCAACCCAGGGCGGCCTCCTCCAGCCTGATGGCCGGCAGGAACAGCCCGTACGCCCAGCCCTCGCCAGGGGAACGGTCGCGCCGGGTGATGAAATCCTGGCGTGGGGCACCCTTCCCTTCGGCGCCGCCGTAGCGCTCCACGGCGTGGAACAGGGTGAGCCGGGCAACGCCGTAACCCAGCGCGTAGGCGCCGAGCAGGCCTGCCAGGAGAGGACGGAGAGGCCTGGTCAATCGGCCCGGCTCCCAGAGCTGATCTGGTTCCATCCAACACCACCCCGTGGCTTGGTGCGACCGGCTCCGGAGGGCGGCGATGGGGTTCACAGCAGCGGATCAGGACTCTGTACATCCTGTACAGGCTCCTGACCCGGCCACGACGACAACCCATCCAGCTCGCCGATCCGGGCGCCAGGGCGCGCCGCCGTCTCCGACGTGTCGCCCCGAATCCATCGATCCCCATAACCTGCCCCGGAGCCCCGCCGGTCCCCGTGGATTTCACCGCCGATCTGCCCGTCGTCCAGATCCGGCGGGCGGTGATGCGCCGTGCCCTGATCGCCACCGATCTGCCGCCGCGGGTGGCGCTGGCGATGGGCAACGAGCCGCTGCTGCTGCGCTACACGGTGGGGCTGTTCGGCTACGGCCTGATCGGCTGCGCCGTCACCGACGCGGAGAGCTGCCTGCGGCGCCTGGCGGAGCAGCCCCACGGCCTGCTGGTGTGCTCCGACAGCCTCGAGGGGGGCGACGTGCTCAGCCTCACCGCCACGGTGAAGGAACGCCATCCCCAGCTGAAGGTGATCGTGATCGGCACCGCCGCGGTCCAGGACCCGGCGCTGGTGCGGGCGGGGTGGGTGGACGGGCTGGTGGCGGAGCGCGACATGACCTTCCGCAGCGGCGCCCTGCAGGCGGCGGTGCTGGCGGCGCTGGGCGGGCACCACTTCCGCAGCGCCTCGATGCGGGACCTGCCGGTGCCGGCACCGATCAGCGAACTCAGCCCGCGGGACTACGAGATCCTCGAGGGCCTGGCCGATGGCCTCACCGACCGGGAGATCGCCGAGCGGCTGATGATCAGCCCGAGCACGGCCAAGTCGTACACCAAGCGGCTGCTGCAGAACATGGGCGCCCGCAACCGGCTGCAGGCGCTGGTGATGGCACTGCGGCAGGGCCTGATCCGGCTGCGCTGAGCCGCGCGGCCCCGCGCCCTTGCAGCCGATCACCCTCCGGCGCGCCGCCAACCACCCCCCGAAGGGGGTCGCCCCGGACAGGGGGGGCGCCGTAAACCGTTGGGGGTGATCTGTTCTGAACGATGGCGTCCGTCGATCCGGTGACCGGGGTGGGGTTCAACGTCGCCGAGGCCCTGCAGAAAAGCTTCCTCTTCTATGAGGCCCAGCGCTCGGGCAACCTCGACGAGGCCAGCAAGCGGATCGACTGGCGCGGCGATTCCGGCCTGCGGGACGGCCTCGACGGGGTGTACTTCGGCGGCCGCTCGGCGGCCAACCTGCAGAGCGGACTGACGCTCGATCTCACCGGCGGCTACCACGATGCCGGCGACCACGTGAAATTCGGGCTGCCGCTGGCCTCCACCCTCGCCACCCTCGCCTGGGGCGGCATCGAGTTCTCCGATGGCTATGCCGTCACCGGCCAGACCGATGAGCTGCTCGATGCGGTGCGCTGGGGCACCGACTACCTGCTCAAGGCCCACGGCGTCGATGCGGCCGGCACCACCCTGTACTTCGTGGCCCAGGTGGGCGATGCCGGGGCCGACCACGCCCTCTGGAGTTCGCCCGAAAGCCAGACGATCGCCCGACCGGCGATGGCGGTGACGCCCAGCAAGCCCGGCTCCGATGTGGCGGCGGGCTCGGCGGCGGCACTGGCCTCAGCGTCGGTGCTGTTCCGTCAGAACGGCGATGCTGCCTACGCCGATGTGCTGCTCAACCGCGCCCGCTCCCTCTACGACTTTGCCGACCGCTACCGGGGCAGCTACGCCGATGCGATCCCGGAGGTGCGCTCCTTCTACAACTCCTGGAGCGGTTACAACGACGAGCTGGCCTACGGCGCCGCCTGGCTGTCGCGGGCGGTGGGCGCGGCGGGGGGCAACGGCACGGCCTACCGCGACAAGGCCCTGTCGATCTACACCGGCAGCATCGGCGGCCTCTCGCGGGGCTGGACGGGCAACTGGGACGACGCCTCCTATGCCACCGCCGTGATCCTGGCGGAGGACACCGGCTCGGCCCGCATCCAGCAGGACGTGGAGGGCTGGCTGAACAACTGGGTGACCGGCGGCAACGGGGTGACGATCAGCGCCGGCGGCCTGCGCCACATCAGCCAGTGGGGCTCGTTGCGCTACGCCGCCAACACGGCCTTCCTGGCCGATGTCTATGCCGACAACGTGCGCGACCCCGGCGGCGCCTACGGCCGTCTTTCGCAGGGAACGGTGGATTACATCCTCGGCGCCAATCCGCGCCAGTCGAGCTACCTGGTGGGCTTCGGGGTCAACCCGCCCCGGCAACCCCACCACCGGGCGGCCTCGGGGGTGGGCTGGGACGGGTTCCGCAACGGCCAACCCAACACCCACACCCTCTACGGCGCCCTGGTGGGCGGCCCCACCAGCGCCAACGACTTCGCCTACCAGGACCGCCGCGACGACTACGTCGCCAACGAGGTGGCCCTCGACTACAACGCCGCCCTCACCGGTGCCTTCGCCCGCAGTGTCGAACGCCGCGGCGGCTTGCCGCTCACCGATGCCCAGCTCGACGCCCTGCCGGGCATCACGGTGCGGCCGGGCGGTGGCGGAACTCCGGTGCCCCCCGCACCAACGGCCACTCCCACACCGACCCCCACACCAACGCCAACGCCAACCCCAACGCCGACCCCCACTCCCACACCACCGCCACCGATTCCCACGCCCATTCCCACCCCCGGCGCCCCGCTGCCGGCCACGCTCAACGGCATCCCGCTCACCTCCAGTCCGGATCTGGCGGTGGTGGTGGGGGGCTCGATCTGGACCGGCGGGATGACGGTGCAGCTCACCGTCAGCAATGCCGGCACGGCGGCGCTGAACGGCTGGAGCTTCAGCTTTGAGAGCCCCCACCGACCCAGCGGCACCCCCTGGGGTGTGCGGATCAGCAGCACGGCGCTGGCGGGTGGCCTGTTCCGCCATGTCGTGAGCGGCGACGCCTGGGCCAGCACGATCCAGCCCGGCCGCAGCGTCACCGTGGGCTTCAATGCCAGCCAGGGCCGGGCCCTGGGCCACAGCGGCGCCCTCACGGCGGCGGCCCTGTTCGGTGGTGCCGGCCGGCTGGCCTTCAGCGCCGCCAACCCCCGCTTCGTGACCGGCAACGCCGCTGCCAACACGCTCGCCGGCGGCCCCGGCGCCGACGTGCTCACCGGCCTGGGGGGCGCCGACACCTTCCGGCTGTCCAACCTGGGCGACTCGCTGCTGGCCGCCCCCGACCAGATCACCGATCTGGTGATCGGCAGCGACCGCATCGATGGCCCCCGGGCCGTGTCGGCCGCCGCCCTGCGGGAACTGGGGGCGGTGGCCAGCCTCACCCCCACCGCCCTGGCCGCCGTGCTCACCCCCTCGACCTTCGCCGCCAACGGGGGCGCCACCTTCACCCTGGCCGCCGGCGGCAGCGGCGGTGGCAGCCGCACCTTCCTGGCCGTCAATGACGGGACCGCCGGCTTCCAGGCCGCCAGCGACGCCATCGTCGAGATCACCGGCTACAGCGGTTCACTGACGGCGCTGGCAATCGTGTGATGGGGGCCAGGAATCACCACCGTGCCCCGGTCGCTGCGGTAGAGGCCCACGTAGACGAGCAGGCCCAGCACCACGAACACCCCCTGCGCCGCAACGGAAGCGGCCATAAGCCAGGGATAGGCATAGCCACCGGCCAGGAAGGTCGAGATGTCCCAGAGGCCATGGGCCACCATCGCCGGCCAGAGCAGGCCCGTGTAGCGGCGGAAGACATACAGCAGGATGCCGCTCAGGGCCGCCAGCACCACCTGGATCGCCCCGATCCAGCCCATGCCCATGAACATGTTCGGGACATGGAAGAGCCCGAAGCAGACGCCGGTGGTGATCGCGGCGGTGGCTTCCGAGCGGCCCCCCTGGCGCAGGCAGCGCAGGAACAGGCCGCGGAACAGCAGCTCCTCGGCGAAGCCGACACCGACACCGGTGGCGAGGATAGCCACCAGGAGAGCCGGTGGCACCGTGCTCCATCGGATGCCCACCAGGCGCAAGGCAATCATCGCCATCCAGGCCAGCATCGACAGCTTCATCAGGCCCGTGCAGCGCAGCCGCACGGGATCCCGCCAGAGATGGTCCCAGCGGCACCAACGGCTGAAAGCCAGCAGCGCCAGGCCGCCGACGGTGAGGGGGACGACCGCCGTGGCGAAGGCATTGCCGGCCGTCTTGAACCAGTCGGTGTAAGGGATGCCGGTGCGGAACTGCAGCACTCCGGCCAGGAGGCTGTAGGCGAGCCAGAGCGCCACTCCCAGGCGGATCGTCGGGCGGAGGCGCGGGGCAAGGGCGCCCGCCGTGGCGGTGGTCTGCCGTGTGGTGGGCTGCGGTGCGGTGGGCTCCATGAGGGCATGACACCTCTGGGGGCTCTGCTAGCGACACCGGAGGGGCCTGTCACCCTGATCCAGCCAGCGCTGACGCCCGCCGAAACGGTGGATACATTCAAAGCACTGCCAGCCCTGCCGATGCGCCGACTCCCGATCCTTGCCGCCTCCCTGCTGGGCCTGGCCTCCGTGGTGGCGGCGGCGCCGGCGCTGGCCGATACCGTGCAGGCTCGCTGCGATGTCTTCCCCGCCGGTGAGGACAAGGCCACGTCCTCGGGGCTGTGCACCTTCTCCCAGCGGCAGGGATTCGTCAGCATCGAGCTCAAGGGCGGCCAGAGGATCGAGCTCAAGCCCAACGAGAGCACCCCCAACGCCTACTTCGATGGGCGCGGTGAACCGGCCAGGCGGGAGATCCTGGAGGCCAACCGCGGCCAGGTGTACCGGCTGGAGAACCAGTCGATCTTCGTGTTCTGGGATCCCGCCCCCTACGGCAAGGAAGCCAGCAGCACCACACCCACCCCGCCCGCGGCGAAACCGCCGGAAATCGTGCAGCTGATGCTGGGCATCCGCCAGGTGAAGTTCGAGGGCGCCTGCCGGGTCAACTTCAACAAGGCCGGCAAGCAGTTCAGCAAGACCTCCGCCTGCACCACGGCCCAGGTGACCCAGGCCGAGGACGCCATGCAGCGCTTCTTCCGGGAGCAGGGCCTCTGAGGGCCCTGGGAATTGGTGATCACCGGCGGCAGTCGCGCCGAGGGTGCGGCCTGGTTTCCCTCGGGAACCTTCTGCTGCTGGCCACGGCACCTTGCCACGGGAGGACCGTGGCTGATGGGCACCCCAACCTGGTGGCGCAGCGAACGTAACGGCCTCGCACGCAGCACGTATTGATCGATTCGCTGGAGCCCCCCGGTGCTGGAGGTGCTCGTCATGGAGCGGCGCGACGTTCCTGGCGGAGGGCGCTGAGGGGATGGCCTGCGACGGCGGGGCCCGCCCATCGGGATGGGGGCTTGCCGCCGGCCGACGTGCCTCCATGAAGCTGCATGGAGGCAGCGAAGATGCGGCGCCGATCAGAGGAGGAAACTCAGGTAATCACTGATGGATTCTCGTCAGTGTTCCATCCATCTCACGCCGTAATCCGCACCGCACCGCACCGCACCGCAGGTGGTGATCTGAGTGACGCCCGGTCCCGGACCGCGATGCCGCTCAGTGGCACCTGCCCATCTGATCTCCATTCGGTTTCCCATGGCTTGCCCATCTCCTTGGAACTGGAGGGTTGGACCCATGACCCATCGTGCCCATCCCCTCCGGACGGTGCTGCCCCTGATGGTGGGTCTGGTCCTGCAGGCTCCCGTCAGCCTGGCCCAGGTTCAGGGGCCTCCCCTGGATGACAACCTCGGCTCGCACCACTACCCCCTGTCGATCAGGAATCGCCTGGCTCAGGCCTACTTCGACCAGGGGCTCCGTCTTTACTACGGGTTCAACCACGCTGAAGCGATCCGGGCCTTCCGCCACGCCTCCAGCCTCGATCCCCGCTGCGCCCTCTGCCACTGGGGAGAAGCGCTGGCGTTGGGACCCAACATCAACCTGGCGATGGACCGCGAGGCGGGGCTGCAGGCGTGGGCCGCTCTGCAGAAGGCGCGGGCCACCATGGCCACAGCCTCCCCGAAGGAGCGGAACCTGATCGAGGCGCTCACCCGTCGCTACACGGCCGATCCGCCGGTGGAGAGGGGCCCCCTGGATGCGGCCTGGGCCGACGCGCTGGGGAAGCTCGTTCGTCTGTATCCGGGCGACATGGATCTGCGCACGTTGCATGCGGAGGCGCTGATGGATCTGACCCCTTGGCAGTATTGGAACAAGGACGGCTCAGCCCGTGAACACACGGCCGAGATCCTGCGTCAACTGGAGACGGTTCTGCGGATCGCACCCAACCATCCGGGGGCCAATCACTTCTATATCCACGCCATCGAGGAAGTGCAGCCCGAACGAGCACTGCAGGCCGCCGAGCGGCTGGCCGCTCTGATGCCCGGTGCCGGGCACATCGTGCACATGCCTGGACACATCTATGTGAGGGTTGGACGCTATCGCGATGCCATCACCGCCAACGAACATGCCATCCACGCCGATGAAACCTACATTCGGACACGGCGTCCTGCCTTCGGCGTCTACCTGGCCGGCTATTACCCCCACAATTACGACTTCTTAGCCTTCGCCGCCAGCATGATCGGCCGGCAAGAGCAGGTTCTTGCCGCCACTGAGACGCTGCGCACGCTGTCCCCGGAAGAGATGCTGCGCGCACCGGGGATGACCTTCCTGCAGCATCACCGCACCCGGCATCTGCAGATGAAGGTGCGCTTCGCTCTCTGGGAATCGATCCTGGCCGAACCGGCTCCACCGGCGGACCTCGGCCATGCCCGCGGCCTCTGGGCCTACGCCCGCGGTCGCGCCCTCATCGCCCAGGGAAACCTTGTGGAAGCACGCCGACTCCTGGAGGAGCTGCGAGCCCTGGCTGCAGACCCCGGGCTCTCGGCCCAACGGCTCGAGTTCAATACGTCGGGCACGGTGCTGGCGATCGCCAGAGACGTGCTGGCGGCCCATCTCGCGGCGGCTGGGGGGAATTTCGAATCAGCCAGGAGCCAATTCCAGACGGCGGTGTCGCTCGAGGACGCGATGGTCTACGGAGAACCACCGGAATGGTCGATTCCCGTCCGTCAGGACTTCGGGGCCTTCCTCCTCCGGGTGGGTGAGCCCGCCGCCGCTGAGCGCGTCTTCCGTGAGGATCTGAAGCGCTTTCCGGCGAACGGATGGTCCCTGCACGGGCTGGCCGGCAGCCTCCGCAGCCAGGGACGCCAGCGTGAAGCCGCCTCCACCAGTGCCGAGTTTCGCCGGATGTGGGAGGGCAGCGACCTTCCTTCCTTCGCCACCGCCCGGGGTGGTTGAGGCTGGAAACACCGGATGGCCTTGCCTTGGTGCGCACGTCCTCCCCTCCCATCGCCTTGCCGCCAGCCTCCTGACCTGCAGAGACCAGGCGGGGCAAGCCTGACGGGACAGGCTGGGTGGAGCCGTGGTCATATCTGCTCACACCTGGGCGACGCCACGTCGCGCCCCAGACACAGGCGAAAGCCATGGTGTGGTCAGAGCCGCCCATGCCCGCCCCAAAGCCTCCCGCATGCTGCAGACCCCCCTGCGCCAGAGTCCCACCCCTCCAGCCTCGGCCAGGCCAGGAGCCGCTTCAGCGCTGTCTCCTGCGGGCACGCCATGGTCACGCTGGAAGCTGATCGCCGCCGGTTCGCTGACGCTCTGTCTGGCCGGGGGCGGTTGGCTGTCCTGGCATCAGGGACAGGTCCGTGCCCGCCAGGCCGCCCTGCTCGCCCAGACGGCGGTGGTGGAGCGCAGCAACGTGGTTCTTCAGGTGACGGCGTCCGGTTCGATCCGCCCCACGACGCCCGTGAACATCAGCCCCAAGCAACCGGGTCGCGTCACGGCCCTGTTCGTGGATCAGGGGGATCGGGTCAAGGCCGGCCAGGTGCTGGCGCGGATGGATGACAGCAACCTGAGGGGAACGCTGCAATCGGCCCTGGGAACCCTGGCGGCGGCGGAGGCCAACCTGCAGAAGCTGCGGGCCGGCAACCGCCCCCAGGAGATCGAGGCCGCGCGACGCAATCTGCAGGCGGCGGAGGCCGATCAGATCGCCGTTCGTTCCGCCTACCTCAGCAACCAGCAGCTGTACCGATCCGGCGCGATCGCTCGGGTGAGCTTCGATGCCAGCCGCTCGGCCTTCCTGGCCAGCGAAGCCCGGGTGAGGTCCCTGAGGGCCCAGATGGATCTCGCCAGGGCCGGCAGCCGCGCGGAGGACATCACCACGGCGGCCGCCCAGGTGCTTCAGGCCAGGGGGGATCTCGCCACCATCCAGGCCCAGGTCAATGACACCGTGATCCGGGCCCCCTTTGCCGGGGTGATCAGTCAGAAATATGCGGACGTCGGCGCGTTCGTCACACCCACCACCTCCGCCAGCGCCACCAGTTCCGCCACCTCCTCATCGATCCTGGCCCTGGCCAGCGAACTGGAAGCGGTGGCCAACGTGGCGGAAGTGGACGTGGGCGCCATCCGGCCCGGCCAGCCGGTGGATCTGCAGGTGGATGCCTTCCCTCGCCAGGTGTTCCGCGGAACCGTGCGGCTGGTGGCGCCGGAAGCGGTGGTGGAGCAGAACGTGACCAGCTTCCAGGTGAGAATCGCCCTGGCAGCCGACGCGCGCAGCCAGCTCCGCTCCGGCATGAACCTCACCGCCAACGTCCGGGTGGGCCGGCGCTCCGATGCCCTGCTGATCCCCACCCCGGCGATCGTGAGCGAGCGGGACGGCACCGGAGTGATGCGGCCCGGTGACAGCGGGGAGCCCAGCTTCCAGCCGGTGCAGGTGGGCGTCACGATCGGCAACCGCACCGAAGTGCTGCGCGGCCTGAAAGCCGGCGATCGGGTCTACGTGTCCGTGCCGGGCCGGCGTCAGCCCAACGCCCGGCCGGTGTCGGGCGCCTCGCCGTTCCAGCAGCAGCGGGGCCCGGGGAGGATGCCACGTTGACGGGGCGTCGCCGGGGTGAGCGGGGTGGTGGCGAGCTGGTCGAAACGATCGCGCTCGCCTGGTCGTCGCTGCTGGCCAACCGGATGCGCTCCGCCCTGACGATGCTGGGCGTGATCATCGGCATCGGCGCCGTGATCAGCATGGTGACGATCGGGCGCGGCGCCCAGCTCCAGACGGAGAGCCAGTTGAAATCGCTGGGTTCGAACCTGCTCTTCGTGCAGAGCGGCGTGGCACCCGGCGGCGGCCCCGCCTCACGGGGAGCGGGCTCGGCCACCACCCTCACCTGGGAGGATGCCCAGGCGATCGCCGCGTCCATCCCCGCCGTGGCGGACGTGGCACCGAATCTGAGCCAACGTACCCAGGTGGTGCTGGCCGATCGCAACACCAACACCACGGTGGTGGGCAGCACCCCGGCCTTCGTGGCGGTGCGCGACTTTCTGCCCCTGAGCGGCCGGTTTTTCAACCAGGCCGAACTCAACCAGGCCGCCAGGGTGGCCGTGCTGGGACAGACCGTCGTCGACAGCCTCGGGTTGACGGACCGCAGCGCCCTGGACCGCACGATCCGCATCCGCGGCGAGACCTTCACCGTCATCGGCACCCTGGAGTTCAAGGGCAGCACGGGTTTCCGCGACCAGGACGATCAGGTGCTGATTCCGCTCACCACGATGGCCGCAAGGATCGTGGGGATGAACACCACAGCCGGCGTGTCGGTGGAGAGCATCGCGGTTTCGGCGCGGTCCGCCGAGGCCATGGAGGCAGGGGAGTATCAGATCACCAACCTGCTGCGGTTACGCCACAGGATCGTGCCGCCCCGAGAGGACGACTTCCTGATTCGCAACCAGGCCGATCTGGTCAACGCCTCCAACGCCGTCGCCAATGTGTTCACGGCGCTGCTGGGCGGATCCGCCGCCATTTCCCTCTTGGTGGGGGGAATCGGCATCATGAACATCATGCTGGTGTCCGTCACAGAGCGAACGCGTGAGATCGGCATCCGGCGCGCCATCGGGGCCCGTTGCAGTGACATCCTGCGCCAGTTTCTGATCGAATCAACGGTGCTGTCCCTGGCGGGCGGCATCCTGGGGGTTCTGCTTGGTGTGCTGGCGTCGATGGCCATCAATTCAGTCTTTGGCTGGAGCGCAGGGATCGCCCTGGATGCGGTGGGTTGCTCGCTGATCTTCTGCCTGGTGATCGGTGTGTTCTTCGGCGCCTATCCGGCCAGCAAGGCCGCCCAGCTGGATCCGATGACGGCACTTCGGAGCGATTGAACCATGCTGCAACTGCGACAGATCACCAAGGCCTATCGCATCGGAGAGATGGAGTCTGAGATTCTGCACGGTATCGACCTGACCATCCTTCGCGGCGAGTACACCGCGATTGTGGGCACATCAGGATCCGGCAAGTCCACCCTGATGACCATTCTCGGATGCCTGGAGCAGCCCAGCAGTGGCCAGTACTACTTCGATGCCCGTGATATCACCCAGCTGAGCGACAATGAACGCACGGACATCCGCAACGTTCGGATCGGTTTTGTGTTTCAGCAATTCAACCTCCTGCCGCGCCTGACAGCACTGCAGAACGTCATGCTGCCGATGGTCTATGCCGGTTACGACCGGGAGGAGCGGCGGCAGAGGGCGGCGGCGATGCTGGAGCAGGTGGGGCTGGCGGACCGGATGGCCAACCGACCCAATCAGCTCTCCGGAGGCCAACAACAACGCGTCGCGATCGCCCGCGCCCTGGTGAACCAGCCCGAACTGCTGCTGGCCGACGAACCCACCGGCGCTCTCGATTCACGGACCGGCCAGGAGGTGATCGAGCTGATCTCCGGTCTTCACGCCGATGGGCTCACGATCGTGCTCGTCACCCACGACCCGTCCGTGGCCGAGAACAGCGGGCGGATCATCCGGATCCAGGACGGGCAGATCAGCAGCGACAGCCGACCGCGCTGCCCAGACGACCTGTTTCAGTGCTGAGGGGGAACGGCGTGTAGCTGCTTGGATCCGGTGCCTCCAGCCGCACGTCAGGCACCAGGCAAGCCGGCTGGCCCCTCCCCAGAGCCTGCGGCAGCACCATCGTCCCGAGCGGCCTATACGGCCCTCGGTACCGTGAATCCTCTGAGGGCGTTCTTCAAGAGCTGAGTGGAGAGGTCGGGATCAAGGCGTCCGGCATCGGTTCAAACCCAGCATCGGCGGGCGAAACAACGGAAATGAAGGTGAGTGGCTCCTGACCGTGATTGCTGACGCCGTGCACACAACCCACGGGAGCGACGACCACATCACCGGCTGTGATGGCCAGGGAAGAACCCGATGCCTCTGTCTGATACGTGCCATGACCGGAGAGGATCGTCCAGGTGTCCTGCCCGGAAGGATGAACGTGGGCAGCAATCCGTTGGCCTGGCTTGACATACCACGCGACGACCACAGCTTCAGCCGTTTCCACAATCACCGACCGTATCGGTTCATCGTCGGACGGCTGTATGAAATCAACAGCACGAAAGAGGCGATCGCTACCCATGGCAAATCCCTCGCGTGAAGGGGAATGGCTGACGCTGTAGGAAAAGCGGATGCCAACTGTAGGCCAGTCCCCCGGCAGGAGTGTTGAACGCATGACGGTAGCCATTGCTCACATGGGCGGCGCCGGCTGTTGAACGGTGAGGTGGTAGACGCAGAACACCGCATCGCGCTCCCAGCCGGCAGAGGCATAGAGCGCCTGGGCGGCGGCGTTCGTGAGGGCGGTGGAGAGCGAGAGCCGGATGGCCCCGGCCCCACGGCCGTGGTGCACGGCGGCCTCCAGCAGGCGGCGGGCCACCCCCATACGCCGGGCTTCGGGCCGCACGAACAGGTCGTTGAGGATGAAGATCGGCGCCATCGACACCGAGGAGAACGATGGATAGAGCTGGGTGAAACCCACCGCCTGGCCACCGGCTTCGGCGATCAGCAGCACCGAGTCGCCATGGGCCAGCCGCTCCTGCAGGAACGCGCCGACGCAATCCGGTTCGGACGGCTGGCCATAGAACTGGCGATAAGCGTCGAACAGAGGAACGATCACCTCCAGATCGGCGGGACCGGCTTGACGGACAACTACGGGGGGCAAGAGACAACGGGTGGCGCTCAGCCATCCTCACGCTGAAGGCGCAGCATCTCGCAGGCCCCCCGCTGGAACTCATAGCCCACGCGTTCCAGCGACACCTGGAATCCCGCCGCCCGCAGCGAATCCACCTGTCCGGCGAGATGGGGTGACACCGTCCCGCCCAGCTCCAGCAAGGGAAACACCCTGACCTCCCGGGCCACGCGAGTGAGCTCCAGCAGCGAGGCCTGGTGAAACGCCGCGTCCAGCTGGCGGCTGTAGAGGAACAGCAGGTGGGAGCAGAGCGCCAGGTCGAAGGCGTGATCGGGGAACGGCAACGCCGGCAGTTCGGCATTCACGTAGCGCCCCTCCAGCAGGCCGGCCGGATAATCATCGAGAAAGGCCTGCATCGCCGCCATGCGGACCTGGCCCAGCTCCTCAACGGACGCGATGGTGTCCCAGACGAAGGCGGATGGATTCCGCCGGGTCTGCTCGATGACCTCCGTGTAGGTGGCGTCGATCCGGGAGGCGATCTCATCCTTCGTGAAGGCGTAGATCGGATCGCAGGAGACCACCGACAGGCCCCGCCTGCTGGCCTCCGCTTGGAATCCGGCAGGGCCATCCCCACAGCCCAGGATGCGGCCCGCCAGATCGCTGTCGGCCAGGGAGAACATGGCCACGTACTCCGCGAAGGAACGGCCCCAGGGAACGATCTGCTCCAGCGTGAACATCGTCTCCTGGCCCCATCAGCAGAGACGGCCATCCTCCAACGACAGGGTGCGGTCGGCGATGTCGAGGATGCGGCTGTCGTGGGTCACCAGCAGGATCGTGCAGCCCTGCTCCCGCGCCAGCCGCTGCATCAGCAGCACCACCTCGCGGCCGGAGTGGCTGTCGAGGGCGGCGGTGGGCTCATCGGCCAGCAGCAGCGGCGGCTCCCCCACCAGGGCCCGCGCCACCGCCACCCGCTGCTTCTGTCCGCCCGAGAGCTGGTCCGGCTTGACATCGAGGTGATCCCCCAGCCCCACGCTCTCGAGGATCCGCCTCGCGCGCCGATCCATCTCCCCGTCGCTGAGGGTGCCGCGCATCTCCAGGGCCATGCGCACGTTCTGGGCGGCGCTGAGGCTGCGGTGCAGGTTGTGGGCCTGGAAGATATAGCCGTGCTCGCGGCGGGCCAGGGTGAGCTGCAGCGCCGTGGCCCCCACCAGCTCCCGCCCCAGCACCCGCAGCCGGCCCCCCTGGGCCGCCCGCAGCCCGCCGATCAGGGTCAGCAGGGTGGTCTTGCCGGAGCCGGAGGGACCGGTGAGCAGCACGATCTCGCCGGCGGCCACCTCCATCGCCACATCGAACAGCACCTGGCGCCGCACCGCGCCCCGGCCGAAGTGGTGGTTGAGCCCCTCGATCACGATCGCGCTGGCCATGGCGCCGGTCCCCATCAGAAGAGCTCGGCCGGATCGGCCGCCTGCAGCCGCCGGGTGGCGATCGCCCCGGAGGCCAGGCACATCACCAGCGTCAGCACGAACACCGTGGTGGCCCGCCCCAGGGTCATGGCGATCGGCAGGCTGGTGGCCTTGGCCGCCACCGCGTACAGCCACACCGGCATCAGCACGCCGGGGATGAAGCCCAGCGCCGCCAGGATCAGGGCCTGCTCCACCACCACCAGCAGCAGCCAGCGCTGGCGGAAGCCCATCGCCTTGAAGGTGGCGTACTCCTGCAGGTGGGCGTTCACGTCGGTGGAGAGCACCTGGTAGACGATCACCACCCCCACCACGAAGGCCATCGCCGTGCCCAGCCCGAAGATGAAGCCCACCGGGCTGGCCACCCGCCAGTAGTTCTCCTCGAACTGCACGTAGTCGGGGTGGCTGAGCACCTGCACATCGTCCGGCAGGTGGCGCCGCAGGGCCCGCACCACCGGCGCCACCGGTTCGCCCGGCGCCAGGGTGAGCAGCCCGACGCTGATGCTGCCGGCCTTCGCCCGCGGGAACATCCGCAGGAACGTCTGGTCGCTGGCCATCAGGGTGGCGTCCGCCCCGAAGGAGGCCCCCAGCCGGAACAGGCCGCCCACGGCGATGGTGCGCCGCTCGATCTCGCTGGTCACCGGCTCGCCGCGATCAATCCGGGCGATCACCTCGCCATAGCGGCCCCGGGCACCCCGGTCGAACAGCACCGTGTCGGGCAGCTTGAGGCGATCGGCCTGGGCGCGCACCTCCGGCAGACGCAGCACATCGGCATCCGGGTCGAAACCCAGCACCTGCACCGTGGCGCTGCGCAGCGTCTGGGGATTGCGCCAGTTCACCGTGCGGATGTACAGGCCCTGGGCATCCACCACCCCGGGCACATCCAGGGCCTGCAGCAGCCGGCGGCGCGGGAAGGTGGAGAGGTTCTGGAGGTTCAGGGCCTTCGGGCTGATCAGCACCACATCGCCCCGGAAGGCGCGATCCAGGCGGGTGTTGCTGTCGTAGAGGGCCGCCTGGAAGCCCAGCTGCATGAACATCAGCAGATCGGCGAAGGCGATGCCGGCGAGGGCCACCAGGAAGCGGCCGCGGTCGTGGCGGAGCTGCAGCCAGCCGAGCGGGGTTCTCATGGCCCGATCACCACCCGCACCTGCAGGTTGGTGAACCCCGCCGCCCGCCGGCTGCTCTCCGGTGTGAGCGGGGCGCGCACCTCCACCACCCGGTTGTCGGTGTTGGCGCTCGGATCGGTGTTGATCAGGTTCTGGCGCAGCACGATGGCGCCGATCTGCTCCACCCGGCCCTGCAGCGGCTGGGTGAGGGCCGGGCTGGTGATCCGCACCGGCTGCCCGCGACGCACCAGCGGCAGATCGCTCTCGTACACCTCCGCCACCGCCTGCATCCGGCCGGTCTGGCCCAGCTGCAGGATCCCGGCCGCACCAGGGGCCTCGCCCGCCCGGGCGAACACCTGCAGCACGGTGCCGGCGATCGGCGCCCGGATCAGGTTGTCGTCGCGGGCGGCGATGGCGCGCTGCAGGTTGGCCTGGGCCTGCTCCAGCACGCGCCGGGAGGCCTCCACATCCAGATCCACGCCACCGGTGCCGGCGCTGCTGCGGGCCTGCTGCCGCGCCAGCAGCACCCGGGCCTCCTGCAGCGAGGCGGTGATGGTGTCGAGGCTGAGGCGGCGGTTGTCGCGCTCCTCGGCCGAGACGGCGCCGCTGGTGAACAGGCTCTGGTAGCGGGCGGCCTCGGTGGCGGCCGTGCGCTGCTGGGCCTCCAGGGAGCGCACCTTGGCCCGTTGGCCGTCCTCGCCGCTGCCGGCATCGGCGCTGGCGATCGCCAGCCGCGACCGGGCCAGGTTCACCTCGGCCCGGGCCGCCGCCACGGCGGCCTCCAGCTGGGGCTGGTTGTCGAGCAGGGCCAGCAGCTGGCCGGCCTGCACCGCATCGCCGCGGTCGACCAGCAGGGCCTGCAGGGTGGGCTGGCCGGCGCCCGAGAGCGGCGCCGCGATCGTGCGCAGGGCACTGACCGGCTCCAGCCGGCCCAGGGCGGTGACGGTGCGGACCGGCCGCTCGACCACCGGTGGCGGCGGCGGCGGGGTGGCGCGGCGCAGCAGGCCGACGCCGAGGGCCAGCAGCCCGGCCCCGCCCGCCGCCACCAGCCCCAGCCGTGCCCGCCGCCCCACCATCGCCGCCCTTCCAGCTGCAGTTACTATACGGTTCAGTTCAGTTTTTCCGAGCGGGACGCGCCATGCCCCCAGCCGATGCCGGTGGTGACGCAGCCGTCCCCAGGAAAACCTCTGGCCCCAGCGCCCGTGAGCGGCGCAGCCAGCACAAGCGCCAGGCCGTTCTCGACGGCGCCCGGCGCGAGTTTCTCCAGCACGGCTACGCCGCCACCTCGATGGACCGGGTCGCCGCGGCGGCGGGGGTGTCGAAGGCCACCGTGTACGGCCACTTCGCCGACAAGCAGGCCCTGTTCCGCGCCCTCACCGAGGCGATGGTGGGCGAGCGCCTCAGCGAACTGTTCGGCGCCTCACCCCAGCAGGCCCTGCCGGCCGAGCCCGCCGCGGCCCTGCGGGAACTGGCGGCCCGCTGCCTGGAGTGCCGCCACAGCCAACCCCAGTTCCTGGACTTTCTGCGGCTGGTGATCGCCGAGTCGGAGCGGTTCCCCGAACTGGCCAAGACCTTCCTGGCCCAGCTGGAGCGCACCGGCGTGGGCCGGGTGACGGCGCTGTTCGAGGCCATCGCCGGAGCAGCGGAGGCGGAGCTGCGGGCGCGGCTGTTCATGGGCGCCCTGGTGCACCTGATCCTCATGCAGGACCTCCTGCACGGCCGCGAGGTGGCCCCGGTGGACCGGGAGGCCTACGCCGAGCTGCTGGTGCGGCTGGTGAGCGCGCCGCCGGGGACTCCGGGCTGATTCGGGGGCTCTGGCGGAGGCGGCTTCAGGCGCGGGCGTCCTGCAGCGGGCAGCCATAGGCGGCGAACGCCGCGTCGGCACTGAGCAGGGTGAAGGGGCCGCTGATGGCCTGGGCGACGAGCAGGCGATCGAACGGATCGCGGTGGTGCAGGGGCAGCTGCGCAAGCGCCAGCAGATGGGGAAGGTCGATGGGGAGAAACGCAAAGCCGGATGGCTCCGCCCAGGCGATGGCCTCGCCGGCCGACAGGGGCATGTCGCTGGGGGCGAGGGTGTTCTTGATGGCGATCTCCCAGAGCGACACATGGCTGAGAACCACCGCGCTGGCCCGGTTGGTGATCAGCTCACGGCTGAGGGGCCCCAGCTTCGGGTCATCGGTGATGGCCCAGAGAAAGGTGTGGGTGTCGAGCAGCAGCCGCATCAGCCCTGCTCGAACAGATCGGCGATCAGGGGATGGGCCGCATCGATCGACTCGGGCGCCACGAACTGGCCGCGGGCGATACCGAGCCGGCGGGGTCGTTCGGGCGGCTGCAGACTGGTGAGCCGTGCCACGGGCCTGCCGTTGCGAGCGATCACCACCTCTTCTTCGGCGCCGGTTTCGATCGCTTCCACCAGGCGTGAGAGGTGGGTCTTGGCTTCGAGCATGTTCACCACCCGGCTGGGACGGGACCCCATGGCGACGGGCCGCTCAACCAGACCAGGCCAGAAATAGCCACCCGGAGTGTCAGGCAGGGACGGCTGGCGGATCCGAGCGTCGGTACAGCAGCACGCCGGCGCGTTGGATGTGGTCCAGAAGGGCGGGATGGCTGATGGCGGCGAGTGCGGAAAGATCGATCACCCAGGGCAGGAGCAGATCACCGAGATCGGCATCAATGCGGGCCAGGGTGGCGTTGCTGATGGCGTGACCCGTCAGGGTGAGATCGATATCGGAGGCGGGGCGGTGGCGGCCAAGGGCTCTGGATCCGTAGAGGATCGCGGCCTCCACCTCGGGATAGGTGGCGAGCACCATCTGAATGGCCGCCATGGCCGACTCCGGCAAGCCGATGGCCTGGGCTGAGGCCATCGGGGCACTGCTGATCATGGCCCGAGGGATCCGTTGCCCCGTCATGGAGAATCGCGCCCTTGGCGTGTCTCTGCGTCAGACGCGGCATGCCACCACCGCGGCCGGCGCGAGAGGTAGGAGTGGGCCGTCGGGGCCAGATCCTTGAGGTGGGGCTTGTCGAAGGCGCCGGTGGCGAGGGCGACGATCGGCTCGTCGTCGATGGCTCCGATCGTGGTGCCGCAGGTGCTGCAGAAGGCCCGGCTGGAGAAGCCGGAGGAACGCCATGTGGCGGGCCTGCCGCCGGGGCCGATCCACTCGACGCTCGCTGCCGGGAACTCCACCCAGGTGAGCGTGAGCGCGCCCGAGTGCCTGCGACAGATGGCACAGGAGCAGGTGTGGGGCCTCTCCGGAACACCGGTGGCTCGGAAGCGGATGGCGCCACAGAGGCAGCCACCTTCGAAGATCCTGGGTTTCATCGACCGGTGCGCAGGGGCGGCGCCTCTGCCGACCTCATTTGCCGCAGGAACTCCCGGCCACAGGCCAGCTTGCCCGCCAGGTCGCTCTCGGGGTCAAGCGCGCGCCAGAACGGCGTGACCGGCTCCACACCGGCCTGCAGGCGGAGGTAGGAGCGCTCGGCCACGACCCGCAGGGCGATCCCGGTCGTGGCCGGACAGGCGTAGTCGGCCCCATGCCGCGCGGCCAGCCTCTGGCGCAGGGTCGCGGCTGCCATCACGGACCCAGGAGCGATCTCGCACACCTCCGCATCGACGATCCGAGGGGTGACGACCAGCATCCGGGCACCGGCGGGGATGCCCGCGAACGATTTCTCCAGCACCTTCACCTGGGGCTCCCGACTGGCCTGGAACCTGGCCTCCCAATCGGTGGCAGGTCTATCGCCCATGGCTGGATGTCCCCGCCTGCGCCGCCTTCCAGTCGTCCGTGAGCATCCCGGAGAATCCCCAGTTCTCGTCGTCGATCTCCTGGATGACGACATGGGTGTACTCGGGCTTCTTGCCGAGCACACGAACGAGTGAGTCGGTGATGTCCTTGACGATCTCGGCCTTCTGCTGCCGCGATGCACCTCGGGTGATCTGAACGTTCACGTAGGGCAATGTCTTGCTCCTGGAATGGGCGGTGCTTTGGCCTGTTGCCTATTCAAGGCCCCAGCGGCCCGGAGCGATCTGCTGGCGAAAGCCCAGCAGGCCTGCGGCAGCGGCCAATGCAGGAAAAGCGGAGCTTCTGATGTAGGAAAAACGGGCTACGACCTGGCCCCCCTCCAGATCGGGATCACTCCGCTGTTGCGGATGGCCTGGTCATGGGTGGCGAGCACCAACCCGTGGGCCAAACCCGTGGCCACGATCAGCCTGTCGGCAGGATCACCATGGACACGTCAAGGGGCATGATCTGAACAACCGCAGGGGAAGCGGCCTCCTGCAACCAGGTCTGAAACGGCCGATCCAGCCTCAGCCGTCCGTCACCGCAGGGCATCAAAGGCCTGGGCCTCCAGCACGGATTCCTCTGGCTCAGCGTGCAGCACTCCGGAACCGCGCAGGGTCGTCCATGGCTGGGGTCCCTGAGCGGAGCGCGTGGTCGGCGGCATGAGGCGTGCCACCAACTTGCCGTGGCGAGTGATCTCCACCACCTCACCGCCGCTCTCCACCTGGCGGATCAACTCCAGGCACTGGGCACGGAACTCGGTCACGGAAATGTCCATAAAGGCAATTGAAAGGACATTTCGATGGAGGCCCCTCTGACTGCTCAGGGCCGAACCCCACGAACTGGCGCCGTCCCCTAGCTTTCCGCACCTGAGAGTTCAACATCAGGGCAGCACCGGCCATGGTCCAGGGCAACGCAGCCGTCCAGCGTCCGGGGGAAGCGCCACCGGCCAATCCCGAGCGCTGGTGGACCCTGGCCGCCGTGGAATGCGGCAACTTCGTTGTCTACATGGACGGGTTCATCGTCACGCTGGCCCTGCCGGCGATGGCGCGTCAGTTCGGCGTCGGGCTGCCGGTCCTCAAGTGGGTGATCGTCGCCTACCTGCTCACCGTGACGGTCACCCTGCTGCCGGCCGGACGCCTGGCCGACATCTGGGGGCGCCGGCGCATCGTCGTCATCGGCATGGGCGTCCTGGTGGTGACCTCGGTGCTGTGCGCCTTGGCGCCGACGGTGGAGACCCTGATCGCCTTCCGGGTGCTCCAGGGGGTGGGCGGCGGCCTGGTGCTGGCCAACGTGATGGCCGAGATCACCGCCGTCTTCCCGAAGCAGGAGCGGCGCAAGGCCATGGCCGTCAACGCCTCGATCCTGGCGCTGGCCCAGGTCACGGGGCTGGTGCTCGGCGGCCTGCTGATCGGCCAGTTCGGCTGGCGCTCCCTGTTCCTGGTGATCCTGACGGTGAGCCTGGCCGGACTGATCCTCAGCCTGCGGATCCTCAGGGCCCGCCCCCGCAGCCAGGACCGCACCGCCATGGACTGGACCGGTGCCGTGCTGGCGGTGGTGGCCACCAGCGCCCCCTTCCTGGTGATCGAGCAGCTCTCCCAGGGCGGGCTGCAGCCGGCCAGCCTGGCGCTCCTGCTCGGCGGCGCGGCGGCCCTGGCCCTGTTCGTGGCGGTGGAGCAGCGCCTCCCCAAGCCGCTGCTGACGCTCAGCCTGTTCCGCTCGCGGGCCTACACCTGCGGCTCGGTGGCGGCCGCCTTCTACTTCGTCGCGGCGGTGTCCTGCTACTTCCTGCTGCCGCTGTATGCGCAGCTGGTGCTGGGGCGCTCGCCGGTGATGGCGGGGGTGCTGATCGTGCCGCTCTCGCTGGTGCTCACCGCCACGAGCCTGACGGTGAGCAGCCTGGGGGATCGGGTGGGGGCGCGGACCCTCAGCACGGCCGGCATGCTCTGCATCAGTGCCGGCCTGCTGGGCCTGTCCTGGCTGGGGCCGGACGCCGCCGACGCCAGCATCATCGGGCCGCTGGTGCTGCTTGGCATGGGCGGTGGACTCTTCCATCCCCCCAACAACAGCGCCACGCTCAACACCGTGCCGCCGCAGCATCTGAGTGTGGCCAACGGGTTCCTGTCGACGGCGCGCAACTTTGGCCAGGCGATCGGCACGGCGCTGGCGGCCTCCCTGCTCGCCCACGGCCTCGGCGCCGCCGGGGCCGACGCCGCTCTGGCGGGGGAGGTGGGGGCACGGCTGGGCGGAACCGACCTGGCGGCCTTTCTGGGGGCCCAGCAACTGGCCTTTCGCCTGGCGGCCGCCCTCGGCCTGGTGGGCGCGCTGATCTCCGCGGCCCGCGGCGCCGAGGCCCCGGCGGCTCACTGAGGCACCACGATCCAGCCGCTCTGCGGTTCGCCGTAGTGCACGCAGGCGCCACCGCTGGCGGCATGGTGGGCGGCGAGGGCGCAGAGGGCGGCATCGATCCAGTCGATGCTGGTGAGCGGTGCCAGATCGATCCCCGCCCGCTGCAGCAACTCCCTCCGCTGCGTGCGCTTCTGGGAGGCCTGGGCGTCGCCGCCCCGCAGATGCCAGGTGATGGCGTGGGGGAAGGTTTCGAAACAGCAGGGCTGGCTGCCGATCGGCAGCGCGGCGGCGAGCGGATGGCTGGGCTCGAGGGCCTGATAGAGCGCTTCGCCGCGCAGCATCCAGCCGAAATAGTCGGTGGGGTGGGCGACGGCGGCCTGGCGGGTGGGCGAGGCGAAGCAGACAATCCCCTTGTGCCTCAGCTCACGCTCACAGGGACGGGCGCGTCCATCGGCGCTCCAGCGGCAAGGGGCATCGATGGCGATCACGCTCGCCTGCACCACGGAGCGGCACCAGTGGGCGAGCTCCTCGGCGTCGATGGTGGCCAACTGGGCGGCGTAGGTGCCACCGGTGAGGGCCACGGCATGGAAGCCCTTGCGGGCGCCGCCCACATCGATGCCCACGGTGGTGGTCAGGGGCATGGCGGAATGGTCGATCAGGCCGTGCGTTGGGCGATCACGGCGAGGTGAGTCTGCGGGAACTGATCGAATTCGAGGTGACGACAGACACATCCGCCGTCCTTGAGGACCTCGAGAAGGCCAGGAATTCCCAGGGTGGCGTAGTAAACCTCCGGTCCCATCGTCGCATCGACGTGCTCGCTCGGCCCGTCCAGTCCTCCGGCGGTGAACAGAAAGACGCCACCGATCTCGAGTGAAGCCATGAGCTTGAGCATCACCGCGCGCTGATGCTGAAGCTTCACGTGCCAGAGGCTGTCCCACGCCGAGATGAAGCGGTACATCCGCGGCGGGCTCCAGTCACAGACATCCGCATGGTGCAGCACGACGGAAGGGTCCGCGTCCTGAGCCAACGCGATCATCCGCTGCGACAGATCAATCCCCTCCAGAAGAAGGCCGTGCTCACGCAGCAAGGGATTGAACCGCGTGTTGCAGCCACAACCC
The DNA here is from genome assembly GCA_003003925.1 of Aphanothece cf. minutissima CCALA 015. Lineage (GTDB taxonomy): Bacteria > Cyanobacteriota > Cyanobacteriia > PCC-6307 > Cyanobiaceae > Cyanobium > Cyanobium minutissimum. The sequence goes on from PVWP01000005.1 coordinate 144,799, forward strand.
ACACTCAGAGCCCAGCCGCGATCGATGGAGCCCAGAAACGCCAGCGCACGCTGGTGCTGGCGTACGCCATCGACGGTGCTGAACGTATCATCCTGCCACCTGGGAGCGAGTTGGTCGTAGGCGGCGGCAATGGCTGTATGGGTCATGGGAGTGCTCCAGCTGGAAGGCTGATGATCAACGCGGGTACGGCTCCTGGGCCGTCATTCAGGGCGCTGTCGACTCAGATTGAGTGCAAAACCACGGCAAAGTTTTCGGCCTCCTCCGGGGCGGCAAAGAACGAGGAGATGTGGGTGAAGTCGTCCTCCGTCAGTGGGTGGGAGCCTTCCGGTTGCTCCTCATTCCGCCGGGCAATCCGTGCCAGGCATTCGGCATCTGGTGTGTCCACATAATGCAGGCGGTGATCTGAGCCTGCCTCCTCGAACAGGGAACGGAACCAGGCACGCCCAGCCCTGGTGTTGGCCTGAAAGTCCAGCACGACAGATTGACCGGATTTCAGGAGGTCCACCACGAGGGGACCCACCACGGTTTTCAGCTTCCTGGAGAAGTGGATGTAGTCCTGGAAGGTCTTCATCTGATCTCCGAACAAACGGGCCATCCAGATGTCCTCCGAGATCAGAAACGCTCCGGTGTCCTGCGCCACAGCCTGGGCAACGGTCGTCTTTCCAGCTCCGGCTTTCCCGCAGAAGAAGTGCAGGGTCGCGGTGGCGGCCATGTGGGGCCTTGGATAGCGGCTTGGGAGCCTAGCAAAATCCTGCGATTCACGTTGGGGAAACATGGTCCCCACAGGATCAGCATGCGTGCTGGCGTGAGGCCTGCGCGTTTACGGCCGAATCCCCTCGATCATCGGGAGAAAGTCGATGCCCTGTCCATACGCCTACGAAACCTGCAGGCTTGAGGATGGCGCGGATATCGGACTCCAGAGCCGAACGATGGACGGCGTTCCATAGGGATTCACAGCCCATGAGCAACAGGCAGGTCAGGGCGCTGAAGCAGCGAAGCAGGTTCAACGGGTCAGCGGCGGGAGTCACCTGACGTGGAGAGGCCCACAATGGGTGGGCTCAGGTTCGCTGCTTTGGAAACCAGTAGGCAACCTCCGTACCGCCAGGGAAGAACGGGGAGCGCTCATGGAGAAGAAGATTGTGCCAACCAGCCGCCTGTGTCACAAAGGCGTGGGCAGCAGAAGCGGCAAGTGCAGCATCCCGGATATGCTCGCTGAGCCCGGTAAACTCGGGCGCAGACACAAAGGCTCGCGCCGCCGCCGATACCCGCAAGAGCGCCTTGGGATGCGATTCCGTCAGTGGCACGGCGGGCCACTGCTCACGGGATAGCCTGGCAACGAGCACACCCTGAACAAGACAGGCTCCACGCAAGGAGTTGACATGGCTGACAGTGCCGGACTGGCCACCAGCTTCACAAACAAGCCTGCGAACCTGTGCATCTGCGCTGCGATCACCCTCGTATACCCAAAACAATGGAGCGTCGATTCCAACTGCGGCTGGCGCTCCGGGCAACAGAGCTGAAGACTGGGCGACAGCGGAAGGCGCGCCACTCACAACATCGCCGGCAACAAACCGGAGGCCATCTGTCGTGGCTTCGACGACTGCCCAGCCAAACGCCTTTTCGCCACCTGGATCAAACCCTACGAATCGCATGATGGGGTTGCCATGCCTATCCGATGCGGAAGCCAGCGTAGGCGGTGACCGTCCGAAGGAGGGAGGAGTCAGGCCTCGGCAGCCAGAGCCATCTGTTCGGCATGGCGTTGCTGGTCAGCATCGTGGATGACCGGGACCCTTCTGAGCCCATCGATGTACGCGGAAGGGACGTTGTGTTCCATGGCGCCGGCAACCACCAGGGCCTGATACCACGCATAGGGCAGAATATCCGGATCGATCCTTGTGGCAACATACGCTTGCACAGCAACGAGCTGACCAGCCAGGTCGACAGTCTTCGTTTGCTCCTCATATCCAAGCCCGAGACCTTCCGCACGATCCAGCCGATGCTTCTCTGCGAGAGGAATCTCATAGACAACCCCGTAAACGAGACGGCTTGAATCGGCCGCCGTCACGATGTCGCACTTGCCCGATCCATCGTTGGCGACCTTATGCCATTTCAGCTCATGCCCCGGCAGCACCGCCAAGCCGAGCGCACGCGCGGACGGAACCCTTTGCCGCAACCTGGCCGTGAGCATGTTGGAACCGTAGGCGAAGTTCAGACAATGCTCCACGGGACCAAGTCACGCCTGCCCTTTGAGCCTATCAACCCGCCGAGGCAATCTCACCACGCCTTGAGTTAGATCCCATCACGGGATCAGAAAAGCGGTTGCGGGATTCCCAGGGTTGTCGTAGACCCTGACCATGCTTTCCTGGGCGTACGGCCTGACGACCGCCTCCATCGCCGCTCGACTGACGCCATACCCTGAGAAGGAGACACGGAAGCCGATGGAGCTCCGGCCGCCAACTTGATTGCGGTAGCGCAGAATCGGCTTCGCCGTTTCCAAGTGTGCATCGTCCACAGCGACAACCACACCAAGGCGGGACCTGCGAGGAGAGAGAAAGCGGCGACCACCGTCGGTAGAGCTTCGCGGTCTGAGGGTCTGGGCAAGGGCAATGGACCATAAGGTTCATCGCATGAGCGTCTGGGCCATCTGCTCAAGCCAATGGTGAGTCGCAATCGCGGCTGGCGACCAGCACACTCCTGATCACACCATCGATATCCACCGAAGGATTGGCTGCCACCGAACGGGCCCAGGTCTCGCCGTCAAGAACGCACGTCGACAGCATGCCCTTCGGCAAGGCCGCCACAAAAGCATCCGTCTGCCGATCCACCGGACGGAAGACATTGATCGCTGTCTGCGGGCGACCCCACAACTCAAGACACTCACTCGCCTCAATCGCATCCGCCAGCGACTCAGCGACCTCCATCAGGCGGTCGAGCCGCTGAGCCAGTCCCATGCGACCCCACGCCAGCAGGGTCGCCAGCAGCGGGATGGCCGCCGCGGAGCGGGAGCCCTGGACGCCGACGTTGGGCCTGGCGAGATAGCCTCCGCCGAAGCTGATCGCGGCATTGGCAGCCTCGAGCTCACGAAACATCACAAGTGCCGAGTCCTTGGGTTGGAAGAGCCACTTGTGGGCCGACACCGCCACTGAATCGGCCGCTTCGATCCCTTCGAGCTTGGAGGCATGCGCGGGGCTGAGTCGCAAGGGGCCGGCCCATGCGGCGTCGACGTGTGTCCATCGCGCCGCGCCGATCAGGTCGAGCGGGTCGATGGAGCCCGTGGCGGTTGTTCCAGCAGTCAGCACAAGACAGGCGGCGTTGAGGTCGGGCAACCGCTCGCGATCCAGCCGTCCGAGCGAATCCACGGGGACCTTCACCAGCTGAAGTCCCAGCAGGCGGCATGCTTTGTCGATGCTGAGATGGGCTGCCTCTGAAGTGACGACCGTCTGCACGCCTGAGGAGTCGCGCGCCGCCCAGAGGGCCGTGAGGTTGGCGATGGTCGAACCCGAGCAAAAATGCCCGCCCTGCATCCCGAAGTACGGAGCGAGCCATGACACGACGCGCTCCTCTGCCTGAGTGGCGAAAGGGGACGTCATCTCATGAAGCATGTTCTGGTTGAGACTGGCATCCCAGAGCGCCATGGCCCACGTGATCCAGGGAGTGGGCGGGTCCATGTGGGCCAGCGAGGTGGGTGCGCTCAGCTGGGCTGCTTTGCCGAGGACATGGCAGGAGAGCATGTCGAGCGCCTGCCTGTCACCAAGTCCGGTCTCCGGAAGCTCTGGGGGCAAGTCAACCGGCGTGCCGGCTGGCGAACGCATCAGCTCCACGGCGGCGTTCAGCCCATCATTGGCCCTGAAGCTGGGGTCTGGCTGAGGCATCTCTGCTCCTCTCCGGATCAGCGGCGGACCATGGCCTTGCCTCATGACCCAGCACGATTGGAGCCGTGCGCCGAATCTTGATGTTAGCCGTCGGAGTGCTCAATCCGGAGCATGTCCCAAGCGCCTCTTTGGCACACGTTGTTCACCCGCTGTATCGATACGTGATACCCAGCTGTACGTGGCGTCCTTGGCAACGCGACATCGCTCCAGCAGGGAGAAATGACGAAACGCCTCGTCCAGCTGATGGCTAGAAAAAAAACCAGCTGTTGGCTCTACAAGAAAAGAAGAGGCGAGCTGAAGACGAAGTCGAAATCGCCTTCAGGGACTGGGTAACAACCAAGCCCACCAGACGCAGAAAACCGATGCCACGCAATCCGTCATTCTGGCACGTTCCATTACAGCGACTGGCTGGCCCCATGGCGCGTCTCACTAGAATGAATAAACTGACAGATCCCTTCAACGAGTTCAGGCGCAACCGGCAGCGATGGGTCAGAGTAGGAAGCTTTTTGTTGTTGGGGATCCAATGAAACGGTCTTTAAGGCGTGATTCATTCCCTCAATGATTCTAAGCTCCGCATCCTGCTTAGCCGATTTCAGGGCTTGCGCCTCTCTGACAGGCACTTGGCTATCAGTAGTTCCCTGAACAATCAAGACAGGCACAGTGAGTCGAGCAATCTCCTGGGTAGGGATATAGCGAAACCAGGACATGAGGTAGGGTTGGATGCTCGGTCTATAGAGAGCGTTGAGTTCTGGTGAAATGGAGGCCACTCTCTTCCCTTGCTCCAGAGCAGCAAGAATCTGCTCATTCTCTTGCCATAATGCCTCTGGCAAGCTGGGTCGCAGCTGATCTCGTAAAAGCTGTGATGCAGGTTGGGCAGGTCCGGCGATGGAGACAAGTGCATCTGCACCGGTTGCTTGGGTTGCCAGCATTCCTATCAGAGAGCCTTCGCTGTGACCAATGACGGTGACGCTCGAGAAACGAGAGTCTGCCTGCATGTGCTGAATCCAGAGTGCAGCATCTTCAACATAGGCATCGAAACGGAGATCAGCTTCTTCCGGTCCTGCGGCTGCGCTGGCTCCAATGCCGCGCTTGTCATAACGGATTGAGGCCATGCCATGATCCGCTAATCCTTCAGCGAGGAGCTTGAGGCTATGATTGGTCCCAGCGAGAGAACTGTCTCCATTGCGATCGGTCGGACCTGAACCCGCAATGATCAGCACCGCTGGCCCTGGCACATCAGACGCTGGAATCATCTGTGTGCCATGGAGTGTGCCCGCTAACGTTGCGATCTCAACCTCGACAGATGTTGAGGCTTGTGTCGTCCAACCCATAGATAGCAGCGATAAAGGTGTAGCGCTTAGATAGACAACCAGGCTGACAGAACGGCAAGAGCTTTGAGACAAGGCATGGGCTGATTGATGCTGAATCCGTCATACATTCATCGTTGATAAGCTAAAGGAGTCGGAAGCCAGCCCCAGCAATCGCCCCATTGCCGCGCTCCAGGGTGGTGACGTGCAGCAGGCGTGGGTACCAGCCCGGAGACACTGACATGGAGCGCCCGTCTGCGAGGTCGACGATCAGCTGGTCCTCAGCGCAGGCCATCCCCCTGCCGGCTGACCCATCCTCCCTCAAACCTTCGCCAGCGTCACGCGCTCGGGCTGGTGCTGGTCTTTGCCCTGGCGTTCGTTGTAGGTGGTGGCGCAGGGGCCGCCCACATCGATGCCAACGGGGGTGCATGGGGGGCCGCTGGTGGCGTGTGTGGCGAGAAAGGCTTGGGGTCCGGTCACAACGCAAGAGATGGGCGGCGGGGAATCATCCGTTTCATGGCGACGCTGCCAGCACGGCCTGCGCTGCTGCTTCGCCCGCCGCGCAGGCCCCTTCCATGTAGCCCCGCCAGACGCGGGCCAGATGGGTGCCAGCCCAGAAGATCCGGCCGCAGGGTTGCCAGAGGCGGTCACCGATCGTTGTGAGGGTCCCGGTCGTCATGTAGGAGCAGGCCCCGCCCTGCGACCAAGGTTCGTTGACCCACTGCTGGACCACCATCTCGACGGGATGGCGTCCTTGCTCGCCCAGGGCAGAGGCCACCTGATCGAGAATGATTCGGTCGCGTTCTGCCACGCTCACGTCCTCAAGCCGAAGCGACGGCTCACCGCCAAACAGAATCGAGATCGCCCCATGCCTGGCGTCGCCATCGCCAAGGTCAAAGATGCCGGTCATGCCGTTGTCGAGGCTCGTGGCGATACCCGACAGCCCTTGCTCACGCCAGAACGGTTTGTCGTAGGCAAGGATGGCCTTGGTGTAGCGACCGATGGGGCAGCGTTGGTGAAAGGCACGCCGATAAGCGGGTAGGGGTGGCTCAAACTCCAACCGATTGATCATCACCGGTGGCAGTGCACAGATCAACCGCTTCCCCTGCCAGGTGGAATCGTGGCACTCCACGACGACACCTTGATCGTTCTGAATGATCCGGCGCACAGGAGATCGGAGGGAAACAACCCCGTTGACGGTGGCGGCCAGCCCCTCGGAGATCAACTGACTGCCCATCATGTGGGCGGCCTGTCCACCGGTGAGGGTATCCCCCATGAAGATGATGTCCCCGCACGTTTTCAACAGATGCAGGGTTTCGAGGAAGGAGACTTCCGCTGGCATCACCCCGAAGTAAGCATTCGTGCTCATCGCCAGGAGCTCGCGCGTGGCCGGTGTCTCCACGTTCTGCTGAAGCCAGGTGGCAAAGGTGATGGCATCCAAGTCCTTGGCCATCGGGTGGTTCCAGGGCGCATCTATATCGATGCCAGAGAGGGCCTCCTCCAGCCTGGCGATGGCCGCCTGGAGTTCCGGCAGGGCCGCTTCTCGACCGGGAAAGCTGCCGACCTCTCCGGCATTGGCTGTCATTCCGTCAACCGCCACCTCCTGCCCGGTCTTGAACTGGCGAATCAGTGGCACAGAGAATTCGCGCACAAGTTCATGCATGCGCGTGTGGTTGTCGGCGAGCCAGGCACCGCCCAGGTCGATGTGTTCGCCGAGGTATTCGCTGTAGGGGGAGCAGGTGAGCCCACCGACCCGATCGCGTGCCTCCAGGACGGCGACCCGCTGCCCGGACCTTGACAGCACACGGGCTGCGTAGAGCCCTGAAAGGCCTGCTCCAACGATGATCGTGTCGAAGATCGGCTGATCTGACGTTACTTGTGTTGCCATGATCGATGCTCGTCGTGTGATTGATGAAGGTGAGTTGTCGGGACGTGTGTGATCGCAGGGTCAGGAGGCGCGTCGCAGCATTCCCCAGTTCTTCAAGCCCGTGAGTCCAGGAACCGAGTCTTCGATCGCGACGTTGAAGCCAAAGCGCCGATACAGGTCCAGGTTGCGCTCGCTTTGGGTTTCCAGGTAGACGGGCATGGACTCCTGCTCGGCACGTTCAAGCAGGTGATTCATGAGGATCTTGCCAACACCCTTGCCTTGCGCCTGAGGATGCACACCAAGCATCAGAAGGTAGTAGTGATGCGACGGCGCAGATTGCTTGTGCATGGTGTCCATGTGCTCCATGAAGCCCAGGACCCTTGCCAGGGTGGTGAGACCCAACCGAAAGGGTGCCAGCAGCAAGCCGCTGCTGGCCATGGTTAGGAGGCTGATGTTGGTCTTCCCAGGGGGGAGCCAGAGAGCGACACCTTGACGGGTACCGGTGGTGTACACCTCCCCGGAATGGAGCGCATAGGCGCAGGCACAACTCACGAACTCCCTGGTCTGGCTTTCGCGTCGAGCGCCTGTGAAGAGGTGGCTCATGGGCGGTTGGTTGAGGAAGGCTGAGCCCAGCAGGGCGGTTGCCCAGTCAAGGTCTGCACCGGTGAGCCTTACAACGCTGGATTCCTGTGGCATCGTCATGGTGGTGATGGGTCGTTGCGTTGCCGCTTACGGGTCGGGCCTCAGGGACATGGCCCACCGGACTTCCGCTCGCACCGCTCGATGGGAGACTGACACCTCCGACATGGCCAGGATGATGGCGGTCAGGAGGGCAAGCGATCCAAGCAGGAACATCGCCATCGCCAGGAAGGAGAAGAAGAGGGGGTACAGATTGATCGACAAACCGATCGCCATCATGCTGAGCAGAAACAGGACGATCGAGACGTAGAGCACCAGGCTCGCCTTCTGGAGAGAGGAATAGCGATCCGCCAGCTGAATCAGTTGCTTGTCGATCAGGCTCAGGCCATCGCGATACGCATGATCCTGGGGGTCGTACCTGTTGAGGATGTCAATTCGCTCCCTCGTCATGCCGCGGAGGCGATCACTGATCTTCAGGTAGCGCCCCAGGGTCAGGTTCAGAAAGACGATGCAGCTCGACAGCATCACGGATGGAGCAATGACGAGTTGAATGGCCTGGGCAACACTATTGGCGTTCATGCGGCAGTCTCCGGGATAGAGGCAGAAGTGGATGGCACTGTGAGTTGCAGCTGGACGTCCGGGGTCGCGCTCCCTTCAGCGGCCTGCCGGTGCTGGCGGATCCGCTCGTAGACAGACTGCAACTTCTGCGGATACTCCTTGAATTCCGTGCCCATCCACACATCCCAGAATCGGAAGTAAAGGGTGTAGTTCCCGTTCACATGGGAGTGGTGCATGTTGTGGTGCGTGGAGGGGGTCTTCCACTTCAGCAGCCAGTGGCCACTCCAGCTTTCGGGAATGATTTCATAGCCCAGGTGTCCGATCACGTTCATGATCAGCGACAGCACCTGATAGACAATCAGCGCCGACCAGTGCACCGGGAAGAGGAAAGGAAAGATGATGTTGGGGATCCCTTCCACAACGGCTTCAACCAGGCTGAACGAGTACGCCGTGAAGGGGCTGGTGTCGATGCTTTCGTGATGGACCCTGTGGCTCCAGCGGTACAAGGGCTTCCAATGCATCAGCCGGTGGGCCCAGTAGAAGAACGTGTCCTGAATCACAATCATCAGGACAACACTGGCCGCCAGGTAGGCGAGGCCATGGTCGCCAATGGACTGATAGATCGTTGTGAAGCCCGATCGATCGGCCAGAAAGATTCCCACGTCGATGAGCGTGAAGATCGCCACGCTCGACAGAGATTGGCGAATCTCCCTGGTCCACTGGGTGGCCGTGCTGCGCTGCTTGGGCTGAATCCGCCGCGGCTGCACCGCCTGGCGACGCCAGACCCAGAAGACAAGGAAGAAGGGAACGGTGATCAGGGCGTAGATGGCCACAGCCGGCAGGGCGCTGTCGAACAGCGCAAAGTCGCCGAGGGAGAGGAGGTCCGAGAGCCACGGGGCGCTCTCAAGGCCGAGTTGGAGGTCTTGCATGGGGGAGGGCGCCGCAGGGGCGTGGAGGATGTGAGCTTTGCTCATGCCGCAGACTGTACGAGCTTTGCTCACATCCGTCAACCAGGCAGGCCCTGCCGCGTCGGGCGGGGGTGTAGGACTCCCGTACTGCTCTGTTCGAGGGGAAGCCCATGGCCAGCCGCCAGACCCGGATCAGTGGCATCCGCAGGAAGCCGCAACAGGCCAGTAGCCAGGAGCGCGTCAACCACATCCTTGACGTGGCCGAGGAGCTTTTCGTGGCCCAGGGCTTCGGCGCCACCTCCACCAACGAAATCGCCAAAAAGGCCCAGGTGCCGATCGGTTCGCTGTACCAGTTCTTCTCCGACAAGAAGGCGATCGTTCTCCTGCTGATGGAGCGGTACAACCGTCTGCTCCACGAGCGGCTTGCCCTGGCCGACAACGCCGAACTGATGCAGCTGTCCTTACCGGAGTACGTCAGCCACCTGATCGACATCACCTCCCGCTTCTTCGACGACCATCCCGGATATCACGCGATCTTCATGGAAACCCAGGGCTCAGTGCCGGAACTCCGCGAGACCGAAGACGCCGCCGATGCACAGCTCATCGTTGACCTCGCCGCCTCACTCGCCGGGCGCGGCATCGGCGACAGCAAGCACCAGGAGACCAGCCCATCCACGGCGGATCTGGAGCTGATGGCCCTTGTGCTGGTCAAGGCCATCACACCGCTGATCTGGCTGTCCCGCCTGCAAGAGCCCGAGAAGCGACTCCGAATGGTTGCCGAGATCAAGCGGCTTGCCCTGGGCTATCTGAGCCTCTCGGCCTGAGGATCGCAGGGGAGCCTCCCCCACGAAGAAAGACCCATATCATTGGCGTCCGCAGCCAGATGCCGCCTGCTGGGGAACGCCAACTAACGCCCGAGGGAATGGACAGCCACCCAGATCCAACCGCCCCCAAGAAGAGTGACCAGAAAGGCGCTGTAGAGCAGATTGAACCTCAATAGGCCAGCAGAGATCCCCGGCTTCAGCGTCGCCATGGCGGGCTTGCCTGGCATGTAATGCACGAGTACATCCTGGCCCACGACGAACTCAGCCGCCACCTTCTCTGCTTTGCTGCGGACTGTATTGAACCTGAATCCAAAACTGATTCGTCTGCACTTGTGCTTGGCTTGATCGACGCAGTACTCGCACACAACCCATGGTCGATAGGAAGCGTGCACGGCACTTCCATCGCCACCACTGAGGATAAACACCGTGCCTGAATAGGTGATCGTTCCAGTCACCGTTGGCCAGCTTCTGCTTTCCTCCCCCCACCTCCAGGCCAGAAATGCTGGGTACAAAATAAACAGAGCGGCGATAACGGAGCCCGCCACAAGCATGAGTTGGATGGCTCCAAGAGACGTGGAGTTCATGAGCTTCTGACTGGGTCGATCAAAGCGCCAGATTAACGCTAACGTCAACGGCGGTGTCCACCTGACGATGCAGACACTGCCGATGCCGAACGGATGCCGCATGGGCAGGAAGACCCGTCGCCTCAGCGCTCAGGCCCGCCGTGCGCATGAGAACGCCGAAGCCCTCGGTGATGATGCAGACCGTAAATGGTCGTCTTCGCGCGGCCGCCGGAGATCGTCTCGATGGGACTCTTCTTTCAAGACCCGCTCTTTGAGCGGTTTGCCGTCCGCGCCCTGTCGCACACGCTCTATGGGGGTGCTGATTTCGGCGAATGCTTCGTCACGGCTGCGCAGATCACGCCCGCGGATCCGGACAGCTGGTATCGGGCCTGGACCGCCACCGCTGACCGTGTGTTTCACATCGCCGAATCCTGTGCGGCGGCCGGCCGTTCGGTGAGTGCCCGCGAGGCCTACCTGCGGGCCAGCAACTACTACCGCACGTCCTATCTGCCGCTCTTCGGTGCGCCAGTGGACGGCCGGCTGGTGGAGGCCTTCGACCGGGAGGCCGAGGCGTTCGCCAGAGCCGCCGCCCGAATGTCGCCCGCGGTGGAGGCCGTGGAAATCCCCTACGAGGGCACGAGCCTGCCCGGCTACTTCCACCGTGCCGATGACTCGGGCCAGCCGCGACCCACGGTGATCGCCACCAACGGCTACGACGCCACCGTGCACGAGGCGCACTTCGCCCATGCCGTGGCCGCCGTCCGCCGCGGCTACCACTGCCTCACCTTCGACGGCCCCGGCCAGGGCCGGCCCCTCATCCACCACCAGGGCCTGGTGTTCCGCCCCGACTGGGAGGCCGTGGTGGGCCCGGTGGTCGACTATGCCCTCACCCGCCCGGAGGTGGACCCGCAGCGGATGGCGCTGATCGGCTGGAGTTTCGGCGGCTATCTGGCGCCCCGCGCAGCCAGCGGGGAGCACCGCCTGGCGGCATGCATCGCCGACCCCGGCCAGTGGGATCTCCTCGAGGCGTTGCGGGCGAACCTGCCGCTTCCGCCTGCCGTGCGCGATCGCCTGCCCGAAATCGCCCCCGCCGATCTCGAAGCCCTGCAGGACCAGATCCGCTCCAATCCATCCCTGCACTGGACCTTCCAACGGGCCCTCTGGGTGCATGGCCTCGATTCCCTCGCCGATTACTTCCGGATCGCCGGCGACTACAGCCTCAGGGGGCGCGCGGAACAGATCCGCTGCCCCACGCTGGTGGCGTGGGCGGAAGACGATCCGATCGCGCGCTTCGCGGAGCAGTTGCATGGCGCGCTGCGGTGTCCCCGGACCCTCGTGCGCTTCACCACAGCCGAAGGCGCCGGCGGCCATTGCGAGGAGATGGCGCGTTCACTGTTCCATCAGCGGGCTTACGACTGGCTGGAGGACGTGTTCACCAGCTCTCCGCGCGGATGAACGACCTTGCGACAACCTTAGGGAGTGAGAGTGTGTCTCAAGAACACTGCTTGGCCCACGAGGCAAGTAGTTGCATCATGCCATTCAGCGAAGAATTGCCGCAGTCGATGTTTCTATTACAAAATCCACCGCGGTCGGCCGAGACCAAGGGGCTGGCCTGAACAAAGCCGTTTCATCCACGAAACCCATCATCAATACTGAGGACTAGTACGCAGACAATGGCATGTCTTGCTGATTAGATCTTCCGATTCCTGAAGCCTGTTTACTACGTATGGCTGAGAATGTCGACAACTCAAGGCCACTGCAGAGCGACGGAGCAAAACAATCAGATTCCAGCCAGTGGACTCGCGTCATTCGAATGCCTGACTTCTCAAGCTGCCGGAGGCGGAACCGCAAAAGCAAATGCTATATTCAAACGGAATTGACGTGAATACTCTCGAACAAAGACAAGGCGTCACCAGCACCCAAGGTAAATGCAAAGCACGACATATCTGGAACATGAAAGATTGACCCTGGATCAGGAGGCCGAATTACAGGCGGCAACTCATTCCTCTTTCCGGCCTCATCCAGTAAATGTGCTATTCGCTCCTCGTTCTGGTGTAGTTCGTTCATGTTAATGAAATACGCACCTTCGACCTGACCTTCACTCGCAAACAGCGCAGGAACCATCTGAGCGATATTCTCTAGGCCGAGCTCCGTGAAGCCGAAGCATGCGGCCGCAAGCAAAAAAGTGGAATACGGCCAAGTCTCCATCACTTTCCTATATGCATTGGATCGAAATGAGTTGTTATGCACGACGCCAATGCCACTGGCCAAGATTTCTGTCAGCGGAGCGTCGCCAAAGATTTCGCCTCCCCAATAGCTCTTCATCCAACTCTCGTCGCTAGACAAGAGAAATGACGTGATCCACTCCGAATCGACCCGGGTAATGTTACTGGCAGAGAAATTGACCTCACAGATGTACTTCTGTTTATCCCCTATCCCCCACCTCTCCGTTGCCATGTGTGCATCCCGCTCGGATTCAAAGAAGTAGACCCCTTTGAGCCGAGATACCTTCTCAGGGAAAGACTCTTGACGAATAGATTCCAGTCGTAATTCATTTATGAACCGACGGTCCGCCCCTTGATGAGCATATTCACGAAGGAGGCCGTACTGCCACAGCGAGATTCCGAACTTGTCTCTTGAGTTGTCGCAGGCAGACCTAATTCTGCCAATGGCGACCTCCCATGCAACCATGGGGTTGTCTATGTCTAAGTATGCATGCAGCGTGACGTTCTGTGGCGGCATTTACGTGTAAAGATCCAGGTCAGAAGCGAGCAAGGGATATGTCATACAAGGCAGTCTCTGCTCCCATCTTCTGTATCTGGATGGCAGGAGGTATCATTACTAGAGCGTACTGCATGTTCTCCTGCAGGTGGCAGAGCCTTAGGAAAGTAATCAAAGCCATTCGGCATTCTGGCCTTGACCAGATCAGCAACGCGTTCACTAGCTCTAGCTTGCATCACTTCAAACTCATCATCTAGTTCATTAATCGTCTCACGGATGGATTTAGAAAAGACCTTTACGGCCGGAATTTCGTCAAGTACAGCCCACAGGAACTTGTTTAGGAATGTCTTGGCAAAGCCGATCGTGCCATAAGCCGCCAGAACGTCTTGCCTGGAATTCCTGCGTACTGTTGAAATAAGGGTATGAAGTGCCTCTAGAACTCGAACAGAATCAACCTCTCTTGAGTCAATAATCTGCTGTAGTTGATCAATCAACTGCTCAAAAAGATCAGGCAAGCGAGAGCTATCGTAGGAATCTTTATAGACCGCTTGAAAGTCAACCGCCGGGCTTTCCTGATCCAGAAAGCTCCATTCCTGCTGGTTGATACTTGGCAGAATGGCAACTAGAGCTTCTATGGTTCTCTGGCCTATATTGATATCGTTGGCTGATTGATGGATATAACTATGAAGCACTGCCTTCAAAGATAGAATCGACTGAGGCCGATCATTTTTCGCTAGAATAGTACACAGGCTCTCAGCTGCGTCCTCGCAAGATCTAGCTGCAGCAATCTTTGCATCTCTGTTCTCTAGTGAGATTGTTTTGACGAAGTAACTTATAGCGTCACGCATAACCTCGCTCCGCTCACTTATCAAACGCTGAAGTAGCTTTGTGCTCTCGCTCATGTGGGTAAAGTAGCTCTCCTAACGCTCGCCATCACCAGGCCACATCGCCATACTACTCATCGGCCACGTGGTGGAGGCGACATTGGTGCATGGCGATGTTGGACGGCGAAAGAAAGTCACTGAAAACGCCTCTAGTCTAGTGCTTAACGACTACGACTATCACGTTATAATTCATCTCAAAGTGACCAGAAAACCGATCAATGTCCCGGATAAAGCCACAATCATAGACGACAAACATAAGATTCCCATACTTCGTCTTGTAAGCGGCAATGTCATCGTTGATCTCTGCGATGATCTCTTTCTCTCTTCCAGCTCTATGGCAAAGCTTGATCTCAATAGCAAGATCAGACTTTTGAACTGTAAAATCGGGAATGTATGACTTTGATGAGTACTCGAATGATTCTGCTTCTCTAGAATAATCGATCTCTGCACCTACCAATAGATTTTCAAATCCATCTTGAACTTCCTTTTCTGCTGTGGGCGTCAATCGAATAACCTTGCGCAGTCTTCGTTCAGCCAGATTAATGATCTTAATGATTGCACTTGCTTCAGGGGCAGTGTTCTTGCCGCTATAGAGTGACAGGATGTCCGAAACAGCAATGATCTCATCAGATGCGGCCTGAAGCATTCCCTTGGCATAGTCCAGTTGTCTTATGTATAGATTTTGTTCCTTTCTCATAAGCGCAGACTCTGGATTCAGGGCTTCATATCCAACAAGCATATAGCTGCCAATTCTCCCCCAGCTAATTCCGCTTAGTTTGGATGCATATGCAGATTCCGCTCCAAAAGTCTCAGAAAGAAACCGGAAGGCACGGTGAGACCATCTTGTATGTGCACTTGAGAAGGCCCTCTCTTGCTTGAGTAGTTCAATCTCAGCAATAAGTGCATCAAGTTCCTTGAGGGAACTCTCCTTAGTCCATTGAATCATAAAATCTTATCACCGTTAATCCAGTATAGATCTGAAGTGGCTGGGGTGTCGTCCGCCCAACTAGTCATTGGAAGGTTCCGATAACCGCCTGCAGACCAAGCCAGCAGCTGCATAAAAATGTGCCCCAGTGCAGCCGATTCACGCAGAACCCTTTCGCAACAACAAATGTGCCCATGGGCCCGGCCCCAGCCAGGCGCTTTAGACGGACCCGATAACAACCTGTTCATCCCCTAAACCTTCGCCAGCGTCACCCGCTCGGGCTGGTGCTGGTACTTGCCCTGGCGGTCGTTGTAGGTGGTGGCGCAGGGGTCGCCCTCGAAGAACAGCAGCTGGCAGATGCCTTCGCCGGCGTAGATGCGGCAGTCGGCGCCGGAGGAATTGCTGAACTCCAGGGTGAGGTGACCCTCCCAGCCGGCTTCGGCGGGGGTGGTGTTGACGATGATGCCCAGGCGCGCGTAGGTGCTCTTGCCCAGGCAGATCACCGTGATGTTCGACGGCACCTTCATCTTCTCCAGCGCCACCCCCAGCCCGTAGGAATGGGCCGGCAAAATGAAAAATTCGCCGTCCCCATCCCTGTGCATCGGCGCCGGCTCCAGGTTCGCCGGGTTGAACCGCTTCGGGTTCATCACCGTGCCCGGCACGTGGCGGAAGATCAGGAACTCCTTCGGCGACAGCCGCAAGTCGTACCCATACGACGAGCACCCGAAGCTCAGCACCGGACCGGTGCGGCCCTCCGGATCCAGGTGGCGCACCAGCGTCGGCTGGAACGGCTCCAGCATTCCGGCCGCGGCCTGTTCGTTGATCCAGTGGTCGTTCTTGAGCATGGCGTCAGCCGCCGCGGCGCAACTGGGTGACCTGATCGGCCATCGCCATCAGGCTGGCCGGCATCGAGGGGCCCGTAAGGATGACATCCAGATGGGCCGGCCGCTGTTCAAGCGCCTCGATCACCGCCTCGGCGCTCAGATACCCCAGGGCGATCGCCAGGCCCAGCTCATCGAGCACCAGCAGATCCAGATCCCCCTTGAGCAGCCGCTCGCGGCTCACCTCCCACACCTCCGCCACCGCTTCGAGCGCCTCCTCGGCCGTGGCCCCCTCCTCCCCTTGGGAGCCCGGCGGCCCATCGAGGCAGTGGGGCGTGCCCGGCCGCAGCCACTCCAACCGGCCGCACAGCGTCAGGCTGCCCGCCGGCCCCTGCTCCACGCCCCCCTTGAGGAACTGGCTCACCAGCACCCGGCTGCCCAGCCCGGCGCTGCGCAGGGCCTGGCTGAACACCGCCGCGAAGCTGCCCCGGAACGGCGCCGTGTGGATCTGCAGCAGCCCCTCCGGCTGGCTCACCAGCCGCAGCGGCGGCACCAGGGCCAGCGGCTCGGTGCGCGCCGGGGCGGCCGTGCGCCGGGGGTGGCCGGGGTCGATGAGGCTGGCGGTCATGGACACCCCACGGAAGCGTTGGTGTGAAAGGTCCGGGCGGATCGCCCCGGCCGCTCACCTCCCGAATGTAGCGGCCCTCGCCAGCCCGGCACACCATCGGTAGTGGCTGGGAACAGACGTACCACCGGCGCCGCCTACGCTGGCCCCGCTCCGCCAAAGGCCGCGTGACCACTCCCGCCGACGCCCCCCGCAACGACGGCCGCACCGCCGACGCCCTGCGCCCGGTGGCCGTCGACTGGGACCCGATGGGCTTCGCCCTCAGCTCGGTGCTCTTCGCCGCCGGCCGCACCCGCGTGCTCTGCAGCGTCTGCCTCGATCCCGAGGTGCCGCGCTGGCGCAAGGGCTCCGGCAGCGGCTGGCTCAGCGCCGAGTACCGCCTCCTGCCCGCCTCCACCCCCAGCCGCCAGGGCCGCGAGCTGATGAAGCTCTCCGGCCGCACCCAGGAGATCCAGCGCCTCATCGGCCGCAGCCTGAGGGCCGCCCTCGACCTGGAGGCTCTCGGCGAGCGCAGCCTGCTGGTCGACTGCGACGTGCTCCAGGCCGACGCCGGCACCCGCACCGCCTCGATCACCGGCGCCTGGATCGCCCTGGCCGCCGCCCTGGGGCGCCTCCAGCAGCAGGGGGTGCTGGCCGCCTCGCCCCTGCGCCAGCAGGTGTCGGCCGTGTCGGTGGGCCTGGTGGACGGTGTGGCCCTGCTGGATCTCGACTACTCCGAGGATTCCCGCGCCGAGGTCGACCTCAACGTGGTGATGGACGAGCAGGGCCGGCTGCTGGAGATCCAGGGCACCGCCGAGGGCGCCCCCTTCTCCCGCTCCCGCCTCGACGCCCTGCTGGATCTGGCCGAACCGGGACTGCGCGCCCTGCAGGAGGCCCAGCGCCGGGCCCTGGCTGGGGCGCCGGCCGGGCCCAGCGTGGTTGCAGCCACACGGACGACCGGCTAAAGAGTGTCATTGGCTACATGGATCGGCCAGACCGATCCATAGGTTCATCACCAATCGCCACGCCTTGATGGTCGGCGCTACGCGTGGCTTCAGCCGCTACCCCAGCAGCCCATCCAGCGGATCCCCCGGCTCCGTGACCCCCATGGGCGCCCCCGGCACCATGGCCACCACCCTGCTGGACGTGATCCGCGGCCTGGCCGGCAGCAGCGTCGAGACCATCGAGCGCGGCAAGACGATCTTCTTCCCCGGCGACCCCGCCGAGCGTGTCTACCTGCTGCGGCGCGGTGCCGTGCGTCTCTCGCGCGTCTACGAGTCGGGCGAGGAGATCACCGTGGCCCTGCTGCGCGAGAACAGCCTCTTCGGGGTGCTCTCCCTACTCACCGGCCAGCGGTCCGACCGCTTCTATCACGCCATCGCCTTCACCCGGGTGGAGATGGTCACGGCCCCGGCCACCTCGGTGCGGCGGGCCATCGAGCAGGACGCCAGCGTCGGCCTGCTGCTGCTCCAGGGCCTCTCCTCCCGCATCCTCCAGACCGAGACCATGATCGAGACCCTCACCCACCGGGACATGTCCTCCCGGCTGGTGAGCTTCCTGCTCGTCCTCTGCCGCGACTTCGGCGTCCCCGGCACCGAGGGGATCACCATCGACCTGCGCCTCTCCCACCAGGCCATCGCCGAGGCGATCGGCTCCACCCGCGTCACCATCACCCGCCTGCTGGGCGACCTGCGCAACGACGGCCTGGTCCAGATCGACCGCAAGAAGATCACCGTCTTCGATCCCATCGCCCTGGCCAAGCGGTTCAGCTGATCGGGCGGTCGCCGCCGGGTGCCGCGAGTCCACCGGCAGGGATACTTGGTGGATCGCGGAACCGGGGCTCGGAAGGTGTCGGGTTGGCTGCTGATCCTCGCGCTCCTGGTGCTCGGCGGAGTTCTCTCCACCCTGGGCGACCGGCTCGGCAGCCGTGTGGGCAAGGCGCGCCTCAGCCTGTTCAACCTGCGGCCCCGCAAGACCGCCGTGGTGATCACGGTGCTCACCGGCAGCCTGATCAGTGCCGTGTCGCTGGGGCTGATGCTGCTGGTGAGCGAGCGCCTGCGGGTGGGGCTCTTCGAGCTCGACCAGATCCAGGACCGCCTGCGGGACAGCCGCGCCGCCCTCAAGCGCAACGAGGGGGAACTGACCCGCACCCGGGGCGAACTGGAGCGCAGCCGCCTCGATCTGATCACCGCCGAACGCCGCCGTGACCAGGCCCTGGCCAGCCAGCGCCGCGCCCGCGACCAGCTGCTGGCCGCCGAGCGCCGCGTCGACACCCTGCGCCGCGAGCTGCAGCCCCTGCAGGCGGAGCGCGCCCGGTTGGAGGCCGAGCGGGCCCGGCTCAGCCGGGAGGTGCAGGGCCGGGACGCCGAGATCCGCCGCACCGAGGCCGAACTGGCCAGCGTCCGCCGCCGCATCGCCGCCGGCGCCAAGGAACTCAAGGACCTGGAGACCAACGTCATCGCCCTGCGCCGCGGCGATGTGGTGATCGCCAGTGGCCAGCCCCTGGCCACCGCCAAGGTGCAGCTGCAGCGCCCCGACCAGGCCAAGCAGGTGATCGATGCCCTGCTGCAGGAATCGAACCGGGCCGCCTTCCAGCTGCTGCTGCCCGGCCAGCCCCCCAACCGCCAGATCCTGCTGGTGCCCCGCAGCGACATCACCCGGCTGGAATCGCTGCTCGCCACCCCCGGCACCTGGGTGGTCAGCATCCGCTCGGCCGCCAACGTGCTGCGGGGCGAGGCCCAGGTGCTCGCCTTCCCCGACCTGCGCCCCAACCGTCAGGTGGTGGAGCAGGGGGAGGTGCTCTCCCGCACCTCCCTGGAGCCCGACGTGCGCGATCCCGAAGCCGTCCGCAGCCGCCTCAACCTGCTGCTGGCCGCCGCCTTCGCCAAGGTCCAGCGCCAGGGCACCCTGGCCAACGGCCTCCAGTTCGATGCCGCCAGCATCAACGCCCTGGCCCGGGAACTCAGCGAACGCCCCGCCGGCGTGACCGCCAATCTTGAGGCGGTGGCCCTCCAGAACGCCGACACCCCCGACCCCATCAGCGTGGAGCTGCGCTGGCTCCGGCCGGGCGGCGCCGGCGCCACCCGGCCGGGGCGGCCATGACGGTGGCGGTGCGGCCATGACCACCGGCCCTCTGGTGGGGCTCGATCCCGGCCGCAGCAAGTGCGGCCTGGTGCTCACCGACCCCGAACGCCGGGAGATCCGTGAAGCCCTGGTGCTGCCCCCGGAGGCGGCCTGGGAGCGGCTGGAGCAGTGGCACGGCCACCAGGCCCTGGCGGCCGTGGTGATCGGCGATGGCACCGGCAGCGGCCCCTGGCGGCGGCGTCTGGAGCCCCTGCTGCCGGTGGAGCTGGTGGATGAGCGGGGCACCACCCTGGCGGCGCGGCGCCGCTACTGGGAGCTGTTCCCCGCCCGGGGCTGGCGGCGGCTCCTGCCCCTGGGCCTGCGCCAGCCCCCCCGCGACTACGACGACGTGGTGGCCCAGCTGCTGCTGGAGCGCCGGCTGGGGCGGGATCTGCCGCGGTGCCTCGCGGCCGCGGGGCCCTGAATCAGAACGACGCCCGCACCGTGAACACGTAGTCGCCGCCGGGTTCGAGCTGGTAGTCGGCCTTGAGCAGGAAGCGAAGCAGGGCGTCCTGGATCAGGGCGCGCCCCAGGGACGGCTCCACCTGCAGCTCGCCCCGGTCGAAGGCCCAGCGGAACCGCCACTGGAAGCCGCCGGCGCTGATCTCCCCCTCCAGCAGGCAGGGGCTGAAGCTCTGGCGCAGCACCCGCAGCTGGGCGGTGGTGGCGGGAAGGCGGCTCACGGGACGCGGTCGATGCTCTCAGGATGGCGGCGGATCGGCACGAAAACTGTTCAGACGGTTGGCGGCCTTCTCCAGCCCCACCCGCCGGATCAGGTCGATGCCCGCCTCCACCTCCTCCAGCACCGTCTCCAGCACCGGCCGGTCGGCGGCGGAGAACTTGCCCAGCACATGGGACACCGTGCGGGCCCGGCGCTCCTCGGGGGTCTCGCCGGGGGCGCCGATGCCGATCCGCAGCCGGGCGAAAGACTCACTGCCCAGGTGGGCGATCGTGCTGCGCAGGCCGTTGTGGCCACCGGCGCCACCCGCGGCCCGCACCCGCAGGCGCCCCAGGGGCAGGTCCATGTCGTCCACCAGCACCAGCATCTGGGCGGGCTCGAGCCGGAACCAGTCGAGGGCGGCGCGGATCGAGCGGCCGCTGTCGTTCATGAAGGTCTGGGGCATCAGCAGCCGCAGCCGCCTGTCCCCCTGGCCGGTCTCGGCCAGCAGCCCATGCAGACGGCCCTGGTTGCGGAAGCTGGCGCCACCGGCGCGGGCCAGCCGCTCCAGCACCATGAACCCGACGTTGTGGCGGGTGTCGGCGTAGCGGGGGCCGGGATTGCCCAGGCCCACCAGCAGTTGCAGATCCAACGGATGGCCGCCCTCAGCTGGAGGGGCCGGTGGAGGGGGCGGCGCTCTCCTCGGCCGCCGCCGCCGGCGTTGCCGTTTCAGCGACGACAGGTGTCACGCCGGCAGGAGCTTCAGCGGCCGGCGTGATGGCGGCGGGGGGACCGGAGATGTCGATCGGCTGCTCGGTGCCCACCGCCGTGCGGAACTCCTTCTCGAATTCCTGCGAGGCCGACTGGAAGCCGCGCAGGGTGCGCCCCAGGGTCTTGCCGAGCTCGGGCAACCGCTTGGGTCCGAAGACCAGCAGCCCGATGGCGGCGATCACCGCCATCTCGGGCAGACCGATGCCGAAGATGTTCATGGACAGGGGGCGAGAGGAATCAGCCGACGCCGTTCCAGTTGACGTTGATGCCCTCGAGCAGCAGGGACTTGTTGTACAGCTGCAGGATCACCAGCAGGAACACCAGGAACAGCAGCATGAACACGCCCATCACGGGGGTGGTGCCCCAGCCGGGCACCACCTTTCCGTACTCGGAGTTCAGGGGGCGCAGCAGGTTTCCCAGACGGGTGCGTTGGGCCATGGCAGCTCGGACCTCTCGGGCACGGAATCGCGGTGCTTACTGTAAGGGTCTTGCCGGCCGCACCGAGTTGGGCTGTCGAGAGTTGTGACGGAAGCCCCCCGGCCCCGCGACCCCTCCCCCGCCTGAGACCCCTCCATGGATCCCGCCGCCAGCACCTCCCCCGCCCTCTCCGTGGCCCTCGCGGTCCTCGCCGTGCTGCTGGCCCTGACCGGTTTCGGGGTGTACACCGCCTTCGGCCCGCCGTCCAAGGGCCTCACCGACCCCTTCGACGATCACGACGACTGAGCCGCCGCGCTCCCCGCCGGCGCCCGCCGCAGCCGCCAGTGCCCCAGCTGCCAGGGGCCGAGGGCCAGCGGCTGGGGCCCCTGTTCGTCCGGGTGCGGACTCCCCTCGCCGGCCGCCTGGGGCTGGCCCAGGGCGTCGCAGCGGCCCAACACGGTCCAGTCCGGGCCGGGTGAGAAGCGCCGCCGGCAGGGCCCCAGGTTCTGGACGCTGAGCAGCACCGCGCCCGTTTCGGCCCCGTCGTCCATTGCGCTTCCTTCCGCCGGCAGGGGCCGCAGGGCCACCAGCTGCAGGTCCTCGCCGAGGGACGGGAACAGCGTGTCGGCCGCCCCCCCGGCCTCGGCGCCTGCTCCGGAGGGCGGCTCCATCGGCCGACACCAGAGGGGCTCCCGCAGCCGGGTGGCCTGCTGGGGCGCAGCGGCCGCCCGCCAGCCGCCGGGACAGGGCAGCAGGGCCAGCCGCTGCCGCTGCCAGCCGTTGTCGGCGCCGGGATCGGGCCAGGTGGGTGCCCGCAGCAGCGACACCCCCAGGCGCTCCGCCGTCGCCGACACCCCCTGGGGGCCGTCGAGCAACACCGACAGCCCGTCGCCGCGGCCCGGGCCCACCGCGGCCATCCAGCTGACGGCGCTCACCTCCCAGCGGGCCCGCTCCCGGGCGGTGCGGGCCGTGGCCGGCCGCTCGATCACCCCGCCGGCCGTGTCGGCCGCCCAGCGGCAGGCCGGGTCGGCCAGGGGAATCTCCAGCCGCAGCAGCTCGTGGCGCTGCTTCCACTGGGTGCCCAGCACCAGCTCCAGCCAGGGGCTGCCCGCCAGCAGGCGGCCATCGAGGCGCACCGGGCTCTGGCCGCAGCGCCCGCGCCAGACGAACCGGGCGCAGAGCGGCCCCGTCTCCAGCCACTGCGGCGGCCCCTGCCAGCTCCAGGCCAGCGGGTGCTGGCGGTAGTCGGCGGCCAGGTCCCAGGCATCCCAGAACTCGCCCCGGTCGCGCCAGCGGCACCAGGCCAGCGGCCCCGCCAGCTGGGGCATGCCGTCCCGATCGAAGAGCTGCTCCACCCCCGCCGGACCGATCAGCGCCGACACCAGACCGTTGCCCAGCCGCCAGCGGTCCGGCTCGCCGCCGGTGACCCGCTCCAGCCGCACCGCCCCCTCCACGGGCGCCGCCACCGCCCCGGTCGCCGCAGCGCCGCCGCTGCCGGCGGGCGTCGGCTGCCGCCGCAGGTGCCGCACCCCCACCCCCTCGAGGGCGGGGATCTGCAGCCACTGGCCACCCCCGGGGGCCGGCTGGCCGGCCAGCCGCCGCTCGCCGTCCGCCGCCGCCAGCCACCAGTCGCCGGCCGGCAGCCGCAGGGTGCGGGACTGGGCCGGCAGCGGCTGCAGCTGCACGACACACCAGGGCTCGGCGGCGCTGGCGGGCGCCGCGGCCGTCCCACCGCTGGTCGCCGCGGCCGCCAGGCCCCGCCGCAGGGTCCGGTCGCGCCGGCGGGCGGCCCGGCGGCGGGCGCCCCGCCACTGGGGCTCGGCCTGCTCGAACACCTCCGGGATCGCCGTGCCCGGCAGGATGTCGTGGAACTGCTGGAACAGCAGGGTGCGCCAGTCGTCGCTGGCGGCCGGTGCCGGCCGGCCGAACAGCGCCGCGGCCAGATCCGCCTCCCGCAGCAGCCGCTCCAGGCTGCGGTTGTGGCGCTTCTGGTCGGGCCGGCTGGTGGGGCAGCCGCGGTGCAGCTCCAGGTAGAGCTCGTCGCGCCAGACCGGCAGCTGCCCCGCCAGCGATTCCAACGGCTCCAGATAGGCGCGCAGGGTGCCGTGGCGCTGGCCGGCCGCCTCCGGCTGGTCCTGCCAGAGCGCCAGCTGCTCCAGCATCTCGGCGGTCGGGCCACCGCCGTGGTCGCCGACCCCGGGCAGCCAGAGGGCGTCGGCGCAGCCGCTCGCCCGCTGCCACTGCAGCCGGTAGCGCTCCATCGCCACCGGGTCGCCGTCGGTGCCGATCGGCGCCGTCATCAGGGCCAGCACCTCGGCCCCGCAGCGGCTGCGCCAGCGGAACAGCCGGTGGGGGAAGGGGTTGGTGGCGTTCCAGGCCAGCTTGTGGGTGCAGAACCAGCGCACCCCGGTGGCGGCCGCCAGCGCCGGCAGGCCGGCGGCGAAGCCGAAGCTGTCCGGCAGCCAGGCCAGCCGGTGGCTCCACTCCGGGAACGTGCGCAGGCTGTAGGCCTGGCCCTCCTGGAACTGGCGCAGCAGCGAGGTGGTGGAGAGCAGCACGCAGTCGCTCTCCACCCACGGGCCGTTGAGCGGCTCGAAGCGACCCGCCTGCATCGCCCGGCGGACGCGGGCGAACAGGGCCGGGCGGTGCCGCTCCAGCCAGGCATAGAGGGCCGGCGTGGAGTGGCCGAAGTGGAGCGTCTCGAAGCGCTCCATCAGATCGAGGGCGGAGGCGAAGGTGCGCTCCGCCGCCTGCCAGGTGTCGGCCACCGGCCACAGCCAGGCCAGATCCAGATGGGCGTGGCCCAGCACCTGGAGCACCCCCTCCCCCGGCGCCCCGTCGCGGCGGTGCTCACGGCGCAGCTCCCGCAGCTCGGCGGCGGTGGCCGCCAGCAGGCCGAGGGGATCGGCCGGATCCAGGGGCTCCAGCTCGATGCGGCTGCTGATCAGGGCGCCGTCGTCGTGCAGGGGGCTGCGCAGCCGCAGCTCCAGATCCAGGTCCTCCCCCCGCCACCAGCGCTCGGGCAGGGGCCAGCGGCAGGCGGTGTCGAACAGATCGCCGCTGTGGATGCGCTGGCCATCCACCCACAGCTCGGCGCTGTCGGCCCACCAGCGCAGCGCCAGTCGCGCCCGGGCCCCCGCCGCCAGGGGGACCCAGCCCTCCGGGCACGGGCAACGCAGGCGCAGACGGCACCACTGGCCGCCCCGCGGCCAGATGATCAGGCCCCGGGCCGCCCAGTCGGGGCGATGCCGCAGCCCCCACTCCCCCCCCAGCGCCGGACCGCTTCCGCCCCCGGGCTGGTCGGCCTGCCAGAGGGGTTGGAGATCCAGGGGCCGGGGCATGGGGAACGTGACCGAAACGTTTCAATCGAAGCCGGTTGCCCCCGCCAAACGGCATCGGACAGCCTGGATGGCCAACCACCACCCATAAGATGATGCGGCTGCCGAGGGGTCATCGAGACCCGTACCGGCGCCTGTCACTCCCTGTCACCCGCCGGACAGACCATGCTCGCTCTCAAGATCTCGGTTTACTCCGTCGTCTTCTTCTTCATCGGGATCTTCGTCTTCGGCTTCCTGGCCAGCGATCCCACCCGTTCCCCCAGCCGCAAGGACCTGGAGGACTGACCCCTTCGGCGGCGGCTCCGCCCGCCACCCGTCCGGACAACCGGACCGCCGCGGGGGACGCCCCCGAACTCCCATGGCAGGATCGGCCGCGTTCTTGCCGCTCATGCGCTGCCTGTGGTGCTCCATCCCCGCTCGGGACGTCCCCAGGCCCCTGCAGGCCTGACCCCCGGGCTTGTCCTGTGGCTGGGCATCTCCGCTGGGCTGACGCTGACGGCCGCACCGGCCCAGGCACGGCCGGACGCACCCTCCAGGCTTCAGGCCGCCCAGGCCCAGCTCCCTTCGGCGGCGCCCGCCACCCCCGGCGCCGCTTCCACCCCGGATCCCTTCGACGACGAGCCCCAGGTCGCGCCTGCCGCCGATCCCCAGGCCGGCGTCGAAGCCCCCGCCGATCCGGCACCCGCCGTTGCGCAACCGTCCCCGAGGCGTCGCCCCCTGGCGGTCACGCCCCAGCCCGATCCCGCAGCGGAGCCCACCCCGGCCGACCCCGCCGCCCCACCAGCACCTGTTCTGGGTCTGGAGGCCGCACCGGCCGGCGACGCCATGCCCCTGGAGCTGGAGCTCACCGCCAACCAGCAGGGTTATGACGGTCAGCTGCAGCGCTTCGTGGCCACCGGCAGCGTCATGGCCCGCCTGGCCGGTGGCCGCCTGCTGGCCGACCGGCTGGAGTTCGAGGCCACCACCCGCACCCTCTATGCGGTGGGCAACGTGCGCTTCCAGCGCGGCCAGCAGTACCTGCAGGGCAGCCGCCTCCGCTATGCCCTGCTGGAGGGGGTGGGGGAGATCGACGACGTCTATGGCGTCATCGATCTCGACAGCACCAAGGAGGACTTCGACCTCGAGGCCGAGGCCTCCCAGCCCCTGCCGCCGCCGGAGCCGATCAGCTGCACCCCCTCCTATCCGGCGGTGCCCGTGTGGCATCCCTACCCCTGGGCCGTCACCACCTGGGCCGGCCAGATGTATGCGGGTGAATTCGGCGACACCTTCACCTTCAGCGGCCGTTTCCGGCCCGAATACCTCGGCGGCATCGGCCTGCAGCGTCGCCTCTTCCAGGCCGGGCCCCTATCGCTGGAGTTCGATGCCAACCTGCTGGGTCACCGGGCCAGCGCCCAGCCGGGGGGCGGCTTCAACCAGGCCGTCCCCTTCTCCGACACCCCCGGCCAGAGCTTCGGCGAATTCACCGGCGGCCTCGGCCTGCGCCTGTGGCTGCGGCCCTGGCTCAACGTCTACTTCGTGGAGGGCCTGAGCGTCCTCACCGCCAAGAGCAACTACGAGCAGACCTTCCGCCAGAACTCGGCGCGCCTGCTCAACTACCTGGCCTTCGAGGTGGAGGCCCTGGTCACGCCCCGCTGGTCGGCCGTCGGCCGCATCCACCACCGCTCCGGGGCCTACGGCACCTTCAGCGGTGTGAGCGAGGGCAGCAACGCCTATCTGTTGGGCCTGCGCTACCGCTTCGGCACCGACAAGCCCGCCAGCCAGCCGATGCCGGTGCCGCCCGCCCAGGGTTGTCCGGAGGCCCCGCCCCTGGCCAGCGAGCAGCCCGATGGGCTGGCCCAGCAGCTCGAGCAGGTGACGATGGGTCCGGGCTGGACCGGCACCAGCGGCCAGCCGGCCCCGACGCCCCCCGTCAAACCGCCGGAGGACAAGGGCGGGGTGTGGCGCAACGCCCGGCATCAGGAACGGCTGCGCCGCGAGGCCATCGCCCGGATCCCCCAGCGGGTCGAGAACGTGACCTTCGAGCGCAGCCTCAAGGCGGAGCGGCGCTTCGGCTTTCCGCGGGAGTTCACCACGCCGGAGGTGGCCAACGACTTCGGCACCACCCGCCCCGAGCAGCTCAAGGACCAGACCACCGAAGGCAACCAGGAGCTGATCAAGGGCACCGTGAGCCGCTGGCGTATCCAGGCCCGGCGCCTCAAGATCACCCCCAACACCCTCTCCGGGGATCGGGTGGGCTTCACCAACGACCCGTTCACGCCGGCCCAGTCGTGGATGGATTCGGAGAAGGTGGTCATCACCCTGCTGCCCAACGGCGACACCCTGGTGAAGGCGCGCCGCAACACGCTGCGCCTGGAGGATCGCCTGCCGATCCGGGTGGCGCGCCAGCGCCGCATCCAGAAGCAGGACGAGGTGAGCAATCCCCTCGTGATCGGCAACGACCGCGAGGACCGGGACGGCTTCTTCCTCGGCTACAACATCCCGATCAAGATCGGCGAGAAGGGGCTCCTCAACCTGCAGCCGCAGGTGATGGTCCAGCGCCTCTACACCGGCAACACCGACGCCTACCCGCTGCCGGGATCGCCACCGGGTTCCACCAACATCGTCGAGCAGCCGGCCAAGACCGGCGACTACTTCGGCTTCGACGCCCGCCTCACCGGGCCGGTGCTCGGCTTCAACGCCGATGCCCGCCTCTCCATCTCCACCTTCAATCCCGACAACTTCGCCAACGGCACCCGCAGCTTCGGCGACCTGTCCCGTCTGGTGAAGGTGCCCGTGCTGGGCTTCAGCACCATGCGCCTCTTCGGGGCCTACCGCTTCCGCACCTGGAACGGCTCCCTCGGCGAGCAGGACGTCTACTCCGCCTACGGCGTCTCGCTGGAGCAGCAGGGAAGCCTGCCCAGCTGGGGGAAACTGGCCCGCAGCTACTACTGGCGGATGGGGGTCGGCAACTTCCAGGCCAACCCGACCACCGGCACCGATCTGCTGCAGGTGTGGCGCGCCAACGCCATCGGCTCGTTCAACTTCTCCTACCCGATCTGGACCGGCAAGCCCACCACCAGTCCGCCGGTGGTCTCGCTGGCCAATTCACCGGTGCCGATCGTTCCGGGCCTGCGCTTCAACGCCAACCTGCTCGGGGTGGCCGCCTACTTCAGTGACGGCACCAACCAGAACACGATTGGACTCTCCGGCGGGCCCACCCTGACCCTGGGGCGCTTCGAGAAGCCGTTCTTCGACTACACCCAACTGACCATCACCGGCGGCATCACCCTGCGGCAGGGCCAGAGCCCGCTGAACTTCGACCGGGCCGTCGACCTGGGCACGGTCGGCATCGGCCTGTCGCAGCAGATCGTGGGGCCGCTCGTCTTCAGCGGCGGTATCGGCTTCAACGTCGATCCCAACTCCGGCTTCTACGGCGATGTCACCGGCTCCTACCTGGAGCTGCGCTGGCAGCGGCGCTCCTACGAGATCGGCGTGTACTACAGCCCCTACGACGGCCTGGGCGGCATCCGCGTGCGGCTCAACGACTTCAACTTCCAGGGGCCGGGCACGCCCTTCATCCCCTACCACCCCACCCAGGGGGTCCTGCAGCGCCCCTTCTAGGCGGCGACGAAGCCGTCCAGGTAGGGGAGCCGGCCGGCGGTGGCCCGCAGCTCGGCGTCGTGGGCCACGAGCTGGGCCGTGCCGTTCCACTCGCCGCTCACCAGCATGCGACGCGGGCCGGGGGCCAGCTCCAGGGGCCATTCCAGACACTCGCCATCGGCCTCCAGCACCACCCGCGGCGGCTCGAGATCGAGCTGCAGCCGGGCGCCGGGATGGGCGGCGATGGCGGCCTGGAGGGCCAGCACCGTGGCATGGTCGGCAGTGAGGCAGGGGATGCCCAGGGCCAGGCAGTTGCCGAAGAAGATCTCCGCGAAGCTCTCGCCGATCACCGCCCGGATGCCCCAGCGCATCAGCGCCTGGGGGGCGTGCTCCCGGCTGGAGCCGCAGCCGAAGTTGCGGTTGACCACCAGGATCGCGGCGCCCTGGTTGTCGGCCCGATCGAAGGGGTGGTCGCCGGCCCGCTCGCGGCGGTCATCGGCGAAGACCCCCTCGGCCAGCCCGTCAAAGGTGACGCACTTGAGATAGCGGGCCGGAATGATCCGGTCGGTGTCGATGTCGTCGCCGGGCACGACGACGGCACGGCCCTGGCACTGCTGGATCGGTCCGGCCGGGAAGGGGGTGGCGCTCATGCTGGGGTGGCGGCGGGCTCAGGGGAGGACGGGGTGGCGATCAGGCGGCGCACGTCGGCCACGTGGCCGCTCACCGCCGCCGCGGCCACCATGGCCGGGCTCATCAGCAGGGTGCGGCCGGTGGCGGAACCCTGGCGCCCCTTGAAGTTGCGGTTGCTGGAACTGGCGCTGATCTGGCGCCCCTCCAGCCGGTCGGGGTTCATGGCCAGGCACATCGAGCAACCCGGCTCGCGCCATTCGAAGCCGGCCTCGCGGAACACCGCATCGAGACCCTCGGCCTCGGCGGCGGCCGCCACCTGCTCACTGCCCGGCACCACGAAGGCCTTGATGCCCGCCGCCACCTGCCGGCCGCGGGCGACGGCGGCGGCGGCCCGCAGGTCGCTGAGGCGGCCGTTGGTGCAGCTGCCGATGAAGCAGACATCCACCGGCAGTCCCTCGATCGGCGCCCCGGGGCGTAGGTCCATGTAGCGGTAGGCCTCCTCGGCGATCGGCCGCTCATCGCTGTCGGTCTGCTCGAGGGTGGGCACGGCCTCGTCGACGCCGATGGCCTGCCCCGGGGTGATGCCCCAGGTGACGGTGGGCGCGATCGTGGCCGCATCGAACACCACCTCGTCGTCGAAGACAGCGTCGGGACCGGAGGCCAGGGCGCTCCACCAGGCGACGGCCCGCTCCCAGGCCTCGCCGGCGGGGGCATGGGGCCGCCCCTTGAGATAGGCGAAGGTGACGGCATCGGGGTTGACGTAGCCGCAGCGCGCCCCGCCCTCGATGGCCATGTTGCAGAGCGTCATCCGCTCCTCCATCGAGAGGGCCTCGATGGCCGGGCCGGCGAACTCGTAGGCGTAGCCCACACCGCCCTTCACCCCCAGGGTGCGGATCACGTGCAGCACCAGATCCTTGGCGTAGACGCCGCTCTGCAGGGTCCCCTCCACCCGGATCCGGCGCACCTTGAGCTTGCCCATCGCCAGACTCTGGCTGGCGAGCACGTCACGGACCTGGCTGGTGCCGATGCCGAAGGCGATGGCACCGAAGGCGCCGTGGGTGGAGGTGTGGGAATCGCCGCAGGCCACGGTCATGCCGGGCTGGGTGAGCCCCAGCTCCGGGGCGATCACATGCACGATCCCCTGGCGGCCGCTGCCGAGGCCGTGGAGGGTGATGCCGTGCCGGCCGCAGTTGGCCTCCAGGGTGGCGAGCATCGCCTCGGCCAGGGGGTCGGCGAACGGCCGGGCCTGGGAGGTGGTGGGCACGATGTGGTCGACCGTGGCGACCGTGCGCTCGGGATGGCGCACCGACAGGCCCAGATCATCGAGGGCGGCGAAGGCCTGGGGGCTGGTGACCTCGTGAATCAGGTGCAGCCCGATGAACAGCTGGGTGGCACCGCCCGGAAGATCGGCGACGCGGTGCAGCTCCCAGACCTTGTCGTAGAGGGTGCCGGCGCTCAAGAGGAAGGATCTGAACGGTCAGAAACCACCCTAGAAGGAGGGTGATCCACCGGTGCGGGCTCCCGGCGGAACAGGCCGTTGAGGTAGTGGCGGGCCACGGCACGGTCGTGGCTGCCGTGCTGGACCAGGAAACCGGCGAGGGCGGCCTGCATGAGCCGGTACTGGTCCCACTGGGGGTGCACCCGGATGAACTCCCGCATCGCCTCGAACAGGTCCTCCGGCATCTGGTTCTCGATGCTCACGGTGCGGGGAGCGTGGTCGGGAATCTGGCTCATGCGGCGCTGGTCGTCGGTCCCCCCCATCAGGCCATGGGGCCGCCCCCCGCGTCAAAGCGCCCCACACCGGGCCGGTCCCAAGGGACCGCCGCTGAGAATCCCGGCGCGGGGCGGCTTCCCGGCCGCCGTCCGGGGGTGGCCGCCGCGGCGGTACCTGCCGGGGGACATGGTCAAGGGGGGGAGGCCTTTCCCGCAGCCGGGAGCCAGGACCCCTCCGGCAGCTCGGCCCGACCGCCGCCACCTGTGGAAAACGTCCCTGGTTTCGGGGGAAAAGGGCCAGGCCGGGGGGAAAAGTCCATGCCTCAGGATTCGTGATCGATGGCGGCCGCGGCAGCAGATGTTCCGATCAGGCGGGCTCAGATCGCCCCAGTGTTCAGCCGTAACCGCAGACGGTTCAGGCTTTCCCCCACCGTCAGCGTCTGGATCCAGCCGCGCTCGCGGCCGCTGCCGAAACGCACCGCTTCGCTGCGGCAGCCATCGGGCCCGGCCACGGCGATGTGCACCAGCCCCACCGGCTTCCCGTCGCTGCCGCCGCCGGGTCCGGCGATGCCCGTCACAGCCACGGCCCAGGTGGCCCCCGTGAGGTGGCGCACCCCCTCCGCCATCGCCACGGCCACCGGGTCACTCACCGCCCCATGGCGCTCGAGCACCGCCGCCGGCACCCCCAGCACCGCCTGCTTGACGGCGTTGGCGTAGGCGATCACCCCACCGAGGAACACCTCCGACGCCCCCGGCACCGCCACCAGGGCGGCCCCGAGGCCCCCGCCGGTGCAGGACTCCGCCACCGCCAGGGTCTCGCCCCGGCGCCGCAGCGCCGCCAGCACCACCGAGGCCAGGCTGTCGCCGTCGGCGCCGAAGCAGCTGCTGCCGGTGCGGCGGCGCAGCTCCTCCTCCACCGGGGCCAGCAGGGCGGTGGCGGCGGCCGCATCGGCGGCCCGGGCCGTGACCCGCAGCTTCACCTCCCCGGCACCGGCGTAGGGGGCCACGGTGGGGTTCTCCAGGGCCAGCAGGTCGTGCACCCGCTCGGCCAGGTCGGACTCGGCCACCCCCCAGAAGCGCAGCATGCGGCTGGCGAACACCCCGCCCGCAAGGCCCGCCTGCTGCAGCCAGGGGGCCGCGGTGGCGTGCCACATGGCCCGCAGCTCGCTGGGCACACCCGGGAAGGTGAGCACGCTGAACCCCGGCACCGGGGTCCAGATCATCCCCGGCGCCGTGCCGGTGGGGTTGGGCAGCACCTGGGCCCCCCGCGGCAGCAGGGCCTGCTTGCGGTTGGAGGGGGCCACGGTGCGGCCCCGGGCCGTGATCCGGGCCTGGATCGCCGCCCAGATCTCGCCGTGCTCCACCAGGTCGGCGCCGAAGGCCGCCGCGATCGCCTCGGTGGTGAGGTCATCGGGGGTGGGCCCCAGGCCGCCGGTGGTGACCAGCACCCGGCAGCGCCCCGCCGCCTGCCGCACCGCCTCGATCAGCCGCTCCCGGTTGTCGCCCACCACCTGCTGGCGGTGGTGCACCACCCCGAGGGCCGCCAGCTGTTCCGCCAGCCAGCGGGCATT
Source organism: Aphanothece cf. minutissima CCALA 015 (assembly GCA_003003925.1). GTDB lineage: Bacteria > Cyanobacteriota > Cyanobacteriia > PCC-6307 > Cyanobiaceae > Cyanobium > Cyanobium minutissimum. The sequence continues at coordinate 177,092 of PVWP01000005.1, forward strand.
GCCGTTGACGATGTTGCCCAGCAGCAGCTCGGTGCCGATGCAGAGCACCTCCACCCCGGCGTCGCCGGGGGCCCCGCTCACTTGGCCTCCTCCTGCATCTGGCGGCGGCAGACCACCAGCACGGCGATCAGCACCGCGGTGGCCAGCGCCAGCCAGAGGAAGCGCATCTCGGCATTGGCCAGCACCAGGGCGATGGACGCCAGCCACTGGGTGAAGGCATAGATCAGCACCACGGTGCGGCGATGGCTGAAGCCGGCCCGCAGCAGGCGGTGGTGCAGGTGGCGGCGATCCGGGTAGAAGGGGGAGCGGCCGGCCCGGAGGCGGCCCATGATCACCGCCGACATGTCAGCCAGGGGCAGGGACAGGATCATCAGGGGCAGCAGCAGGCTGACGCTGGTGAGCCGCTTGGCCGGGCCGACGATGCTGATCGCCGCCAGGGCGAAGCCGAGGAAGTAGGAACCCCCGTCCCCCATGAAGATGCGGGCCGGGTTGAAGTTGTGGCGCAGGAAGCCCAGGCAGCTGCCGGCCAGGGCCGCCGCCAGCAGGCCGGCGGCGGGCTGGCTGAGGCTGAAGCTCACCGAGAGCAGCCCGACGGCGGCGATGCCGCTCACCCCCGCCGCCAGCCCGTCGAGGCCATCCAGCCAGTTGATCGCGTTGGTGATTCCCACCAGCCAGACCACCGTGGCCAGCAGGCTCAGCCCCTCCGGCAGGGGCAGACCGGCGGCCGAGCTCCCCAGGCCGAAGGGCAGGTCGATGCTGCCGATGCGCACCCCCTGGTTCCACACCGCCGCGGCCACGAGCACTTGGCCGCAGAGGCGGGGCAGGGGGGGCAGGGCGAACAGGTCGTCCGCCAGGCCGATCACGAAAAAGCAGAGGGCCCCCGCCAGGGTGGTCCAGATCAGCTGGTCCTTGTCCGGCGGCAGGTCGGCGAAGCCGCCGAAGGTCCAGGTGCAGGCCAGCGAGAGGCTGAAGCCGGCCACGATGCCGATGCCGCCGAGCCGCACCATGGGGCCGGTGTGCTGCTTGCGGTCGTCGGGGGGGTCGACGAGCCCCCAGCGCAGACCGAGCCTCCGCACCACAGGCACGATCAGCGCCGTGAGCAGGGCCGCCGCGGTGGCCGTGAGCAGGGCCGCCGCGTTGGGGCTGTAGGCGAGGGTCACAACGGCGGGCCGGAAGAGTGCGGTCCTGAAGGCGACACGTTACGGGTGAACGGGGCCGTCAGGCGTGCTGGAGCTCACGTTGTCGTCCATAGAGGGGGAAGCGGCCGCAGAGGGAGGCCACCCGTTCGCGGCAGCGCAGTTCCGCCGCGGCATCCTCCGGGTGGAGCAGCCGGTCGGCGATGACGTCGGCCACCTCGCGGAAGGCCTCGGCATCGAAGCCGCGGGTGGTGAGGGCGGCGCTGCCCAGGCGCAGGCCGCTGGTCACGAACGGCGACTCCGGGTCGAAGGGCACCGTGTTCTTGTTGGCGGTGATGTTGACGTCGCTCACCAGGCGGTCGGCCAGCTTGCCGGTCAGGCCGATGGAGCGCAGGTCGAGCAGCACCAGGTGATTGTCGGTGCCGCCGGAGACCACGGCGATGCCCCGCTCCTGAATCCGCTCGGCCAGGGCCTGGGCATTGCGCACCACCTGCTGGCTGTAGGTGCGGAAGCTGGGCTGCAGCGCCTCACCGAAGGCCACGGCCTTGGCGGCGATGACGTGCTCCAGCGGCCCCCCCTGGGACCCCGGGAAGACGGCCTTGTCGAACTGGCGGCCGAAGGTCTCGTCGTTGCAGAGGATCAGCCCGCCCCGGGGGCCCCGCAGGGTCTTGTGGGTGGTGGTGGTGACGACGTGGCAGTGGGGCACCGGGCTGGGGTGCACGCCCGAGGCCACCAGGCCGGCGATGTGGGCCATGTCGGCCAGCAGGTAGGCCCCCACCTCGTCGGCGATGGCCCGGAAGGCGGCGAAGTCGATCGTGCGGGGGTAGGCGGAATAGCCGCAGATGATCAGCTTCGGCCGGTGCTCGAGGGCCAGCTGGCGGATGGTGTCGAAGTTGAGCTGGTGGGTCTCGGGGTCGACGCCGTAGTGGACGGCCTTGAACCACTTGCCCGACACGTTCACCGGCGAGCCGTGGGTGAGGTGGCCGCCATGGGAGAGGTCCATGCCCAGGATCGTGTCGCCGGGCTGCAGCAGGGCCAGGAACACGGCGAAGTTGGCCTGGGCGCCGCTGTGGGGCTGGACGTTGGCCCAGGCCGCACCGAACAGCTGCTTGGCCCGCGCGATGGCCAGGTCCTCGATGATGTCGACGTGCTCGCAGCCGCCGTAGTAGCGCTTGTGGGGCAGGCCCTCGGCGTACTTGTTGGTGAGCACGGAGCCCTGGGCCTCCATCACCGCCCGGGAGGCGAAGTTCTCGCTGGCGATCAGCTCCAGGTGGGTCTGCTGACGTCGCAGCTCCTTCTCGATCAGGGCGGCGATGGCCGGATCGCCGCTGGCCAGGGGGCTGTCGATGGACGCAGCTGGGTGCGCAGGGCCGTGATCCGCTCGGTCCGCCATGGGGCTACTCGGTGAGAAACCGATCGTAGGCAAACGCCGCTGGCCTGGCCGGGCCCCGCCCACAGGCCCCGGAAGCACCCGCGGGCAGAAAAAAACCGCCCCGGGGGGCGGTGTGGGAAGGAACGCGCCTGGAGAGATTCGAACTCCCGACCCTCTGATCCGTAGTCAGATGCTCTAATCCGCTGAGCTACAAGCGCCTGCCCGGTCATTCTCACCCCACGGGGTGCCGATCCGTCAACAACGCCCCCGCCGCCCCCGGCCCGATAGGGTCCGCAGCAGAGCCCAACCACCGCCTGCGGCGGTCTTCCCCACCATGCCGATCCGCTGGTACGGCCCCGCCGATCCCGACGATCCCACCTATCGGCACTTCGAGCGGATCGTGAACCTGACCCTCCATGCCGCCCTGTTCGCCGCCGTGAACAGCGGCCTCTGGTTCGTCCAGGGCCTGCGCCACCCCTGGTCCCACCTCGGCTGGCTGACGATCGGCTGGGCCGTCCTGCTGCTGGTCCATGGCAGCGTGGTGGTGGTGCAACGCCCCGAGACCCAGCCATGACGCTTGCCGCCGCCGATCTCGAGGAACTGACCCGGGCCATCGCCGACCGGCTGTATGTGCAGGTGGCCGGCTGGCACCTCTATCTGGGCGATGCGGGCCTGGCCCAGATCCTGGCGATCGAATGCGCTGCCCGGCTCGACCAGGGCGCCGAGGTCTGCGCCCGCCAGGCCCTGGAGGCGGTGCAGGTGCCCATCGGCGGCGGGGCGACGCGCCTGCCCCTGGCCCGCCTGGTGCCCGCCGGCCAGCTGCGCGATCTCGAAGACGTGCTGCAACCCTTTTGCTGACGCCCGCGGCCAGACGCCCGTTCTACCGATAGGGTGACGCCCCACGCAGGCGGGTCGTGCTGGTCATCGAAGTCACCAATGCCCGTGACGTGGTCCGCCAGCGCATCGGCCGACTCGGCGGGCGTCTGATCGGCAAGGTGGTCGATGCGGAGGCCCAGGTGGAGAAGGCCCTGATCCAGGAGCTGGAGAGCGCCTTCCGCGATTTCGGCATCGAGGCCCGCATCTTCTCCATCGACGGCCCCCAGATGATCGGCCGCTCCCATCTGGAGATTCCGGTCCAGGTGCGCGAGGAGCGCCAGGTGCGGCTTCCCTAGGCCCGGCGGCGCACCATCCGCAGCAGCTGGCCCGCCTCGGGCACGCCGGCGAGGCTGGCCAACAGTCCGTAGAGGCCCACCGCCAGGGCGGCACAGAGGGTGTTCTGGAGCAGCAGCCCCCCCAGCCCCGGGGGCCAGGCCACCTCCAGCGACAGCCACCAGCAGGCCGCCCCGCCCGCCAGGGCGGCCAGCAGCAGCTTGCCGCTGTCGGCGGCCCAGAGCCGCAGCGGCAGGCCCCCCAGCCGGCGGCTCAGGGCCAGCAGCAGGCCGGCGCAGGTGATCAGGTTCACCGCCACGGTGGCCAGCACCAGGCCGGCGGCGCCGGCGTTGAGCATGGGCAGCTGGAGCCCCCAGCCCGGCGTGGGGCCACCGGTGAAGGCCCAGCAGAACACGGCGTTGAGGCCGATGCCGGCCAGGGACCAGCGGAAGGGGGTATTGCCGTCGCCAAGGGCATAGAAGACCCGCACCAGCACGTCGCGGCCCAGGTAGGCCGGCATGCCGATGCCGTAGGCCATCAGCAGCTGGCCCACCAGATCGGCCGCGCCGCGGTCGAAGGCGCCGCGCTGGTAGATCAGGGCCACGATCGGCACCGCCAGGGCCACCATCAGTGCCCCCAGGGGCAGCATGGTGGCGTTGGAGAGCATCAGGCCCTGGCGGATCCGGGCCACCAGTTCGGGCCGGTCCTCCGGCGCCGTCAGCCGGGCGAACACCGGCAGCAGCGGCACCAGCAGCACGTTGGAGAGCAGGCCCAGGGGCGTCTGCACCAGCAGGTTGGCGTAGCCCAGGCCCGCCGCAGCCGCCGGCATCCCCGAGGCGAAGAACAGGGACACGAACACGTTGATCTGCAGCATGCCGGAGGAGAGGGTGGCCGGACCCATCACCTGCAGCACCTCCCGCACCCCCGGGTCGCGCCAGTCCCAGACCAGCTGCAGCCGGTTGAGACCCTCCTTGGCCAGGGCCGGCAGCTGGATCAGCCACTGCAGGATCGCCCCCACCGTGGTGCTGGCGGCCAGCACCACCCCGCCGATCACGGCCGTGGCGGGCAGGGTGATGGTGCTGCCCAGCTGCCACCAGAGAAGGCCGATGCCGCCGATGACGGCGACGCTGGAGAGCAGGGGACTCACCGAGGGCAGCCAGAACACGTCGGCGGCGTTGAGGGCGCCGAAGCCGAGGCCGATCAGACCGGCGAACAGGGCCATCGGCGCCATCCAGCGCAGCTGCAGCACGGCCAGGGCGTGGCGCTCGGCGTCCAGGCCAGGCCCCACCAGATCGATGAGCGGATCGGCGGCCACCAGCAGCAGCAGGGTGACGACAATCAGCCCCGCCCCCACCAGGGTGTTGATGCTGGCCAGCACGTGGGCGCCCTCATGGCGCGGCCGCCGGGCCAGCACGCTGACCATGGCGCTGTGGAACGGGCCGTTGATGCCGCCGAGCAGGATCAGCAGGAACCCCGGCAGCACGTAGGCGTAGTTGTAGGCGTCGTAGGCCGCGCCCACACCGAAGGCGGCGGCGATCACCTGCTGGCGCAGCAGACCGGCCACCTTGCTCAGGGCCGTGGCCGCCCCCACGATCAGGGCGATGCGGCGCAGGGATCGGGCCATGGCGGCGGGGCACTGCCCATCGGAACGCACGGCAGTATGGCCGGCTCCCCCCGGGCACCCGACCCCATGGCCCCAGCGACCGATGCCGTGCCCGTGCTGTCCACCGGTCCGCTGGTGGAGGGGGTGCTGCTGAAGCGCTACAAGCGCTTCCTGGCCGACGTGGAACTGGACGATGGCCGCACAGTGACGGCCCACTGCCCCAACACCGGGCCGATGACCGGGGTGCTGCGGCCGGGCGGACGGGTGCGCCTGCGCCACGACCCCTCACCCAGCCGCAAGCTGGCCTGGACCTGGGAGCAGGCCGAAGTGCCCGGCCACGACGGCAACCCGGTCTGGGTGGGGGTCAACACGGCCCTGCCCAACCGGCTGGTGCGGGCCACGATCGAGGCAGGCTGCCTGGAGCCTTGGCTGGGCCCCATCGGCAGCATCCGTGCCGAAGTGCCCTACGGCGAGGGGCGCCGCAGCCGGATCGACCTGCTGCTGACACCGGCGGAGGGCGCCGCCGACCCGCGGCCGATCTACGTGGAGGTGAAGAACACCACCTGGAGCGACGGCGACCTGGCCCTGTTCCCGGACACGGTCACCGAACGGGGCCAGAAGCACCTGGTGGAGCTCACCGCCCTGGTGCCCGGGGCCCGGGCAGTGCTGGTGCCATGCCTGAGCCGCGGCGACGTGACGCGCTTCGCGCCGGGGGACAGCGCCGACCCCCGCTACGGGGAACTGTTCCGGGCCGCCGCGGCGGCCGGGGTGGAGGTGCTGCCCTGCCGCTTCAGCTTCGATGCCGCGGCCGTGACCTGGCTGGGCCTGGCCGCTCAGGCCTGGTGATGGTGGTAGTGGGTGCCGCGATAGATGAGGTCGAGGGCCCCATCCACCGGGGACGGCTGGTGCCGCAGCGGCGCGTCGTAGTGATGACCGCGGTAGACGTGGTCGATCGGGGCGGGCGAGGGGAGCTCGTCGTGGGTGTGGTCGTAGCGGAGACCGCGGTAGCAGAGGGCGGAACGGGCCATGGGGACAAAGGCGGAGACGGGGAGACCGCTGGGGCTTCCCTGATGCATTTCTAGCGCCTCTGCACTGTCCATTCTGAACATTTCTAGGATTTCTTTGCATCCTTTAAGGATTGGCCCTGTCCCGGCCTGCCGGAGGGCGCGGCGGCCTCCGGTTGATTTGGTAGCGAATCAGACATTGGAACGGGTGTCCGTCATGGATAGTCGGAGCTTGTTGATGCCTACTCCGGCGTCAGAAGTCGAACGTTCTCTTCACCACGTTCCCATGATCGATTCAAGTCACCCGCACAAGGTTCGACCGCCGAGAAGTCTCAGCGAGGCCAGCCTGCTAGAGGCCCCGGCCCTGTTAATGCGCAAGGTACGTGGTCTCTCCTCCCGGACCGGCCTCACCTGGTTCGCCTGTGTGCCTCTGGCCCTGTTCATCCTGGGCGTGTTCAACCTGTCGGCCCACGCGGCCGAACTGCCCGAGCTCACTCCCGCCTTCCTGATCAACAACCTCTGGCTGTCCATCGCAGCCTTCCTGGTGATCTTCATGAACGCCGGCTTCGCCATGGTGGAAGCCGGGCTCTGCCGCCAGAAGAACGCCGTCAACATCCTGGCCAAGAACCTGATCGTCTTCGCCCTGGCCGCCACGGCGTACTGGTTCATCGGCTACAAGATCATGTACAACGCCTCCTGGGTCATCCCAGGGGTCTTCAAGTTCGGAGGGTTCTTCTTTGATCCCACCGTCACCGCCGAGATGGTGACCGAAGGCAAGCTCGTTCCCAGCGTCGACTTCCTCTTCCAGGTGGCCTTCGCCGGCACCGCCGCCACGATCGTCTCCGGTCTGGTGGCCGAACGCATCAAGTTCAACGAGTTCGTCATCTTCTCCCTGGTGCTGGTCGGCGTTCTTTACCCGATCGCCGGTTCCTGGCAGTGGAACGTGGGTGAAGGCTGGCTCAACAAACTCGGCTTCATCGACTTCGCCGGATCCACCGTGGTCCACACCGTCGGCGCCTGGGCCGGCCTTGTGGGCGCCATGATCCTCGGCCCCCGCATCGGCAAATACATCGACGGCAAGCCCCAGGCCATCCCTGGCCACAACCTGGCCATCGCCACCCTCGGCTGCCTGATCCTCTGGCTCGGCTGGTACGGCTTCAACCCCGGCTCCGTCCTGGCGATGAATGAGCTTGTGCCCTACATCGCCGTCACCACCACCCTGGGCGCCGCCGGCGGCGGCATCGCCGGCACCCTGTTCTCCCAGATCCACTCCGGCAAGCCGGACCTCACGATGACCATCAACGGCATCCTGGCGGGCCTGGTGGCTGTCACCGCCGGTTGCGACGGCTTCCCGATGTGGGCCGCCTGGGTCGTGGGCTTCATCGGCGGCGCCATCGTCGTCTACGCCGTCAGCTTCGTCGATTCGATCGGCATCGACGACCCCGTGGGTGCCTTCTCCGTCCACGGCATCGGCGGCATCTGGGGCACCCTCGCGGTGGGCCTGTTCAACGCCGACAAGGGTCTGCTGCTCGGCGGGGGCTTCAGCCAGCTCGGCATCCAGATCCTGGGGTCCTTCGTCTTCTCCATCTTCACGATCATCACCGCCTGGATCGTGTGGAGCGTGCTCGGTGCGGTCTCCGGCGGCATCCGCGTCGAAGAGCATGAAGAGGTGCAGGGTCTCGACATCGGCGAGCACGGCATGGAGGCCTATCCCGACTTCGTCGCCTCCACCAACTGACTCCCGGGGCCTGCTCCCCCAACCGACCGCGGCTCACGCCGCGGTTTTTTTTCGCCCGTCCCACCGCCGACCCCCATAGAGTCGGCACAACCCGGTACCTGCCTGTGGACACCCGTGCCTTCAAGCGCTCCCTCCACCACTCGGATCGCTACAACCGCCGCGGCTTCGGCCTGGGCGACGAGGTCGCGGGCAGCCTCGAGCAGGCCTACCAGAGCAACCTGATCGCCAGCCTGCGGGAGAACGGCCACGTCCTGCAGCGCGGACGGCTCAAGATCCGCCTGGCGGAGGCCTTCGGCTTCTGCTGGGGCGTGGAGCGGGCGGTGGCGATGGCCTACGAAACCCGCCGCCACTACCCCAGCGAGCGGATCTGGATCACCAACGAGATCATCCACAACCCCTCGGTCAACGCCCATCTGCGCCAGATGGACGTCCGCTTCATCCCGGTCGACGACGACGTCAAGGACTTCTCCGAGGTGGGCACCGGGGATGTGGTGATCCTGCCGGCCTTCGGCGCCACCGTGCAGGAGATGCAGCTGCTCAACGAGCGGGGCTGCCACATCGTCGACACCACCTGCCCCTGGGTCTCGAAGGTGTGGAACACCGTCGAGAAGCACAAGAAGCATGCCTTCACCTCGATCATCCACGGCAAGGTGAAGCACGAGGAGACCCTGGCCACGAGTTCCTTCGCCGGCACTTACCTGGTGGTGCTGGACCTGGCCGAGGCCCGCATGGTCAGCGACTTCATCCTCGAGCGGGGCCAGGGGGCCACCGATCGCGAGGCCTTCATGAGCCATTTCGCCAACGCCTGCTCCCCCGGCTTCGATCCCGACCGGGATCTGGTGCGGGTGGGCGTCGCCAACCAGACCACCATGCTCAAGAGCGAGACCGAGGAGATCGGCCGCCTGTTCGAGCGCACCATGATGCAGCGCTACGGCCCCGCCGAGCTCGACGAGCACTTCCTCGCCTTCAACACCATCTGCGATGCCACCCAGGAGCGCCAGGACGCCATGTTCGCCCTGGTGGACGAGCCCCTCGACCTGATGGTGGTCATCGGCGGCTACAACTCCTCCAACACCACCCACCTGCAGGAGATCGCCGTCAGCCGCGGCATCCGCTCCTTCCACATCGACACTCCCGAGCGCATCGGGCCGGGCAACCGCATCGAGCACAAGCCCCTGGGCGGTGAGCTCGAGATCCTGGAGCCCTTCCTGCCGGAGGGGCCGGTGCGGGTGGGCATCACCTCCGGCGCCTCCACCCCGGACCGGGTCGTGGAGGACGTGATCGAACGCCTGGTGGGCCTCAGCGAGGAGTGAACCCCCACCCCGGACCGGCAACGGCGCGGGTCCGGGCCGATCGGGTGGCTTTACATTCACGAAAGGTTTTCCTCCCCCCAGGGCCGCCCGGGAGATCAGAACCCCCGTCCTTTCTGGCCGTTCCCCTCTGACCCACCGCACGCCCCAGACCACGATGGCGGCAGGCTCCTCCCTGCACCAGGGTCCCGACGACACCGGGGCCACCCCCAGCGAGCCGCTGCGCGACAGGGCGGACCCTGCCATCCGCCGCTACGCCAGCGCCTTCGCCGACCTGATGGAGATGCGGGCTCCGGCCACCGTGGTGGGCGCCTACCTCGACCGCCATGAGGGCTGGTTCCGCCGTTGTGCCGCCCCGATGACGGTGGAGCCCATCGGCAGCCAGGGGTATGTGCTGACCCTCGGCCGCTTCGGCAACTTCGGCTTCGAAGTGGAGCCCACCATCGGCCTCGAACTGCTCCCCCAGGCCGCCGGGGTCTACCGCATCGTCACCGTGCCCCTGCCGGACTCCGACGCGGCCCTGAGGGGGCTCTACGACGTCGAGTTCGCGGCCTCCCTGCGCCTAGACGAGGCCAGCGGCTCCGAGGTCTCCCATGAGGAGGTGGACGGGGTGATGCTGCACACCCTGGTGCGCTGGCAGCTGGACCTGGCGGTGTGGCTGCGTCTGCCCGGCATGCTCTCCCTGCTGCCGGAGCATCTGATCCAGAGCAGCGGCGACCATCTGCTGCGTCAGATCGTGCGGCAGATCTCCCGCCGCCTCACCTGGAAGGTGCAGGAGGACTTCCATGCCAGCCACGGCATCCCCTGCCCGCCGCGGCGCCGGGCCCAGTTCTGAGCCGCCCTCCCTCAGTGAGCGGAGCTGAGGGGGCGGGGCTCAGGGAGCGGGGGCAGTGAGGATCTTGTTGACGATCTGCATGCCGCTGACGGCCTGCCACAGGAACAGGGTCATCAGGGTCATGTTGAGTCCCACGTGCACCTTGCGGGCCATCAGGTTGCCGGCCTGCATCAGGGGCGAGAGGGAGGCCGCCAGGGCGATCAGCGAGAGCATGCCAAGCCCCACCAGCAGGTGCGGGCTGACGAACAACTTGCCGTTGTTGATGTAGGTGACCGCCATGCCGCCGATGCAGCCCAGCACCATCAGCGCCAGAACGAGGCTGCCGAACTGGAAATGGCGTTTGGCGAACTGCCCCTTGATCAGCTCCTTGCGGTCCTCGGCGGTGGCTGTGCGGGTCTTCTTGGCCTTGATCCCCAGGACCATGGCGTAGCCGGCCAGACCCAGCAGCACCCACATCAGCACGGGGTGGGCGAAGTTGAGGGCGAAGGCGATCGAAGCGGGAAGGGCGGCGAACATGACGCGTTGGAACTCCACCGGGCCAGGGCCGGCTGCGAGTGCATCGAAGTTACAACTTCTCCGTGCCCTCAGTGCAGAAAGTGACGACGGCCGGTGATCACCATCACCATGTCGTTGGCGTTGCAGGCGGCGATCGAATCGGCGTCGCGCTTGCTGCCGCCGGGTTGAATCACCGCCCGGATGCCGTGCTCCGCCGCCAGCAGCACGGTGTCATCGAAGGGGAAGAAGCCGTCGCTGGCCAGCACGGCCCCCCGGGCGGCCTCACCGGCCGCCTCCAGGGCCAGCCGGGCCGAGCCCACCCGGTTCATCTGGCCCGCCCCGACCCCGAGCGTGCGGCCCTCCCGGGCCACCAGGATGGCATTGGAGCGCACATGGCGCACCACCTGCCAGGCGAAGCGCAGATCCCGCCATTCCTGGGCGCTGGGCTGGCGCTCGCTCACCACCTCCCAGCTTTCGGGATCGGCGGGGCCGTCATCGGCCTGCTGGGCCAGCACCCCCCCCAGCACGCTGCGCAGCTGCAGGGCTCCGGCGGCCCCGGCCACGGCGGCGGGGTCGAGCTCCAGCAGGCGCAGGTTGGCTTTCGCCGCCAGCCTCTGGCGGGCCTCTTCGGCGAAGGACGGCGCCACCACGCATTCCAGGAACAGCCCCGCCAGGTGCTCGGCGGCCGCCAGATCCACCGGCCCGTTGAGGGCGACGATGCCCCCGAAGGCGGAGACCCGGTCGGCATCGAGGGCCCGCAGCAGGGCCTCGGCGGTATCGGCGCCGATGGCGACGCCACAGGGGTTGGTGTGCTTGATCACCACCGCCGCCGGCTCGGCGCCGGGGCCATAGCCGAAGGCCGCCACCGTGGTGAGGGCCGCCTCCAGGTCGATCAGGTTGTTGTAGCTGAGCTCCTTGCCCTGGAGCTGGCGGGCCGCCCCCCAGCCCACGCCCGACTCGCCGAACCAGCGGGCCCCCTGGTGGGGGTTCTCGCCGTAACGGAGCACCTGCCGCAGGGGCAGCTCCAGCCGCAGGGGCTGCCCCGGCCCGTCGGCCAGGCGCCCGTCGATCCAGGCGGCGATGGCGGCGTCGTAGGCGGCGGTGTGGGCGAAGGCCGCCAGGGCCAGCCGGCGCCGCAGGGTGGCGTCGACCTGGCCGGCCGCCAGGGCCTCCAGGAAGCCCGGGTACTGGTCGGGATCGGTGAGCACCGCCACATCGGCGTGGTTCTTGGCGGCGGCCCGCACCATGGCCGGGCCGCCGATGTCGATGGTCTCGATGGCCGTCTCCCAGCTCACGGCGGGGTCGGCCACGGTGGCGCGGAAGGGATAGAGATTGACCACCACCACATCGATCGTGGTGATCCCCTGGGCCTCGAGGTCAGCCTGGTGGGACGGGTCATCCCGGCGGGCCAGGATGCCGCCGTGGATGCGGGGATGGAGAGTCTTGACCCGGCCGCCGAGGATCTCCGGGGCGCCGGTGTGCTCCGCCACCTTGGTCACCGGCAGGCCGGCGGCGGCCAGGGCCGCGGCCGTGCCGCCACTGGAGAGCAGCCCATAGCCCTGAGCCAGCAGCCCCTCCGCCAGCGGCACCAGGTCCCGCTTGTCGGACACGCTCAGAAGGGCCGTGGGAGCCATGACGGCGGAAAGGGCGGGGGAGGAGCCAACCTACGCAGCAATCGCCGACCCCCACCGTGCCCACGGATCCCCTCGCCGACCTGCCGCCCGGCGAAGGCGACAGCACCGCCCTGTTCGCCGGCCCGCGCCAGGCCGCCAGCCGGCTGGTGCTGCTGCACGGCTGGGGGGCCGATGCCGATGACCTGCTCGATCTGGGGCCGGTGCTGCTGGGCGCCGATCCGGCCAGCATCGGCCTGAGCGTGGTGGCCCTGCGGGCCCCCCTGCCCCATCCGGCCGGCCTGGGCCGCCAGTGGTACGACCTGCAGCAGCCCGAGTGGCCCCAGCTGCCCGAAGCCCGTCGGGCCCTGCGCCAGCGGCTGCTTGCCCTGGGCACGTCGGTGCCGCTCGAGCACACCTGTCTGCTGGGGTTCTCCCAGGGGGCGGCCATGGCCATCGACGTGGCCACCGGCGGCGGCCCGGACGACGGCGATCCCCTGCCGTTGGCGGGGCTCGTGGCCTGCAGCGGCTACCCCCATCCCGACTGGCAGCCACAGACACCACGCACGGCGATCCTGCTCACCCATGGCGAGCAGGATCCGGTGGTGCCGTTCGCGGCCAGTGTGGCTCTGGAGCGATCGCTCGCCGAGGCCGGGGGATCGGTGCAACGGATCGCCTTCCCAGGCGGTCACAGCATCGATGCCGAGCTGATCGCCCCGATGCGGGAGTTCCTGGTCAGGGGCTGGCAGGGACGCTGACCAGAAGCCGCCGGGAGGGAATCAGACGAAGGCGTACTCGTACTCCTCCATCTCCTCCCAGTCGTCGGAGGCGAGGGACTCGAGGCCCTCGAAGAGCACCTCCTCGCCGATGGTGTCGACGATCAGGCGCAGGGACGGGAACAGGAAGTGGTTCTCTTCGGCGTACTGGGCGCTGAACAGGCCCTTCTCCCCCCAGAAGAAGCGGTCGGTGGTGTGCTCGTTGCGGCGCACGTTGAGGATCGCCGGAGCCGTCAGCTCCGTTTCGGCGATGTAGCGGCGGGCTGCCGTCACCGGTTTGTGGGAGCCGGTTTCGAGGTTGAAGGTCGGGACATGGGCGAGGACCCGCTGACCTGCGAGACGACGGCGACTGATCCGCTTGCGCTTCTTGGACATGGCATGGATCCCGGTGAAGGGAGACCGAAAGGTGGAGTTGGGGGGGGGCTGCAGACGCGCGACGGCGGCGGGGGCCGGCGACGAACGAAAGGGAGGACCGACCACCCAGAGGTGGCGGGTCCACGTCCATACGACTGTCGACCTGGGGCTGGTCGGAGAGGATCACCGTCAGTAACGCCGGCCGGCTCCCGGAGGAGGTCATGGCCGGGACAGAGGCGGTGCGCAGCTGCCTCTGCTGTAGCCTTGGTTGCGGGCAAAGCGCAACGCTGGCCGTTACGACTGCAACTTTCCGCCCGTCCGAGGACCGCGAAGTAGTGGTCGTTACCAAGATCTTAAAACTTTTTTTGCGTTTCGACACGCCTCTCCTGAAAAATTTCCGGACGGATCCGGTCCGCAGCCGGTGATGCCTGTCTCGGAACGGTTTCTGGCCCTGGTGGGGTTCCAGCTGGGACAGTTCATCGACTGCCCCGAGGTCCGCTCCCTGGTGGTCTACGTCACCCAGCAGGGGGAAACGGGCCAGCCCACCCTGCTGCCGGTCGGCCACTGGCCCCCGGACGAGCGGGCCCTGCCGGCGGTGGACAGCGTCAGCCGCCTGCGCGTGCCGGCGGAGCAGCGGCGCTGGCTGCCCCTGCGGGACGGCCAGCGCCTGCTCGGTGCCCTGCAGGTGGAGGCCGCCCGCAACCCCTGGCCGGAGCCGCTGGCCCAGCGGCTCCAGGCCGTGGCCCTGGCCCTCACCGAGGCCCTGCGGCTGGATCTGGAGGGCGGGGAGCTGCGGCAGCGACTCGCGGAGCGCGAAGAGCAGCTGGGCCTGCTGCTGCACCAGCTGCGCAACCCGCTCACGGCCCTGCGCACCTTCGGCCAGCTGCTGCTGCGGCGCCTCGGGCCCGACCACAACGACCGTTCCCTGGTGCAGGGCCTGCTGGCCGAGGAGCGCCAGATCAACCGTTATGTCGAAGCCATCAGCGCCCTGGTCCATCCGGAGGGACGGCTCGCCGCCCCCGTCTCCCCCCAGCCCCTGCTGCTGCCGCCCCTGCTGAGCGGCCCCGAGGGCCAGCCCCTGGCCGGACCGCTCGAGCCGCTGCTGCAGCGGGCGGCCGCCACCGCGACCCTGCAGGGGCGCGAGTGGCACGGTCCCCTGACCCTGCCGGACTGGAGCGGCGACAGTGGAGCCGTGGCGGAGATCCTGGCCAACCTGCTGGAGAACGCCTTCCGCTACAGCCCCCCGGGCGCCGCCGTGGGCCTGCACTGGACCAGCGACGCCGGGGGGCTCCAGCTCACGGTCTGGGACGGGGGGCCGGCCATTGCCGGCGACGAACGGGAGGCGATCTTCGGGCGGGGGGTGCGGGGAACCCGGGGGCAGGACCTGCCCGGCACCGGCCTGGGCCTGGCCCTCGGCCGTGATCTGGCCCGCAGCCTGGGGGGCGAGCTGGCGCTCGTGGTGCCGCCCCGGAAGCTGGATGGGGCGCTGCCGGAGCAGGGCAACGCCTTCCGGCTCAGCCTGCCCAGGCCGTCAGCACCGCGGCAATGAACAGCATCCCCAGCGATTCGCTCCACTCCACGCAGGCCCCGTAGCTGTCGCCGCTGTGGCCGCCGAGGCGCCGGCCCAGGACCAGGGGCACCACCAGGGCAGGAATCAGGGCCACCACTCCGGCGGGCACGGGCCAGGCCGCCAGGCCCGGCCAGGGCAGCAGCAGCAGGGGCGGCAGCAGCAGCAGGGCGGGCCGCAGTTCCACCGCCAGGCCGGCCCCGTGGTCGCGATGGAACCCGGCGCTGCCGCCCGGCCGCAGGTAGGGGAACCAGGCCATGGCGGGCAGGGGCGCCACCCGCCCGCCGACCGCGGCCCACACCAGCGCCATCGGCGCCGCCGGCCCCAGCATCGCCAGGGCCCCGGCCCGCAGCAGCAGCACCAGCACCAGGGCCTGCACGCCGCTCGCCCCCACCCGGCTGTCGGCCATCGCCTCCAGGCAGCGGTCCCCCGCCGCCAGACCATCGGCGCTGTCCATCACGCCGTCCATGTGCAGGCCGCCGCTCAGCCACAGACCGAGCGCCAGCACCAGCACGACCTGGGCCAGCAGGGGCACCCGCCCCTGAAGGCCCCACCAGAGCAGGCCCTGGAGCGCACCGAGCACGGCGCCGATCCAGGGGGCGAAGCGGGCGATCCGCTCGAACCGGGGCGCCGGCGCCGGCCAGGCCGGCAGCACCGAATAGAAGATCCAGGCCCCGGCCAGATCCCGCAGCCACGGTGGAGCGCTGAGGCGGGGCATGGGCAGGGCGGCGGCGGTGGGGGTGGCGGCGTGAACCCCGGCCAGCGTCGCAGCAGCGGCGCCTAGCGTCTGCGCTGAGCCGCCGCGGCCTCATCGCCTTCGACTTCACGATCACCGCCCGCTGCCCGCGCACCCGGGCCCGCTGCGGCTGCTTCACCACCCCCCACGGCACCGTCCACACCCCCCGGTTCATGCCGGTGGGCACCGCCGCCACCGTCAAGGGGGTCAGCACGCCCCAGCTGGGGGAGACCGGGGCCGAGATGGTGCTGGCCAACACCTTCCACCTGCATCTGCAGCCGGGAGAAACGGTGGTGGCGGAGGCCGGTGGGCTGCACCGCTTCATGGGCTGGGAGGGCCCCCTGCTGACCGACTCGGGCGGCTTCCAGGTGTTCAGCCTTGATGCCATCAACCGGATCGACGACGACGGCGTGGTGTTCCGCTCTCCCCGGGACGGCTCAAGGATCGACCTGACCCCGGAGCGCTCGATGGCCATCCAGCGGGCCCTGGGGGCCGATGTGGCCATGGCCTTCGACCAGTGCCCGCCCTACCCCGCCACGGAGGCGGCGGTGGCCGAGGCCTGCCGGCGCACCCACCGCTGGCTGGAGCGCTGCGTCGCCTGCCACGGCGGCGGCGACCAGGCCCTGTTCGGGATCGTGCAGGGGGGCTGCTTCCCCCATCTCCGCGAGGCCTCGGCGCGGCTGGTGGCGTCGATGGACCTGCCCGGCATCGCCGTGGGGGGGGTGAGCGTGGGCGAACCCGCCGAGGAGATGCACCGGGTGGTGCGCCAGGTGGGTCCCCTGCTGCCGCAGGAGCGTCCCCACTACCTGATGGGGGTGGGCAGCCTGCGGGAGATGGCGATCGCGGTCGCCAACGGCTTCGACCTGTTCGACTGCGTGCTGCCCACCCGGCTGGGCCGGCACGGCACCGCCCTGGTGGGGGGCGAGCGCTGGAACCTGCGCAATGCCCGCTTCCGCCACGACCACGGCCCGCTGGATCCCAGCTGCGGCTGTCTGGCCTGCCGGCACCACAGCCGCAGCTACCTGCACCACCTGTTCCGCAGCGACGAACTGCTGGGCCGCACCCTGCTCAGCCTGCACAACCTCACCACCCTGCTGCGTTTCACGTCGGCCATGGCGCGGGCGATCAGCGAAGGCTGTTTTGCAGAGGATTTCGCTCCCTGGGAGCCCGGCTCCCCGGCCGCTCACACGTGGTAGGTTCCGGCCATAGCAATGGTTTTTCCTCCAGGCATGGCTCTCTCCCTGCTGGCCGGCTCCGCCCCCCACACCCTCGCCCAGCTGCCCGAGGCCTACCAGGCCTTCGGCCCCCTGGTGGACATCCTGCCGATCATTCCCCTGTTCTTCCTGCTGCTGGCCTTCGTCTGGCAGGCCTCGGTCGGCTTCCGCTGATCAGCGGCGTTCCTGCAATCCAGCCGTTTAGCGGCGCTCGCGCAGAACCGCCCAGGCGAAGGCCGGCAGTGAGAGCATCCGCCGCCAGCGGCTGGGTTCCTTGATCAGGCGGTACAGCCACTCGATATGCAGGGCCCCCATCCAGGTGGGGGCCCGCTTTTTGGTACCGGCCCAGATGTCGAAGCTGCCGCCCACCCCCATCCAGAGGCCGCTGCGGGGTTCGGGCATCGCCTGGATCCAGGTCTCCTGGCGCGGCACCCCCAGGGCCACCAGCACCAGATCGGGACGGCACTGCAGCAGCTGGCGCTCCAGCCCTGGCCAGGCCTCCGCGCTCTGGTAGCCGTGGACGCTGCAGACGAGCTTCAGCCCGGGAAGGTCGTGGAGCAGGCGGTCGCGCAGCTGATCCATCACCGCCGGACTCGCCCCCACCAGCGCCACACGCCAGCCATGGGTGGCCGCATGGTCGAGCAGGCGGCGGGCCAGCTCGATGCCCGGGGCGCGGCGCACCCGGTGCGACTGGCGCCCCAGGGCCCACACCACACCGGCCCCATCGGGGATCACCATCCGGGCCGCCTCGATCGCCGCCCCCAGGGCGGGGTCCGCCCGGGCCGCCATGGTCATCTCCGCATTGAGGGTGACGATCTGGCCGCCGCCGGCCGCGTGCAGGTCCACGGCGTCCCGGAAGACGTCGTTGCTTACATTCACAGGGATGCCCAGGACGCGGGCACGGACCGGCGTGGTCGCGAGGGCTGCCATGGGAAGGAACGACGGCGGGGAGAATCTATGGCCTGGTTCCACGGCCGCCGCCACCGGCACGCCCCGTCCTGACGCGACCATCATGAGCACGGCGAGCAATGGCGACAGGGGCGTGAGCGATCCGCCCGCCCCTCCCACCGACGCGGCGGAGGCCCGGGAGCTCCTCGAACGGCTCGACCGCGGCATCGAGCACGTCGTCCTGCGGCGCCAGCATCCGATCACCGGTCTGCTGCCCGCCAGCACCGCCAGCACCGTGCACGGCAACTACGGCGACGCCTGGGTGCGGGACTGCGTCTACTCCATCCAGTGCGTCTGGGGCCTGTCCCTGGCCCACCGGCGGCTGGCGGGACCCTGCCGTCGCAGCTTCGAACTCGAGCAGCGGGTGCTGCAGCTGATGCGGGGGCTGATGCGCTCGATGATGCGCCAGTCGGCGAAGGTGGAGCGCTTCAAGACCAGCCTCGAGCGCCTCGACGCCATCCACGCCAAGTTCGACACCGCCACGGGGGATCCGGTGGTGGCCGACGACGGCTGGGGCCATCTGCAGCTCGACGCCACGGCCCTGTTCCTGCTGCAGCTCGCCCAGCTCACCCGCTCGGGCCTGGTGATCGTGCAG
Source organism: Aphanothece cf. minutissima CCALA 015 (assembly GCA_003003925.1). Classification (GTDB taxonomy): domain Bacteria; phylum Cyanobacteriota; class Cyanobacteriia; order PCC-6307; family Cyanobiaceae; genus Cyanobium; species Cyanobium minutissimum. The sequence continues at coordinate 195,534 of PVWP01000005.1, forward strand.
ACCAGCCACGAGCGCGATTTCCTCCAGAACCTCGTCTACTACGTGGCCCGGGCCTACCGGGTGGCCGACTACGGCATCTGGGAGCGGGGCGACAAGGGCAACCACGGCCAGCCGGAGCGGAACGCCAGCTCGATCGGCCTGGTGAAGGCCGCCCTGGAGACCCTCGTGGGTCTGGACCTCTACGGCCCCCACGGCGACGGCAGCAGCTGCCTGACCATCCCCCATGACGCCATCGTGCGGCTGCGGCGTGCCCTGCGCGGCCTGCTGCCGCGGGAGTCGGCCAGCAAGGAGGCCGACAGCGCCTGCCTGTCGGTGATCGGCTACCCCGCCTGGGCCGTGGAGGATCCGGCGCTGGTGGCGCGCACCCGCGAGAAGATCCGCAGCGAGCTGGCCGGGTCCTACGGCTACAAGCGCTTCCGGCGCGACGGCCACCAGACGGTGCTGGAGGACGTGACCCGGCTCCACTACGAGCGGGAGGAACTGGCCCAGTTCGAGCACATCGAGTGCGAGTGGCCCCTGTTCCTGGCCTACGAGCTGATCACCGCCTGCTGCGAGGGCCGCTGGGAGGAAGCCCGCCGCTGGCGGGAGCAGCTCCAGGAGCTGAGCGTGACGGTCGACGGGGAGGCGCTGCTGCCGGAGCTCTACCTGGTGCCGGAGCGGCTGATCGAGGCCGAGCGGCGCCAGCCCGGCACCCAGATCCGTGTCCCCAACGAGAACGTCCCCCTGCTCTGGACCCAGAGCCTCACCTGGCTGTCGGATCTGCTGCTGCACGGCCTGATCACCGCCGAGGATCTCGATCCCTGCGGGCGCCGCCACCCCAGCCCGCCGGGGGCCGAGGAGGTGCTGGTGGCCCTGGCTCCGGCCGACGACGCCATTGCCGCGGCCCTCGCGGAGGCCGGCCTGCCGGTGCGGCGGCCCTCGGACGGGGCGGCCCCCCTGCGGGTGGCCAGTTCCCGCGAGCTGGCCCGGCGTCTGGCGACGGTGGGCGCCAACGGCCGCCTGGGCCTTTCGGGTCACCCGCCGGTGCGCATGGAGACCCAGGCCACCGCCCGGCTCTACCGCCACGACGGCGAGCTGATCGGCTTCCTGCCGGCGGTCCTGGAGGAGGACACCTTCTATCTGGCCGACGATGCCCAGGTACTGGTGGACACGGTGGCCACCGAGGTGCGGGTGCTGCAGCGCCACTGGCGGGGCTCCGGCGCCCCGGTGCTGCTCGTGCCGGTCGCCGCCGGCCCCTTCCGCCGCGACCCCGATGCCTTCCTCAGCCTGGGCCGCGATCTGCAGCAGGGCCAGCTGGGCTCGGTGCCGGTACGCCTGGTGTCGCTGGAGGAGCTGGTGCCGCTGGCCAGCCTGGTCGACCTGCCGCCCCAGGCGCTGGCGGCCTGCGATCTGGTGCCGGACGGCCACACCCTGCTGCCTCCCAGCGCCAGCCACCAGCCGCTCACCGCCCGCCAGGAGCAGGAGCTGGAGGACGTGCCCCTGGCCCATCTGGTGGACAGGCTCTGGGCCAGCCGCTCCCTGGAGGAGCAGGCCGAGGTGCTGGAGCTGCTGAGCCGCCGGCTCGGCCCCAATGCCCGCCTGCAGGGCCCGCGCAGCGGCCCCGGGGTGCGGCTGATGGTGCTGCTGGAGGAGGTCTACCGCCGCGGCCTGGCCGACGCCGACTGGAGCGTGGTGCGCCGGGCGGCCGGTGCCATGGGTCTGGTGCACCCCCAGCTGGAGGATGCCCTCACCGACCTGCTGCTGCGCCAGAAGCAGGTGGTGGTGGGCCGCAACTACACGCGCGATTCGCTGCTGAGTCATCCGGAGGGCAGCCTGGCGATCGCGGCGATGGTGCGGCGCTTCAGCGGTGAGGATGGCCGGGAATGGATGCTGCAGCAGGAGCTGCTGCTGGCCATCGACGCCCTGGCCCGCTCCGACGTGGATCTGCTCAGCGGCAGCCTCACCCTGCAGCTCGGGCAGTTCCTGCTGCTGCTCACCGGCGAACTCGCGGGGGAGGCCAACCTCAGCCCCAGCGAGGCCTTTGAGGCCCTCTGCGCCCTGCCGCCCCATGCCATCCGCCGCCGGCTGCGGGCCGTGCTGGCCGACGTGGAGCACGCCCGCGCCTCCCTGCAGCGCAAGGAGCAGCTGCACCTGCGCGGGCGGGTGCGCTGGGAGGTGCCCGACCCCCTGGCGGAACTGCCCAAGGACGGCAGCTGGCTGCAGCACCGCATGCGGCTCGGGGCCCTGCAGCGGGTGCCGAAGGACTTCTATCCCGGCATCTGGGACCTGCTGCACCATTGCCGGGGCCTGGTGATCGGCGACAAGCTGGAGCGGCGCAACCGGCTGGAGAGCGCTCCCCTGCTGCGCGAGAAGACGCCGGGGGAGAAGAACTTCGCGATCCTGGTGGAGCACCTGCTCAGCAAGATCGAGGCGCCGGAGTACCGCCGGCTCTGCATCGAGACCCTGCTCACCCTGATGGCTTTCGTGGCCGCCAACCCCCAGGTCCAGTTCGACGACGATCTTGCCCTGGACGTGGTGATCGGCCACGCCGTGCGGGTGGGCTGGCAGCAGCGCCATCCCGAGGTGCCGAGCGAGGCCTACGGCCCCCACAAGGCGGAGGCCTGGGATCTCTTCTACCGCTCCTCCCCGGCCGACTGCCGCCGCTGGCAGCTGCTGGCCCTGCAGGAGCTGGCAGACAGGGACGCGGCCCCTGCCGCGATGATCCCGGCGGCGGGTGTCTAGATCGGGGCTTCCAGGGCCATGCAGAGGTTGGGCTGCTCGACGCACTGCTCGATCAGGTCGGCCAGCTGCAGGGCCCGGGAGGCCTGCAGGCCATCCACGGCCGGCGTCTCCCGGCCGCGCACGCACTGGAGGAAGTGCTCGAGTTCGGCGTAGAGGGGCTCGATCGAGGTGGTGCTCACCTCTTCGATGAAGCCGTCGTTGCGGTAGAGCAGCTCGCCGTGGTCGGCGCTGACCGATTCGTGGGAGCGGCGGTGGATGCGCAGATTGCGGTTGAGGAAATCCGTCTCCATCAGGCTGCTGCGGCAGTGGGCACTGAGGCTGCGGATCTTGCGGTGGGCCATCTTGCTGGCCGTGAGGCTGGCCACCACGCCATTGGCGAAGCCGAGGGTGGCATTGACGTAGTCGATCGGGCCATCCGAGCTGCGGCCGCCGGCCGCCGCCAGCCGCACCACCGGGGAGGCGGCCAACTCGAGCACCAGGTCGATGTCGTGGATCATCAGATCCAGCACCACCGAGACGTCATTGGCCCGGTCGGCGTTGGGGCTGTGGCGCCGGGCCTCGAGCACCACCACCTCCTCGTTGGCCACCACCCGCAGCAGCTCCCGGAAAGCGGGGTTGAACCGCTCGATGTGGCCCACCTGCAGCAGGCGGCCCGCCGCCTCTGCGGCGCCGATCAGGTCGGCGGCCTCCTCCTGGGTGGCCGCGATCGGCTTCTCGATCAGCACGTGCACCCCCGCCTGAAGACAGGCCATGCCGACCCGGTGGTGCAGCAGGGTGGGCACGGCGATGCAGACGGCCTCCACCTCGCCGAGCAGCTCCTCGTAGGCGGGGAACCAGCGGCAGTCGAACTGCTCCACCGCCAGCCGGCCGCGGGCCTCATCGGGGTCGGCGACGCCCACCAGTTCGGCATCGCGCAGCAGGCTCAGCACCCGGGCGTGGTGCCAGCCCATGTTGCCGATGCCGATGACACCCACGCGCACTGGGTTCATGGCAGGGGCAGAGCAGGTGGGCGCATTATCGATGATCAGGTTCCGTCCGTGCTGGCGAGGGTGATCTGAACCCGCTCGATGCGGGGGCCGTCCATGGTGAGCACGTCGATGCGGACGCCCTGCCAGCGCAGCCCTTCCCCGGGGGAGGGGATGTGCTGCAGCCGCTCCAGCACGAAGCCGGCCAGGGTGTGGTGGCCGTCCGCTTCGGGCAGCTGCAGGCCCAGCTGGCGATTGAGTTCGACGATCTCCAGATCCCCGGCCGCCGACCAGGTGCCGTCAACAAGGGGCAGCAGGTCCTGGGCCGTTTCCAGGGGGTTGTCGTCCTCGCCGACGATCTCGCCGGTGAGGTCGGCCACGGTGACCAGCCCCTCGGTGCCGCCGTGCTCATCCACCACCACCAGCAGGGGCTGGCCGCTGCGGATCAGCGGCAGAAGATCCGCCAGGGACGCACTTTCCTGCACCTGCGCCACCGGCAGGATCCAGGGGGCCAGGGCCGTATCGGGGTGGAGGAGGCCCCGGGCGATCGGCTCGGCCAGCCGCCGCAGGTCGAGCATGCCGCGCACGTCGTCGAGGGAGCTGCCGATCACCGGGAAGCGGGCGTGCTGGCTGGCATGCACCGCTTCCATCATCTGGGCGAAGGTGACATCCAGCGGCAGGGTGACCATGCCGGAGCGGGGCATCATCACCTCCCGCACCAGGGTGTCCCGCAGGGAGAAGACCCCCTCAAGGATGCTGCGCTCGTCGGGCATCAGGCCGGTGACACTGCCGCTCTCGATCAGTGTCTCCAGCTCCCCGGCCGACAGCACCGGCACCAGCTCATCCCAGTTGCGCGGCAGCCCCAGCAGCCGCAGCAGACCACCGCTGAAGCGCTCGATCAGCAGCAGCAACGGTGCCAGGGTGCGGGTGAGCGACTCCAGCAGGGGTGCCAGCCGCAGGGCCGAGCCCTCGGGACGGTGCAGCACCCAGGCCTTGGGCACCAGACCGCCCAGGAGGGTGGCCAGCAGGGCCAGCACCAGGAAGACCCCGGCATCGATCCAGGCCTGCTCCCCCGAGCCCATCCAGCCGGCCACCTGCTCCGCCAGACCCCTGGCCAGCCAGCCCATGGCCAGCAGCGCCAGCACCACGCCCAGCTGGGTGGCCACCAGGACGCTGCGCATGCGGTGCTGCAGCCGTGCGACGGAACGGGCGCCGGGCTCGTCAGCCTCCTCGAGCTGCTGGACGCGGCTGGGCCGGAGACGGATCAGCGCAAGCTCCCCGGCAGCGAAGAAGGCCAGCAGGGCCAACAGGATCGCCAGGACCAGGAAGCGCATCGGTGGGGTGTCGTGGCTGAAGGTTAGGCCCCGCCGCCCGGCTCAGCCTTCGCCGCCCTCACCCCCCTCTCCTCCCTCGCCGGCGTCACCGTCACCATCCCGGTCGCCGTCCCTGTCGGCCCCCTCCGGTGCCCCGGCGGCCGGCCGTTCCGGGGCCGGTGCGCTGACGCCGTTCTCGCCGCCCTCCTGGTCCTTCGACCCGGGGGACTGGGCGCAGCCCATGGTGGCCGTGATCAGTCCGGTGGTGACGAGGAACAGGGCGATGCTCGATCGGGCCATGGCCTGCACCGTGATGGATGGGGCGAGAATTCTGGGGCAGCGGAGTGCCGAAGGATGCAGTTCCGTCTTGAACCTCTGCTGAGCAGCGGCCAGGTCGGCGAGCTGCGCCTGGCCCTGCTGGCGGAGGACGCCCCCTGGAGAGACGGGGCCGAAACGGCCGGATGGCACGCCCGGGAGGTGAAGCGCAACCGCCAGCTGGAGCCGGCATCCTCCCTGAACCAGACCCTCGCTTCCGCCCTCAGCGACCACCTGCTGCAGCATCCGCTGCTGCAGGCGGCGGCCCTGCCGGTGCGGCTGCACAGCCTGCGCTTCAGCCGCTGCGGCGTCGGTGAGGGCTACGGCCGCCACGTCGACAATGCCTTCATGGCCGGCGGCCGCTCCGACCTCTCCTTCACCCTGTTCCTGAGCGAACCCGAGCAGTACGACGGCGGTGCGCTGGTGCTGGAGGATCCGGGGGGCGAGAGCGCCCTGCGCCTGCCGGCCGGCCATGCCCTGGTGTATCCGAGCTCCCTGCTGCATCGGGTGGAACCCGTGACCCGGGGCGAGCGGCTGGTGGCCCTGGGCTGGATCCAGAGCCGGGTCCGCCGCAGCGACCGGCGCGAACTCCTGTTCGAACTCGATACCGCCCGCCGTGCCCTCTACCAGAAGCAGGGCAAGGACGAGATCTTCGACCTGCTCACCCGCAGCTACACCAACCTGCTGCGGATGTGGGGCGAGTGAGGGGATGGGGGTCGCGAGGATCGAACTCGCCTAAGGCGAATTATGAGTTCGCTGCATTCACCAGATTGCTAGACCCCCGGGGACGGCGCCGTCTCCGGCAAGGGCCTCACCAGAGGCCCCGGATCGGCGGGGTCCAGGTGGTGCCGGCGGGCGGCCGGACGTAGGTGGGGGTGGCGGCCCCCGTCCCGAGGCTGGTGCTGAAGCCGTTGGTGATGTCGGCGGTGCGCTGGGGCATCAGGCCGCTCTGCTCGGAGAGCATCACCGAGGCGGTGTTCTCGATGGCGGTGCCGTCCCAGACGATGTTCTGGTCGGGGAAGCCGAAGGCCACGATCCTGCCGCCGTCCCGGCCGGGGATCGAGAGGCCGAGGGGATCGGTGATCTGGTGCAGCAGGTTGACGCCCTGGGCGAAGGGGGCCGAGAAGCTGTAGAAGCGCTGCTCCATCAGCTCGGGGGCGGAGCGCGTCACGCCGCAGCGGGTGACCTCCACCGGCCCGGTGCCGACCGAGCCGGGCATGGGGGCTTCGAGGGTCGTGGTGCAGAGCACGGGCCCGGCGAGGGCGGGGGCCAGCACGGCCAAGGGGAGCAGGGCGGTGAGGCCCGCAGCGAGGGGGGCAGGCACTGCCAGGATCGGTGCTGTCATGGGGTCTACGGGCCCAGCTCCCGGGCGATGTGAGCGCAGGTTAGCGACCTCTGACGCTCTCGCCCATCCATGGGCTTCCGCACCGGCCGCCTCTGCGACGCCGCCCCCCCAACGCCGCCCCCCCAACGTCGATGGTCACCCTGCCCTCCAGCCCCAGCCAACAGCGTTCCGCCCTGCTCGCCCTGCTGGCGGAGCGGGCCTACCGGCTGGGCGACTTCACCCTGGCCTCGGGCCGCCGCAGCCCGCATTACGTCAACTGCAAGCCGGTGAGCCTGAGCGGCATCGGCCTGGCCCTGCTGGGCCGCCTGATGCTGGAGCTGGTGGAGGACGAAGCCGCGGCGGTGGCGGGGCTCACCCTGGGGGCCGATCCCCTGGTGAGCGCCGTGGCCCTGCAGGCCGCCCTGGCCGGCCGCGACCTCGATGCGCTGATCGTGCGCAAGGAAGCCAAGGGCCATGGCACCGGCGCCTGGCTCGAAGGCCCCCTGCCGGCGGCCGGGAGCCGGATCACGGTCCTGGAGGACGTGGTCACCACCGGCGGCTCTGCCCTCAAGGCCGTGGCCCAGCTGCAGGAGGCGGGCTACACGGTGGAGCGGGTGGTGGCGATCGTCGATCGCCAGGAGGGGGGAGCCGAGGCGATGGAGGAAGCGGGCCTCGACCTGCGCAGCCTGTTCCTGCTCGAGGAGGTGGCTGCCACGGCCGCCGGGCTGGACGGCGCGGCAGGCTGACCCCACGACAGGCTGACCCCCGCCACCCGCTCCGCCATGGCCCCCTCCCCCGACCCGACGCCGGCTGCGGCCGATCCCTGGCACTGGACGCCACCGCAGGGGAGCCGCTGGTCGCGGCCGGTGGGGCTGCTGCGGCTCGACGGCCCGGACACCCTGCGGGTGCTGCACGGCCAGACCAGCCAGGCCCTGGAGGGGGCTCGCCCGGGCCAGTGGCTCGGCACCTGCTGCATCAGCCCCACGGCCCGGCTGCGGGCGGTGGCGGAGGTGCTGGTGGACGCCGCCGGGGCCTGGCTGGTGATCGTCGACGGGGATCCGGCGGCTGTGCGCACCGCCCTCGACCGGGTGCTGTTCCCCGCCGACAAGGTGCGGCTGGGTCCTGTGACGGCGGCCGTCCTGCACCAGCCGCTGGGGGCACCGGAACCGGAGGCCCTGCCGGCCGGCACCTGGGCCCCGCTGGAGGGATCGCCGGGCTGGCGGCTGGGGGAGGCCCTGCTGCTGCCCGCCGAGGCCCCCTTGCCCCCCGCCCTGGCCGCACGGCGCCCCCTGGAGCCGCTGGAGGCGGAACGCTGGCGGCTCCGGCAGGGCCTGCCGGCGGCGCCGGGGGAGATCAACGAGGAGGTGAACCCCTTCGAGTTGGGCCTGGCGGGGCGGGTGAGCCTGAACAAGGGCTGCTACGTGGGCCAGGAGACCCTGGCCAAGCTGGCCACCTACGACGGGGTGAAGCAGCAGCTGCGCCGCTGGTGGGCCACGGCTGTCCCGGAAGGGGCTGTTCCCGCCGATGCCGTGGCTGCGGGCACGCCCCTGCTGGACGGGGCCGGGGGCCGCGCCGGCCTGATCACCTCCAGCCTGGAACTCCCCGGTGACGGGGGCTGGATCGGCCTGGCCCTGGTGCGCAAGGCCTGGCTGGAGGAGAGCCAGCTGCTGGCCGGGGCGGCCCCTGGGGTGCCCCTGTGCCTTTCGCTGCCGGAGGCGTTTCAGCCGCCGCCGGTGGGGCCGGGGGGCAAGGCCGCGTCCTGATCCAGCAGCCAGCGGACCACCGCCCAGGTGGCCAGGCTGTCGTCCTGGTTGTAACGGAAGATCCGCTGGAGCTTGCGGCCCAGGGCCCGCCGGCTGGGGCGCCGCGGACCGCCGGAGCCTTCCCGCCACTGGCGCCACCAGAGCAGGCAGCGGGCGCCGTCGACCCCCTTCTGGCTCCAGCTGAAACCCCTCCAGCCGGCGACGGCCTTGAGCCCGTAGCTGTTGACCGGCAGCAGCCAGTGGCGCCGCAGCCGCTGGTGCACGTCCACCAGCCGGGCCCGCAACCGCTCCCGCTCCCGCTCACTGGCCCCCTGGCGCTCGGCCAGCCGCAGCAGGGCGACCGATTCGGTCTCGCCGTAGTGCAGCACCGGCCAGTCGGGGTAGCGGGCCAGCAGCCTGCTCAGCCGCCGCCAGAGCAGGGCCTCGCCGTGCTCCTGCAGGGCCAGCAGGGGCTGGTAGCTCCCCAGGCTCTCGCCCGGCCCCGGCACCCCGGGCCAATGGCCGTCCGCGCCGCGCTTCAGCCGCACCAGGCCATGGAGGAAGTCGTCGCGGGCATCGGGGTCGGATTCGATGTCGTAGAGCAGCACCCCGGGGGCCGTCGCGAGCTCCGGCAGGGCGGGGCCGGCCCCCTCGCCGCTGCGCCGGGGCGTCCCCTCCCGCTGCACCCTGGCCTGGGCCACCAGCTTGGGGGCCACCTCCCGGTGCTGCTCGCTGTGGACGGCCAGGTCCTCGGCCAGCCGCTCCGGATCGGCCGCCGCCAGCTGGTCGAGGCTGGCGATGCCCAGCTCCAGCAGCAGTTCGCGCCGTTTGCCGCCGATGCCGCTCACCTCACTGAGGTGCCCCTCCGCGGTGGCGACCCGATCGCAGGCCCCGCGCCAGCTGCAGAGGGTGCATTTCTTGCGGTCGCTGACCAGGGGCGGCGGCTCGCTGCGGGCCAGGTCGAGGGCCAGGCGCTCCAGGCTCTCGTCGAGCTGGCGCTGCAGGGAAGGGCCGAGGGCGAGCCGTTCCCGCTCCAGCCCGCGGTCGGCGCCGGCCACCACCAGCCCATGGGGCACGGGGGCCCGCTGGTGCTCCTCCAGTAGCCGCCCCCACAGAGCCAGCTGCAGGCGGTGCTCCCGGGTGAGGCGCCGGCCCTGCCGGGCCAGCACCGGCCGGTAGCCGTGGGCCCCCCAGCGGCTGGGCTCCTCGACCCGTTCCAGCAGGCTCGGGTGGGCCTCCAGGCGCAGGCCCCGGGGGCCGGTTCCCGCGAGCCTGAGCCCCACCACACCGGGCGCCCCGTCGCGGCAGGCGGCCTCTCCATGGCCGGGGCGCTGGGGCAGCAGGCTCTGGAAGCTGCGCAGCTGGTCATCGAGGGCCAGGGCGCGGTGGGCACTCCACAGCCGCTCCCTGGGTGCACCGTGGAGATCGAGCCAGGCCCGCCGCCGGCAGCGCACCCAGCTGCGCAGCAGGCGGTCGGTGAGGACGGGGGATCCGGGGGAGGCGGCGTCCGGGGTCTGGGGCATGGGATGCAGGCTAGGGGGACCGGTGGCCTGCCATCAGGCCGGCACCCGCCGCGGCCATCCGGAGCGGCCGGCCTGCTACGACCGGCCTGCCCCTCCATCGCCTCCGCGCCGCCCATGGCCTCCGCCCCCCTGCCCCTCGAGGCCGGACCGATCCACTTCGGCACCGATGGCTGGCGGGGCATCCTCGGGGTGGACATCACCATGGAGCGGCTGCTGCCGGTGGCGGCGGCCGCCGCCCGGGAACTGGCCGCCAGCGCCCCGGAGGGCCTCACCAGCCGGGAGGTGGTGATCGGCTACGACCGGCGCTTCCTGGCCCCGGAGCTGGCCGAGGCCATCGGCGCCGCCGTCCGGGGGGCCGATCTGGTGCCCCTGCTGGCCGCCACCCCCGTGCCCACCCCGGCCTGCAGCTGGGCGGTGGTGGAGCGGGGCGCCCTGGGGGCCCTGGTGATCACCGCCAGCCACAACCCGCCGGAATGGCTGGGCCTCAAGATCAAGGGGCCCTTCGGCGGCTCGGTGGAGGGTGACTTCACCGCCCGGGTGGAGCGGCGCCTGGCGGCCGGGGGCCTGACGGTGCCGATCCCCGGCGACACCGAACGGTTCGATGCCATGGGCACCTACCTGGCGGGCCTCGGCGCCAAGGTCGACGCCCCGGCCCTGGTGGCGGGCCTGGCCGCCGCCGGCCTGCAGGTGATCGTCGACCCGATGCACGGCTCGGCCGCCGGGGGGCTGCCGGCCCTGCTGGGGGAGGCGGGGGCCGCCGCCGGCGTGATCCGGGAGATCCGGGGGGAGCGGGATCCCCTCTTCGGCGGCCACCCGCCCGAGCCGCTGGCGCCCTACCTGGAGCAGCTGATCACCGAGGTGCGCCAGGCCACGGCGTCCGGCCGTCCGGCGGTGGGCATCGTCTTCGACGGCGACGGTGACCGCATCGCCGCGGTGGACGAGCAGGGCCGCTTCTGCAGCACCCAGCTGCTGATGCCCCTGCTGATCGACCACCTAGCGCGGGCCCGCGGCCTCGGGGGCCGCGTCGTCAAGACCGTCAGCGGCTCCGATCTGATGGCCCTGGTGGCGGCCGACCTGGGCCGGGAGGTGATCGAGATGCCCGTCGGCTTCAAGTACATCGCCGCCGAGATGCTCAGCAGCGAGGTGCTGGTGGGGGGCGAGGAATCGGGCGGGGTGGGCTTCGGCCTCCACCTGCCGGAGCGGGATGCCCTGTTCGCCGCCCTGCTGCTGATCGAGGCGCTGGTGGAGGGGGGCCTGCCCCTCGGGGCCCGGCTGGCGGCCCTGCAGGAGCGCTGCGGTGGCGCCAGCGTCTACGACCGCCTCGACCTGCGTCTGCCGGACATGGCCACCCGCCGGCGGCTGGAGGCGCTGCTGGCCCAGGATCCGCCCCAGGAGGTGGCCGGAGTGGCGGTGCTGGAGGTGAACCGCACCGATGGCGTCAAGCTGCGGATGGGCCCCAGCCACTGGCTGATGCTGCGCTTCTCCGGCACCGAGCCCCTGCTGCGCCTCTACTGCGAAGCCCCCGACGCCGACCGGGTGCAGGCGGTGCTGGCCTGGGCGCGCCAGCTGGCGGAGCGCATCTGATGGCCGCCCCAGCGGAGCCCGGGGTGGCACCCACCGTGCTGGTGATCGCCAGCGGCAACGCCGGCAAGATCCGGGAGTTCTCCCACCTGCTGGCCTCCCTGCCCCTGGAGGTGCGGCCCCAGCCCGAGGGTCTGGAGGTGGAGGAAACGGGCAGCACGTTCGCCGCCAATGCCCGGCTGAAGGCCGAGGCGGTGGCCCGGGCCACGGGCCACTGGGCCCTGGCCGACGACTCCGGCCTGGCGGTGGCGGCCCTGGGCGGCGCCCCCGGGGTCCATTCGGCGCGCTACGCGGACAGCGACCCCGCCCGGATCGCCCGCCTGCTGCGGGAGCTGGGCGAGGTCGACCGGATACGGCGCGCCCAGGGCCTGGAACCGGACCGCCGGGCCGCCTTCGTGGCCGCCCTGGCGGTGGCCGATCCCAGCGGAGCAATCCGCCTGGAGGTGGAGGGCCGCTGCGACGGGGAGATCCTGGAGGCGCCGCGGGGCAGCGGCGGCTTCGGCTACGACCCGGTGTTCCTCGTGCCGGAGACGGGCCTGAGCTACGCAGAGATGGACAAGGGCCTCAAGGGCCAACTGGGCCACCGGGGGCAGGCCTTCGCCCGGCTGGAACCCGGCCTGCGGGAGCTGCTGGGCGGTCCCGGAGCGACGCCGGCGGCTCCCTAGCGGGCTGCGGCCGTGCGGCGGCGGGCCTCCAGCACCGCCTCCAGGGCCCCGGCCGCCGCCTCGGCCCGCTTCTGCCAGGTGCATCCGGTGGCGAAGCGGTGGCGCTCCGCGGCGCGGCCGTCCTGGAAGCCGGCGGCGGCCAGGCGCTCGAGGGTGGCCGTGAGGGCCTGCGCGTCGGCGCAGTGGTAGGCCAGGCGGGGGGTTTCGGCGATCTGGGCGCAGGTGCCGGTGTAGAGGATCGGCTGGCCGGTGGGCAGCTGGGAGAAGAAGCGGACGGGACTGCTGCAGGGGTTGATGTCACCGTCGGTGAGGGGCAGCACGGCCGCATCGAGGGTGGCGAAGCAGGCCTGGAGTTCGGTGTAGGGCATGGCGCCGAGGAAGCGGCAGCGCGGGCTGCTCTGGAGGTGGGCGAGGCCGGGCACCTGGCGGCGCACCGGCCCCACGAACAGCCAGCGGAGCTGGGGCAGCGCATCGTGGGCGGCGACGATCGGCAGCAGGTCGATGCGGCTGCCGATCACGCCGATGATGCCGATCAGGGGCCGGAAGTCGGCCGGCACCAGATCCGCCGCCAGGGCAGGGCGCTGGGGAGGCCGGGGGGGAAGGGCGGGGGGGGGCTCGGCCGGCAGCCAGGAGGAGGGAATGCCGTTGGGAATGATGTGAACGCGGGAGTCCTCGATGCCGTACCGGGCTTGGAGCACCTCGGCGAGGAGCCGGGACACCGGGAAGATCAGATCGGCATGGCGGACCAGATCGTGTTCCTGATCGAGCCGCACATGGGGATAAGCCGCGTAGTCATCGCTGACGAGGTAGGCGATGACGGAAGCGAGGGCGCGGTGATGAATCGCGTAGGGCCAGGCGTGGGGATCGGTGAGGATCAGGGCGTCGGCCCGGCCGTAGATCGCCAGCAGGCGCCGCTCCACCAGGGGGGCAAGAATCCGGACCAGCCAGCGATGACGGGAGAAGGCTCCGCGGGGGAGCTCACAGGCGTGGCGACGGCGACCGAAGGAGGGCAGCCAGCCCCTCCAGCTGATGCGGGGGGCCAGTGTCTGCACCGTGCAGATTGTCTCCAGCGCCTCGAAGAGAGCCCGGTGATAAGGCTCTTCAGAACCGACGACGAAAAGGCGTCGACGTTGGTCCATTGTGTTGTCAGAATCCGTCGTCCTGGCTGATTCAGTCACGGCAGGACGAGTCGGCCATTGATTCCTGATTCTAAAGCTGTCGATCCAGCCGCTGGCCGAGGCCAGCCTGGACCGGAGGCCGGGGCCTGTATCGTTGGCTGGGATGAAGCCGTCCTGCTGTTCAGCCATGTCCGTTTTCGACAGGGGCGGGCAAGGGACGGGAGAGACGGTGGTCTTCCTGCCTGACAAGCGACGCTTCAATCCCTACCAGAAGCGGCTTGCCGAAGCGCTCATCCAGCAGGGCTTCCCTGTCATCGTCAAGGATCACCCGCCACTCTTCGGAGCCTTTTTTCGGCAGCAGCGGTTGTATTCCCGGCATGTGATCGTTCACCTGCATTGGCTGAACGGGCTGACGGATCAAGCCGTCTACGCCCATTCCAGCATCCGATTTCTGGTCTGGTACGTTCTGATGTTTTGCGACCTGGGGTTGTTCAGGCTGCGGGGGGGGCGTCTGTTCTGGACCGTCCATAACCTGATCAGCCACGAATGCCCAGACCCCGCCAGGGAGCTGAAGGTGCGACGACTGATCGCCATCTTTGCCAACGGCATTCATTTTCACAGCCGATCATCGATTGCCCGAGCCGAAGAGGAATACGCCGTCCCGCTCCAGAGCAAGGCCATTGTGGCCGCCCATGCCGCCTACCCTGAGGACTATCCGCCCAACCCGTCCCGGGTGGAAAGCCTGGCCAGGGAAACAGACATCAGCAAGGTCAACTTCACCTTCCTGTTCTTCGGCAACATCCGTCGTTACAAGGGACTCGAGTCCCTTGTGGAGGCCTTTCGCCACCAGCCTGGATCCCATTGCCGGCTCCTGATCGCCGGCGCCCCCATTCCGGGCGTGTCGACCGAATGGATCAACGAAGCCTCCGCGAAGGACCCCCGCCTTCGCCTGCGCATCGGCTACGTGTCGGACGGCGATGTGTCCGCCCTCTTTTCTCTCGCCGATGTGCTCGTGGCCCCGTACACCGCCACGCTCACCTCAGGGGTGGTGTCGCTCGCGCTCACCTTCGGCTGTCCCATGGTGCTCCCCGATGCCGCCAGGGTCTACGACCTGCCGGGTGATGCCGGAGCGGAGTACTACGCCCCCGGCCAGCTGCCGGAGGCCCTGGCCAGGATCGAGAGGCGCGATCTCGAGGGGATGCGCGCCCACAACAGCCGCCTCGGCCGAACCCTGACCTGGGAAGCCATGGCCCAGGCGATCGCCGGGTCCTACCGCCAGGCCGGCCGGAACCGCTGAACCGGAGCCGTGTCGAGGGCCTCCAGCAGGGCGCCCTGCGCCTGCCGCCGCAGCCCGGCGAGGTGCCCGGCGGCGGCGGCCCCGGCGTTGCGGGCGGCCCCAGGGTCATGCAGATAGGCGAGCACGGCCGCAGCGAAATCGTCAGCCGTTCCGGCCACCGAAACCCCCGGCGCCACGGCCATCCCCTCCACACCGGCCGGGGTGGTCACGATCGCCCGGCCGTGGGCCATCGCTTCGATCGTCTTGATCTTCAAGCCGGTGCCCGAACGCATGGGATTGATCATGAAGAGCGCTTGCTGATAGATCTCCCGGGGTGACGGCACGATCCCGAGGCGCTGGACCTCCTCAGGGAAGGGCATGGCCCCACAGATGCCACCGGCAACCACCAGCCGGCCGGCGCCACCCCTGGCCTTGACCTGCGGCCACACCTCCTCGAGAAACCACCGGAGACCCACCCGGTTGAGGGGATTGGCCGAGGCCAGATAGCCCACGACGGGAGCCTGGTCGGCGACAAAGGGCAAGGGGTCGGATGGAAGGATGTGGCCCACCGTCCTGACGACACGCCGGCCGTGGGTGAGGCGCTGGAAATAGCTGGATTCCCGCTCCTGGATGCCGAGGATCACATCGGAACGCCGCAATCCCCGGCGCTCATCACCCTGGTTCAGCGAGATCCAGAAGTCCTCCGGATCCAGCTGCGCCTCGTGGAGGAGGGCGTTCCGATCCGTGAAGACATCATGACAATCCAGGATCTTCAGACAGCGGTCGTCGAACGCCTCAAAGAAGGCGGAATGGATCACGTAGGACACCAGCACGCGCCTGTAGTGGCCCGCGCGCTGGAGACGGCGCGCCTCAGCCAGCCAGCTCGGATGAAACCAGTCGTCCAGGGGGTGGTTGCCGATGGGGAGGCTCCGCTCCCGGCCCGGACGGCCGCGACGACGGAGCCCCTGCCACGCCCCGCCGAGTCGCCGCCCGATCCGGTCGGCCAGCGGGCGGCGCCCGCCCTCGGGCCAGACGAAGTCGTGGATCCAGTGGTCCACAGCCTTGCGGGTCTCCCGTTTCTCCTCAGCGGAGAGATCGACGCCGGCGAAATGGAGCTCGAAGCCCATGGTCCGCAGGTCATCCAGCAACGCGGCCAGGCGGCTGCGGTTGCCGGCATAGGGGGGGCCGACGCCGATCCTCGAGATGACCAGGAGACGTCGATCCGTCATCAGGACACCGCCAGGTCCCCCACCGCCGGCCGCCACCCCTGCAGCTGCCAGTGCACACAGTCCGCCAGCACCATCGGATCCTGCAGCACCAGGGCCAGGGCCGCGTCATGGTCGACAGCCTCGAGCAGCAGCAGGCCGCCGCCGCCCGGCCGGCCCTGGTCGTCCACCAGGTAGCCGCTGCTGATCCTGAGGCCCTCCAGGCGAAGGCGCTCCACCCAGCGGCGATGCTCCTGCAGGTGGGGAATCACCGCGTCAGCGGGGAGCCGGAAGGTCTCGGTCTTGATGAACCAGGCCATGGCAGGAACGGAACACCACATCGGGCTCCGGGCCACGCTCCGGAAGGGAGTAGGACGGAGAGTCCGTAGTTGATGGTCCCATGTCGAAATCCCAGCTCAACGCGTTCCTCGCCAAGGTGGCGGCCGATCCGGCCCTCAAGGCCCGTGTGGAAGCCGCCGCCGACACCGATGCCGTGGTGGCCATCGCGCTCTCCGAGGGGCATACCTTCTCCCCCGCCACCTTCAGCCGCTTCTCGCGCGGCTGAGGCCGGACCGGGCCTGTCAGGGCGGGACGATGGCGGAGACGATGCAGGCGCGGAACGGAGCGAACCCGGCCAGCGCATGGCTGCTGCCAGGGGCGTCCCTGGCCACCCATCCTCCGGCCAGCCGCGGCATCCCCCGGATCATCCACCAGACCTTCAGCACCAGGAGCCGCATGCCGGCGGTGTTGGAGGAGAACTGCCGCGCCATCGAAGCCCTCAACCCGGACTTCACCTATCGCTTCTACGACGATCACGATCGTGAGCGCCTCATCGGTGAGATCTACGGGGAGGCGATCCTGGCCCGCTATCGGCGGATCGATCCGGCCTACGGTGCCGCCCGCGCCGATCTGTTCCGCTACCTCTGCATCTACCACTTCGGCGGTGTCTACCTGGACGTCAAGGTCGGCGTCACCCGGCCGTTGTCCGACGTTCTGCGGGACGATGATGCCTACCTGCTGAGCCAGTGGGACCATGGGCCCGGCAGTCCCCATGCCGGCTGGGGCACCCACCGGCAGCTGGCCGGCATCCCGGGCGGTGAATTCCAGCAGTGGCACGTCATCGCCTCCCCGGGCCATCCCTTTCTGGCCGCCGTGATCGCCGCGGTGCTCAACAACATCGATCGCTTCGATCCCTTCGCCTTCGCCCATCCCTGGGAGGCGGTGATCTGCACCACCGGTCCGGTCGTGTACACAACGAGCATCCATCCGATCCTGGCGACCCATCCCCACCGGCGACTGGTTGGCAGCGAGGAGATCGGCCTCCGCTACAGCCTCTTCGACGGCTCGGCCGACCCGGACGCCCACCGGCGGCTCTACAGGGATTACCGGAAGGCCGAAACCCCGCTGATCCGCCAGTCCTTTCCCCTCTCCCTGCTCTGGCCCGTGCTCAACCTGGCCCGAAAGGTGGCTCGCCGCCTGCGGGGGCTGCTGCGGCGCTGATCCCGCCGCCCAGCGCAGAACGGTGCAAGCTCAGGCCGCCACCCAGCTGCCGTGCAGGCCATGGGGGATGGCCAGGGGGAGCTCCAGCACGGCCACCTCGTCCATCGAGGCGGCATCGAGCACCACCAGATCGCTGGCGCTGCGGGCGCCGTTCCAGACCAGGCCGAGCACCCAGCCGTCATCCTCGGCGGTGGCGCCGGGACGGGGCACCATGATCGGCTCGCTGACGAACCCGCGGGGCGCCGCACTCCAGACCCGGGACTCGCCGCTGCCGAGATCGAGCTTCATCAGGGCCTGCAGGGGGTCGTTGCCCCGCTCCCGCTCGGCCACCGCCATCCAGCCGTAGCGGCTCTCGAGCCCCACCCGGGCCGGCGCGACCATGGCGAATTCACAGGTGCGCTCACTCAGCCGCGTGGCCGTGACCGCGCCGCTGGCCAGGTCGAGACGGCAGCGCTCCAGCAGGCCCTCGGGGATACGGTCGAAATCAACCTCCTTGTAATCCTGGTCGGGGCCGATCGAGGGGAAATCGGCGTAGAAGATGCTGTCGACCACCACCGCGTCGCCGTCCTCCCAGGCGTTGAGGTGATGGAACACGAAGCCTTCCGGAGCCTCCAGCACCCGGGGCTCCTGGCCGGCGAAGGCGCCGTCCTGGCGAGGAATCAGCCAGAACTGGCCACGGGCGCCGGCCCGGGACTTCAGGCACTGGGCGGCCCCTTTGCGGCCGAGCACGTAGGGGAGGGGGTTGAAGTCGATGGCGTTCTGCAGGAACACCGCCCAGTTGGGGGTGATGGCGAAATCGTGCAGGAAGGCGAAGCCACCGAAGCTGTGGCTGGAGTCGGCCAGCAGGGTGCCGGCCTCGGGACCGTCGGCGGCGAACTCCATCAGGCGCACGGTGCTGCGCGGGCCGGCCTTCACACCGAAGGTGACCATGCGGGGCGCGCCGTGGTGGCCGGGATCGAAGCGGGGGTGGGCGCTGAACGCCTCACCCGGCTTGAGCACCCCGTCCAGCAGGGTCAGGCCGCGGGTTTCGAGGCTGACGGGATCGAGGGCATGGGGGGAGCTGGCCTCCCAGAGGGCGAGCAGCTGGTCGCCGAGCCGCACCACGTGGGTGTTGGCGATGTTCTTGAGGCGAAGATCGAAGGCATTGGCCAGCGGCCCGCCGGGCTTGGGCGTGCCGAAGACACCTCGGTAGAGCACCGTGCCGGCCTTCTCCTCGGCCAGCCAGCCCTCGGTGCGCACAAAGCGATTGCTGAGCCGAGCGCCCCCTTCTGAGAAGCGCAGGGCCGTGACCATGCCATCGCCGTCGAAGGGGTGATGGACCCAGTGGCCGCCCCGCTCCAGCCGGCCGGGGCCGTTGCGGTAGAGGGTGCCGCTCAGCTCGGCCGGGATGGCGCCGCGGGCGGCGGTCAGGGGCTCGTCGCTGAGCTCGACGCTGACGTTGCGAAAGGAGCTGGCCCAGTCGGCGCGGTCGTAGGCAGGCGAGGCCGCGGCGGCGGGGGAGGCAACGGTCATCGGATCAGCCCACGGAAAGAACAGCGCAGCGCGCTGTCCCGATTATCACGTAACGGAGTGTGAAGACGTGGGCGGTCGTGCCGGCCTCAGGCCTCGCAGGGCAGCTCCACCACCGGGCAGGGGGGTTGGGACACGGCACAGGGGGCGGCCTGGACCTGGCCCGGCAGGCAGTCGGCGGCCCGGGCCGGGGCAGCCACGGCAACGGCGGCGGTGAAGCCCGCCATCAGCAGCAGGAGGGAACGCATGGCGTGTGCACGGATGATCCGATGCTAGTGGCGACGACCCCGTCAGACACCGGCGTGGCCGGCACGCTCGAGGACCCCCTTGCTGCTGGGCACGGCCCCACCACGGCGGGGATCGATCTCCACCGCCTGGTCGAGGGCGCGGGCGAACGCCTTGAATCCGGCTTCGACGATGTGGTGGGAGTTCACCCCCGCCAGCTGGCGGATGTGCAGGGTGAGGCCGGCGTTGTTGGCCACCGCCACGAAGAACTCCCGCACCAGTTCGGTGTCGTAGGTGCCGATGCGCTGGGCCGGGATGGCCAGGTCGTAGCTGAGGTGGGGCCGGCCTGAGCAGTCGAGGGCCACCTGCACCAGGGCTTCATCGAGGGGGGCCAGGAAGTGGCCGAAGCGGCGGATGCCCCGCCGGTCGGCCAGGGCCTGGGCCAGGGCCTGGCCCAGGGCGATCCCCACGTCCTCGTTGGTGTGGTGGTCGTCGATGTGGGTGTCACCCCGGGCGGTGATCTCCAGGTCCAGCAGGCCATGGCTGGCGATCTGGTGGAGCATGTGGTCGAGGAAGGGGACGCCGGTGGCCACCTGGGCGCGGCCGGTGCCATCGAGATCGAGGGCCACGTGCACGTCGGTCTCACCGGTGACGCGATGGACCTCGCCGGTGCGTGCAGGGCCGGTGCGCGAAGAGCTGATGGACACGCGGGCGAAGGCGACGGGCCGGACCTGAATCATGCCAAAGCCCCCGGGGCCGCGCTCCGGAGGTCCGGTGCGCCCATGGCAATCGGGGGACCCACGGTGTGCAGCGCTACGGCGCCGGGCCGCCAGGGGTGGTGGGGTGAGTGCCATGCATGACCGTCCGGGTGCCGTCCTCGATCAGCTGCGCGCCGGGCACCAGCGCTTTCTCGACGGCCATGTGCTCCACCCCCACAGCGATCGCCTGCGGATGCTGGAGGTGGAAGCGGGACAGACGCCGGTGGCGGCGGTCCTGGGCTGTGCCGATTCCCGGGTGCCGGTGGAGCTGCTGTTCGACACGGGCTTCGGCGATCTGTTCGTGGTGCGCAATGCCGGCACGATGAGCACCGTGGCCGCGATCGCCTCGCTCGAGTACGCCGTGAGCCACCTGGAGGTGCCGGTGATCGTGGTGCTCGGCCACGCCGCGTGCGGTGCGGTGGCGGCCGCCTTCGACCGGGAGCTCAACCTGACCCCGAGCCTGGCCCAGGTGGTGGGCCAGCTGCGCATGGAACTGTTCAGCCTCGGCGGAGACCACAACCTGGAGGAGGCTTGCCGCCGTCACACCCTCAACGCCGCCCGCAACCTCGTCGATTCCAGCGTGATGCTCACCGACAGACTTCGCTCGGGCCGGCTGCAGGTGGAGGCGGCGTACTACAACCTGCACACCACCAGCATTGAATGGATGGGGACCCTGATGCCGATGCCTCAGGGCTGAGCCGGCAGGGCCGCCAGGATCCGTTCCACCCGGCTTTCCCAGGTCTGGGCGGCGGCGAAGGCCACCCGCGCACGGAACTTCTCCGGGCTGTCGGAGGCCAGCTCCTCATCGATGGCCTGCAGGAAGCAAGCGGGATCCTTCTCGATCCGGATCAGATCACCGGCCAGTTCCAGCCCTTCCACGGCGGAGGAGACCACCGGCTTGCCACTGGCGATGTACTGAAACAGTTTCAGCGGACTCATGGACCGCGAGAAGGGCGTATCGAGATGGGGAATCAGGCAGAGATTCATCCGCTTCAGCTGCATGGGCACCTGATCATTGGGAAGGCTCCCCAGCCACTCCACGTTGGCGAGGCCAAGCAGGCCGGAGTCCGACAGGCGCCGGTTGAGTTCAGGCCCCACCAGCAGCAGCCGGCAGTGGGACCGCTCCAGGGCGATTCTGCGCAGCAGATCGATGTCGGTGCGATCCCAGAACGTGCCGACATAGCCCAGAACCGGCTGGGGGCCAGCGGGCTGGAAGTCGGAGGCCTGCGCCAGGAACGCCGAGCTGACGGCCTGATCAATCCGGACACAGGGAGCCTGGGGCGAAAACTTGTCCTCATTCGCCTTCGAGGTGACGGCGATGAGGTCGGCCATGGCACCGATCCGCGGATACTGATCCACCGCAAAGGGGTAGTACCAGTCGGTCGGGTCGACCAGGGTGAAATCATCCACGATCTGGATGATCCGGGCCGCAGCCGGCACCTGGCGTACCAGCTCATCCAGCACGGGATGGGGCGGAAACAACCACAGCAGGGTGTTCCGTTTCCGGAACCCCAGCGATCGAATCCGTCGCCCCAGGGCGATGCGCTCCCGCTGCAGCTTCAGCAGCGAACCCAGACTTCGCGGCCGCAAGGGGCTGATCCCACCCGGTCTCCAGTAGAGACGGGCAACGGCAAGTCTGTCGGAGATGACCTGGAAGGATGTGGCCAGCGTCTCCCCCTTGGAGGAGGGCAGAATGACCAGCACCTGCTTGACGTGGTCACATCGGCTCAGCGTCCTGGCGATCTGCTCATAGGTGCGGCCGTAGATCCCCCAGTCATCCCCGAACCAGAACAGCAAGACATGGGAGAGGTGGCGGGGAGTGGAAGGACCAGCCGGAAGATGCAACGTCATCACGACCGAGAGTCTTCGAGACAAAAGCGGTGAATCATTCGACAATCCACCCCAGACGCCGCCCCCAGCGAATCTTGTAACTAAGGTAGCAACGAAACAGTAAACTGGCGACGCCGGTATTGGCCCAGCAAAGCAGGCTCAATCGTTGACCGAAAACCGCCGCGTCAAACCAAGAAACAATTCTGCCACGGTAGATGAATTCACTGAAGGTTGATCGCTGACAAGTCCCCCAGAATTGACGGGCCAGACCAGCGATCATGAGGTCAACCACAGCTGAACGATTGACGTCCTGCTTGACCAACCCCTGCTGGCCAAGCTGGGCTTCTCCGAGATGATGAACCCCATGTCGGCTGCCGCTCTTGACCACAGGGATGATGGACGGGCAGATGACTCCATAGGACACACATAAGTCGATAACATCCACACTGTCCGTGATCACGACTTTCGTCCGAGTGCCTGGATAGTGTGCAATGGCCTTCAGAATGTCGAGAGGGCATCCACCCGAGGCATCCGTGTGTCGCACATGCCAACAGTCATAACTGCCCGGCGACAGGCCCAGGTCGCTCATACGATCGACGACTGCCTTCCTGACCTCTTGATGCAGGCGAAGAAGCCGAAACAGCCGATTGGAGTAGCGAGCGAGATAGCGGCAGACAACCAGGGTGTCCCAGGGTCCGTCCAGAGCTGGCTCTTGGTCGGTCAGAAACGTTCCATGCGGTAAGCCCTCACATTTCAGGGGATCTTGCGTGATGCAACTCGCATATCGCGGAGGGATCACATGGCCGAAATCACCATCAGACCGCTGAAAGGCCGGCTCCGAAGGGCACGCCAGTGAAAAATAGTGCTCGAAAAGATCATTCCATGAGTTATGGGTCCAGTCAACACACAGAACAGCGTTAAATCGTCTGGAAAGATCACAGCAATGGCCCAGGACCTGAAGGCGATTACCAAGCCCCGCAATGCCCTTGTCGACAATGGTTCGCTGCATGGCGTCGCTCAAGGACTCTCCAGTGCCGACCGTCCTCTGGCCGAAATCAGCCAGGGCCGGATCACATCCCCGTGATGCAGTACCCCGCGTCCACGTAGATCACCTGACCGGTGATGCCGCTGGCCAGCGGGCTGGCCAGGAAGGCGGCGGTGGCGCCCACCTCGTCCTGGGTGACGGTGCGGCGCAGGGGGGCCTTCTCCTCGACGTTGTGGATCATGTCCAGGATGCCGCCGATCGCCGAGCTGGCCAGGGTGCGGATCGGGCCGGCGCTGATGGCGTTCACCCGCACCTGCTGCTCGGGGCCCAGCTCCGCCGCCAGGTAGCGCACCGAGGCCTCCAGGGCCGCCTTGGCCACCCCCATCACGTTGTAGTTGGGGATCGCCCGCTCGGCGCCCAGGTAGCTCAGGGTGATGACGCTGGCCCCCGGGCTGAACAGGGGCTTGGCATGGCGGCAGAGGGGCGCCAGGGAATAGGCGCTCACCTCCAGCGCCCGGGCGAATCCCTCCGGGCTGATGGCGCTGAAATCCCCCACCAGCTCGTCCTTGCCGGCGAAGGCCAGGCAGTGGATCAGCACATCCAGCGTTCCCCACTGCGCGGCGATGCGCTGGAACAGGGCCTCGATCTGGGCCGGGTTCTGCACGTCGAGGGGCTCGAACAGGGTGGGGTTCAGGGGGGCGGTGAGTTCGCGCACCTTGCCTTCGAAACGACCCCGGTCGTCCGGCAGGTAGGTGATGCCCAGTTCGCAGCCCGCCGCCGCCAGCTGCTGGGCGATGCCCCAGGCGATCGAGCGGTTGTTGGCGATGCCGGTGACGAGAGCCTTCTTGCCGCGCAGATCAAGGAGCATGGGAACCGGAGCGCCGGAGGGCGAAGGAATGCAGTCCGGCGATTCTCCCCCACCCGCGGGGGCCCCCTGCCTGCCCTCGCCCGGGTCCGACGGCGGCCGGCACGGGAGCTGATGGGCCTGATTCCCCAGCGCTGGCCAGAGCGGACGGGCCCGGCCCCGGACCCACCGCCCTGGCCCCCCGTTGGGCCCGAGGGGCCTCCCCTGCTGGTGCTGATCGATCGCCGCGACCCGGACGTCCGGGCGCTGCGGCCCCCCCTGGGGGATCTGCTGGATCCAGGGGAACGGCAACGGCTGGGCCGGCTCCGGGGCGAGGGGGATGGCGAGCGCTTCCTGCTCGGTCGCGGCGCCCTGCGGCTGTTCCTGGGGAGCTGGCTGGGGTGCGACCCCGCCGGACTCGTGCTGGGGAGTGGTCCCCATGGCAAGCCGGAGCTGCTCACCGCGCCGCCGGCCGCCCCCCGCTTCAACGTCTCCCATTCGGGTGACCTGATCCTTCTCGGCTTTCACCCCCGGCGGCCGGTGGGGGTGGATGTGGAGCAGCGGCGACCGGTGCCGGAGTGGGAGGGCATCGCCCGCCGCTGCCTGCCGCCGGGGGAGCGGGAGGCGATCGGCCGCCTGCCGGAGCCGCGGCGTGAGCAGGCCTTCCTGGCCGCCTGGTGCCGGCTGGAGGCCCAGCTCAAGGCCAGGGGCCAGGGTCTGTTCGGCCCGCCTCCCGCCCCGGGGGAACCGGCGCCGGTGGTCTGGCCCCTGGTGCTGCCGGAGGGGTACGTGGGCGCCGCGGCCCTGGCCTGAGCCGCTCGGGCCGTGGCCGTCACCAGCCCCCGTGGTCCGTCGCCCCGGGCTCCTCGAGGTCCTCGGGGGTGAGGGGCAGCCCCAGCAGCTGCTTTTCGGCCCTCCGGATCGCCCGGGGATCGCTGAGCAGATCGGGCTCCTCCAGCAGGGGCAGGACCGGCGGCCGGTGCTCGGCCGCCGTCCGCGGCGGCGGCTCCCAGAGGAAGGTGCTGCCCGGGGCCCGCTGGCGGCAGAGTGCCTCCATCTGGCGGCGCAGGGCCAGACGCACCCTGCCCCGCTCCAGGACCTGGAAGAACTCCTCCCGGGGGGCCAGCCCGAAGCTGGTGGGCCGGGGGCCGTTGCCGTCCCGCAGCCGGGCCGCATCGGGGAGCCAGCGCGGCCGGCAGACCCCGGGGCGGGCGGTGTCCGTCTCGACCCAGATGTGCAGACCCTCGCCGCCCGGCCGGCTCACCACGGCGAGCCCATCGTCGGGCTGGTGTCGCGGCAGGGGATACACCCGGCCGCTGGGGCGCTGATCGGCGGGCACACAGCCGGCGAGCAGGGCCGCCAGAAGCGGCAGGGCCAGCAGGCGCGAGGCCGGCGGGAGGGTCGCCCACGGGCGGCGGGCCAGCGGGCTCGACGGCGGCACGGCGGGAACGGCTCGGTGGCGGCGATGATCCTGACCCGCTCTCCCCCATCCGCTCTGCAGCAAGGGCGGCAGCACAGCCATGGTCCTGACGAGCTCCACCATGCTGCCCCTCGGCACACCCCTGCCGCTGGCCGCCATGCGGGCCGCTCTGCGGCCGGTCACGGGCGGTCCGCTCGCGGCCGCCGCCCTGGCCGGAAGCCCGGTGCTGGTGCTGTTCCTCTGCCCCCACTGCCCGTTCGTGAAGCACGTGGAGACGGAGCTCACCCGGCTGCAGGGCGACCTGGAGGGGCGGGTGAGCCTGATCGGCGTCTGCAGCAACAGCACCGCCAGCCACCCCCAGGACGGGCCGGCGGGGATGGCGGCCCAGGCCGCGGCCTGCGGCTGGACCTTCCCCTACCTGCAGGACCCTGACCAGAGCGTGGCCCGCGCCTTCCGGGCCGCCTGCACCCCGGACGTCTTCCTCTTCGATGGGGCCCACCGCCTCGCCTACCGGGGCCAGCTGGATGGCAGCCGGCCCGGCGGCGAGCCCTGCGACGGCCGGGATCTGCGGGCGGCCGTGACCGCCCTGCTGGAGGGACGGCCGGTGCCGGAACCGCAGCGGCCGGCGATCGGCTGCAACATCAAGTGGCAGGCGGGTGCCGAGCCCCCCTGGTTCAGCGGCTGACGCTTCCAGGGGGCCGGCGGCGGCGGTCGGATCCGCAGGCTTAATGTTGCCGCCATGCATGTGCCCCCCTTCAGTCTCAGCGAGCAACTGCAGCAGCTGGGAGACGCCCTCGATCAGGCCGTCCTGGAGGTCCTGCGCAGTGGCCAGTACATCGGGGGGAGCACCATCAGCGGCTTTGAGGCCGCCTTCGCCGAGGCCTGCGGGGTCCCCCACGCCATCGGCTGCAACAGCGGCACCGATGCCCTGGTCCTGGCCCTGCGGGCCCTGGGGATCGGCCCCGGTGACGAGGTGATCACCAGCTCCTTCAGCTTCTTCGCCACCGCCGAAGCGATCAGCGCCGTGGGGGCCACCCCGGTGTTCGTGGACGTGGACCCGGACACCTACCTGATCGATCCGGAGGGGGTCGAGGCCGCGATCACCCCCGCCACCCGGGCCCTGATGCCGGTGCACCTGTTCGGCCGCCCGGTGGACATGGAGCGGATCATGGCCATCGCCACCGCCCATGGCCTGCGGGTGATCGAGGACTGCGCCCAGGCCAGCGGCGCCAGCTGGGCCGGGCGGCCGGTGGGCGGCTGGGGCGACGCCGGCTGCTTCAGCTTCTTTCCCACCAAGAACCTGGGCGCGGCGGGCGACGGCGGCATGGTGGTCTGCGGTGACGCGCAGCTGGCCCAGCGGATCCGGGAGCTGGCCGTGCACGGCATGCCCCGCCGCTACCTGCACACCGATCTGGGCTACAACAGCCGCCTCGACGCCATGCAGGCCGCCGTCCTGATGGTGAAGCTGCCCCACCTGGCCGGCTGGGTGGACCGGCGTCGGGCCATCGCCGAGCGCTACCAGCGCGAACTGGCGGGCCTGCCGGGGCTGGTGCCCGCGGCGCCCGGGCCGGAGGGCCACAGCTGGAACCAGTTCGTGGTGCGGGTGCCCCGCTGCCCTGCCGCCACGAGCGCCTGCGGGGGGCGCTGCACCCCGGCCGCCGACAGCGCCAGCTACGGGCTGCCCGAAGCCTGCTGCCGCGACTGGCTCAAGCAGCAGCTCCAGGAGGCGGGCGTGACGACGATCATCTACTACCCGATCCCCATCCACCGGCAGCCCGCCTACGCCGCCCTCGGCTACGGGCCCGGCAGTTTGCCGATCACCGAACGGCTCTGCGCCGAAGTGCTGAGCCTGCCGATCTTCCCGGAACTGAGCGCCGAGCAGCAGGACAGCGTCATCGCCGCTGTGCGCAGCCTGGTGGGGGCCGAAGCGGTCGTCGCCTGAGGCAGCCCCCGCCTAACCCCGGGGCAGGGCGGCGTGGAGCGCCTTGAAGCGGGCCTGCTGGACCTTGTGGCTGACGATCGGCTCGGGGTAACCCCGGCGCTCCAGCGGTCCGATCGCGCCGCTGATCAGGTCGGCGGTGGCCACATGGGCCAGCTCCGGCAACCAGCGGCGGATGTAGGTGGCCTCAGGGTCGAACTTCGCCGCCTGGGTGGCGGGATTGAAGATGCGCAGGGGCCGGGGATCCATGCCGCTGCTGGCGCTCCACTGCCAGCCGCCGTTGTTGGCCGCCAGGTCGCCGTCCACCAGCCGCTGCATGAACACCTGCTCGCCTTGGCGCCAGTCGCAGATCAGATCCTTCACCAGGAAGGAGGCCACGATCATGCGGCAGCGGTTGTGCATCCAGCCGCTGGTGTTCAGCTGCCGCATCGCCGCGTCCACGATCGGGAAGCCGGTACACCCCTCGCGCCAGGCCCGCAGCCGCTCGGGATCGTTCTCCCATGGGAAGACCTTCCACTGGGGCCGGTAGGGCCCCTCGGCCAGTTCCGGGAAATGGAACAGGGCCTGCTGGTAGAACTCGCGCCAGGCCAGCTCCTGCTCCCAGACGCCGATGGAGGTGAGGGCCTCGGCGCTGCGGGCGAGGGCCCGGGCGCCCCGGGCGGCGGCCCAGGCCTGGCGGGGGCTGAGGGTGCCGACGCTGAGGGCGGCGGACAGCGCGGAGGTGCCGGCCTCACCCGGCAGGTTGCGGCCCGGCTCGTAGGCGGCCAGGGGACCGCCGTTGACGCCGCCGTCGGCGAAGGCCTGCAGCTGCGCCAGGGCGGCCGCCTCCCCGGGACGGCAGGGGCAGAGATCGGCGCCGCTGAAGGGGAAACCGAGTTCCTCGGCACTGGGCACGGCACTCAGCATGGGCAGGGCCTGCCACAGGGGCGCCCGCTCCGCCGGCAGGGCGCTGGGCTCGAGATCCAGCAGACCGCCCGGCGCCGCCACCGGCTCCAGGCCGCCGGCGGATCCGGCGCCGAGGGCGGCCCGGCCCTCCACCTGGCCGCGCCAGTTGCGCAGGAAGGGGCCGTAGACCCGATAGGGCTCCCCGGCGCCGGTGCGGATCGCCTCCGGGGCCACCAGCAGCTGGTCCCAGTCCACCAGCACCCGGGTGTCCTGGGCCCGCAGCGCCGCCGCCACCTGCCGGTCGCGCTCGCGGCCGTAGGGCTCCACCTCCCGGTTCCAGGCCACCACCGAGGCCCCCGTCGCCAGGGCCGCCTGGGCCACCAGGACCGCCGGATCGCCCTGCAGGATCAGAAGCCGGCTGCCCGCCGCCCGCCAGCGGACCGCCAGCTCCCGCAGGCTCTCGCACAGAAACCAGGCCCGGGCCGGAGCCATCAGTGGGCCTGAGACGATCGCCGGATCGAGCACGTAGAGGCCGGTGACCGCCGGGGTGGCGGCGGCCGCCGCCGCCAGGCCCAGGTTGTCGGCCAGGCGCAGGTCGCGGCGATGCCAGAACAGCCAGCGCTCCGGGGCCATCAGGATCCCAGCAGCTGGCGGGCGCGGTACCAGGCGGTCACGGTCTTGCCGTCCAGGGCCTCGTCGCCGCTGGCCAGGAGCGCATCCAGCTGGGCCGGCTCCAGCAGCAGCACCTCCATGTCCTCGTCGTCGTCACCGGGGGGGCGGTCCTGCAGCAGGGTGAGATCGCGGGCCAGGAACAGGTGGATCACCTCGTCGGAGTAGCCGGGGCAGGGGTGCATGGCGCCGAGGGGGTCCCAGCGGCTGGCGCTGTAGCCGGTCTCCTCCTCCAGCTCCCGCCGCATCGAGCCCAGGGGCTCCTCCCCCTCCTCCAGGGTTCCGGCCGGGAACTCCAGCAGCCGGCCGGCCACGGCGAAGCGGTACTGGCGCAGGATCACCACCCGGCCGTCCTCGAGCACGGGCACCGCCAGGGACGCCCCCGGATGGCGGATCACGCCGTAGGTGCCCTCGATGCCGATCGGCAGCACCACCCGGTTGAGCTCGAAGCGCACCTTGCGGGCCTGGAGGGCGGCGGTGGTTTCCAGATGGGTGCAGGGCTCGGGGGGCGGCAGGGGAGCCATGGGGCAGGCCATCGGGGCCCCCAGTGTGACGGGCGGGGGCCGCTGGGCGCGGTATCAGGGGCCTTCCGGCCAGCCCGGCTCCCCCGGCAGTACCAGGGGCGGCGGCTCCAAGGCGGCCCGCGGCAGGGCCGCCAGCCCTGCGGAGGCCGTGAGGGGGGTGCCGGTGGGCGCCACGGGAAGGGGCAGGTCCGGGTCGATCGCCGCCAGGGGGGCGAGCACGAAGGCCCGCTCCCCCAGGCGCGGATGGGGCAGCTCCAGCTCCGGGCTGCCGCAGGTGAAGGGCCCGCACCAGAGCAGGTCGAGATCGAGACGGCGGGGTCCCCAGCGCTCGCGGCGCTCCCGGCCGAACGTCGCCTCCAGCTGCAGCAGCCGCGCCAGCAACCGGGTGGGATCAGGCCATCGCTCCCCCGGCAGTGAGGCCGCTGCGAGCCGCGCCAGCAGGACGGCGTTGAGGTAGGGCGGCTGTCCCGGCGGCCCCCCCACCGGCTGGGTGAGGAACCGGGGCGACCAGCTCAGCTGCAGGGGCGCCACGGCCCAGGCCCGCAGCTCGGCCTCCAGCTGCGGCCGCACGGCCGTGAAGGTGGCGACGGGGTCGCCGAGGTTGGCCCCGAGGGCGATGGCCAGGCTGACGGAGAGGGGATCGGCAGGGGAGTGGACCATCGACCGTCGCCCTCGGGCCTTCGCCAGCAACACCCTTCCGGGCCGGTGGGAGCCATCCTGGCCAACGGCCGGCGGCGGGACGGCGCTGCGGCAATCCACCGGAAGGGGCCGGCGGTACTTGAGGCGTCCATCGACGCCGCCCCGATGTCCTTCCCCCTGTCCGTGCTGCTGCTCTCCCTCGCCAACCCGCTGCCCGGCGGCCTGGCTGGACCGGCGTCCCTCGGCGCACCGCTTCCGGTGGACGGAGCTGGGGCGTGGCTGGCCCAGAAGCCGGCCGGGGCCCTCGCCCCGTCGCTGCAGGGCCGCCCGGTGGTGGTGGATATCTATGCCAGCTGGTGCCCCGCCTGCCGCACGATCGCGCCGACGCTGCGCTCCCTCGCGAAGAGTCAGGCCGGCAAAGCCACGTTCGTGACCTTCGACGTGTCCGATGCCGCCACGTTGAAGGCCTCCCGCGAACGGGCCAGGTCGCTCGGGCTCGGCGCGTTCCTGGAAGCCAACCGCAGCCAGACCTCCCTGGTGGCCGTCATCGACCCCCGCAGCGGCACCAGCGTGCAGACCTTCCGGGCCAGCACGGATGCGGGCGCCTACGTCGCCGCCATCGGCAAGGCCCAGTCGATGATCCGGCGATGATCCGGTCCCCCCTGAACCGCACCGGACCGGCGTTGCTGGTGGTCCTGGCCGCGGCGTCCCTGGCGGCGGCACTGGCGTTGGAGGGCCTGCCGCGGATCGGGGGCCATCTGGATCAGGCGATCCTGGCCGCGTCGCAGGCCTACGCCGAACGGTTCGAGGCCAGGCCTTCGCCCCCACCGCTGCTGGTTCCGATGGCCGCGTTCCTCGGTGGGCTGCTGGCGAGCGTGTCGCCCTGCGTGCTGGCGATGCTGCCGTTGAACCTCGGCTACATCGGCACCCTCGGGCCGCTCAGCCGTGGCCAGGCCGTGGTCAGGGTGGCCGGCTTCGTGGCCGGGACCGTCCTGGTGCTGAGTCTGTTCGGCCTGGTCGCCTCGTTCGCCTCGGCGGTGGTGGTGGACCACCGCGGCCCTGTCCACCTCGGGGTGGGTCTGGTGATCCTGCTGATGGGGCTCCATCTGGGGGGATGGCTGCCGCTGCGGCTGCCCCGCCTGCCGGCACTGCCCCCATCGGGAGGGCCGTTCCTCGTGGGAATGGGCTTCGCCCTGGTGAGTTCCCCCTGTGCCAGCCCCGTGCTGTTCTCGGTGCTGGCCGCTGCCGCCGGCACCGGCTCCGGTCTGCTGTCGGTGGTCACGATGGTGAGCTACGCCCTCGGGTACACGGCCCTGATCGCGGCCACCAGCCTCTGGGCCGGTCTGATGGGGGCCTCCCGGAAGCTGCTGCGCCATGGCGCCACCCTCACGCGGCTCAGTGCGCTGGTGCTGCTGGCGGCGGGGGGGTTCTATGTGCTTCAGGGGCTGATCTGGAGCTGGCGGAACGGATAGACGACGGCCATGGCCCCGCCGCCACCCGGTCGGCGAGACTGGCCATCCCACCCAGCCACTGCCCCATGGTCGTCAGCGGGTCCCCTGCCGCGCCCGCCGGTGCCGCCCCCACCGGCAGCTTTCCGCTGGCCGCCATCACCGGCCACGGCACCCTGAAGCTGGCCCTGCTGCTGGCGGCGGTGGACCCCGGCCTGGGCGGGGTGGTGATCGCCGGCGGGCGCGGCACCGGCAAGTCGGTGCTGGCCCGGGGGCTCCATGCCCTGCTGCCGCCGATCGACGTGATCGATCTGGCCGATGGTCCGGGGCTGCGGCAGGCGGATCCCTCCCGGCCCGACGAGTGGGACGGCCCCACCCGGCAACGCATCACCGAGCTGGGCGGCGATCCCAGCGGCGCCGATCCGGAGGCCCTGCTGCCCACCCGGGTGATTCCGGCCCCGTTCATCCAGGTGCCCCTCGGCGTCACCGAAGACCGGCTGATCGGCTCAGTGGACGTGGCCGCCTCCCTGACCGCCGGGGCGCCGGTGTTCCAGCCCGGACTGCTGGCGGAGGCCCACCGGGGGGTGCTCTACGTCGACGAGCTCAACCTGCTCGATGACGGCATCACCAACCTGCTGCTGGCGGCGGTGGGCTCCGGCGAGAACCGCATCGAACGGGAGGGGCTGAGCCTGTCCCACCCCTGCCGCTGCCTGCTGATCGCCACCTACAACCCGGAGGAGGGGGCGGTGCGCGACCACCTGCTCGACCGCTTCGCCATCGCCCTGTCGGCCAACCAGCTGCTCGACACCGACCAGCGGGTGGCGATCACCCGCTCGGCCCTCGACCACGGCGCCTCCAGCAGCGCCTTCGGCGCCCGCTGGCAGGAGGAAACCGAGGCCCTGGCCACCCAGCTGCTGCTGGCCCGCCAGTGGCTGCCGGACGTGACCATCGACCGGGAGCAGATCCGCTACCTGGTCACCGAAGCCATCCGCGGCGGCGTCGAGGGCCACCGGGCCGAGCTCTACGCGGTGCGGGTGGCCCGGGCCCATGCGGCCCTCTCCGGCCGCGACCGGGTGGAGGCGGACGATCTGCAGGTGGCGGTGCGCCTGGTGATCGCCCCGCGGGCCCTGCAGCTGCCGCCCCAGAATCCCGACCAGCCCATGGAGCCGCCGCCACCGCCACCGCCCCAGGGGGAGCAGCCCCCCGAGGACCCGGAACCGCCCGAGCAGGAGCCGGAGAACGAGGAGCCCGAGGATCAGGACGAGGAGGACGAGGACGACAGCCCGGAGGACCAGGCCCCGCCCCAGATCCCCGAGGAATTCCTCCTGGATCCCGAGGCCACCGCCATCCACCCCGACCTGCTGGTGTTCGCTTCGGCGAAGGCCAGGAGCGGCGGCAGCGGCAGCCGGGCGGTGGTGTTCAGCGACAGCCGCGGCCGCTACGTCAAGCCGATGCTGCCCCGGGGCCCCGTGCGCCGCATCGCCATCGACGCCACCCTGCGGGCCGCCGCGCCTTACCAGAAGGCCCGCCGCGCCCGGGAGCCGCACCGCAAGGTGATCGTGGAGGAGGGGGACCTGCGGGCCAAGCAGCTGCAGCGCAAGGCCGGCGCCCTGGTGATCTTCCTGGTGGATGCCAGCGGCTCGATGGCCCTGAACAGGATGCAGAGCGCCAAGGGGGCCGTGATCCGCCTGCTCACCGAGGCCTACGAAAACCGCGATGAGGTGGCCCTGATCACCTTCCGCGGCGAGCAGGCCGAGGTGCTGCTGCCACCCACCCGCTCGATCACCGCCGCCCGCCGGCGGCTGGAATCGATGCCCTGCGGCGGCGGCTCACCCCTGGCCCACGGCCTTGCCCAGGCGGCCCGGGTGGGGGCGAACGCCCTGGCCACCGGCGACCTGGGCCAGGTGGTGGTGGTGGCCATCACCGATGGCCGCGGCAACGTGCCCCTGAGCCGCTCCCTGGGCCAGCCGGTGCTGGAGGGGGAGGAACCGGTGGACCTCAAGGAGGAACTGCGCCAGGTGGCCAGCCGCTACCAGAGCCTGGGTCTGCGGCTGCTGGTGATCGACACGGAACGCAAGTTCATCGGCAGCGGCATGGGCAAGGTGCTGGCCGAGGCGGCCGGCGGCCGCTACGTGCAGCTGCCCAAGGCGAGCGACCAGGCCATCGCCGCCATCGCCCTGGAGGCGATCAACGGTTTCTGACCGTGGGAGCCAGCCGGTCCTGGGCGGCCTGGCGGGCGGCCCTGGCCTCCTGCTGGCGGGCGTCCTGGCGGGCCTTGCGGTCGCGCGCCGCATCCACCTCGGCGGGGTAGAGCTCTTCGAAGAACCGGCCCAGGCCGATCGAGACGCTGCGGATGCCGTCGAGGAACTTGGGATCCCCCGTGAGCTTGCTCACGTCGCCGCCGACGGCCGACCAGCGGTCGGTGAGCTGCTTGGCGTTGGTGAGCGTGGCCTGCAGATCGGCCACGGTCTTCGGGTTGTCCAATGCCGCCGCCAGGTTGCCCACGTGCTTGCTGGCCCGGGCGGCATCGGCGCTGGCCAGGTTGAGGTTGCTCAGGATCGGGTCCACCTTGCCCACCGAACGGTTCAGCTGGTTGACCAGCACCTGGGCGTCCCGCAGGAAGACCTGGCCACTCTTGGTGAGCAGTTCGGTCTCCTTGGCGGTCTTGGAGAAGGCGGCGGTGGCCGCCACCATCTGCTGAACGAGCTGTTCCTTCTCGGCCTGGTCGAGCAGACCCTGGACCGTTTCGGTGACCGTGTCGAGGCTGGCCGCCGCGATTCCCTTCACCTGGCCGCCATTGCAGACCATGCGGGTGTTGTTGCAGCCCCGCTCCCGTGGCCCCGGCAGGCTGGCCGGCAGGGGGGGGCCGCCCACCAGCAGGGACACCTGGGCGTCGCCCCCGAGCAGGGAGGCATTGCCGACCCGGGCCACCAGGGGGCGGGCCAGCCGCAGGCGCGGGTCGGTGATCTCCAGGTCGGCCACCACGGCCGCGTCGGTGACGGTGACCCGACGCACGCTGCCCACCAGCACGCCGCGGAAGGTGACCGGCGAACGGTCGGCCAGACCGGCGGCATCGGCGAAGCTGGCGCGGATCGTCCAGGTGTTGCCCCTCAGGGAGATCCCCCGCAGCCAGAACCACAGACCCAGGCCACTGGCGATGGCGGCCAGCAGGGAAAATCCAACCAGGGCTTCACGGACACTCCGGCGCATGGGCTCAGTTCTCGGCCGGCTGCATCGGTCCGTGCAGACTACCGCTCCGAAACTGCACCACATAGGGATTGGTGCTGACCCGGAAGTCCTCCACCGTCCCGACCCAGCGGAAGCGGCCGTCGTAGAGGAGGGCGACGCGTTCGGCGCAGCGGTCGATCGTGCTCATCACATGGCTGACCACCAGGGTGGAGGCGTGCACGATGCGGGAGGTGCGCACGATCAGGTCCTCGATGCGGGTGCAGGCCACCGGGTCGAGGCCGGCGGTGGGCTCGTCGAAGAGGAGCAGGGGGGTGCGGGCCGAGGCCAGGGTGGGGTCGTCGATCAGGGCACGGGCGAAGCTCACCCGCTTCTGCATGCCGCCGCTGAGCTCCCCCGGCATGCGGTCGGCGATGCCCGCCAGCCCCACGGCCTGCAGGGCCTGGTCCACCCGCTCGGCGATCTCCCGCTCCCCCAGGCGGCTGAAGCGGTAGAGCAGGAAGCCGACGTTCTCGCGCACGGACAGCGAGGCCAGCAGGGCGGGGTTCTGGAAGACCAGGCGCACGTCCGGGGGGTGGCGCTGGTCCAGGCGCAGGTAGGTCTGGGGTTCGCCGTGGATGCGCAACAGGCCGGAGGTGGGCAGCTGCAGCCCCGCCAGCAGGCGCAGCAGGGTGGATTTGCCGGAGCCCGAGGGTCCCACCACGACGAGGCGCTCGCCCGGCGTGAGGCTGAGGTCGACGCGGTCGAGGACCATGTTGGGTCCCCAGCGCATGCTGAGGTTCTCCATCTGGGCCACCGGTGGGATGGCCGGGGGAACTTTCAGCGCGAGTTGACTGGAGGCCAAGGAACCACGGCGAGGGGGCCCCTAGAGCCCGGCTCCCATCCTGCCGGTTCAGGACGGGCTTTTCATCCGTACAGTTCCGTTGGTCTGTGTCGCGTCGCCACGCCCTGCCCTTGACGGTTCGAGGCCCCGCTGCGAACGCCCGTCGGCGCCGGGGCGGCTCCCGCCCGGGGCGCCCCCGCTGGGTGGGCCGCGGCGACCTGCGTCAGCAGGACCTGATGAGCCGCTCGCGGCGGGCGGCCCGCTGGCTGCAGCCGGGGCTGGTGGTGAAGCGCTGGATGATCACCTCGGGCCTGGGCCTGGTGATCGCCCTGCTGGGGGCGGCGGTGTGGGCCGACCTGCAGCCGATCTACTGGACCCTGGAGACGATCCGGTGGGGCCTCAACCGCCTCACCCAGGTGATGCCCCGGGGGATCACCGGCCCGCTGGTGCTGCTGATCGGCGCCGCCATGATCTGGCTGGGCCAGAGCCGCAGCTTCGGCGCCATCCAGCAGGCCCTGGCCCCGGAGAAGGACACCCTGCTGGTGGATGCCCTGCTCGCCCAGCGGCGCCTGAACCGGGGCCCCACCATCGTGGCCATCGGTGGCGGCACCGGACTGGCCACCCTGCTGAGCGGCCTGAAGCGCTACAGCAGCAACCTCACCGCCATCGTCACGGTGGCCGACGACGGCGGCAGCAGCGGCGTGCTGCGGCGGGAGCTGGGGGTGCAGCCCCCCGGCGACATCCGCAACTGCCTGGCGGCCCTGGCGCGGGAGGAGCCCCTCCTGACCCGCCTGTTCCAGTACCGCTTCAAGGCGGGCAGCGGCCTGGAGGGCCACAGCTTCGGCAACCTGTTCCTGAGCGCCCTGACGGCGATCACCGGCAGTCTGGAATCGGCGATCATCGCCAGCAGCCGGGTGCTGGCGGTGCAGGGGCAGGTGGTGCCCGCCACCAACGCCGACGTGCGCCTGTGGGCGGAGCTGGAGAACGGCGAGCGGATCGAGGGGGAATCCCAGATCGGCCACGCCCCCTGCCCGATCGTGCGCCTGGGCTGCACCCCGGAGCGGCCGCCGGCCCTGCCGCGGGCCCTGGAGGCGATCGCCAACGCCGAGCTGATCGTGCTGGGACCGGGGAGCCTCTACACCTCCCTGCTGCCCAACCTGCTGGTGCCGGAGCTGGTGAGCGCCATCAGCGCCAGCAAGGCGCCGCGGCTGTACATCTGCAACCTCATGACCCAGCCCGGCGAAACCGACGGCCTGGACGTGGGCGGCCACCTGCGGGCGATCGAAGCCCAGCTGGCGAGCCTGGGGGTGGAGCAGCGCCTGTTCACGGCCGTGCTGGCCCAGGAGGACCTGGACGACTCCAGCCTGCTCGACATCTACCGGCTGCGTGGCGCCGAACCGGTGACCTGCGAGGCCTCCGTGCTGCGGGAGCAGGGCTACGAAGTGATCCTGGCGCCACTGCAGGGGGCCCGCCCCAGCGCCACCCTGCGCCATGAACCCCGCAGCGTTGCCAAGGAAGTGATCCGCTTCTATCGGAAGCACAGAAGGGATTGAAGGCATAGACTCCCGTCGCTGTCAGGGCGGAATGCAGGTGCCGGAGCCCTCACGACCATCAACCAGCGATCATCCAGGCCGGTGCATCTGGAGCTCCTGAGCGATGAGGTGCCTGGGGACCATCCGAAAAGCTTCCAGGGATGGGCTCCGCATCTTCCGATGCGTCCCCAACCCGGCCGGTGCCGCTAGCGAATGAATCCCGACGCCATTCTGTTCGGCGCCTTTGAAAGGCACAATTTTGGAGATCTCCTCATGGGCTTTGCCTTTGAGAAGCTGCTCCAACAAAAAGGAATCCGCACGATTCACGCCAGCATCCTTGAAAATGATCTGACGGCGTGGGGCGGCACCAGGGTCCACTCCATCTTCCGATTGCTGGCCAGCGGCCTGGAGACGAGCATCCCGATTCTGCATGTCGGAGGTGAAACAGCGTCCTGCTCCTTCATGGAGGCCCTGGCCTGCGACTCCCCTGCCCCTCTGCCCTTCCACCTCAAGGACGTGGTCAGCTCCGATGTCCATCAGCAGCTGGGCACGGACCGCCCCTTTCCCTATCTGACACCAACCGAAGAACGTATCGACAAGGAGTTGAAGCGATGGGAGAACAGACTGTTTTACGGCATCGGCCTCACCCAGCTGGCAGACGACAGCGCCCAGAACGAACACCTGAAAGCCTCATTGACCGCCGCGAGAATGATCGGCTTCCGAGATGCCCACTCCCTAAGCAACGCCAAGAGCCTGGGAGTTGTCCAGACCACATACGCCCCGGACATTGTTTTGTCCATCAGCCGATTGATGCCCGTTGCCAACCCTGGGAATCCACCCTATCTGCTGCTGCATTTCAATGGCGGCTATCTGCAAAGACACGCCGCCACCCTCATCCAATCACTCTCGCAGATTGCCGGCGGCTTCGCAGGCGGCCTGAAGATCGGCCTTGCCGGCACGGCCAACTATCACGATTCCCTGGAGGGTCTCTATCGATTCAAGCAGCTGGCCGATGAATCTTCCGTTCCTGTGGAAGTCCTGCCGTCGGTTGACATCTTCACCATCTGTCAGCAGATTGCCAGCGCTGCGGCTGTCGTATCAACCAGCCTGCATTACCGCATCGTCGCCAGATCCTATGGCGTGCCTCGGCTGACCATGAATGTGCACAAGGTCAACTGCTGGTCAGAAAGCAATGATGGCGGCTATCCATTCGGCGTTGAGCCCGACGGGCTGGCGTTCGCCGTCAACTCTCTGATCGCTTCGGTCCATCCCGTCAGGATGGTGGATGACCCTGCCCAGATGAAGGATCTGAGCATCATCGACAGCCATATCGAGACCATCACCGGAATCATCAAGGCCGCCGCGCCCAGCAGCGAGCGGCCGCGACTGAAAGACGCCACACCGCAACCCACCGCGCCAGCCACGGACCTCTGGGTCGCCTCCATGGTCCATTGCCTCGATGACCGCGAGAGGTCCATCAGGGCACAGGCCGAAACCATCCGGGCCCAGGACGCCGTCCTCAGCTCCAAAACGCGATTGCTGAGGCGACTGCTGCATCTGCTCCTGGCGGCCGTTCGGCGCAGCCAACCGTGGGGGGCCGCCCCCTCAGGCCAGAGCCGGCAGCACCGTCCGGGAGACCCTGGAGGAAGTGCAGCGAATGGTGATTCACCTCACCCCGGCAACAGTGAGAAGGTGGTGCAGCGTATCCGGCCCTAGGGTGAGCCCGATGGTATCTCTCCAGTTCGCTCCGCTGCGTCCAGCTCGCTCCACTGCATAGATGTCCGAAACGCCAGGCCTTCATTCCCCGTGAATTCAGCCAAAGCCATTGCCTTCTATCTTCCCCAATATCACCCGATTCCTGAGAATGATGCGTGGTGGGGTAAGGGATTCACGGAATGGCGAAATGTCACCAGGGCAAGGCCGCTGTACCCCCGGCATTACCAGCCGCACCTGCCCGCCGATCTGGGCTTTTACGACCTGAGGCTGCCGGAAGTCCGCCAGGCCCAGGCAGAGCTGGCGCAATCTTTCGGCCTGCATGGTTTCTGCTACTACCACTACTGGTTCAACGGTCGGCGCGTGCTGCAGCGGCCGTTCGAAGACGTTCTGGCTTCCGGTGAACCGGACTTTCCCTTCTGTGTCTGCTGGGCCAATGAAAACTGGACCCGGCGCTGGGACGGATCCGATGATGAGATTCTTCTGGAGCAGATCTACAGCGAACAGGACGACCGCGAGCACCTGTTGTCCCTGTTGACGGCCTTCAGGGATCCTCGCTACATCAGGATCGCAGGTAAACCTCTGTTTCTCGTCTATCGCACCAGCGCCCTGCCCCATCCGGCCCGAACGGCAGAGATCTGGCGATCCATCGCCCATGACCATGGCCTGGGAGATCTCTATCTCGTTTCCGTTGAATCGAAGGAGACTGAGATCAGGAACCCTCAGGACTTCGGCTTTGATGCCGCGGTGGAGTTTCAGCCCTGTTGGCCGATGCTCGGCTCTCTCCCGCACCAGACTCCCAGTCTGCGGGAAAGGGTCAAGGGCTTGATCAAGAAGGAGTCACCGGGGAAAAGCATCCACCGGGTCGTCGATTACGACAAGGTCAGTCAGGCGGCCCTTTCCAGGCCTGTCCCCCCCTATCCCCGCTTCCCCTGTGTCACCCCGTCCTGGGACAACACCGCCCGGCGACGCTGGGGGGGCATCATCCTCCAGGATGCGACGCCGGAGCGCTACGGCCACTGGCTCAGGCAGACCCTGGCACGCCTCCCGGCCTGCGGTCTGCCTGAACCGATCGTGTTCATCAACGCCTGGAACGAGTGGGCCGAAGGCAACCACCTCGAACCCGATCAACGCTGGGGTAGCCGCTATCTGCAGGAAACGCTCGCCGCCCTCAGCGGCTCAGGTCTCCCATAGGCGGCGCCATCAATAGGCATCCTGCATCTCATAGAAATCAGGCTGCACGTAATCCTTGCGCAGCGGATAGCCCTTCCAGTCCTCCGGCATCAGCAGCCGCTTGGGATGGGGATGCCCCTCGTAGGCGATGCCGAACATGTCGAAGGTCTCGCGCTCCTGCCAGTCGGCCCCGCGGAACAGGCCATAGAGGCTGGGGATCGACAGGGCACCGTCCCGGGGGAGGAACACCTTGAGTCGCACTTCCTCGGGACGCGCCTCGGCCGGCAGGGGGCCGTGGCCATCGGCCATGGCCGAAAACTGATCGACCATCGACGCCAGCTTGACCAGGTGATAGAAGCTCACCAGCCGGCCCCCCGGGCCCTCGTCGTAGCCCCCCTGGCACTGGAGGTAGTCGTAGCCGGCCGCCTTCAGGGCCGTGGCCACCAGGGGCAGGGCGGCGGGCTCCACCCCCAGCATCTCGACGCCCGAGTGGTCCGGGCCGAGGCTGACGGCATCAAAACCCTGGCCGCTCAGCCACGTGGCCACGGGCCCAGGGGCAGCGGCCTGCAGGGCACTGGCTTCGGAGGCCGTGCCGTCCGCGGCACCAGGGGTGACGGGGGACTCCTCAGGCATCGGTGGTGGGGGCGGTGGGGGCGGAGACGGTGGCGCTGTCAGCGGCGGCGCCCATCGGCAGACCGGCGGCGGCGGCCAGGGCGGCCTGCTGGGTTTCCGCCCGCAGGTAGGCCCCGGTGACGATCGGGTCGATCCGCTTCATCTGGTGGGGGATCGTGCAGTAGCGGTGGGTGGGACGCAGGTTGCCGCGCTCGGCCAGGGCTTCGTTGCCCACCTTCTTGCGCAGCTTGATCACCGCATCGAAGATCGCTTCCGGACGGGGCGGGCAGCCGGGCAGATAGAGGTCGACGGGAATCAGCTTGTCGACGCCGCGCACCGCCGTGGTGGAGTCGGCGGAGAACATGCCGCCGGTGATGGTGCAGGCCCCCATGGCGATCACGTACTTGGGCTCCGGCATCTGCTCGTAGAGCCGCACCAGGGCCGGCGCCATCTTCATCGTCACCGTGCCGGCCACGATCAGCAGATCGGCCTGGCGGGGGCTGGAGCGGGGCACCAGACCGAAGCGGTCGAAGTCGAAGCGGGAGCCGATCAGGGCCGCGAACTCGATGAAGCAGCAGGCCGTGCCGTAGAGCAGCGGCCAGAGGCTGCTGAGCCGGGCCCAGTTGTGGAGATCGTCGAGGCTGGTGAGAATGATGTTCTCGGAGAGGTCGGCGGTGACGCCGGGGGCGCCCACGGGACCGCAGCTGGCCTCGCGCAGATCGCGCAGGGCATCGACGGAAAGGGAGCCGGCAGGGGGTGTGAGGGTCATGGTGGGGAGGTGCTCAGCTCCACTCGAGGGCGCCCTTGCGCCAGGCGTACGCCAGGGCCAGCACCAGGATGGAGATGAAGATCAGAGCCTCGATGAAGGCCAGCAGCCCGAGTCGGTGGAAGGCCACCGCCCAGGGATAGAGGAAGACGGTCTCGACATCGAAGATGACGAAGACCAGGGCGAACATGT
The DNA here is from genome assembly GCA_003003925.1 of Aphanothece cf. minutissima CCALA 015. GTDB lineage: Bacteria > Cyanobacteriota > Cyanobacteriia > PCC-6307 > Cyanobiaceae > Cyanobium > Cyanobium minutissimum. Next base: position 236,454 of record PVWP01000005.1, read on the forward strand.
AGTAGCGGATGTTGAACTGGATCCAGGCCCCGCCGATCGGTTCCATGCCCGATTCATAGGTGAGCTGTCGCTCCCCCTGGCGGCTCTTGGGAGCCAGCAGCTTGTTGGCCACCAGCGCCAGCACCGGAACCGCCGCCGAAATCAGCAGGAAGCCCAGAAAGGCGTCGTAGCCGGAGAGCACGAACATCGGCAGACCCAACCTGGCGCGCATTCTGCCACCTGCCTCCGGGGGCGGCGGTCGCCGGGACGACCGGCCCGGCGACCGCCGGGAGGGCCGCTGGGCCCGGGGTCGCCCTCGATAGAGTCCCCTGGTATGGCCAGGCACGGGATGAGCACGGAACCGCCGACGGAGACATCCACCGAAGAGCTCCCCAGCGGGGCCGCCGGCACCCTCGGCGAAGCGGCCGAACCCGTCGCAGAGGACCCCTCCAGCCACCGCTTCGAGTGCCGCAGCTGCGGCTTCGTGTACGACCCGGCCGAGGGGGTGAAGAAACTGGGGATCGCGGCCGGCACCTCCTTTCTCGATCTCGACCCGGTCGGGTTCCGCTGCCCGGTCTGCCGCAGCCGGGTGGGAGCCTTCAAGGACATCGGCCCCCGCAACAAGCCCAGTGGCTTCGAGGAGAACCTCAACTTCGGCCTGGGGGTGAACCGCCTCACCCCCGGCCAGAAGAACGTGCTGATCTTCGGGGGGTTCGCCCTGGCCTTCGCTTTCTTCCTCTCCCTCTATTCCCTGCGTTGATGCCTGCGCCCCTCCCCGCCCTGCCGGCCATCCTTCGCCCGCTGCGGCCCCTGCTCAGCCTGGCCCTGTCCCTCGTGCTCGCCCTCGGCCTCACGGGCTGCGTCACCACCGGACTGCCCACCGCCGCCGCCAGCCCCTGGCAGGCGGTTCCCCTGGACACCCGCTCCAACCCCCTCGACGTGGCCTTCAGCAGCGCCGACCACGGCTTCCTGGTGGGCAGCAACCGGCTGATCATGGAAACCGACGACGGCGGTGCCAGCTGGCAGGAGCGGGCCCTGGACCTGCCGGAGGAGGAGAATTTCCGGCTGATCAGCATCGACTTCAACGGGCCTGAGGGCTGGATCGTGGGCCAGCCCGGCCTGCTGCTGCACAGCGACGACGCCGGCAGCAGCTGGAGCCGGCTGCTGCTCGACACCAAGCTGCCCGGCGAGCCCTACCTGGTGACGGCCCTGGGGCCGAAGACCGCCGAGCTGGCCACCAACGTCGGGGCGGTGTACCGCACCACCGATGCCGGCTCCAGCTGGCAGGCCCTGGTGGGCGATGCCGCCGGCGCCATCCGCGACCTGCGCCGCAGCGCCGACGGCGACTACGTCAGCGTCAGCAGCCTGGGCAACTTCTTCGCCACCTGGGAACCCGGCCTGCCCGCCTGGCAGGTGCACCAGCGGGTCAGCAGCCAGCGGCTGCAGTCGATGGGCTTCCAGCCCGACGGCCACCTCTGGATGGTGGCCCGGGGCGCCCAGCTGCGCTTCGACGGCGACCCGAGCACCGCCGAAAGCACCGAAAGCGGCGACTGGAGCAAGCCCGTGATCCCGATCACCAACGGCTACGGCTACCTCGACATGGCCTGGGATCCCCGCGGCGCCGTCTGGACCGGCGGTGGCAACGGCACCCTGCTCGTGAGCAACGATGCCGGCGCCAGCTGGCAGCGGGATCCGGTGGGCAGCGAGCAGCCCACCAACTTCTCCCGGATCGTCTTCGCCGCCGATGGCAAGGGCTTCGTCCTGGGGGAGCGGGGCGTGCTGCTGCGCTGGGTGGGCTGAGGGCGGGGGGCAACTGCATCCCTCTGTAACCAACCCCCCGACCCGCTCCCGCCAGCCGCTGGCCGACCCCTAGGATTGCCGGGCTGAACGCTTGTTGCTATGGCTGCCGGCTCCACAGGGGAACGCCCGTTCTTCGAGATCATCACAAGCATCCGCTACTGGGTCATCCATGCGGTGACCCTGCCGGCCATCTTCCTGGCGGGCTTCCTGTTCGTGTCCACCGGCCTGGCCTACGACGCCTTCGGCACGCCCCGTCCGGATGCCTACTTCCAGGCCCAGGAAACCAAAGCTCCCGTCGTGAGCCAGCGTTACGAGGGCAAGAGCAGCCTTGATCTGCGCCTCCAGGAACCATGACCCAGTCCACCGCTCCCACCACGCCGCGCAATTACCCGATCTTCACGGTGCGCTGGCTTTCCGTCCACGCCCTCGGCATCCCCACGGTCTTCTTCCTGGGTGCCTTGGCGGCCATGCAGTTCGTCCGTCGCTGAGACATCCATGCAGCGCAATCCCAACCCCAACAACCTGCCGGTCGAGCTGAACCGCACGAGCCTCTATCTCGGGCTGCTGTTCGTGTTCGTCATCGGCATCCTCTTCTCCAGCTACTTCTTCAACTGATCGGGAGGCACCCCATCCATGAGCGGCAAGAAATCCTCACTTCCTGACGGCCGGATCCCCGACCGCCTTCCCGACGGCCGCCCGGCCGTGGCCTGGAAGAGCCGGTGGACCGAAGGGGTCCTGCCGCTCTGGATGGTCGCCACCGCCGGTGGCATGGCCGTGATCTTCGTGGTCGGCCTGTTCTTCTACGGCTCCTACGTGGGTGTCGGTTCGGCCTGACTGAACGGCGCCCATCGTTCTCCAATGCTCTGCAGCGGATCCTCTGGGATCCGCTTTTTTTTGGCCATGCACCACGGCGGACAACAGACCACTGACAACGGCAGAGCAGGCGGTATCCGACCCAATCCCTAAGCTTCCGCCAGGACCCACGGCGACGAGGGATGGCATGGGCAAGTTCTATCAGGCCCGGGACAAAGAGTTCATCGATTATCAGCTGTATCTGCTGGACGGGCTCACCCTGCGAGGTCCCCAGTCCAGCCGCTCCGACGGCATCGCCTACCTGGGTGCAGCTCAGACGTTCGGCACGTATTGCGAGGACCCTTTCCCCACCATCATCGGCAGAACGCTGGGCGTGGGCACCATGAATCTCGGCAGAGGGGGAGCAGGCCCGGATTACTACCTCTCCTCCCAGGATTCACAGGCGCTGCTGGGCCTGGCCAACCAGGCCCGCTTGGTCGTTGTCCAGGTCATGTCGGGGAGAAGCATCAACAATTCGGTGTTTTTCTGTGGTCTGGGCGCTTCCAAAGGCCATCGGCTTCCCGATGGCCAGCCCATGAGATCTGAGCAGGTCTGGAGTGACCTTTTCCTGGGTGGGGATAAACGGGGGGATGATCCCGAGTTCATCGAGAAGCTCATCGAAGAGAATTCCAGGGCGTATGTAGAAAAAATGGTTCAACTCCTCAACAAGATCTCCGTGCCCAAGATTCTCTTCTGGTTTTCGGAGCGCGCACCGGAAAGCTATCGGTTTCCAAGTCGACAACGGCTGGAAGAGTTGAGATTTTCTCGCACGCCCCAAGGACGGCTCTCTGCGAAAGTCCTCTACAAGCTAGGGATGTGGGACCGCAGCCCCAAGCCCTCGCTTCTCGGCAAGTTCCCCCATCTCGTCACGGAACCCATGCTGAAGATGATTCGCCCCTTCGCCGATGCCTTCGTGGAGTGCAGCACCGCTGCGGGCATGCCCCAGCCCTTGCTGAACAGCCAGGGCATCATCGTCGACTACAACCGCTACTACCCTTCACCAGAAATGCATCAAAAAGCGGCAGAAGCCCTGCTGCCGTCCTGCCAGGCGATGCTGACGTGAAACGGAACCGGATCACGCGCCTTTCATTGCCATGGGACAAAGCGGTGGCCGAAACGTTCGATCATCTGGCGATCGTTTTCCACGAACTCGGAAATGTCCTCAGAATGAACCTTCTGGACGTCGGCTCCCTCAGCAACGACCCTGCGCAGATCATCTTCGGGAACCTCAAATCGAATCAACCGACAGATACGCGCCAGCGTCTCGTACGGACTGCTCAAAAAGTCTTCATAACAGATGGGATAGACCTCCAGTCCTGCCCTGACAAGCACCTGCCTGAGTTCCCGCTTTCGAGCCAGAAAGGCTTCGCAGCTGGCAACGATGGTCTCGAAACGGACGGGGTCAACATGGATCTTCCCAATCTCGCTTCTCTGAAGTTCACCTCTGGCCAGCCTGAACTGCAGGTGACCAGGCTGGCCCGTTCCATCACCGTGATACTTCGAGAGGGCCCATCGAAAGACATCCTGCCGAACAGCAAGGAAGACGACGACTTGATTCCTTTTCAGAATCTTGATCATCAATCTCTTGTAGTTCCTGAGATTGATTCTTTGTGAAAGATCCTCTAGCTGTTTACTGACTCGCGGCAGAGTACGACTCAGGACACGATGCACTATTGGAAGGCGGTCGGGATACCACGGCAATGTCAACACCCGGAATCGCATCTTCAAGCCTGTCACGGCCCCTTGACGAACCCCCAGTAAACGGCCCATGGCCGTTCGGCCATACCGTGCCTGGATGGCCTCTGGATCAACAGGTTGGGAGCCCAGCAGGCCATGCAGGCAAAATCTCAGATCAGCATCGGACATCCGTCCACAGGAGTGGAGGTCAAAGGGTTCCACGCTCGTGAGTCCATGGCCCCGGTCCTTCCTCAGGATCGTGATCCCCGGGAGCTTGTCGAGCAGCGACATCAAGGCCGTGGTGCCCTCCTTCTCATCAAAGAAGATCATGAAATTGGCCGCTCCCGTGCGCATCGATCGCCATGGCTCGCTGAGCCAGCCCTACAGCGTGCCCAGCCTGTCACGACACCCGATGGCCCGCCGTTCAGCCCAGGCGCTTCAGCTCATGGGGCGGCAGCGCCAGGAACGCCTCCCGGCTCAGCACCCGATCCCCTGATCCAGCCTCGGCATCCAGGGGCAGCAGCCGCACCTGATCGGCCCCGGCCTCCTCGTCGCCCAGCACCAGGGCCCAGCGGGCGCCGCTCCTGCGGGCCCGCTTGAGCTGCTTGTCGAAGCCGGCGCCGCTGAGATCCAGCTGCACCGCCAGGGGCGCCCCGGGGCGCTGGCGGCAGCGACGGGCGAGCTCCAGGGCGCAGGCCTCGCCCAGGGCCCCCCGGTTCACCAGGTAGAGGTCAGGCTGGGCGGCCGTCACCGGAGCCTGGGTGCCCGCCTCCATGGCCTGGCTGAGCAGCAGCACCAGCCGCTCCATGCCCAGGGCCCAGCCGATGGCGGGCGTGGGGGGGCCGCCCAGCTGCTCCACCAGGCCGTCGTAGCGCCCACCGCCACACACGGTCGCCTGGGCCCCCAGCTGGCTGCTGGTGATCTCGAAGGCGGTGTGGCCGTAGTAGTCGAGGCCCCGCACCAGGCGCGGGTTGAGCTCGAACGGGATGGCGAGGGCCTCCAGACCCTGGCGCACCCGCAGAAAGCGCCCATGGCTCTCGCCGCTGAGGGCATCGGCCAGGGTGGGGGCTCCGGCCAGCAGCGCCTGGGTGTCGGGGTTCTTGGAATCGAGCACCCGCAGGGGGTTGGTGGTGATCCGGTTCTGGGAATCGGGATCCAGACGCTCCCGATGGGCCTCCAGCCAGGCCACCAGTTCGGCCCGGTAGCGCTGCCGGTCCTCGGGACTGCCGAGGGAGTTGAGCTCCAGGGAGAGGCCGCCCACCCCCAGGTCCATCAGCAGATCCCAGGCGATGGCGATGGCCTCGACGTCGCTGCGGGGATCGGCGTGGCCGAGGAACTCCAGGCCGATCTGGTGGAACTGGCGCTGCCGGCCGGCCTGGGGCCGCTCGTAGCGGAACATCGGCCCGCCGTACCAGAGCCGCTGGGGTCCCTGGGCCACCAGGCCATGCTGGATCGCGGCCCGCACCACCGAGGCGGTGCCCTCGGGCCGCAGGGTGCAGCTGCGGGCGCCGCGGTCCTCGAAGCTGTACATCTCCTTGCCCACCACGTCGGTGGCCTCACCGATGCCCCGGGCGAACAGCTCCGTCACCTCGAGCAGGGGCGTGCGGATCTCCTCGACGGCGGCCCGGCGGAAGTGCTCCCTGGCGGTGGCCTCGATCCGCTGCCAGAAGGGGGTCTGACCGGGCAGCAGGTCGACCATGCCCCGCAGGCTCTGGAGCGGTTTCAAGACGGTGCGGATCGGCGAGCGCCCCATTGTGCCCGAAGGGCTCAGCTCAGACGTCGTGGAAGGCGCGGTACCAGGCCGCAAAGGAACCGATCCCGGACTCGATCGCCGTGGAGGGGCGGAACCCCACCCAGGACTCCAGGGCGGTGGTGTCGGCGGCGGTGGCCGGCACGTCCCCGGGCTGCATGGGCTGCAGATCCCGGATCGCCGGACGTCCGAGGGCCTGCTCGAGCAGTTCGATGAACCGCAGCAGGGGCACGGGCCGGGCATTGCCGATGTTGAAGACCCGGTGGGGGGCGGCGGCCGTGGCGGGATCGGGGTGCAGGGGATCGAAGGCCGGGTCCGGAGTGGCGGGCTTGTCGAGGCAGCGGATCACCCCCTCGACGATGTCGTCGATGAAGGTGAAATCCCGCTCCATGCGGCCCTGGTTGAACACCCGGATCGGTTCCCCGGCCAGGATCGCGCGGGCGAACAGCATCGGCGCCATGTCGGGCCGCCCCCAGGGGCCATAGACGGTGAAGAAGCGCAGGCCGGTGGCCGGCAGACCGTAGAGATGGCTGTAGGTGTGGGCCATCAGCTCATTGGCCTTCTTGGTGGCCGCATACAGGCTCACCGGATGGTTCACCGGGTCCTGCTCGCGGAAGGGCATGTGGCGGTTGCCCCCGTAGATCGAGCTGCTGGAGGCATACACCAGATGCTCGACACCCGCGTGGCGGCAGCCTTCGAGCACCGTGCCGAACCCCACCAGATTGCTCTGGATGTAGAGCGCCGGATTGTCGATCGAGTGCCGCACCCCGGCCTGGGCGGCCAGATGCAGCACCCGGGCGGGACGGTCGGCGGCGAACAGGGCCGCCACCGCTTCGGCGTCCACCAGATCGAGCTGATGGAAATCAAAGGCTCCGGCCGGAGCCAGGGCCTGCAGCCGCTCCAGCCGGGCCCGCTTCAGGGCCGGGTCGTAGTAAGCGTTGAGATTGTCGAGCCCCACCACCCGCTCGCCCCGGGCCAGCAGGCGCTCGGCCGCCGCGGCCCCGATGAAGCCGGCGACCCCGGTGACCAGGATCGGCCCCTTCGCGGTCAACGGACTGCCTGCATCCGTTCCCGGAAGTAGGCGATGGTGGGCTCCAGCCCCTCCTCCAGGCTCACCTTCGGCTCCCAGCCGAGCAGCTCGCGGGCCCGGTCGATCACCGGCTGACGCTGCAGAGGGTCGTCCTGGGGCAGGGGCTGGGTGGTGAGCTCCAGCGAGGGCTGAATCCGGTCCCGGACCTTCTCGGCCAGCTGGCGGATGGTGAACTCGCCGGGGTTGCCGATGTTGATCGGGCCGGTGTGCTCCCCGTTCATCAGCCGGATCATGCCCTCGATCAGGTCATCCACGTAGCAGAAGGAGCGGGTCTGGCTGCCGTCGCCGTAGAGGGTGAGGGGCAGACCCTGCAACGCCTGAACGATGAAGTTGCTGACCACCCGGCCGTCGTCGGGGAGCATGCGGGGGCCGTAGGTGTTGAAGATGCGCATCACCCGGATCTCGGTGCCGTGCATGCGCTGGTAATCGAAGCAGAGCGTCTCGGCGATCCTTTTGCCTTCGTCGTAGCAGGAGCGGATGCCGATGGTGTTGACGCAGCCCCGGTAGCTCTCGGGCTGGGGATGGACCTCCGGATCGCCGTAGACCTCACTGGTGCTGGCCAGCAGCAGCCGGGCGCCGACGCGTCGCGCCAGCCCGAGCATGTTGTAGGTGCCGAGGAAGCTGGTCTTGGCGGTCTTGATCGGGTTCGACTGGTAGTGCACCGGCGAGGCCGGGCAGGCGAGGTGCCAGATCCGGTCGATCTCCAGGCGAATCGGCTCGGTGACGTCGTGGCGGATCAGCTCGAAGCTGGGGTGACCCAGCCAGTGGCGGATGTTGTCCTTGCGACCGGTGTAGAAGTTGTCGAGGCAGATCACCTCCTCGCCGGCCTCCATCAGCCGGTCGACGAGATGGGATCCGAGGAAGCCGGCCCCGCCCGTGATCAGATTGCGCCGCGTCACTCAGCCCTCACCAACCCTCCAGACGTTAAGACCCGCCGCCCGGGCGGCCGCAGCATCGGCGATGGCCCTGGCGTCGAACAGCCAGGCCGGACGGCGCATCACCGCCGCGATCGCGCCCCAGTCGAGCCGGGCGTAGTCACGCCATTCGGTGAGGATCAGCACCGCATCGGCTCCGGCGGCCGCCTCCAGCGGCGATGGCGCCGTCTGCCAGCCGCCGTCGGCCGGTGAAGAGGGCAGGCCGAGGTCCTCGGCGATCTGGGCAGCTGACACCTTCGGATCCACGATCACCAGACGGGCCCCCTCCTCGATCAGGTCCTGGCAGATGCGGATGGCGGGGGCCTCGCGGGTGTCGTTGGTGTCCGCCTTGAAGGCGAAGCCCAGCACCGCCAGCCGCTTGCCGGTGACGGTGCCGAACAGGCGCTGGACCACCAGCCGGGCGATGCGGTCCTGCTGCCAGGTGTTGAGGGTCACCACCTGCTCCCAGTAGCCCGCCACCTCTTCGAGCCCGTAGTGACGGCAGAGGTACACCAGGTTGAGGATGTCCTTCTGGAAGCAGCTGCCGCCGAAGCCGGGTCCGGCCTGCAGGAACTTGGCGCCGATCCTGGAATCGGTGCCGATGGCGCGGCCCACCTCGCGCACGTCGGCCCCGGTGGCCTCACACAGGGCGGCGATGCTGTTGATCGAGGAGATCCGCTGGGCGAGATAGGCGTTGGCGGTGAGCTTGGAGAGCTCACTGCTCCAGAGATTGGTGCGCAGGATCCGTTCCTGGGGCACCCAGGTGCCGTAGATCCCGGCCAGGGATTCGATCGCCGCAGGGTCCTCGCCGCCGATCAGCACCCGATCGGGGGCCTCGAGGTCGGCGATCGCCGTGCCCTCGGCCAGGAACTCGGGATTGGAGAGCACGGCGAAGGTCTTGGCTTGCCGGCGATCGCCCTCCGGGCGGTTCTGCTGGGCGGCCCCCAGGATCGCCTTCACCGTCTCGGCGGTGCGGACGGGCAGGGTGCTCTTCTCCACCACGATCGTGTGGCCCCGGGCGGAGGCGGCCACCTGGCGGGCCGAAGCCTCGATCCAGCGCAGATCACTCGCCTGGCCGGCCCCCACGCCCTTGGTCTTGGTGGGGGTGTTCACCGAGAGAAACACCATGTCGGCGGCGGCGATGGCCGCATCCACCTCGGTGGTGAAGTGGAGGTTGCGCCCCCTGGCCCGGCCCACCACCGCATCCAGTCCGGGTTCGTACACCGGCAGGCGGCTCAGATCCGGGTCGTTCCAGGCCGCGATCCGCTCGGCATTGAGGTCAACCACCGTGACCTGAATCCCGGGACAACGGTCGGCGATCACGGCCATCGTCGGCCCCCCCACATAGCCCGCCCCGATGCAACAGATGGTGCGAATCGGCGGATGGGCCGGGTCCATGGGGGATGGCAGTGCTGCGGGGACATTACCGCCATTGCCTGGCTTTGGCCGTGGCCGGGCGGGGAGAGGGCGGTGCCGGAGGTTAAGGACGGGTAAGTTGTGGCCGAGAGCCTGACGGGGGCCGGTCCTTGACCACGGTGCTGCTGACGGGAGGAGCCGGATTCATCGGCAGTCACACCTGTCTGACGCTGCTGGAGGCCGGTCACCGGGTGGTGGTGATCGACGACTTCAGCAACGGCCGTCCCGAAGCCCTGCGCCGCGTGAGCGAACTGGCCGGGCTGGGGGGCTGGCGGCAGCTGTCACCGGAGCGCTGGGCCGCAGGGGATGGGGGCCAGGCCCGGTTCACCCTGCTGAAGGGAGATGTGCGCTGCCCCCTCGACCTCGACCGGGCCTTCGGGGAGGTGGAGGCGATGGGCGGCGGCGGTATCGCCGCCGTGCTCCACTTCGCCGGCCTCAAGGCGGTGGGGGAATCGATGGGCCAGCCCCTGCGCTACTGGGACGTGAACGTCGTCGGGGCGGTCCGGCTGCTGGAGGCCATGGACCGCCACGGCTGTCAGACGCTCGTCTTCAGCAGCAGCGCCACCCTTTACGGCCTCACCGACCGGGTGCCGATCCCCGAGACGGCCCCGCTGCAGCCGATCAATCCCTACGGCTACACCAAGGCCGCGGTGGAGCGGATGCTGGCCGATGTGGCCGCCAGCACCCCCGGCTGGCGCATCGCCCTGCTGCGTTACTTCAACCCGGTGGGCGCCCACCCCAGCGGGCGCATCGGCGAGGACCCCTCCGGCCCCCCCAACAATCTGTTTCCCTTCCTGTGCCAGGTGGCGGCGGGGCGCCGCCAGCGGCTGGAGGTGTTCGGTGGCGACTGGCCCACCCCCGACGGCACGGGCGTCCGCGACTACTTGCACGTCATGGATCTGGCCGAGGGCCACGGCCGGGCCCTCGAGGTGCTCCAGGCGGAGCCACCCCAGCTGCTCACCCTCAATCTCGGCAGTGGTCGCGGCCACTCCGTGCTCGATCTGGTGCGCAGCTTCGAGGCCACCAACCACCTGACCCTGCCCTACGCGGTGGTGGAACGCCGGCCGGGGGATTCCGCCATCAGCGTCGCCGATCCCCGCGAGGCGTCGCGGCGCATGGGCTGGCGGACCCGACGCTCCCTGGCGGACATCTGCCGCGATGGCTGGGCCTGGCAGCGCGCCAATCCCGAGGGCTATCGCAGCGACAGCGATCGGCAGGCCGAGCCCGGGCGGGCCCTCATCGAGGTGCAGGGGGTGTCCTGAGGTACAGCCGCATCCCGTGGGCGTGCCGCACCAGCGGAAACCCCACCCGAGCGAGCTGGGCCGTGGAGAGCCGGTTGATGGAGAGATCGCCGTAGCGGCTGACCAGATCGGGCTGCCAGTGGTTGCTGGCCCGGGCGATCCGGCTCTCGTAGGGCGGGTAGGCATCGCGCAGCAGCACCACATCCACCCGCCGCCCATCGAGCCAGGCCCGCAGCGCGGCGGGGGAGGCCAGGGCGCTGCGCAGCCCCGGGTACTGGCCCGTCTCCACCGTGGGCGCCGCCAGCCTGGTGATGTCCCTGGCGGCCAGCGGAACCAGGCACTGGCGCATGCCCAGCACCGCGCCGACGAAGGGATCGCTCAGCAGGGTCCGGCCCTGGAGCCGCGGTTCCCGCTCGCACAGCTCCTGCAGCGGCTCGAGGATCGGCTCGATGGTGGCGCCATCCGCCGGCCGCACCTCCTCCAGGGGGGTGAGCAGGTGGGGCACCTTGGAGGCGAACACATTGGTCTCGCCCTGCAGCCCGAGCGGGACCGCCAGCACGGCGATCAGTCCGGCCAGCAGCACCATCAGGATCCCGCGTGCCCATGACAACCCCCAGAAGCGCTGCCGCCGCCCGACGGGGTCGAGGGCCCGGGCCATCGCCGGGATGCTGATCCAGAACAGACTCGTCCACACCAGCCGGTAGGCGCTGTCCGGCTCGATCAGCTTGAAGACCAGGTCGCTGACGAAGGGGGCCCACCACTCCAGCAGCACCAGCGGCGGCAGCAGCGCCAGGGCCAGCACCGCGCCGGGGACGGGACGCCGGCCCCTCCAGGCCACGGCACAGGCCAGGGACAGCCCCAGGGCCGCCAGAAACACCGGCTCCCAGGTGGCCACCGGCAGACTGGGCCAGAAATAGAAGAAGCGGTGGCCCAGAAGCCGGTAGTCGTGGACGAAGCGCATCGTCTCCGGCCAGGCGTAGAAGGAGGCGAGCCGCTCCGGCCAGGGAAGCCTGTTCAGGGCCAGCAGCACCAGGCCCGCCAGCGCCAGAGAGACCCCTAGTCGCCGCCGGGAGGGCCAGACCACCAGGCTGGCGGCCGTGGCGACGATCAGCAGGTTGACCGTCAGGAAGGCGGTCACGCCATGGGCGTGATAGGCCAGGTAAGCGGCCCCCAGCAGCAGCGCCGTCGCCGCGCCCAGCGGGCGGGCGCCCGGCCAGCACGGCCGCTGCAGCAGCCGCAGCAGCGGCGTGGCGGCGGCCAGCAGCAGGGCCAGTCCGGGCAGGGTGCCATTGAGGGCGATCTGGTGGAAGAAGGAGAAGTTCTGGTGCCCCATGCCCAGCAGGAACAGCAGGGCCGTGAGCCAGGCGAGGGCCACCCGGCCGGTGAGGCGCAGGCAGAGCTGGCAGCTGGCGGTCAGCACCAGGAAGGTGTTCAGCGCCGCCACCAGGCTGGCCCGCCATGGGGCCAGGGCGTCGGGGAAGCCGAACAGATAGCTGGCCGCGGTGAAGAACCAGTTGGCCGGGGCCCGGTAGCGCACCGGGTCGAGGCGCACCGTGTCGAGCAGGTCGCTGCCGAAATAGGTCGTGTAGTAGACGAAGCCATCGGAGGGAAACTCCAGCACCACCCCGCGCAGGGCCAGGGCGATGGCACACACCAGCGCGGGGGCCAGCACCGCCAGCAACGGCCGCCCCAGGGCCGGGTCGGCCAGCCGCTGACGCCAGCGCTGCGGCCGGATCCCCACGGTTACCGCCACCACAAGCAGGTCGATCACGACCAGCAGCCCATAGGCCTGACGCAGCGTGGGCCCCGCCGGCAGCAGGGACAGCCAGCCGATGGCGGCCCAGGAGCCCACCCCCAGCAGCAACATCTGCCAGCTGGGCCGGCGCCAGCGCCATCCCCACAGCAGCGGTGCGGCGATGGCCAGCAGCAGCGGCAGAAAGGGTTGGGTCAGCGCTGCCATTCGGCGCAGGGGAAGCCGCTGCCCCGTGACCCTAGGGGACCTGCCGGGATGGCCCGTTGCGGCGACGGCTCAGGGCCGCTCGTCCCGCAGCCGCTCCCCCCGCAGCTCCCGCAGGCGCTCCCCCAGGGCCGGTCCCGGCCGCAGGCCGGCGGCGATCAGCTCGCCCGCCGACACCGGAGAGGGGAGATGGCGCCAGCGGCACCACCAGCGCAGCAGGGGCCGCCGCGGCAGGGCCCCGCTCACCAGCGCCAGGGCGACGGCCTCGGCGGACCAGCCGGGCCGCTCCAGGAAGCGGGTCCAGGCCTCGGCCGTGGCGGGTGGCGCCTCCAGGGCCTGCCAGCCCTGACGCAGCAGGGCCAGCTGGGCCAGCAGCCGCTGCTGCCCGTGGGGGAGCTGCAGCCGTGCCGCCACGGTCACCGCCGACGTGCTGCCGGCCAGCAGGGCCGCCAGGGGAGGGAGGCCGCAGCGCCGGGCCCAGCGGAGGCGGCGGCGCCAACCCCTGTCGTTCTGCAGCGCCGGATCCACCAGCACCAGGGCGCCCCACGCCTGCAGACAGCCCAGCGCCGCCTCCCACGGTTCCCGCTCCAGCAACAGCTCCAGCTCCATCCGCAGCCGCGTGCCCAGGGCGGGCGGCACCCGTCCGCTGCCGGCGCCACGGCTCGCCTCCCCCCAGGGCCAGCGCGCCAGGGTGGCGCGGAGCTGCTCCAGGCTGGCCGGGGCCAGGCTGAACCCCAGCCGGGCGGCATAGCGGGCGGCCCGCACGATCCGGGTGGGATCGTCCTCCACACTCCTGGGGTGGAGCAGGCGCAGCTGCCGCCGGCCCAGGTCGGCCCGGCCGCCATGGGGATCGAGCAAGGACAGGCTGGGTCCAGAGCTGGCGAACACCAGGGCCATCGCGTTGATGCTGAAGTCGCGGCGGGCGAGATCCTCCTCCAGGGACCCGTCGATCACCACGGGGTTCTCCCCGGGGGCCGGGTAGGTCTCGCGGCGGGCGCTGGCCAGGTCGAGCAGGATCCCGTCCAGCTCCAGCTCGACGGTGCCGAAGGCCTGGTGAAACTGGCAGAAACCCACCGCCGCGGCCGGGACATCCGCCAGCAGGGTTTCGGCCAGGCGATGGGCCGCCGGTCGCGGATCGGCCGGATCGGCCCCCGGGGCCAGCTCCACCACCAGGTCGATGTCCGGCAGGCCCCGAAGGGGATCGCGATGCACCCGATGCAGCAGCAGATCGCGCACGGCGCCACCCACGACGGCCAGCACGGCGCAATCCGCCGACCGATGGAAGGCGGCCAGCAGCCGGGGGGGCAGGGAGAGATCTCCGGCATCGATCGCGGAGACCGTCATCGAGGCAGGCCCATGGAGCGCTGTCCAGAAGGCGCAGGGTACACTCGGGCCAACGACATCGTGCGACGTCCCGATACATAAACCTCGGGAAGGTGTCCGCCGGTCATTGCTCCTGGAAGCCGCCACGGGCAGACGTCACGGGCAGTCACCACAGCCCGTCGGCACGGCCAGCCGCCCGCCCATCGCCAGACCATCCACCGATGGGCCGAACCAGTGACGGCAAGCACCAACAACGACATCCAACAAGTCACATCCAAACCGTATGACTGACAGCGCCAAGAAAATCATCAAAGCGCCTCTTGGTATCTACAAAAGAATCAAGATCAAGGCGTTTATTCTGGTTGATTATCTTACGTCTCTGTGCGAGTACTGGCTTGGTCCCAACGGCTCCCGCAGCAGTCCATCGAGGCGGCTGATGCCCATTGGGAAGCCGTCCGTCGATGGCTCCACACCAACACGCATTGCTGTCTTCGTTGCATATTCAAAGCGGCTGACACTGTCGAACAGGGCCTATCTCGAAGCGCTCAACAAAGCCGGCTTTGCAGTCCTCTACATCAACAACGAAACCACGGAGGAGGGGTCGCTTGATGCCATCAGCCAGCTGAGCTGGCGCGCCTTCAACAGGCGCAACATCGGCCGGGACTTTGGTGGCTTCAAGGACGGCATTCTGCTGCTTCTGGAGGAAGGCCACCTGCAACGATGCCAGCTCCTCTGCGTCGTGAATGATTCGATGCAGTTCATCCCAGGCAGGAATGCCGATGCCCTGGTCAGGTCCGTGGAGGCCTTCGCCAGCTCCGACCGGAAAGCCCTCTTCAGCCACATCAGCCATCAGATTCAGACCCACTATCAATCCTATTTTCAAGTTCTCAAGCCCGAAGTCTTCCTCGCCAAGCCATTCATCCGTTTCTGGAAGAACTACTTGCCTTTGTCCCATCGGGGCCACTGCATCTACAAGGGGGAAATCGAACTGTCTCAGCAGGTCTACCGACGCTTCAATCCCGTCGAGACCCTCTACACCAGCGACAAGCTACTCGAGGCCATCGAGCAGTCCTGCCCGGAGAAAACGGGAGTGCCCGCTGGGGAAGTCTTCCGGCTGATGCCCTCTCCGGCCAGGACGTCGCAGATGAAGAAGATTGGCTACTCCCTCAACCAGCTGATGGCGAAAAGCGATAAGAACGAGCATCTTTCTCGTGTGGAACTCTATAGCATTCCTGATCTGATTGAGAATGGCAATCCCAGTCACATCGCAGCCTTTCTCTATCCCTTCTATCTCCACTGTCCATTTGTGAAGCATGACCTCGGAACCGCAGGCAGCTACACAATGGCCCAGGCCATCAGCCTGTTCAAGGAAGCTCTTCTCGATTCCATGGGGGAAGAACGCCAACAGGAGATCAAGGCACTCGCGGATGAATTCCGTGATCTCATCTACGCACGTGGCGTTCCCCTGAGCTACAACAACCGGCTGCGCGAAGCCGCCTTGAAGGGCATCACAGGCGCCTTCGTCTATCCCTCCACCTATCAATGACCGGCGGGCGGGCGCTGCAGGCGATCCATTTCATCACGATCAATTATCACTGCAGTGATTTCATCATCGGGCTGATCGAGCACACGTTCGCCTCAGGGGACCCCGATCTGCACTTCATCGTCGTCAACAACTCGCCCCGGGACGCCGGCCTGCGGCACTGGCTCCCTTCCACGCCGAACCGCCAGCGGGTGACCCTGATCGAGGCCGGTGGAAATCTCGGCTTCGGCAGCGGCTGCAACCTGGGGCTCGCCCACGTGTGGCAGACCGACCGGCAGGCGGTGGCCTGGCTGATCAACCCCGATGCCCGCCTCGATGCCGGGGCGATCGCCTACGTCCGGCAGTGCCTGCGCGACGACGAACGGATCGCCCTGCTCGGCACCCGGATCCGGGACCCCCAGGGGGATGTCTGGTTCAGCCACGGCAGCTTCAACCGCTGGACCGGCCAGCTGGGCCATCGCTTCCCCGGCGACGACTGCCGCCCCCTTCCGGTGCGCACCTGGCCCACCCGCTGGATCTCCGGCTGCAGCCTGATCTTCCGCCTGGGGGTGCTGCGGGACTGCCCCCAGTTCGACCCCCGCTACTTCCTCGACTACGAGGACGCCGACATCTGCGAGCGCCACCATCGGCTCGGCTACCGCCTGCGGGTCACCCAGGCCGTGCTGGTGGAGCATCAGGTGTCCGCCATCACCCAGCGGGCCCCCCGGGCCAAGTACCAGCACGCCACCTTCAGCAAGCTCTACTTCCTGCACCGCCACGCCACGCCGCTGGCCCTGCTGCTGAACCTGATCTATTACGCCGTCCGCCCCCTGAGCTTCTGCCTCTCCGATCCGGAGCGGGCCCGGGGCCGTTGGTGGGGGCTGGGGGATTACCTGCGCTGGTGCTGGCGGCGGCTCCTGCGCCGGCCGGTGCCGCCCCACCCGCGCACCTCGTTCACCGTTTCATCCTGAGGAAGCGGCCCGCCAGGGCCCGCAGGGTGGGCCAGCGCTGGGCCGGCGGACAGTAGCGCCAGAGGATGGCGGCCACCGCCGGCAGGTAGAGGTGGGACCTGGGGTGGAAGAAGGTGAACAGCAGCCCCCGCAGGCTGCCCAGGGGCAGGCGTTTCTGCTCGTCGCCGAAGTCGTTGAGGACCACGACCCCCGGGGTCACCCGGGCCTCGACGCCCCGGCGGACCGCCCGCATCACCCACTCGGAATCGGCGTGATAGTGGGGCAGCCAGCGGGCGTCGTAGAGGCCGACACGGCCAAAGACCTCCCGGCGGATCAGCACCCCGTTGCCCGGCATCGCCTCGGCGGGGAGCACCTCGGCGGCCGCCAGCGCCGGATCCAGCTGGCTGGCCAGCTCGTCGTGGTGGGACAGGCGCAGGAAGCGGTCCGTGCCCCAGTCGGTGCGGGTGCCCAGGGCCCAGATGCGCCCGGGCTCGGCCAGCAGGTCGATGCGGCTGCCGAGGATGCCGCAGCCGTGGCGCTGGGCCAGGGCCACCATCCGCTCCACGTAATCGGCCGGGACGACGGCGTCATCGTTGATGGTGAGCACGTAGTCGGTGCCGGCCGCCAGGGCCCGCCGCACGCCGCGGTTGGTGGCACCGGCCCAGAAATCCCCGTCCCCGGCCGCCACCACCGTCACCTTGGGATGCTGCCGGCGGATCGCCGCCACGGTGCCGTCGCTGGAGTTGGCATCGACCACCACCACCCGCAAAGCGCCGTGGGTCTGGCCGGCCATGGCGGCCAGGAAGCGCAGGGTGGTCTGGCGGCGGTTGCGGGTGGGCACCACGGCGGTGACCAGCGGCAGGGTCATGCCGGCTCGATCGGGGCCAGGCGCGGGTCGAGGATCTTCGGCCCCATGCCCTCGAACTTCACGGCGATGGAGGTCTTGTCGCCGCTGCCGAACAGGTGGGTGACCTGGCCCTCGCCGAAGCTGCTGTGCCGCACCCGATCCCCCACGGCCCAGGTGCGCGGTGCGCCGCGGCGGCGCACCGCATTGGCGGGAATGCCGGCCGACCCACCGGCCGCGACCCGCTGGCTGTCGTCCCGATCCACCCGGGTGAGCCGCTCCAGCCGCTGCTCCCGCCGCAGGGCCGCGCCGCCGCTGCGGGGGATGTCGCCCTGCAGCAGGGCCTCGGGCAGCTCGGAGAGGAACACCGAGGGCACCGCCGGCTCCCGCATGCCGCCCCAGAGCCGCCGCTCGCTGGCATGGGAGAGGAACAGCCGTTCCTTGGCCCGGGTGATGCCCACGTAACAGAGGCGACGCTCCTCCTCGAGGGCGGCCGGGTCCTCCAGGGAGCGGTAGCTGGGGAACAGGCCCTGCTCCAGCCCCACCAGGAAGACCACCGGAAACTCCAGCCCCTTGCTGGCATGCAGGGTCATCAAGGTGACCCGGTCGGCCTCGGTGTCCTTGCTGTCGGCGTCGCTGGCCAGGGCCGCGGAGGCCAGGAAGCCCTCCAGGGAACCCTCCTCGTTCTCCTCCTGGTACTGGAGGGCTGCGTTGACCAGCTCCTGCAGGTTGCGGCGCCGCTCCTCCGATTCATCGGTGGCTTCGGCCAGCAGTTCGGCCAGGTAGCCGCTCTGCTCCATCACCCGCTGCACCAGCTCGGAGGGGGGAGCGTCCTGGAGGCGGCGGCTGAGGTCGGTGATCAGCTCCTGGAACTGCAGCACCCCCCGGGCGGAGCGGCCGGCCAGGGAGCGGACGGCCTCCGGATCGCTGACCACCTCCCACAGGGGGAGCCCCAGCTGATTGGCCGCATCGGTGAGCCGCTCGATGGTGGTCTTGCCGATGCCCCGTCGGGGCACGTTCAGCACCCGCAGCAGGCTGACGGTGTCGGCCGGGTTGACCAGCAGGCGCAGGTAGGCGAGCACATCCTTGATCTCGCGCCGGTCGTAGAAGCGCAGGCCCCCCACCACGATGTAGGGGAGCCCCCAGCGCACCAGCGACTCCTCCATGGCGCGGGACTGGGCGTTGGTGCGGTACAGCACGGCCATGTCGCCCCAGCGCAGATCGGGGTGGGACGCCTCCAGCATCCGCATCCGGTGCACCACCGCCTCGGCCTCGGCGATCTCGTCGTCGCAGCGGGTGAGGCTGATGGGCTCCCCCTCGCCGCGGGTGGGGCGCAGCACCTTGTCGATCCGCTCGCTGTTGTTGGCGATCAGGGCGTTGGCCGCCTCCAGGATCGTGGCGGTGGAGCGGTAGTTCTCCTCCAGCTTCACCATCGTGCCGGTGTCCCCGTCGAGGGAGCCGTCGCCGAACTCCTTCTGGAAGCCCATCAGGATCGTGAAGTCGGCGGCCCGGAAGCTGTAGATGCTCTGGTCGGCGTCGCCCACCACGAACACCGAGCGCCCCTCCCAGTCGTCGAAGGTTTCGGGGGGATGGCCGTTGGCCACCAGCAGCTTGATCAGGTCGTACTGGGTGCGGTTGGTGTCCTGGTACTCGTCCACCAGCACGTGGCGGAAGCGGCGGTGCCAGTAGTGGCGGATCTGCTCGTTCTGCTGCAGCAGCTGCACCGGCATCAGCAGCAGGTCGTCGAAGTCGAGGGCGTTGTTGGCGGCCAGGGCGCGGCGATAGCGGCGGTAGGCCTCGGCCTCATGCTTGCCGCGGGGGCCGGGGTGCTCCTCCTCGAGCCGCTCCGGCAGCCAGCCCTGGTTCTTGGCACTGCTGATCGCCCAGCGCACCTTCTTGGGCTCGAAACGCTTGGGGTCGAGCTGCATCTCCTGGGTGACGATCTCCTTGACCAGGCTCTGGGCGTCGCTCTCGTCATAGATGGAGAACTGGCGCGTCCAGGTGAGTCCCTCGGGGTCGCGGAACTTGTCGATGTCGAAGCGGAGCAGCCGGGCGAACAGGGCGTGGAAGGTGCCGATCCAGAGATCCTTGATCACCTCCCGGTAGATACGGCTGCGCAGCTGCTTCTGCTCCCGGGCCGGCAGGGTGCTCCAGGGCTGGCCGAACTGGCTCTGGGCCAGCCGCTGGGCCAGCAGCACCTCCAGCCGCTCCTTCATCTCCCGGGCAGCCTTGTTGGTGAAGGTGACCGCCAGCACCTGGGCCGGATCGACGCCGTGGTGCCCGATCAGATGGGCGATCCGGTGGGTCAGGGCCCGGGTCTTGCCGCTGCCGGCCCCGGCCACCACCAGCAGCGGGCCGGTGTGGTGATCGACCGCCCGCCGCTGGGCCTCGTTCAGACCGGCCAGAAAACTCACAGGCTCCGGCGGAGAAGGTTGAAATCGGACCCTAGCAGCCCCCTCCCGATGGGCGGGCCGGTCCCGACAGATGCGGGTCGCTCAGCTAGAGAAGGCGGCGCGAGTCTGTCGATGGGAGCAATAGCCTTCCAGCCACAGATTCCTCCTCAACACCATCAACCGAGCGGGCTGGATAGGCGGCGTTCAAAGGAGGCCAGATCATTGAAGGTATCCGAGCGCTGGCGGAGCTGGTCGAAGGTTCCAGAGGCCTTGATGCGCCCAGCCTCGAATTCGAAGATGCAATCCGAGCGCATCACGGTGGAGAGCCGGTGAGCGATCACCACCAGGGTGCAGCGGCGTCCGATCACCTCGATGGCATCCATCACCTCGGATTCGGTGCGGTTGTCGAGAGCACTGGTGGCCTCATCCAGCACCAGGAACTTGGCATTGCGGTAGAAGGCGCGGGCCAGGGCCAGCCGTTGCCGCTGGCCTCCGGACAGACGGATGCCGTTGTCACCGATCGGCGTGAACAGACCGAGGGGGAGGTCGGCGACGATGTCGGCGAGCTGGGCGGCCTGGAGGGCCTCCCAGACCCGCATCTGATCGACCTCATCGACCTCCTCGGCGAAGGCGATGTTCTCGATGATGTTGCTGTTGAGCAGGTTGATCGCCTGGGGAACGTAGGCGCAGTTCGCCTGCCAGGCCGGTACATCGGCCTCGTCCACATCGATGCCGTCCAGCTGCAGGGTGCCCGAGGTGGGACGCAGCAGGCAGAGGAGCTGGTTGGCCGTGGTGGTCTTGCCGCTGCCGGTGGCACCGACGAAGGCGACACGGGACCCCACCGGAATCGACATGGAGACGTCACGAAGGACATCCGTGTCCGACCCGGGATAGCGATAGGAGATGTTGTTGAGACGGATCACCCGTTTGGGCATCACACCATCCGGGGAGGGCACACCCTCGGAGCGAATCGTGAGGCGGGCCTCAGGAAGCTCGATCAGCTTGAGCGTTTCCTCCAGGTCGGGCAGGCCGGCCCGCAGGGAGGTGATGGCGCGGAAGCTGTCCTGCAGGGGAGGGGTGAGCTTGAGGGAGGTGACCGCCACCGTGGCCAGGAACGGAATGATCTTCAGCAGCGCCCCAGGGTCGGGATTCGAAAGCAGGGGCAGCATCCCGGCCGCGAAGATCATCGTGATCCCGAGCGGCTCGATCAGGGCTCGCGGGGTCTCGGGCAGGACATCAGCCTTCCAGATGAAGGGGATGGTTTCACGGCCGGCCTGTTGGTAATGGCGCTCGAAGTAGGGCTCCGAGCCGGTGAGCTGCACATCGAGAATCGTGCGCATCGATTCCGAAAGGATCGTGTTGGTGCGCACCTCCAGCAGGATCCTCTGACGGGCGGCAAAGCGCAGGAACGGGGTGATGGCGGTGGAGATGAGCAGATAGCCGCCCAGCAGGCCAACGATCAGCACAACGGCCATCAGCTTGCCGACGATCAGCATCCCGGCGGAGAGCAGGGCGATCACGAACACACCACTGGCCAGCTGCAGCAGGGGCAGCACGACGATGTCGGCGACGCGCGACACGTTGATGAGAACCATCGAGGAGATATCTGACTTCGATTCGCCCAGAAAGTAGACATAGGGCTGGGCGATCAACTTGCGCTGCGCCATATCCGATAGATCGCGCCAGATTGACGCCTTGAGCCGCAGCTGAAACGCCCGCAGCAGCAGCTTGGAGAGCGAGGAAAACCAGGCGGCCGCCACGAAGGCCACCACCAGCACCACCACCTTGACCCGGGGATCTTCCGGTACCAGGCCCTCCCAGGGGATGGAGGGGCGGTTCTCTCCGCCGACGACGACCGTGAACAGGCGAGCCACCAGGGCCACCACCACCAGATCGGCGACCCCGGCGAGGATCGCCAGCGGGATGAGACGCATCAGCGCCCGCTTGCGGCGACGCGGCAATTGGGCCAGAAGTCGCACCAAACTCTTGAAGGTTTGGCTTTTGCGAAACATCTGGTCAGACTTTTGCGGAAATCGTACCCGTGCGGCCAGAAGGGCCGCCGCCACGCCAGCCAGTCAGTTCAGTGATCGCCACATGGCCGAAAACCGGCGCCGCCACTGGTCGATCCGCAAGGCCAGCAGGGGGGGCGAGCGCAGCGGCGACGCCCCTCCCCGCAGCAGGTGGGTCCAGTGAGCGTCGATGGCCTCCAGGGCCGAATGCCAGCGTTCCTGCAGCACCGGCTCGCTGCAGGCCTCCAGCAGGCTGGCGAGGCGGCCCGGCGGCGGCAGCCAGGCCAGCGGGTCGGCCACCGCCGCCTGGATCCGCTCCAGGTCGTTCTCCAGGCTGCCGCAGCCGATCTGGTGGCCCACCACCCCCGGGTCAAGGCTGTCGGCCAGGGCGTGGTTGAGGCTGCTGAACACCACGCAGCCGCAGGCCATGGCCTCCAGCGGCGGCAGGCCGAAACCCTCGCTCACCCCCCGGCCGCGCCAGTAGTCGGCGGAGTCGTAGAGCACGACGGCCGCGCTGTTGAACAGGTCCACCAGGTCGTCCACCCAGCCGCTCTGCACCTCCACCCGCAGCCCCCGCCGGCGCAGGGCCGGCACCAGCCGCTCCAGGACATAGCGGCTGTTCTTGCGCTGCTGCACGAGCACATCGATGGGGCGGCCGACGCCCGCGGGGGCCGCCCGATTGCCCCGCTCCAGCCACTGGGGCTGGAGGGCGTTCGGCACCAGGAACAGGGGATGGCGGGGGGCCCTGTCGCCCCAGTAGCCGAGGGTGTTGCGGCTGACCGCCAGCACCGGCACCCCGGGCGGCAGCGAAAACCCGTAGCCGCTGCTGTGGGCGTGGTAGGCCACGGGCCGTCCCCGCAGCTGCCGCATCAGGCGGGGCACATCAAAGCCCCAGCTGACGACCCAGAGGGCGTCCCCGGGCGCCGACTCCCGGGCCAGCAGGTCAGCCAGGAACGGGTGGTCGGGCTCACGGTTCCGGTAGGTGACCACCTCGGTGGGGGTCAGCTGGGAGGTCAGCCGGGCGGTCTGCAGTTCCACCAGCAGGCCACCGCCGCGGAAGCGGCCGGTGGTGCCGGGAAGCAGGAAGCGGATCGGGCGCACGCGGTTCGAAAGGGCGGCGGCCGCCGCCGGCCTGGCAAACCTAGGCGGGCACGGCCTCGGTGCTGCCAGTGCGGGTGCGGCGGGTGAGGAAGCCGAACAGCACCTTGCCGATCGCCGCCACCAGATTGCCTTCCAGCTCCTGGAACATCTTCATGTTGCAGTGGAAGGCCTCATTGGCCTCCGCCACGATCCGGTCGGCCATGGCCTGGTCGATGGGCAGGCTGTCGAGGGTGGCGCGGTAGTTGGCCTTGAAGGCCTTCTCGTCGTCGATGGCGTCGAATTCGTAGAAGCGCAGGCCATCGTGCTCCCCCAGGTTCATCGCCTTCTGGGCGATGTTCTTGAGGATCTGGCCCCCCGAGAGGTCACCGATGTAGCGGGTGTAGTGGTGGCCGACCAGCAGTTCGGGGCACTCCCGCGCCACCTGGTGCAGGCGGGCCACATACTCCTGGGCCCCGGGGGTGGCGCGGATCTGCTGGCGCCAGTCACCGCCGAAATAGAAGGTGAGATCAGCCTCGAGGGACTCGCGGCGGTTGAGCTCGGGGGAGGCGATCGGACCGACCACCGGATGGTCGGCCAGCTTGCCGATCTCCTCCTCCATGGCGCTGTAGACGAACCACAGGTCGGCCACCAGGGTGCGATAGCTGGCCTTGTCGACGACCCCCTTGAGGAAACAGCTCACGAAGCCGGTGTTCTCGGCCATGGTGTGGGCTTTCTTCGTTCCCTCACGGAGTTGGGAAGCAAGGGCGACGGGCATGGGATCGGGAGGCTGCGCGGGCAGACGTACAAACGTAGGTGGGGCCTGCAGGACGGCGCGGCAAGGTTGCGAAGGATTACGCGGCCCGGCTGCCGCCGGCCGACACATCGCCGAAGAGATCGAACAGCTCGCGGCACACCTGCTGCAGCACGCCGACCACCTCCTCACTGGGGAGATGGGAACCCGACGGCTGCCAGTCCCCCACCGTGGCCAGGCGCCAGCGCTCCGATTCGTAGGTGAGGCCGCGGATCAGCACGCCGAGCAGCCGGGGCCGTTCGCCGGACCCGACCGGCGCCCGCTCCAGACGCAGCTGCACCAGCAGCGAGCGGCACTGCAGACGGGGACTCCAGCCGGGGAAGTGGAAGGAGAGATCCAGCGTCTCCCGTTCATCGAAGGCCCGGGTGAGGGGATCGTCGCGCCAGGGGGTGAGGTTGGCCCGGGCGGCGGGGAAATGCAGGCGGAAGTGCCCCACCACCGCGGCGATCGCGGCGGCCAGTTCCACCGATCGGGCCTGGTCGGCCGCATTCATGCCGTTTCCCCTGAGCAGAAAGCCAATGTCCCCGAAACCTAGGCTCATCGGCGCGTTCCGTGCCGACTCAATGGCCACATACGAGAAGCTCACCGTCCCAGCCAGCGGCACGGCGATCCGATTCGAGGGCGGCCAGCCGATCGTTCCCAACGACCCGATCATTCCCTTCATCCGCGGCGACGGCACCGGCGTGGACATCTGGCCCGCCACCCAGCGGGTGCTGGACGCGGCCGTGGCCAAGGCCTACGGCGGCGAGCGCCGCATCGAGTGGTTCAAGGTGTATGCCGGCGACGAGGCCTGCGAGCTCTACGGCACCTATCAGTACCTGCCCCAGGACACCCTCACGGCGATCGAGCAGTACGGGGTGGCCATCAAGGGCCCCCTCACCACCCCGATCGGCGGCGGCATCCGCTCCCTCAACGTGGCCCTGCGCCAGATCTTCGACCTCTACTGCTGCGTGCGGCCCTGCCGCTACTACGACGGCACCCCCAGCCCCCACAAGCGGCCCCAGGACCTGGATGTGGTGGTCTACCGCGAGAACACCGAGGACATCTACATGGGGATCGAATGGGAGGCGACAGATCCTGTCTGCCTCGAGCTGATCGCCCACCTCAATGACACGGTGATCCCCGCCAACGGCAAGCTGGGCAACCGCCGCATCCCGGCAGGGGCCGGCATTGGCATCAAGCCGGTGAGCAAGGCCGGCACCCAGCGCCATGTGCGCAAGGCCATCCGCCACGCCCTGGGGCTGGAGGGCGCCAAGCGCCACGTGACCCTGGTGCACAAGGGCAACATCATGAAGTTCACGGAGGGGGCCTTCCGCGACTGGGGCTACGAGCTGGCCACCACCGAGTTCCGCGACCAGTGCATCACCGAACGGGAGAGCTGGATCCTGGGGAACCTGGAGGAGAAGCCCGGCCTCAGCATCGAGGACAACGCCCGCCTGATCGAACCCGGCTACGACAGCCTCACCCCCGAGAAGAAGGCGGCTGTCGACGCGGAGGTGAAGGCCGTGATCGACGCCATCGGCGCCAGCCACGGCGACGGGAAATGGAAAGCGATGGTGATGGTCGACGACCGCATCGCCGACAGCATCTTCCAGCAGATCCAGACCCGGCCCCAGGAGTATTCGGTGCTCTGCACCCTCAACCTCAACGGCGACTACATCTCCGACGCGGCGGCGGCGGTGGTGGGCGGCCTGGGCATGGCACCGGGGGCCAACATCGGCGACAACGCGGCGATCTTCGAGGCCACCCACGGCACCGCCCCCAAACACGCCGGCCTCGACCGCATCAACCCCGGATCGGTGATCCTCTCCGGCGTGATGATGCTCGAGTACATGGGCTGGCAGGAAGCCGCCGACCTGATCACCGCCGGGATCAGCGCCGCGATCGCCAACAAGGAGGTCACCTACGACCTCGCCCGGCTGATGGAACCCCGCTCCGAGGCCGTCAGCTGCTCCGGCTTCGCCGAAGCCGTGGTGCGCCACTTCGGAGGGTGAGGGCAGGGGGCCTGGGGGATGGGACGAGCCAACGATGACGCATGGGTCTCAAGGCGAGTTGCCAACCAACCCCAGACGATCGCCTTAGGGTCGCTTCCGGATTGGTCATGGAGGAGATGCTTTCTGCAAGGAGATGCAAATCCCAGGCGGCCCGGCATCTCGTCAGGTTTCTGCCAAAGCGGACGCAAATGGCCGCCCGCTTCCGGCAGATCAACGGCGTGGCTCCCGATCTGCGTAAGCCACGCCTGTTGAGTGAGCGGATCCTGCATCGGATCCTGACGGACCGGGACCCCCTTCTACGCACGTTCTGCGACAAGCTCGCCGCCAAGCAATGGATTGCGACCCGCATCGGAGCGGGCCGAACCCCCCGCACCCTGGCGATTGCGGACAGTGTCGAGGCCCTGCAGGCCCACCCGCTTCCTGATCGCTGGATGCTCAAGGCCAGCCATGGATCCGGCTGGTACCAACTGGTGGCCTCTACCACCCATCCCATGGATGAGCTGGTGATCGCGCAGGCCCAACGGTGGCTGAGCATGGACTATTCCGAAGTCTTTCAGGAATGGGGCTACAGGAACCTGCCGCGGCGGCTGCTGGCCGAGGAGTTCCTCAGCTTCTCCGGCAGGCAGTGCATCGAAATGAGCGCCTTCTGCTTCAACGGCAGTGTCAGGGGCCTGCGGCTGTTCCGCCCGGAGTCCGCCCATGCCCGGCATCGCAGCAACCAGCGACAACTACCCCGCACCAAGGAGTGCTTTCTCGATGAGGCGCTCCGGCCGCTGCCACTGGAACGCCCCCAGCACGACCATTGCCGGGACTTCGCCAGCCTTGATCGTCCTCCCTTGCAGACCTTCTGCGCCCTGGCCCAGGATCTCTCCTGCGAAACGCCCTTCCTGAGGGTGGACGGCTTTCTGAGCGACAGGGGCGTCCTTGTGGGGGAACTGACGCCCTATCCGGGGGCTGGCCTGCTGTTGCGAATGCCGCGGCAGTGGGATGCCTGGTTCGGCGCCTTCTGGGAGTGAGTGCCCGACGGCCTGAGGGGGACGTGCAAGCGATCAGAATGGCGGCCATGAGCCTTCCGTCCCTCGCGACCAGCGGGTCCCCGGCTGCCGAGGCGCCCGGGGCCGGCTTCATCGCCGCCGACCCCTGCGTCCACTGCGGCTTCTGCCTGCCCACCTGCGCCAGCTACCGGGTGCTGGGCACCGAGATGGACTCACCCCGGGGACGCATCCATGCCCTCAAAGCCATCGACGCCGGGG
This sequence comes from Aphanothece cf. minutissima CCALA 015, assembly GCA_003003925.1. Classification (GTDB taxonomy): domain Bacteria; phylum Cyanobacteriota; class Cyanobacteriia; order PCC-6307; family Cyanobiaceae; genus Cyanobium; species Cyanobium minutissimum. Next base: position 263,309 of record PVWP01000005.1, read on the forward strand.
AGCTGGTGCTCGATGCCACGGTGGCGAAGCATTTCGACACCTGCCTGGGCTGTTTCGCCTGTGTCACCGCCTGCCCGGCGGGGGTGCGCTACGACGAACTGATCGAGACCATGCGGCCGCGGCTGAACGCCCCCGAGCTGCGCAGCCCCGGCCAGCGCACCTTCCGGCGCCTGCTGTTCGCCCTGCTCCCCTACCCCGGGCGGCTGCGGGCCCTGATGGCCCCCCTGCGGGCCTACGCCGGCACGCCCCTGCAGGCCCTGGCGCGCCGCAGCGGCCTCACCCGCCTGTTCGGTCCGCAGATCGCGGCGATGGAGACCCTGCTGCCGCCCCTGCCCGCCCAGTCCTTCCGTGACGACTGGCCCGTGCTGGTGCCGGCGGTGGGGCCCCGCCGCCACCGGGTCGGGCTGGTGCTCGGCTGCGTGCAGCGGGTCTTCGAGCCGGGGGTGAACGCCGCCGCCGTCCGGGTGCTGGCCGCCAACGGCATCGAGGTGGTGATTCCCCCTGATCAGGGCTGCTGCGGGGCCATGACCCACCACCAGGGCGAACTGGAGCAGACCCGGGAGCTGGCGGCGGCCCTGATGGCCAGCTTCGAAGCGGTGATCGGTCCGGGGCGACCGGCCGGCCCCGAACCCCTTGATGCCCTGCTGGTGGCCGCCTCGGGCTGCGGTCACACCCTGAAGGCCTACGACCAGATCCTCGGCACCCGCCACCCCGTGCTGGGGAGGGTGGCCGACCTGCAGGAATTCCTCGACACGGTCGGGCTCAGCGAGGGCTTCCAGGCGGGTCTGCGGCCCCTGCTCCACGACGACGGCACCCCCGCCAGCGCCGAGCGCCCCGTGCAACTGGCTTATCACGATGCCTGCCACCAACTCCACGGCCAGGGCCTGGCGGCCCAGCCCCGGCGCCTGCTGGGCCGGATTCCCCATGTGCGGATCCGCGAGGCCACCGAAGCCGGCGTCTGCTGCGGCAGCGCCGGCATCTACAACCTGGTGCAGCCGGAGGAGGCCGCCGAACTGGGGCGGATCAAGGCCGCCGATCTGAGCGGCACGGGCGCCCAGCTGGCCGTGAGCGCCAACATCGGCTGCACGCTGCAGATCCGCCAGGCGATGGGGGCGCAGCCGCGACCGCTGCCGGTGGTCCATCCGATCGAAGTGCTCGATCGCAGCTACGCCGGTCCGGCCTGAGTGTCCATCCAGCGCCAGGCCTCCCACAGGGTGCCCGGGTCGCCGAGATTGCCGGGGAAGGTGAGCACGGGCAGGGGCTCCTTCCGGGCATCAGGGGCTGGCTCGGTGGCGCCGTCGGTGGTAGCCAGCACCAGCGACAGGCCCGGCAGCAGCTGGCCCTGGAGCTCCACCAGCTCCAGGGCCAGCCCATCGGCCAGGAGGGTGTGGGTGGTGATGCCCCCCTTGCTGATCAGATAGCCCAGGGCGGGAGCCACGGCGGCGGCCAGCCGGGCCATCACCCCCGCCAGGGCCAGGCCCAGCGCCCGGCGCTCGCCGGCATGGCGGCAGCGGGCTTCGCCACGGCTGGTGTAGAGCACCGGCGTGCGGCCCTCGGCCAGCACCTCCGCCAGGCGCCGCCCCCAGGCCTGCTCCAGGGAGGCCAGCAGCAGGGCGGGTTCCGGGCCCTCCAGCAACCGCTGGACCTTGGCCACCTCCAGTTCCACCCCGACGCAGTCCGGCTCCGCCAGCAGCCGTTCGAGCTGCCGGTCGGCCAGGGGCACGTGGGAGCCCACCAGCACCAGCCCCGGCAGGGGGCCGGCGCCGCCACGGCGGCGCAGTCCGGCCAGGGCCGCCGGCGCCAGCGGCTGGGGCGGCAGCGACGCCAGGGCCTGGATCAGGCTGGCGGCGCTCTGGAACAGGAAGCGCCGGGGGCGCCCAGCACCGGGGCCATCGCCTGGGCCGTTGGCAGGGCCCTGCTCCGCCGGGGATCCCGCGATCAGGGAGCGCACCGCGGCGGCCAGGGACGCCAGCTGGCCCTCGGAGGCGCCGTCCACCGCCACGCAGACATTGCGCTCCAGGCGGGCCAGGTGGCGGAGGAGGGCGGGGCCGCCGGTCTCCAGTTCCCGCCAGCCAATGCGGTCCACAGCCCTGGCCGGGATGCGGCCGCCGCTCTTCTCCTCCACCCAGTCCGGCAGATGGCTGGTGCCGTAGGCGAACAGTCCGTCCCGGGCGAAAGGGCTCTCGTGCACGGGCCGGCCCTGGAGCCGATGCACCCCATCCACCGTGGTGCGCCCCCCCTCGAGGAAGGCCGGCACCAGCAGGGTGGCGTCGAAGGGGCCGAGTTCGGCGGCGATCACCTCCACCTCCAGCGGGAAGTGCCCCCGCAGGGTGGAATCGCCGCGGCTCACCACGATCCAGCCGCCGATGCGGCCGGCGGCGACGGCCTGGGCCAGGGCGGGCCCCAGGGCGCGGCAGATCTCCCGCACCCGCTCCGCCGCCGCCGCCGGCGCCAGGGCGCGGGTGTTGGCCAGCAGGAACAGCAGCGGCGACGGGTGGGCCAGGCCGGCCGCCAGGGTCCCGGCGTCCCAGCGCAGCAGCAACGGACAGCCGTGCACGGTCTGGGAGCCGGTGGGGTCGTCGTCGATGACGACGATCTTGAGCCCGGGCCGGGGGTCGAGCGTTGCCTGCGCCATGGCACCATCGTGCCGTGATGCGACCTGAGCCCAGTGAGCTGCAGGAGCTGGTGCGGGACCTGCACCGGCAGGATTCCGCCTGGCTGCCGGCGGGCCTGGGCACCCGGCTCGACTGGGGCCCGCCCCTCCAGGCCCCTTGCACGGTGGTCAGCTGCGCTGCCCTGCGGGGCGTGCGGGAGTTCAACCCCGGCGACTTCACCATCACCGTGGCAGCCGGCACACCATTGGTGGAGGTGCAGGACGCGCTTGGACACCACGGGCAGTGGCTGTCCGTGGATGCCCCCTGGGGAGACGACGATGGCGCCGCCGCCGGCAGCATCGGCGGCCTGGTGGCCCGGGGCCTGGCGGGGGGCTACCGCCAGCGCTACCTGGGGGTGCGCGATCAGCTGATCGGCCTGGCCCTGATGCGGGCCGACGGGGTGACGGCCAGGGCCGGCGGCAAGGTGGTCAAGAACGTGGCCGGCTACGACCTGATGCGGCTGTTCACCGGCAGCTGGGGCTCCCTGGGCCTGATCACGGAGCTGACCCTGCGCACCCTGCCCCGGCCGCCCCTGCGGCGCAGTGTCTGCTTCCAGGGGGGGGCGGAGGACCTGGCCGGCCTCAGCCGCTGGCTGCTGGGCTCCAGCCTCAGCCCGGAGCGGATCGACTGGTGGAACGGCAGCCTCGCCGCCGCCGCCGGGCTGGACCCGGATCCCCTGCTGCTGATCGGCCTGGCCAGCGTCGATGCCGCCACCCTCCAGGAGCAGGTGCGCTGCCTGCAGGAGCGCTGCAGCCTGCCGGCCCGGGTGCTGGATGGCGCCAGCACCGGCGCCTGGCTGGCCCGCGCCCGGGGGGGCAGCGGCGCCGAGCCTGCGGGCCCCGCACCTCCGGGTGCCACCGCCACCGCGCCCGCCTGGCTGCTGCGCCTCGGGGTCAGCCCCGATCGGCTCGCGAGCCTGATGTCGGCGCCGACCCTGGCGGGGCTGGCCGTGGACATGGCCGCCGGCAGCGGCCTCGGCCTGGCCTGGTCAGACCCGACGGGGTCCCAGCCGGTCCTGACCTCCAGCCAGGTGGGCGCCCTGCGCCGTCTCTGCGGCGAACTCGGGGGCCATCTCACCGTGCTGCGCCAGCCCCCGGGCGCCGGCCTGCCGGCCTGGCTGGATGCCCCCGCCCGCCCCCTGATCGAGGCGATCAAGCACCGCTTCGATCCCGCCGGCCAGCTGGCCCCGGGCCGGCTCCCCGGCGTCGCTCAGAGCCTCTCGACGGTGTAGCGGCAACCCAGTTCGAGGCAGTCCCCGGCGGGCACCAGCAGGCGCCGCTCCCCGGAGCTCAGGGCCCCCCGCGGACCGCTCCAGGGCTCCAGGCACAGCATCGGCCGGGGCGGGTCGCTCCACACCACCACCAGATCCATCGGCGCCACGGGATGCAGCGTCACCGCCCGGCCGCCCGCCGGATCCACCAGCCGCACCGGGCCCTGGCCGCTGCAGAGAAAATCCACGCCCTGCTCGAGCCGGGAGAGCTGGTCGGCGGTGACGGCCGGCGCCATGCTGAGGTGGTCGAAGCAGTCCGCCGGCAGGCCTTCGATCCGGACCGCGGAGAGATCGGCGACGGCGATGTAGGGGTGCAGGCCCAGGCTGAAGGGGAGGGGATCGGCGCCGACCTCACCCCGGTGGCTGATCCGGGCCGTGATCGCCAGGGCCGAGGGCTGCAGCCGCAGCTCCAGCTCCAGGGCGAAGGCGAAGGGGAAGTGGCGGAGGGTTGCCGGGCTGTCCTCGAGGCGCAGGCCCACGCCGCTGCCGTCCGCGAGCGGGGCGATGGACCAGGGCCGATCGCGGGCGAAGCCGTGCTGGGGCAGGGGGAAGCGCCCCTGGTTCAGCACGAGCTCGTCGCCGGGGAGATTGCCGCAGATGGGGAAGAGCACCGGGATCCCGCCCCGCACCGACTTGGCGGGGTCGGCGAAGCGCTCCGCATCGAAGTAGAGGATCTCCTCTCCGCCGCAGCACCAGCTGGTGACCAGACCGCCACGCTCGGGGGCGAGCGTGAGCGCATCGCCGCTGACCGGATCGGTGAAGTGCCAGCGGGGGGAGGACCCGGTGGGGGGCTGCAGGGTCATGGGGTAGGGGGCGATGGCGTGGGGGGCGGTGGGGTGGGCCGGGGGCTGGTGAGGCCCTGCTGCTGCAGGAAACGCTCGAAAGGACCCGCCAGCGACCGGCTCCCCGAGACACTCAGGTGGTGGGAATCGGCGTAGAGGGGCGTGCCGTCGGGCCGGCGGTAGACCACCCGGCCGTCGGGACCCACCAGGTAGGGGGTGGGGTCGAACACATGGACATTGGGCAGGCCGGCGGCCACCTCGCCGAGCAGCTCGCGCAGGGTCGCCCGCATCCGGGCGGTGGTGGCGGCATCGCCGGCGCAGCTGCTGCCGGCGGGGTCCTGGCAGGCCACCGGCTCCCTGGCCAGGGACGGGTTGTCGACCACCAGCACCAGCTGGAGGCCCCGGGCCGCCAGCCGCTCGGCGTAGGCGCGCATGGACGCCACCCAGACCCGGCGCACCTCGGCGATACGCAGGCGGCGCTCGCCCCGGTAGGTGGGGGCGCCATAGCCCCGGCCCTCCAGGTCGTTGCTGGCCAGGTAGTTGTGCAGGAAGCCCGACACCAGGACCATGTCACCCGGCTGCAGGCGCTGCAGGGAGCGCTCCATCTCCCCGGCGGAGAACTGGCGGCAGGATTCGTAGCGGCCCTGCTGCCAGGTGACCGTGAGCTCCGGGGCGATCAGGCAGGCACCCATGGCGGCGAAGGTGAGGCGCTGGCCGGTGCGGGCGGTCACCGCATCCAGCATCGGCAGCAGGTGCTGGGCGTGGGAATCGCCCAGCAGGAAGATCTCCCGGGCGCCGGGGAGGCCGGGCCGGTTGCACCTGTCGAAATTCGGCCGGGTGGTGGCGTTGTAGGGCTTGCCGCTGGCCACCGTGCAATCGCTGGTGATGCCGGTGCCGGGGATGAGGGGATTGAGGGCATGGACCCGCTCGCTGATCGGCACCGGATCGGCGTCCTTGCCCAGGAACAACTTGCCGCGGAACTGGTGATGCAAGGCATCAATGCCGATCCACAGCCCCGCCACCGCCAGCAGCGCCAGAGCTGTCTCCCACCACCACTTCAGTGGATGCCGCCGCACCGGCTGCTCCACCAGCCCG